>NZ_CP042425.1:8400000-9378099 GCF_008254045.1 Limnoglobus roseus | reverse complement strand
ACTCCGCGCGGTAGGCCGTCGAATTCACGATCTGAATTTCCGAACCGGGCAGCACCGTCAGCGGGATGTCGGCCGCGGCGATCGCCTCGTTCAGTTGCGCCACCCGCGGCACCACCTCGGCCCGCAACAGCCGCCACGACCGGTTGCAGTGCGGCGTGGCGACGACGTGCGTCACGCCGTCGGCGGCGTAGAACCGGGCCATCGCCAGCGACACGTCGAGGGACTTCGCGCCGTCATCGACGCCGGGCAGGATGTGGCAGTGCAGGTCGAGCATGATGGGATTCTACCAGCGGGGCGGCCAACTTCGTGTTCGACACTATTGGCCGGCGCGCATTGCCGCCTCAATAGCTGCCTCAGCCTCGGGAGGAACTTCAATTTTCAAGACAATCCACGTTGCGATTGATTCAAACGAGAATTCACACCGTGCTTCGATTGTTCCGACCAACTTGCACCCGACCCATGTGCCGCTGAGGCAACTTCCGTACATAGACGGGCCCGACTCCGTACGATCTACCAATCCCCACACTTCACTCCATGTGTGTTCGTCAAGTTCGGTGCCGATTGCGTGACAGACGGCGCTCAAAAACTCGCGAAATTGAGGTGCGTGTACCCACCCGGTGACTATGGTGACTCCTCTGTCGGTTTGGCCTTTATGATTCGTCTCATCCTGAGAGATCATACCCACACTTCCGCTGGCTGCCAACGGCCGCTACCATGAACACGCGGCAACACCGCAGGAGGAACCGGCGGCAGCATGAGCAAGCACCTCTTCCAAGTCGGCGTCGGCAGCGGCGGGATCGTCGTTCTCGACCTCTTGGCCCGCGACGAGCAGTTCGCCCGCGTTACGCTCGTCGAACCGGACGTGTACAAGCCGAACAACGTTCACCGGCACCTGTTCTCCGCGTCGGCCGTCGGTCGGTTGAAGGTCGAACTCGCGGCCGAGTGGCTGACGCAACTTCGCCCCGACCTCCGCGTGGACGTACTCGCCTGCGATCTTACTGACGCAAGCCGGCGGGACGCGATTCGCGAAGCGGTGGCGACGTGCGACGTCGGTGTCTGTGCCGTCGATAACGAGGCGGCGAAGTTTCACTTCGATCACCTCATGCGGCAGCACGGCAAGCCCTGGACGCTCGGCGAAGTGCTGTCCGGCGGCATCGGCGGTTGGGTGCACGCCTTCTCGCCGGACGGGCCGTGCTACGGCTGCCTCGCCAGCCACCTGAAGCGTGAGGGGCCGACCGACACGCCGGCCGCCCCGCCGCCGGACTACGCGAACCCCGGCGGGCCGATTGCCGAGACGACCATCCCCGCGAATAAGGCGAGCATTGCTGCGATTGCCGGCTTGCACGCGATGCGAACCCTCGACCTGCTCGCCGGGCCGCCGGAGTTCTCGTCGCTCTTGCTAACGCTCGCTCGCGTGCTGGGCGTGTTCGACGAACCGTACCGCACGCACCGCCTGCGCGTGGCAAAGTCCCTCTCGTGTCTGGTCTGTTCGGCCGTCCCGGTGAGCGCCACCGGGGAGGAACTCGATGTGGCACTCGATCAAGTACTCACTCGGTTGGCTCATGAATGACCTCCTCCCCGCGGCCCGCGGGCGGCCCGGCTCGCAAGCCGTGCACGTCCGCTACGAATCGGCCGGCCTCGTGTTGCACGAGTTGCCGATCCCGGCGTCCGCGGACGCGGTCATCGTCGAGGTGTTGTTGCGCCTGCCCAACGCCGCCCGGCACAAGGGCGACTTCACGCTGCGCATCCCCGGCTACGAACCCGTGCCGCCGGAGAGCCTGCGGCGGGACGACCGCGACCCGCACCGCTACCGCCTGAACTTCCGCCTGCCCGTCCCGGCGTTCTCGTCGCGGGCGGAGTTACTCTGGCGGAACCACCTGCTCTCGGAGGTGGCGATTCCCGTTCTCAACCTCGACGAGTTCCTGAGCCAGTTGAAGGTGACGAACCCGACCGTCAGCGCGCAAATCGCGGACCGCTCGGTGACGGCCCAGACGTTCGTGGCGAGTCAGTGCCGCGGGCTGACGACGGCCCTCGTGCTGAAATCGGCGTCGGCCCTCGTGCCGCTGTCGCAGGTCGGCGTGCGGGTCGCGTTCCGTTCCGAGAACACGGCCGCCGAGCAAGTCGTGCCGGTGGCACTGACGAGTTCGCAGTTGAACGCGAAGGAAGCCCTCCTGACCGCGTCGCCGCCGAAGCTGCCGCGGCGAGCGGGGAACTACACGGCAACGTGGTACGCCGGGAACCGCGAGTTGGTCGTGCTGCGGATGCAGGCGGTGACGGGGGCGAAGTTCGTCCAGTCGCTGCGCATCTCGGACACGCGGTTCGTGGTGTCGGACAAGGCCGGCGTGTTGCGGTTCGTCCGGCACGCTCCGCTGCCCGACAGCGAGTCCATCCGCATCGGCCCGTGCTTCGTCCTCAACAGCAGTCAGCCGGGCATGGCGGGGTGGATCACGCTGAAGACCGTGGGCCAGCCGGGGAATGCGGACGCGCCGGTGCAGGCGGAGCAGTCGGTGCTGGTGACGGACGGCCCGACGATCTTCGCGCCGGGCCTGTTCGATCTCGCGGACGTGGCCGGACTGAACGGCTTCGAATTGCGGCACAAACTGCACACGCTCGGCGTAATGTCGCTGCACCCGGTGCCGACGGCGATCTTCAACGCCGAGGGCGGGTTCAAGCCGCCGCCGGAGTTCTCGTGGACGCCGACGGCCGAAGAAGAGTTGGCTGAGCGACTCGCGAAACTGATGAAAGAATCGGGGTAAGGACGGCCGCGCGGCTTGCGTTCGCGGACTTACCCGTGCCCTTCCTTCACCTCGTTGCGGTTCCACCGCGGCACGATCACCAACAAGTCCTTCTTGCCGTTCGGCACGCACTGGCAGCTCAGCCGCGATTCCGTCGTGACGGCTGGAGCTTCGTCGAGCATGTCTTCCTCATCGTCGGTCGAAGGCGAGCACGTCTCCAACCCCTGGGCCACGTAGACGTGGCACGTCGAGCAGGCGCACACGCCGCCGCAGGAGTGGTTGATCTCGACCCCGGCCCCTTCCGCGATGTCGAGAAGGCTGCCCTCTAACCCGTGGTCGCCGAACGGAATCTGGGCGGGGTCCACCGGCACCTCGATCTTCTCGCCCGTGTCTTCCATCTGGAACGTGACCTTGAACGGCCGCTCGGGCTTCTGGGTCTTGGCTGCCTGAATGTACGGGTTAACGCCGCCCATCGCGGGGTGTCCTTCTGGGGTGCGGAATCGGATACCTCCTATTGTACGTAAACCAAGACACCCCGCCGGGGTGGCCGGCGGGGCGTGACGGGTTGATCGGTCCGCGATCAGTATTTCAGTTCGTTCTTCACGTCCTTCACGCCCGGTGTCAGGCGAATGATTCCCTCGGCCGTCTTGGCCTCGTCCTCGTCCTTCACCTTGCCGCGGAGGACCACGACGGGGCCGTCGGTAATGAGTTCGATGCCGCGAGGGTTAGTAATCATGCTGGAGCGGTCCAACATGCCGCGGAGTTCGGTCGTCTGTTGTGGGACATTGATCACGGGCATCGGCATCCGCAGCGTGGCCGTGTAGGAAATCTGCCGCGGGAGCGGGATGACCGTGCCGTTCAACTGGCTGTTGGTGGTCCCGCCGAAGTTGGTCGTTCCGGTGCGGCCCGTCGTCCCGGTGCGGCCTGTCGTCCCCGTCAATCCGCCGAAGCTGCTCACGCCGCTCAGGCCGGTACTCGCGCCGGCGGTGATGCTGGAGGCCAGCCCCGTCGTCCCCGTCCGGCCGGTGGTCCCCGTCGTCCCCGTGGTGCCCGTCCGGGAGGTGGAACTAAAGGCCGTTGTCCCCGTCCCCGTGGTGCGGCCCGTGCCGCTGGTGCCCGTCCCGCTCAGTGCCGTGCCGAAGCCGCCGGGGGAGTCATTGCCCGTCGCGCCCGCCCGGCCTTGATACTGCGGGCTGGCGTAGTACGGGCTGAAGGCGTTGGTGCCGTTGACCACGGACGATTGGGTGACGGACGCCCCGCTAATGGTCGGGGGGGCCTGCTGCTGGGTAATCTGGAAGTTGCTGGCCCCGGTCGTATTCCCGGACAGACCGGTGACGTTGCCGCCGGTTGACCCCGAGGACGTGCCCGTGCTCGTCTGAGCCGATGCCACCGTCGTGGTCACGCTAGCAACAATGGCGGCCAACAGGTATCGCGTGCGCATGGATCGTCCCCCTCCGGTAGTCATTCCCGATAGTATCGTCTTTATGGGGCCGTGAATTCAGAAAGTTCGATGAGAGTTTCGGAGATATTCATGAAGGCACTTGGGGTGGCGGTCGTCGGTACAGGGTTTATCGGTCCGGTCCACGTCGAGGCGGTCCGTCGCCTCGGCCACCGCGTCGTCGGCATCCTCGGCTCCTCGCCTGAAAAGTCTCGCGTCGCCGCCGATCAGTTGGGGTTGGAGAAGGGCTACGCATCCCTCGCAGGCGTACTCGCCGACGACGCCGTGCAGGTGGTTCACCTGGCTTCCCCCAACGTCCTGCACTTCCCACAGTGCCGGCAAGTTCTCGCGGCGGGCAAGCACGTCGTCTGCGAGAAGCCGCTGGCGATGACTACAGCCGAGAGTGCGGAACTTGTGAAACTGGCGGTCGCCTCGCCGGTCGTCGCGGCCGTCAACTACAACGTGCGGTTCTACCCGCTGGTCCTCGAAGCCCGCGAGCGGGTGCGGGCCGGAGGAGTCGGCCGCGTCTTCCACGTTAGCGGCAGCTACCTGCAAGACTGGCTGCTGTACCCGACCGACTTCAACTGGCGGGTGCGGGCGGAAGACGGCGGCGGGTTGCGGGCGTTCGCCGACATCGGCACGCACTGGATCGACACGGTCTGCTTCATCACCGGGCTGGAAGTCGAGGCCGTCTTTGCCGACCTTCAAACGGTTCACCCGACGCGCCAACAGCCGACCGGCGGCGGGGAAACCTTCACGGCGTCGGCCAACCGCGACCGGCGGGCGGCCGTCGAAGTGCCAGTCGCGACGGAAGACGCCGGGAGCTTGCTGTTGCGGTTCCGCGGCGGGGCGAAGGGTTCTCTCACCGTGTCGCAGGTGACGGCCGGGCGGAAGAACTGCCTGCGGTTCGACATCGCGGGGGCGGAAGCGTCGCTCGTGTGGGATTCGGAAGAACCGAACGCCCTGCACATCGGCTACCGGACCAAGCCGAACGAACGACTGATCCGCGACCCGGCGTTGATGACCGCGAGCGTGACACCGTTCGCGAACTACCCCGGCGGCCACGCCGAGGGGTTCCCCGACACGTTCAAGCAACTCTACCGGGCGGTCTACGCGGACGTGACGAACGGCCGGTCGGAATCGCCACTGTACGCGACGTTCGCCGACGGCCATCGGGAGGTTCAGTTGTGCGAGGCGATTCTGCGGAGTCACCGCGAGGAGAAGTGGGTCACGGTCTGATCCGCCGTTATTCTTTCGCCGGCAGCACTGCGGCCGGCGGCAGGTTCGGCGGCGTGGTGGGCGTGCCGGCGACGGCCAGCGTTTTCGCGGCCTCTTTCGGCGGCTCTTTCGGGAAGTTAAAGATGGCCACGCCGACCACGGCCAACAGCCCCGCCACCAATCCGAGTTTCGATTCGTCCGACATGGTGTAGTCCCCCCCGCTCCCTTCCTTGGCATTATGGCCGACCGCCAATCGGGCTACAGGAGAACTTGAGGACAAAGTTGCAAACCCTATCGAACGTCGGTCGGAGCGAAGCGGAGATTAAGGCCATCCGCGCCAGCCGATGAGAGCGATACAGTCGGGAAAGTTTCAGCAGATTACCGCGGGAAACAAAAACACCCCGCCGATTGGCGGGGTGTGCGAATGGAGCGAGCACCGGCCGCTTATTTCTTCGGCGGTGCCGAGACACTCGGTGCGCTGGCGTTGAGGCTGTTCCCCATCAGGGCGTGGACTTCGGTGGACGCCTTCACCACCACGGACATGCTCGCCATGTGGAACGTCACCGAACACGAGCCGCCGTTCTCCTTCCAGCACCGCGGGTCGATCGAGTCCTTGATCGACTTCACGAGTTGGTTCGCGTTCTCGATCGCCTGCTGGTAGCTTGCCACCGGGCCGAACAGAATCGCGTTTCCGAACGGCCCGGTGCCGGAGACAATGTCGCCGAGGTAGTACGACCGCGTCGTCAGTTCCTTCTCGGCCCGTTCGAGCGTGACGACCTGGATCATCTCGCCCTTCACCAAGAACGTGAGTTGGTTGCTCTGCAACAGTGCCCGCAGCGCCGTGCGGGCCGAGACGTTCCCCTTGAAGCTGATCGCCCGCGACAGGTCGAGGCCGGCGTCCTTCAGCGATTGCTTGTCGATGAAGATTTCCTGGTTGAGCTGGTTCGACAGGTCTTGCAACGCTTCCTCGAACGGCCGGTCCTGGAAGTTCACCGACACCTGTGTATCCAGCGACTTCAGGATCGCCTCTTCCTTCGGCGTGAGTTGAATCTTGTCCTGTTTCTTGCGGAAGTTCGAAAGCTCGGTCCACTTCTTCGCGTCCATGAACTGTACGTCGCCGGTGGACGGCGTGGCCGAGGCGACCAACTCACGGGTGTTCTTGAGCATCGCGTCGGCGAACCGCTTCGTGTAGTCCGCGTCGGCCCGGACTTGCATCGCGGTGTAGCTCTGCTGGCCGGCCGATTGCACGAACGGGTTCTTCGGGTACTTCACGTCCAACCCGGCGATGATTCGCCGGGCCTCGTCCAACCGCCCCGCGTCCTTGAGGTCCGCGTACTTTCGCAGCCCCTCGGCCACTTCCTTCGCCTCGGTCAAGTCGTTGTCGTAAGCCTGCCGCAGTCCCTTCTTGATCTCGGCCGCCTTCGGGTCGAGGGCCGGCCGCGTGCCGGTGCCGTTCGGTTGCAGGACCGCGATGCGGGCGTCGAGCCTCTTGTCCAACTCGTCGCGCTTCGTCGAGCCGACGCCGGTCGCGAGGGCGAGGGTAGTCTGGGCCGCCCTCAAGATGTCCACGGCCTTCGCGGTCGAAACCTTCGCGGTGCGGTCGGCGTCGGCGAGAGCCGTATCGACCTCGTTCGCGGCCTTCTGTTCGGCGAGTTCCTTGTTCAGCCGTGCCCGTTCGATGGTTTCGGCCGGTTGTTGCGCCGCTGCCGGTCCGGCCAGGGCTGCCGCCAGTACCGACGCCGACGCGAAACGCCGAATCTCTGATCGCAGGCTGGCCATCATCGTCCCCTTTTGTGGCGGTGCGTTCTTGGCTTATCGGCCGTCGGGTGTCACAGTTCCAACGTACCCGGTCCGGTCGGCGTTTGCCAGAATCGCCCGGCCGATTGCAGCCGGCAGAAGCGGCAGGACCGGGTTTCCGAGGCGGGCGGCAGTCCGCGTTGACCGGACGGCCGCCGCCGGTTATGACCATCGGGCCGATAATCCGGCAGGGCCGCCGGAGGTGAGAACATGCGACGACGATTCCGTTCCTTCGTCCTGACCGCAGGACTGCTGACACTCCTGCTCGGCGTCGTCGGCAGTGTCTTGGGCAGCGTGCTGAAGCAAGAGCCGACCTTCTACCAGAAACTTTCGGACCTGCCCGAGTGGGACAACGGCGAGCGGGCGTCCGGGTTGATGACGCGCGTGCAGGACCTCAAGAACGACGTGCGGTCGAAGGCCGACTGGGCGGGGAAGTTCCACGGCGACGACGTGAACGCCTTTTGCCAGGAGAACCTGTGCGAGGGCACGTCCTACGCGAACCTGCTGCCGAAGGGCTTCCACTCGCCGCGGGTGGTGGTCGAAGGGGACCACATCAAGCTCGGCCTGCGGTACGGCCACGGCTTCTGGAGCACGGTCATCTGGATCGAGTTGAAGGCGTGGCTGGTGAAGAACGACACGAACGTGATCGCGGTCGAACTGTGCGGGTTCAAGGCGGGCGGCCTGTCGATCGGCTGTCAGACGCTCCTCGACACGCTCTCCGAGGCGGCCCACGATTCGAACATCGAAGTCTCGTGGTACCGGCACGACGGCAACCCGGTCGGCCTGTTCCGCTTCTACGCCGACCAACTCCGCCCGACGACGCAGATTCACACGTTCAAGATCGAGGAAGGCGCGATCACCGTGGCCGGCCGCACGCGGCTGGAAAACGCCCAGGCGACCGCGCCCGGGCTGAACGCGGTCGGCGATTGACCGCGGCCGGTCACTCGAACGTCGGCATTCCGAACCACCGGCGGACGACTTGCACTTCCTTGATCCGCATGATGCTCAGCACGTCGGCGTAGTCGTCCGTCCAGACCCGGAGTTGCGGCTCCAGCCGCATCGGTGCCCAGCGGTTCGGCTCCGGCTCGCGGTCGAACGTCTCGAACCGATAGCTCGTCGTGTACTTGTTGCTCTTGAACGGGGCCAGCGTCTCCGGCTTGCGGGCCAGCACCACCCACGTCGATTGCGACTTGCCCGGCGGGAACTCTTGCAGGTTGTCGGCCCAACTGTCCTCGAAGATCAGCGCCGACGCCCCGAGTTCTTCCGCGATCTTCGCTACGGCCAATTCCAGTCGGATGTACCGGTTCGAGATGTGCAGGGCCACGACGCCGTCGTCCACCACGCGGTTCAGGTACAGGTCCACGGCCTGCTTCGTCAGCAGGTGAATCGGGATCGAGTCGGAGCTGAAGGCGTCCACGAGTAGCAGTTTGTGCCGCACGTCCGGCTCGGCTTGCAGCTTCAACCGGGCGTCGCCCATCACGAACTTGACCGTCGCCCCGCGGGCCTCGGCGTCCTTCACGAAGGTGAAGTTCTTGCGGTCTTCGGCCACCATCTTCTTTACGTCCGGGTCGATCTCGTAGAAGGTCACGGTCTGCCCGGCCGCGGCGTAGCACGACACCGAGCCTGTTCCGAGGCCGACCATCGCGAAGTCGGCCCGCGGGTAGCGGGAATTCGTCACGTCGAAGATGTGCCCGACCGGGCCGGTCCGGTGGTAGTAGGTCAGCGGTTCCTTCTTGTAGTCCCACGCCGTCCACAGGCCGATCTTCGTGATGTTCGACCACGGGTCGGACCCGCCGAGGAGCTGGATGTTGTTGAACTTCTTGCTCGACAGGGACAGGCCCGCGAGCTTCAGGAAGCCCGGCACGCCGGTCTCCGTGGTCGATTGAATACCGTGCAGCGTCGTGCCGTGGACGAGGCGGCGGCGGTTGATGTGCTGGGTGACTTCGTAGTCGCCATCATCCGTGCCGTAGCGGGTGACTTCCTCGCCCTCCTCTTCCACCTTCATGATGCCGAAGAAGCTGCGGTCGTGGGCGATGATGCCGGTCGTGTCCTGCCGGTAGTAGCCGACGAACAGCAGGGCCGCCACGCACAGGCCGAACCGCAGCGGCCGGTCGATGAAGAAGAAGCACGCCATCGCCGGCATCGCGTACAGGATGAAGTCGCGGATGCGCTCGGGCTTCAGTTGGATGCGAAGCCCGGCGAACTGCAAGGCCGCCGAGGTTTGTTCCGCCAGCCAGTAACAGACGTGGCCGAACGTCTGGAACGTGGTCAAGGCCGTCAGGACCGCCAGGATGACGAACATCGCCGCCGGGATGGCGTAGTCGAGCAGGCGGTTCCGCCCCTCCCGCTCCGGCGTCGGGGGCGGCGAGCCGTCGTCGAGTTTCGGGAGCAAGATGCACCCGACGGCGATGGCGATGGGGTACTCCCACGCCATGCCGAACAGGACCGGCGCGAGCAGCGCGTTGAACACCCCGCCGAGCATCCCGCCGAGTGACAGCCACAGGTAGAAGTTCGTCAGGTAGGTCGTCGACGGCCGGTCGCGGGCCAACTCCGAGTGGCACAGCAGCGCGATCAGGAAGTACGTGATGAGGTGCAACAACAGTAGGTAGAAGACGTTCTCGATCTTCGACTCACCGGAGAGCAGCACGAACACGAGCAACAGCGTCACCACCGGCGTGATGTTCCCGAGGACGGGGCGGAACCAGTCCGGCGTCTTCGCGAACGCGATGATGAACGTGACGAGGTACAACGCCAGTGGGATAACCCACAGCAGCGGGATCGACGCGATGTCGGTGGTCATGTGCGTGGTCACGCCGAGCATCAAGCTCGACGGCACGAAGGCGAGGCCGAGCCAGCGCAGGCGGCGGGCGAGGGTCGGCGGCGGTTCCGGCGGGGTGGTCGGCTTCGCGGTGGCGGTGAGTTCCCCCTTCCGCACGGTCTGGCCGCACAGGGCCACCAGTGCGAACAGCACGACGAACCCGCCGGCGAACAGCCACGCCTGTTGCACCAGCGTGAAACTCGGCTCGGTGAACAGCGGGTAGCCGAGCAGCGAGATGAGGCTGCCGGCGTTGCTGGCGGCGTACAGGAAGTACGGGTCGCGGGCGGCGGCGTGGCCGCTGTACGCGAACCACCGCTGGAGCAGCGGGGCACTCGTGGACACGGCGAAGAACGGGATACCAATGGCCACCGCCAAGAGGGCCAGCACGCCGAACATCGGGTACGCGGTGTTGTCCGGAGCGAGCGATTCCACGACCGGGATCGGCGACCCCTTGTAGCTGAGGGCGGCCGCGACGCCCATGACGCCGATCGCACCGAGCAAGACCGCGAGGTGCAAACTCACCTGTTGCCGCGGGGCGAGCTTGGCCGTCAGCTTGTGGGCGTACAGGTAGCCGAGGAGGAGGACCGTCTGGAAGAACACCATGCAGGTGTTCCACGCGGCCGGGCTACCGCCGAGCAGCGGCAGGATCATCCGCCCGATCATCGGCTGCACCATGAACAACAGCGAAGCACTGACGAAGAGCGTGAAAGCGTACAGGATGGGCACGGGCCGATTCCCAGGGTGCGAGTAGAGTCTTCCCCGGTTGTATCGAGCCGCGGACGGGCGGGTAGAAGCGAAAGTGATGAGGAAAGGCTGAACGCCGGGCGATTCTTTCTCCCTCGCCCCCGGCTTCGGGGGGGAGAGGGTCGGGGTGAGGGGGTGAGCGTGCCGTGCCCACATTTCCTGATTGGGTGAAGCCGTTCCCCCTCACCCTAACCCTCTCCCCTGCAAGGCCAGGGGCGAGGGAACCCGAGTTTTGCTCCCACTCACGGCACCGTCGGCCACGGGCGCGCGTGGAACCGCGAGCGGAAGTCTTGCTCCATCGGCGAGTCCTCGCTGCCGGTCGGCGTGCCGAAGATCAGGAAGCGGTCCAGTGTCTCGCCGGGGATGCCGTTCCGCGGGACGAGCCACCAGAACAGCGTCGAGTAGGTCGGGAACTGAAACCAGTCCCGCGGCCAGTGGCCGGTCCAGCCGTTGACGGTCGGGATGCCGAGCATTTGCGACACCCACATCGCGTCCACCTGCGTGACCAGGATGTCGTGCAAACTACCGCCCGGCGGCGGGAAGACGTACAGCACCTTCGTCGGATCGACGTAGGGCCGAACCACGTCGGCGAGCGCTTCCCGGCGGGCGACGGCGTCCGCGATGGCCGTTCGGCCGATGCCCGTCTCAGGGCCGCCGGGTTCATGACTCTTCACGTCCAGCAACACCAGCGAGAGTAAGACGGCAACCGTGGCCCACCTCGACTTGGCCCCCCATTTCTGACGAACGGCATCCACCAACTGGCCCGCCGCGATGCCGGCAACCACCGCGAGCGGGAAGAGGATCATGAGTCCGACACGGAAGACGCCGCGCACGCTGCCGGCGAGTGGCAAGTTCAGGAACCCGCGGTACGGCGTCCAGCCGGGGTAGTGCATCACCACCGCCCCGAGCAGCAGTGCCGCCAGCGTGAACACGGCCGCCGGTTTCCTTCGCGTGGACTTCCGGAACAGGCAGGCGAGGCCGAACAGAAAGCCCGCCCCGGCCACCGCCCCGGGGAACAGGTGAAACGTCGGCGTGGCCGGCGTGTCTTCGCCGCCGATAACGGCCCGCGTCCAACTCCAGACGGCGCTCGGTTGGCCGGCCCGCAGGTAGTCGATTGGCTTCGGCAGGTACGAGAGAATCAACTCGGGCGTCGGCTTCGCCACGTCGTGGTCCGGTGCGAGGTACGGCCGCAACTGCGGGTAGAGGGCCGCCGCTCCCGCGACCAGAACAGCCAGCCGGAACGCCACTTCCCGGACGCTGGGCCACAACAGCCCCCGCCAGTTCGGCCGACCGACGACGACAAATGCCGTGGCCATCATCACCAGCAGCAGGCCGAGGAAGTAGCCGATGTAGACCGTGCAGTAAACCTGCCCGACCCAGCACGCGACGGTGCCGAGAAGTAACTTCCAGTGCGGGCGGTTCAGGAACTCCCACCAGAACACGACCGCGAGCGGCACGAAGTACCGCGGGAACAGTTGCCCGTGGCCCATGCACAACATCTGCGAAGGGCCGAACGTGAACACTGTGGCCGCGACGGTGGCGGCGAGCCAGCCCTGTTTCAGCCGCCGCATCGCCCAGACGGTGGCGGTGAAAGTCAGCACGAAGGTCGTCACCCACCAGAGTTGGAACGCCCGCTCCGGACCCGCCCCGGAGTATCGGAACGCGGCGTAGATCGGCAGGTTGCCGAGGTGCGCGTCGGAACACGCCGTCACCCACCGGGCCGGGTAGCAGAATGGGACGTGCCAGAATTCCTTCTGCTGCCGCGTCGCCCAGCGGTAGCCGTGTTCGAGGATGAAGTTGTTCAACCGATTATCGACGAGGTCGCCCGGCAGGTACGCGAAGTTGCTTCCCACGAACGGCCGGACCGTGCCGGCGAACGCGAGTACGAACACCGCCACCGCGAACAGTGGGCCGCGAACGGCGGGCCACAGCCGCGGCCGGCCGAGACGGGGCAACGCGAGTTTCGGACGGGTAAGCATCATTCGGGGGGCAGCCAGAGGTACGGGATCGGCCGCGGCTTGAACCGCTCGCGGCAGGCCATTTCCCACGGTTCGCCTTCATGGCCGGTCGGCGTGCCGAACGTCGCTAGCCCTTCGAGTACTTCCGGCGTCAGTGCCCCGTGGGTCCGCACCCAGTAGAGCAGGTCGCAGTAATTCTCGAACGGGAACCAGTTCGGCGGCGGGTAGCCGGTGTAGCCGTTGACCGTCGGGATGCCGACGTCGAGGGCGGCCCACATCGTGTCGACCTGGAGCAATAGCGTAAAAATCGGCTCGGCCTTCGGTCCGGGGAAGGCGTAGAGCAACTTCGCCCCCGGCCACGCCCGCACGGCGTCCGCGAAGGCCGTCCGCCGGGTCACGCTGGCGGCCACCGGGTAGCGGAAGTCGTTCCATTTTCGCGCGTCGGCCGGCAGCGTCGCCTGATCCAGCACCAGGAGGGCGAGCAAGCCCACCGCCGTTACACCACCCGCGACGCGGTTTCGCCGCCCGACCCAGTTCAGCACGCCGTCGAATAGCAGACCGACGAGCAATCCGAGCGGGATCATCAGCACGAAAATCACCCGGCCGCTCGCCCGCAACTTCCCAACGCCGGGCAGGGCGAGCAGTTCGCGGTACAGCGACCAGTCGCCGAACTGCCAGAAGATCAACGGCACCGGCAGCACCACGATCGCACACGCGGCCGCGAGCAAGGTCGGCGAGTCGCCCGCGCGGGGGCCGATCTTCGCGAGTGCAAACAGGCCGAAGCCCAACCCGAGGAACGCGAGGCCGCCGGGGAACAGGGCTTTCTCCGACACGAACTTCACCGCCGCTTCGTCGGGTAGGCGGTCGCGCATCCAGCCCCAGGTCGTGGACTCGATCGGCGGCCGCACCCACGCTGCCGGGTCGGGGACGAAGTCGAGAATGTCCTTCGCCTCCATGCCGACCGTGGCACGGGTCATCTTCGCGTAAGGGATGAGCAGCACGATCAAGAGCGCTGTCGGCACCGCGAGCGCCAGCAACCGCCGGCCGATTTCTGCCCACCCCGGCCAGAGGAGCGTTCGCCACGGCAGTTCCCGACGGGCGAGGAGTGCGACGACCACGGTCAGCCCCGCGATCAGTACGGCGGTCAGCAGGCCGATGTACATGCATGCGTAGACCTGCGCCACGAAGGCCGCGCTCGCGGCGAACAGGGTTCGCGGCGACGGCTGCCAGAGGAACCGCCACGCGAGGGCCACGGCGACCGGGGCCGCGAATCGCTCGACGAGTTGGATGTGCGTGACCTGCCCGAAGGCCGGCAGGCCGAATGCGAACAGGTACGCCGCCGCCGCCGCCCCGATTCGGTCGAGCGAGAACCGGCGGGCCGCCCAGTACGCGGCCGCGAAGTTCAACGCTGACAGCACCAAAAACCACCCCTGGAAGGCGTGCTCTGGGCTGAACCCCACGGCTCGCAGGACCGCGTACAGTGGCAACGTGGCGAGGTGATGGTCCGACCCGGCCGTCATCATGGGGGTCGGGAACATGAACGGTGCGTTCCAGAACCGCTTCACCTTGCCGACCGCGATCGTGTGGTAGCCGTGTTCGAGGACGTAGTGGTTGAACCGGTTGTCCACGATGTCGCCGGGCAAGTACCCGAAGTCTGAGCCGACGAACTTCATCGGCCCCTGCGCGAAGCCGACGACGAAGACCACCAGCACCGCGATCGCCCCCAGCACGCCGGCGGGCGTGGCAGGGCGGGCAAGGCGGAGGCGTTGCCGCAAGAGCGTGGCAATTCCCGGGACTGGCATTGGCGTACCTTCGGCTATCGTGCGGAGGGCGGGGACGTATAGACGGGAGCGGGCGGCAGGTGAAGGCCAGATTGGGTGTCGAACGGCGAGCGGCCCGCCCTTTCTTTTTGCCCGCGGATCGTTTACACCAGAAAGAATGATGCTCCTGGCGTTCTTCAACACGGTCCGGGTCGCGAAGCTGATCGAGGGCGCACTCGCCACGGCCGGCGGGTTCCTCGTCGGCTACGTCCTCGCGATGATCCTCGGCTGGATGATCGACAAGTACGTCTTCAAACGCCCCTCGCCGGCGTTCCTGCACCGTATCGGCCGGATGCTCGGCGGGCTGATCCTCGCGATCCTCGTGGCGATGATGGTCTTCAACGGCGGCGGCGGGGAAGGGGACGGCACCGGCGACGGCACGGGCAACGGCAAGAGTTCTCCCGTCAACGGCACCCTCGACCCGACCACGCCCAACACCCAACCCCAGCCGACGCCGCGGAAGCACCTGCCGCCGGCCGAGGAGCGCGTGCGGGTCACGGTACTCGGCGGGACCGACGTGAAGGGCGAACGGTTCTACCTCGTGGAAGACGACCTCACGCCGCGAACCCTTGAAGAGGTGAAGGCTCTGGTGCAACAGAAGAAAGACGCTACGTCGAAGACGCTCCATCTGGAAGTCCAGTACCGGGCGCAGAACACGCTTTTCAATGACCACCCCAGCGTGTCGAGGTTGCGCATCTGGGCCAACAGGACGGCCGGTTTAGCCGTCGACTTGCCGCCAGAGACGCCCTGAGCCGATGGCCGCTGCCCCGCGAATCGTGTTCTTCGGCCTGCCGCACACCGGCAAGACCGCCCTGCTGCACGCCTTCGCCGACCCGGACGCGCCGGTGTCCCTCCTGCCCCCCGGCAAGACCGGCGAGATGAGCCGCGTACTGCCGTCGGGCGTCGTGCTGTGCGACGTGGACGGCCGCTCGGCGAAAGAGATCATTTCGGATCCCGTCCAGATTCAGCGAAACGAAGCGACTGCGAACGACGTTCGCTCGGCCGACGCGATCGTACTGGCCCTCGACGCCTCTGCGAGCAGTGAGCTCATGCTCGGCCTGTTCGCCGAGTTCGCGCTCTTCCTCGAAGGCTTCGAGAAGACCCGCAGTCACGGCCGCGAAGTCGGCGGGCTGCCGATCTACCTGACGCTGACGAAGTGCGACACGCTCTTCCGCCCTGGCGACGACCCGAACGAGTGGCTCCGCCGCGTCGAGGCGAAGAAGCAGTCGGTCCGCACGGCCTTCGAAGACTACCTCGCCGAGACGGGGCACGGCGGCCCGGTCGCGTCGCCGTTCGGTTTCGGCAGCATCGAGGTCCACGTCGCGGCGACGGCGATTCAGTTCCCGCCCGACCACGCCTTCCACGCCCTGCGGGCACCGTTCGGCGTCGAGGAGTTGCAAGAAGACTGCACGCAGGCGGCCACCGCGTTCCGCCGCCGGATCGAGAGTTCGCACCGGCAACTACGGTGGACGGTTGCCGGGTCGAGCGTCCTCGTCGGCACGATGCTCGCGACGCTACTCGGGCTGTTCGCCTTCTCGCCGACGGCCGACGAAGACCGCCTCGGCCGACGGGTGCAGCTCTACCGGCAGAACGAAGGCCCGTCCGAAGTGCGGTTGGCCGACAAGCGGTTCGACCGCAATCGGAAGGAACTGGAAGCCATCCGCGAGGACTACGCCTTCGACGAACTGCCGCCGGAGGTTCGCGAGTTCATCGACAACCGGCTGCGCGAGTTCACGGCGTACCGCGACTTCCGAGAGAAGTTCCAGCGACCGCGGATCGGCCCGGCCGAAGTGCGGACGGGGGCGGAACTCGACCGACTCGACGCGGAATTGAACAGTTTGCTCGTTCCGCCGCCGGAGTTCGCGGCGGCGTGGTCCGACACCGAGGCGATACGACTCTTCCGCAAGTGGAAGACCGACGCCGGGCTGGTCCGGCAGGCCGAGGCGACACTGAACGAGTGGTACCGCGGCCTCATCCGCCGCGGCACGGCCCTGTTGTTAGCCTCTACCCTCGATGCCGGATGGCGGCAGGACGCGACCGGATTATTCGCAGAAAGCGATCGGCCGCCGTTCGACCCGACGGCCACGATTGCGGGGTCCGAGCGGTTGCCCGTCGCGCGGGGGGCGGCCCTTTCCTACGGCGAGATTTTCGACTTCGACCGCATCGACCAAGCTCGCGGCGACTGGGCCGACACGCGCGACCGGCTGGCCGCGATGCGCACCTTCGGCGACCTGCTGGGAATGACCGGCGGGCCGAACGCGCTGCTCGTCTTCCCGGAGCCGACGAGTGACCCGGCGGTTTCCGCACGGCTGGGGGCAGACTTGCTGCCGAAAGTGCCGGCGGTGGCCGGTTCGATCTCGCAGTTCCCGGACCCGATCCGCGGCGAGTTGCAAAAGCGACTCCGACAATCGCAGGAAGCCGGGGCGAAGCACGTGCAGACGGTCGTGCGGGCGAAGCTCGGTGGCGAGAGCCGCGAGGGGTGGGGTAACGTCGCGCGGTGGCTGGCCGAGCCGGACGCGAAGGCGTGGGGCCAACTCCTCGGCCGCGTCGGCCGATGGGGCGAGTTCGATTCCGCCGACCCGTTGGAGGAGGCCGTCGCGTTCCTGAAACGCGACCGCTTCGAGTTGGACTTCGCGAACCTGGAAGTCACCATCCCGAATGACCTCCGCGACCGGCGGCTGATCCCGAACGGCCCGCTCGTGGTCCGGCAGGGGACGAAAGAGCTATCGTTCCGCACGACGGGCGAGCCACAAACTTCGGCCTCGGCGACGGGTTATCGGTTCACGGCCGACGGCGAGAGTAAGCTCACGGTGCGGCCCGGCGACGAGGTTTCGGCTAGTTTGAAGCTGAAGGCGGGCGACCGAGAATTTCGGTTGGAGTGGACGAACGGCGGGTCGGTCGTGTATCAATTCGAATCTCTACACCGCGAGCCGACGCTGGCGACGGAGTTGAGCGAGCGGGCCACGGGCGTAAAATTGTCTGCCGCCGCCCTGCCGCGAATGCCGCTGGTGCTGAGAATACAGTAGGCGATGCCGCGGCGTCGCCGAGGAGTAAGAACCGGATGCACATGCACATTCAGGACATCTTCCGCGACCACGCGACGACGTTCAGTTTCGAGTTCTTCCCGCCGAAGACCGACGAGGCGTCGGAGGAACTGTTCAAGAACATCGCGTCGCTCCAGGAACTTCAGCCGTCGTTCGTGTCCGTCACCTACGGGGCCGGCGGATCGACCCGCGACCGCACGCACGATCTGGTGGTGCGCATTCAGAAGGAAACGGACCTCACGGCCGTTTCGCACCTGACGTGCGTCTGCCACTCGGTCGATGAGATGGGGGCGATCCTCGACCGCTACGCGGCGTCCGGCATTACGAACGTCCTCGCTCTCGGCGGCGACCCGCCGAAGAACCTCGCCAACTTCGACCGCGCGAAGGACGGCTTCCAGTACGCGAACCAACTCGTCGAGTTCATCCGCAACCGGCCGAACGTGCCCGACCCGCGTGGCTTCGGCATCGGCGTCGCCGGCTTCCCGGAAGGCCACCCCGGGTGTCCGAACCGCCTCCTGGAGATGGACCACCTCAAGCGGAAGGTGGACGCCGGGGCCGATTACATCTGCACGCAGTTGTTCTTCAACAACAACGACTTCTACGACTTCCGCGAGCGGTGCGAACTGGCCGGGATCAAGGTACCGATCGTCGTCGGCATCATGCCGATCACGTCGAAGGCCGGCATGGTCCGCATGGCCGAACTCGCCCTCGGTGCCCGCATCCCGGCCCGATTGCTGAAGGCCGTCAGCCGGTGTGAAGACGACGACGCCGTGCGGCGGGTCGGCATCCACTGGGCGACGGAACAGTGCCGCGACCTGTTGGACCACAACGTCCGCGGCATCCACTTCTACACGCTAAACAAGTCCGACGCGACGCGGCAGATTTACAACAATCTCGGCGTGCGCGATTCCGTCGCGCTCCGCGCCGGATAAGATTTCGGGGGCAAAAGCCCGCGGACAACTGTCCGCGGGCGTTCTCACACGCGACCCCCACCCATGCGCACCCTGCTGACGCTTCTCGTTCTCGCACTTCCCGTCTTCGCACAATCCCCGCGGCCCCCGGTCGAATCGAAGAACGGCATGGTCGTGTGCGTCTGCCCGCTCGCGGCGGACGTCGGCGCGAAGGTGCTGGCCGACGGCGGCAACGCCGTCGATGCGGCCGTCGCGGTTGCTTTCGCGGAAGCGGTGACGTGGCCGGAAGCCGGCAACATCGGCGGCGGCGGGTTCATGCTCGTGCGGCCGAACGACGGCAAAGATGCGACGTTCTTCGACTACCGCGAGACGGCCCCGGCCGCCGCGACGAAGACGCTGTTCGCCGACGGCACCACCGACTGGCGGTCGCACAAGTCGGCCGGCGTGCCCGGCACCGTCCGCGGGCTGGAACTCGCCCACAAGCGGTTCGGCTCGAAGCCGTGGAAGGACCTCGTCGCCCCGGCCGTGATGCTGGCGAAGGATGGTTTCGCGATCGACGGCCCGCTGGCGAAGCGGTTGAACGACATTCTCGCCGACGGCAAGACGACGAACGCCGAGTTCCGCCGCATCTTCGGCAAGGCCGACGGCTCGAAGTGGCAGGCCGGCGATACGCTGCGGCAAACGAACCTCGGCACCACGCTCGCCGGCATCGCCGAGCACGGGCCGGCGTGGTTCTACACCGGCCCGCCGGCCGAACAACTGGACGCCGAGATGAAGGACGGCGGCGGCCTCATCACAAAGGCCGACCTCGCCGGCTACGCCGCGAAGGAGCGGAAACCATTGACCGGCACCTACCGCGGCTACGACATCGTCGCCGCCCCGCCGCCCAGTTCCGGCGGCACCGCGATTCTGGAAGCGTTGAACGTCCTCGAACAGTTCGACGTGAAGGCCCATCCGCGGCACTCGGTCGAGACGATCCACTTGATCGCCGAGGTGCAGCGCCGCGTCTTCCGCGACCGAGCGGAGTTCCTCGGCGACACCGACTTTCTCACCGTCCCGCCGCACCTGACGACGAAGGAGTACGCGAAGAAGGTCGCCGCCACCATCGACCCGAACAAGGCCACGCCGAGTGAGTCGCTGGCGGGCACCATCCCCATCGCGGAGACGGGCGGCAACACGACGCATTTTTCGGTCATCGACAAGACCGGGTTCGCCGTGTCGAACACGTACACGTTGGAGAACAACTTCGGCAGCCGGATCGCCGTCCGCGGGGCGGGGTTCATCCTGAACAACGAGATGACCGACTTCAACCCGATCCCCGGCACGACGACCCGCACCGGCAAGATCGGCACGGAGCCGAATCAGATCGTCCCCGGCAAGCGGATGCTGAGTTCGATGACGCCGACGATCGTGACGAAGGGCGGCCAGCCGTACCTCGTGACCGGCAGCCCCGGCGGGCGGACGATCATCAACACGGTGTTGTGCGTGCTGGTCAACACGCTCGACTACGACATGTCGCCGACCGCCGCCGTGGACGTCGCCCGACAGCACCACCAGTGGTTCCCGGATCAACTCGCGGTGGAAAAGTTCCCCGGCTCTGACGACGTGATCGCGAAGCTGAAGGCGATGGGACATAAGGTGGTCGACGCGAAGCAGGGCGACGCCCACAGCATCCGAATCGACCCGACGGGCACGTTCTCGGGAGCCGCCGACAAGCGAATCAACGGCAAGGCGAGCGGGGTGAAGTGATGTGGTCCTCGTTCACCCTTCACCTGCCGTTGCCGGCTGACGTGATCCGTGAGCGGATCGAGCGGTCGTTGACGTCCGTTCGGCCGGGCCGCTTTTGGAAGTCGGATACGACGTTTTCCGGAGAAGTGTGGGCAGACGGTTTCCGCGTGACCCGCAACCGGACGGTAGGGGGAGGGAACATGGCGATCGTGGCGACCGGCCGTCTCGTGCC
Organism: Limnoglobus roseus; assembly: GCF_008254045.1. Classification (GTDB taxonomy): domain Bacteria; phylum Planctomycetota; class Planctomycetia; order Gemmatales; family Gemmataceae; genus Limnoglobus; species Limnoglobus roseus. The sequence goes on along the minus strand of NZ_CP042425.1, from coordinate 9,357,656 downwards.
GACGCCGACGGGAACCGACGTGATCGTGTCCACCCGGCCGCACGGGTGGGTGCTGTTCCTGCTCTGTGTCGTGTCGCCAGGCATTATGGCCCGACTGTTCTGGGAGCGACTGGTCAATCATCCCAGCCCGCAAGGGTTGATGTGGGGCGAGGTCTGCTTCATCCTCGCGTGTGGTCTGATCCTGTGGCCCGCCTTCTTCATCGGGGGCACGATCGAGGAACGGGAATACGAGCGGGCCCTGGAACGAATTGTGATGACAGACCCGTCGCGGCAGAAGTGATTCTCAACCGTCACTTCTTCCCATACCAACATCAGTCGATTGTGATTGCCCTCGCCCTTTGGACCGCTTACGCTGGAGATAGCCCTTCTCTCCGGAGGCTTCCCATGCTCCCTCTCCTCCTCTCCGCGTTCGTCGCCGTCCCGAATCCGCCGCAGGTGATCTTCGTCGATGACATGACCGGCGTCCATCAGCCGATGGGGCCGCGAGTCGACATCGTGGACACGGCCGCCTTGAAGTCGCGCATGGGCGGATCAGATACTCCGAAAAATGGGACCGATCCTATGGATGCTGCGGCGATAGAGGCCTTCGATAAGCTGATGGCGAAGAAGAAGCTAAACCCGAAGTAACCCGTTCCCCGCACCTTCCCGTCCTGTCGATTCCTTCAAGTCTGCCGATCTTACCGGCCGATGATGCCCGATGAGACGGCACGCGCCGTCGGCGGAGGGAATCCCATGCGGCGGTTGCTCAGTCTGGTCACGCTCGCCCTCGGCCCCGCCGCGTTCGCCTTCGAACTCAGGGGCTGAGAACTCTCAGCGACGCCCTCTCCCTCTTTATCGCCCCTCCATCTGCTGCGGCTTCGGGGGTGTAGGCTCCCCCGAGGCGGCGTTGATACTACAGCAGCGACTACAGCAGGGGAAGCGGAAACTCCCGCAGACCAACCGCCGGGGAAGTCCCCGCCCGCTCCTACTCCCCTCATAGTCGTCATCGCCGAAGCCGTCGCCCCTCCCTCGGGGGTTCCCCGCTGAGACGGCTTCGCCTCCCCTCTCGGACTTTGACGCCGCCTCGCCCTGCGGGGGGTGGTTGATGCTGTCGCTCGGCAGCGGCGGAAAATGAGTAACCAGCAGAGCCGCGACGAAGTCGTTGACCCCTTCGGAGTCGCCGAGTAGGCTGAGGCGGCTTCCCCGAAAGCTGGGGGTTGAACCCGACTTTGAGAGCGTCCCGAATGCGCACCGCGTACAGCTACGCCCGCCTGACCCTCACCTCCTGCTTCTTCCTCGCGGGCATCGCCCTCCAGACCGTCCCGTCCGCCGCGGCGGTCAACCGCGAGGCCCGGGACCGCGAGCGTCTCCTCCAAGCGGTGCCGGCAGAAGATCGCGCCGAGTGGATACGGATTCGAGACCGGGACGACGCCCAAGCCGAGGCGTCGGTGCGACTGTTCGGCGTGCTGATCGGCGGCGTTGGACTGGGCGCGGCCCTGTTCGAAGCAGCCTACGTGAGCGCGCGATTCAGTCGCCATTGCCCGCTCGACCGTTAAAGCGGGGCAGGGGAGGGGAGGTCTCCTCCCCGCCTACTCCTTCCCCAACACCAGATCGAGCGCCCAGCACCCTCTCGCGTGGGGACCCTCTCCCCGAAGGTGCCCCAGAATCTCCTCGCTCTCGCAGCCCGCGTCTTCGAGGGCGTCGGCGAGGATCGGCAACCGATCCCACGCCCGCTCCTCGTAGACGCCTTCGGCCAAGCCGAGGACGGTCCCCGTCCGCCACCCCGCCTCGAAGGCGACGGGCCGGAACGGGTTGCCGAAGATGTCGCGGAGTAGATTTGCTTGGACTGCACTTTCGACAGCGAGAGGCACCCCAAAGTGGCTTCCGTGTCCATGCTCTGCCAGAACCCACCGAGCCTGCCCCATTGCTAACCGTAAAGATGCGAGACTGCCGTTTCGATACGCGACAAGGGTGACGGCCCCTGCCGCCCGGTCGAGATGTCGGAACTTCTTGATGTGAGATGGCAACTCATGCTTCTTTACTCGTCGGTCAGCGTATGCCTCGGCAGTTACCAACATCTCATGAAACTCTTCCGGGATGTGCTCACCCATCCGCTGGCAGCACGCACACGCTAGTAGGCGTGATTTTCGTCTGCTTCGCTTGTCCCCAAGATGGGAGAGCAAGTCGTCGGGATTTGCAGCCCCCTGCCACTCCTGCTCCGTCATCGCCGCCCCTCCCCGAATCAGCCCCCGACCATCTTACCCGCGGACGGGGACCGTCCCCCACTCCCCGAAGAAGCCGACGCCGCGAAGGCGACCCAGAGGAGCGGGCGGGGCGGGGCCTCCCCGCCGACCCCCCTTCAACTTCGACTCCCTCGCCTACGCCCTCGCCCCTTCCGCTACTGTGGGTGAGGGTTGGCCGTTGGCAACTCTCCTCGCCCCAGCCCCCTCCCGCGGGGAGAGGAGAACCGGGGCGGGGTGTCCCCGCCCCGCCAACGCCCTCTCCGACGCCGAAGAAGCCGCGGGGCGGGGACACCCCGCCCCCTCCCCTCGCCTTCTGGGACGCTGTCGCCGCCGCCGAGGGTCGATTTCTCAGATTCGAATCCGAGGAGATTCTCAAGAGCCTGGATTAACCCATTCGCCTTCCCCATCGCTTCTTGCGTCGCCATAACAGTTAGATCACTATCATCACCTATCTAGTGATGATATTCTCTTCTTGGGCGTCATCCTCCGCTTCAAAGAGGAGTGGGACGGCCGCCGTCCCCGCGGACCCCTCTGGCGTCTCCTACGGCTCCGCCAGGGGGCCGATCTCCCCTCGCCTGCCCCCAGGGCTGGCCTCCCCCCGCCCTCGCCTATCGCGATCCTATCGCTTCCCAGAGGGTTCCCAGAAGCCTCAGAATCACCCTCTGAATCGCCGACTTCGACGCCTCGCGTCAGCGAGGGACCCCCACCCACAGAACCTAACCCGGCAACGCTGACCCTGTCAGCGTCGCCCTCACCCAACCCTTCTCGTAACCTCACCCCCGAGTCTCCGATGCCGACCATCCACCACCTCCACGCCGACGCCCGCGACTTGACCCAGCCCGCGAACGAGAGGGCTGCCCTCCGCAAGCGGGTCTTCGATCTCGTCCGCGGCAAGGCGAAGAAGGCGGCGAGGTCCCCCCTCCCCTCGCCGACGCCGACGCCCTCGGCGACGGCGACGCCGAAGGAGCTGCCGCAGGTGACGGCGGAGTCGATCTCCCCGCGGCAGCTCCGCCGACTCGGACCGCGACTCGCGCTCGCGCGGTTCAACCGCCACCGCCGGGGGCCGCAGGAGCCGATCCGCCTCGCGAGGGTGATGGAGAAGGAGACGGCGGCCCCGCTCGAAGTTCTCAACGCCCTCGGGGTCTTGATCGCCGCCTCCGACGGGGGCCGCGTCTTGGGCGACGCCGAGGTGATCGAGCGGGCGAAGGCGATTTGGCAGACCATTCAGGGCGTTGGAGACGAAGGGGGCGGGGCCGGGGCCGCCCCCGCCGACGCGACTGATCTCGACGACCTCTTCCGAGTGGCCGTGGCGATGAAGAAGAGGGGGTCGGGAGTGGAGTACCCGGCCCCGCCCGATCCGGCGGTGGCTGAAGAGGCCGCGAAGCTGATGGCGAAGGCGGGGTTCCGTCGGGACCCGTCGCCGAAGGGGCTGGAGAAGTGGGTGCCGCTGGGGAAGCCCGCGTAGGCTACGCCGCGCACCCCTCGCAGGTGCTGAAGCTCTCGGCGGCGTAGACCCAGGCGACTTCGCCGCCCGTGAAGCGGACGAGGTGGAGACCGTTCTCGACGCCGAGCGACTCGGCGGGGAGGTAGACCACCCCCTGCCGCAGGATCACCCCGCTCACGCGGACGGTGACTTCGGAGCCGGTTCGAACGTCAACGACGGTCGCCGTGTCGGTGCCGAGGCCGACGCAGACGGCGGGGATGAGCAGGGTCGTCGAAGTCATCGGAGGAGCCTCGGAGGAGAAAGAGAGGTAGTGTCTTAACGTACACTACGCCTCCGGTCAATCTCCGTAGCCCCGTCAGGGTCTGCGGGGGTGGCTAGTCCGCCCCGGCGGGCCGACGCTTTCGCCGAATAGAAGAAGCCCCCTCTCGGAATACCCCAGAGGGGGCTTTCGTCGTTTCTGGGGAGCCGCTGGGCAGCCCGGCACCTCCCGCCACGGAACGCACCGAGAGGAGGCCGAAACGATGCGTGCAATGGTGGGAAGGGCAGTTGTCACGGCTTCCGCTCCTCTCCAGTCTCCACGTTATGTATCACGATGCCTTTCACGCCGGGGTAGACAAGGTGCTTGCCGTCAGGGGTGAAGCCCGCGGCCTGGATATGATCACTAGCCCCACCGTCGATCCGCTTGACGTGTTGACCCATTGCATCGGCAAGAACGAGGACGCCGACGTGCTTTCCTTTGTACTCAGAGCCTGATGCGGCGATCCGGCTACCGTCGTGACTCAACCGGACCATCGAGATCGAATAACTGCCTTCGGTCGAGAAGGGGACGGCCCCCTTGAGCTGCCCCGTGGCAACATCATACACGGCGACGACAGGACTCCTCTTAGGCGTAGCGGAAATACAGCCGACCGCGACCGTCGTCCCGTCGGCGGAAATGTCGATCGCGGGTACATCGGAAGTCGCGACCTCCAGAATGGGGAACGAGTGAACTAGTGGAGGCTTCTCCGGAGCGTTCTTGACCATGTCGAAGACGCGGACCTCGCCCTTTGCAGGGCCGTCAAACAAGCCCCGCACCTCGGCAATCACCTGTCGCTTCGGACAGTACACCACCCCGGCCGTGTTCAGATCGGACAAGACATTGGTGACGGCCATCGTCCGGCAGTCGATCCGTAAGAGGTTTTTCTCGTAGACGGTCAGAAGTGAATTGCCGTCGGGAGAAAACGCGATGAACGGGGGAAATCGAAGACCGTCCGTCCGGTTGGGAAGCTTCACCTTGTTCGCCTCCTGCCCGGACGGCAGGGTCCACAGGTACAGGGTTCCGGCGTCTAACGAGATAGACGCCCCCAGTTTACCATCCGGCGAAATCCCGAAGGTCACGATTGACGTTCGCTGGCCGAACGAGGCGTAGAAGTTTCCCGTCTCCAGTTCCCACACTCCGACCGCTGACGCCCCTGCGATGCTGCTACGAGCCAACACGAAGCGACCGCCCTCGGACAGAATCGGACTCCCGAGCCTCAGCCCGGTGATCCTGGGGCCACTCGTCGGCTCGGGAACAGGGGTTGAGGATTGCTGGGAACCGCCCCTCCAACGGAACCCGTCGAAGAATCGTTTGACTTCGGCGTCATCCGCTTTAAGTTCGCTCGTCGATTCGACCCGCAGAACGAATTGCGTCGTCCGCTCACCTCGGGTCCAACTGTTCCAAGAATATTGCCATGAACCAAGAGTCGGCTTGTGGACGAGATAGGTATACCCAGAGTAGAAGTCCCACATACGCACTTGCTCGAAGACGAGGCGATCACCCGCCGCCGCGTGTCTGTTGATCAGATTTTTATGGAACCAATTGTTCTTCAAACTCTCGGGCAAGGTCATCGTACCGACGGTGAAGACCCGATTGCCGTGTTTCGATGACCACCCCTTAATAACGATCCCCTGGGCTAAGAGGGCCGGAACGTCGCGGGTGATCTGATCGGGTCCCTTATTCCCGTCCTCCTTCAGGAACAGGGATTTCAGAAACAAAAGGTCCATGCTTTCGGGGGACGGAGGCCCGCCCGGGAAAGACACCGAGAACGATCCGTCCGGGGCTTCGAACGGCGTCAATTGAGCGACTGCGGCCGGGGCGTTCTGAGCCGTCGCATTAGGGTTTTGTCCCGCCCCGCCGACGGGCTGGAAATTGTCAATTGGTGGCGCGTTGTTCGCCGCCTTGTTCCGGGTGGCGGGTTCGCCGCTACGGGTCATCCAGAAGACGCCGCCCGCGACGAGCGTTAGAATCGCGACACCCCCGCCGATCCAGGCGGCCATCGGCAAGCCGCCCGACTTCACCGCCTTCGCTCTTCTGCGAGGCCGATCATCTTCGTCATCTTCGTCTTCGTACCGTCGGCGTGAGCGTCTCCGGGGGCGATCGTCGTCCTCATCTTCGTCGTCCCGGCGTCGTGATGCCCTCGGGGACTCCTCGCGATCCGGCCGCGAGGCGGGCCTCGATTTCAACCGCCGAGGGTCTTCAGCGTCTTCCCCCTCTCGGCGGGGCTTCTTCTTCGGCGTCGGCTCGTCCTCTCCGACTTCGTCCTCGATCACGTCCGCTTCGATCTTCGGCAGGGGCGTAACGGAACCGCACTTCGGGCACTTGGCCCGCTTGCCGGCCGCCGAGTCGGGGGCGGTCAGAGTCACCGAGCAGTTCTGGCAGGGTACGGTGATCGGCAAGAGCGACCTCTCTGAAGTAGCAGTCATCGGTGGTTAAGGACAATTCACGGGAGAGGGGCGAGTCGCCGTTCAGCCCGTCGAGTTGAAGTCAATCTTACTTCGACTATCGAGACGATAGCCTACCACCACACCCCCTTCAGTTTAAGGCGGGGATGCCTCGGAGAGAAGCGGATTCTCCTCCCCACGCCGACCAATCCTCGATCAGCGTCTCGGGGCGGGTGAGCTGATCGGCTTCCGAGTTCTGCTCGCGGGGAATCCACGCCGCCGACCACGGAACCCCGAGCGCGGCGAGGAGGTCCCGGCTCTCGTCGCGGAGCCTCGTCAGCTCCGGCTTGTTCGACGCCCAATTCCCCGCGAGTTGCTCGACGACGAGCTTTGAGTCGCCCTCGACGCGGAGGGCCGGTGGCTTCTCCCGACCCGCGGCGACGGCGCGAAGGCCCCGAAGAAGTCCGGTCCACTCGCTGACGTTGTTGGTCACGGGGTCGGCAACGGTCCAGCCGTTGGCGACGAGGGCCGCTCCGCCGCCGGGGACGGAGACGGTGAACCCCCACTTACCCCTCGCCCCGCGGTCGCCGTTGCCGAAGCAACTGCCGTCGAAGCGGAGGAGCCACGCGGTCGGCGGCAGGGCCGCCGACCGGAGACGCAGACCGGGATGGGAGAGGCCCTTGTCGCCTTTGGGGGCGCGAGGGGATACGGCGGGCATAAGAGACTCCGGTGAAGAGAGAGAAGGAGCCGGCGGCCGAGGGGCCGCCGGAGTCGAAAGGGGAGGAGCTACGCCATCTGCTGCGAGAGAGCCTTCGAACGGGTAGCCCGCTTCTTCGGCGGCGAAGACGCGGGCTTCTTCGTGAGCGGAGGCGCGGGAGCCTTCGCCAGCGGCGGCGAGGGCTTGTTCGCGGGCGAGGGTGCGGGAGCCGTCTCCTCGGTCGCGGGGGCGGCCACGGGGGCGGGGGCGATCTCGAAGCTCTTGAAGAGGGCGTTGACGAACGTTTCCATCGACCCGACGGCGTCCAGGACGGCGGCGACGGACGCCACCTTCGCGAACGGGACGTTGCCGAGGGCCGGCGACTTCCAGACGGAGAATGCCTTCCGCCGGTCCCAGTGGTCGGCCAGTTGGCGAACGTCGGGAGGGCAGCCGCGGCGGAAGTGGGGGTAGAGGGCGGCGGCCACGTCCGCGGCGGCCACGACTTGGGCGAGGGCGAGGGGGATGATGACCCGGGCGTGGTCCATCGGGGAGCCGCCCAGCTCGATCTCGTCGATCGCGAGGGCGAGGAAGTCCTGGGAGGCCGACGAGAGGGGGCGATAGAAGGGCCGCCGGATCGGGCGGGGCGGGGCGGAACCGAGGGGCACGGCGGGGGGTCGGGGCATCGGAAATCTCCTTCGGGGGCCGAGCGGCGATGGGCCGCGGGGTGAAGGAGAGGATACTTGTCAAAGTGAGTTAATTCAAGAAAAAATCGCTCACTTTAATAACATTCACTCAAGTCCCCAATCCCTACAGAATTGAGGTGCCTCGACCGAGACTTCCAAAGCCTTGCAGATTCGCAGCACGTTAGCGTAGCTCGGGTTCTTCGCTCGGTCCGGCGTGGTGAGATAGGAGTTCAGTACGCCCTCACTGAGGTCAGTGGCCTTCGCCAAATCCTTGAGAGACATCCCAACCGCTCTCATTGCAGTCCTCAGCCATTCAGTGAAGCTGGTTCCCTCAGCCGCAGTCGGCACCTTCGCCTTTTCCAAAGCTTCGGCATCCGCGCTCAGTACCTCGGCGAGTTTGGTCAGTTCTTCAGAGACGCTACGGAGAGCGGCGACATGCGTTGCCCGAGAGTAGCCGTCTGATCGGTTCTTCTTCGCCATCGGGTCTCCTCTCATCCCCTCTCGTCGCGGACGCCGCCGCAGTGACCGTGGGCGGGGCTATGGCCCGCTCTGCGGCCTTTTCTTCTTCGCCGCCGCCGACCGGGTCGCTTTCGCCGAGGGCGTATCAGATGGGGATTGAGTAAGGGAGGGCGCGGCAGAACCCGCAGGGGAAGAAGAATCGGCAACGGTAGGCGAGCTGAGAAGCGCGACCACCACTGCGACGTGGCAGGTGCAGGAGTGTCGCGGGTCAGTGTTGGGCGACCCCTCCCCGCGGAGTGGTTACGATTCCTCTCTGCGAGGGCGGATCGTGGCCATCATTTCACGGACGATCAGCGCGGCGTCCCTGCTCGTCTTTTCGATTTCGGCCGCATAAATCAGCGGTTCGCCCGGTGGGGCAATCTCGGCCAAGAGGACGGCGTATCCGCCGATCACCGTCAACAGGTTGTTCAGGTCGTGCCCGAGGGACGAGAGCTTATCCGGGTCGGGGACATCTATGGGAGAAGGCGACGCCATGTCCATCCCCGAGCGGGGTTGTCGGCGGGACCGGAGATGGTTCGGCCCGGCGGTGATATTTGAGACCGGACTTCGATCGTAACCGCCTGCACCCGCCGAGGAAAGAAGGAATTGATTCACTTTACAGCATAACTTTCGGGGGTAATTTTACTCACACGCCCACTGCGATTATGGTAAGAGTGTATCTATTTCCCGCATCCGCCTTTGTTTCTGGACTTTTGACATGCCTCCGTCCATAGTGGCCGTTTACCGGATGAGTCGTTTACTCGCCGACCGCTTAGTCGTCGCGGCGGCCGAGGGGCAGTTGAGTACGGCGGTTACGTGCGTGATGGGGTTAACAAGGGCGGCAGCGGCGATCGCAGAGGACGTGAACCGGGCGTCCGAGGACGAAGTCCGGGCGGCGAAATGTTTACAGGATGAGTTGGCGAGTTTGACCGGGAAAGTTGCCGATGCCCATGCCGCCGGGCTGGTCGCGGAGATGGTCACCCGGTGGTTCGGCCCGCAAGGGCTGCCGGTGAGTGAAGTGGGTGAGTTCGAACAACTGGCGGCGACGCTCCGTGGTCCCGATCCGTCGGCGTGAGAACCGTGCGTGTCCCGTGGCCGCGTTCCCACCAGGAGACTCCCGTGCCACCCCTCCTCAGCTTCACCGGCCCGATGCCGGACGACGGTCTGAAGTCCTTTCGCAACTATGCGGCGACCGGGGACGGCCGGGTCATCCTCCGCCGGCAGAATTTGAGTACCGACGCGGTGACGTACTACATCGCCGGGATTGCCGGCCCGCCGTCGGGGGACGACTACTTTACGGGCGATCCGGTCACGGTCGGGGCGTTCATGGAAATGACCGCCGACGAACTCCAGGCGTTCGGCCTCATCCCGTTCCCCGCCCGTGGGGGAAAGCCACCCCCGACGTAGTCGCGAGGGGACCGCGAACGCGCTCGGTCAGACGTTAGGCGTCAGGGGATTCCCGAAATCACTCACGGACCGACGGTATTCGAAGCCCACCCGCCTGATTGTGCTAGGTTTCTTCCACGCCTATTCCGAGAGAGACCGCCCGCGTGATGATTCGTATCGATGCCGCCGCCCTGGGGGCGGGAAAAACGGCCCTGCTGGTCGATGACAACGCGGCCGTCCGCGGCCTGACCAGGCTGTTCTTGCGGCGGTTGGGATTCGCGGTCTTGGAGGCGACGAGTGGGGCTGAGGCCGAGGCCGTCGCGGGGACCCAGCGAGGCGAAATCGACTTGGTGGTGACGGACATGGTCATGCCCGACGGCGGGGGCCGGTTCGTGGCCGACCGCATGGCCGACCTCTGCCCCGCGGCAAAAGTGTTGTTCGTGTCCGGGTACAGCGATGACCTCGGCGTGGGGGCGGGTGAGGCGGACGATAGGAATCACTTCTTGGCCAAGCCGTTCACGCCGGACGCATTTGCCGACAAGGTTCGAGTAGTCCTTAATTCGTGACGAGAGATCGTCTCGGCAGGCCTGCGGGGCGGTCCTGCTGTCGCTCGCGACGCCGCGGGGACGCACTACCGACTTTGTCGCCGCCGCCCCTTTGCCCCCTCCGAAGTTGAGAAGGTAAGTCTTCAGCGAGCGGCAACGCCGCCTTCGCCGCAGGGGAGGTTCGGGAGCCGGCGAGGGTGGGGATGTAGGTATGTGAGGCGCACCCGTACCGCAGTCACGATTTCGGGTGTGCCGCCAGCCACCACGCCCGTTGGGACCGCACGGCCCACGCGAGCACCACGACGCCGATGGCGAGCCAAATGACGTGAATCGTTTCCATTCCGAGTTCCTACCGGGTGGCGGGGTTAAGCGGGCGGGAGAGGGGCGATCGGGGCGGAGCCGAAGGCGTCGTCGATGAGGTCTCGGAGTACCACCGCGTCCGCCGGGGTGAGTGGCGGACGCGAGGTGCCCACCAGTCCATCGCGGATGAAAAGTGTCATCTCGAATTCCACCGGACTCATCCGGTTCCGGTTCATCACGATCGTGTCGAGCGTCCGCGTCAGGACGCGGAGCAACCGCGCCGTCCCCTCCGACCCCCCGTCGAACGTCTCTACCCAACGGGTCGCGAGGGACCGTGCGAGGGCGCACAGGTCGAACATACTCGGGGTCATGGCGGTGCTGCTTTCGCGACGTGACACGGGCGGGGGCGTTCGAGTTGTACCTCGGCCGTTCGCGACTCTGGTCGTGGTGCCCTGCAACGGCCACGGTGTTGCAGGACTGGGGTAGCAAGTAACTCGCCGGGCTAATACCCCAAAGCCGTGGATACGAATCCCCCCCGTCCCGTCACATCTTCATCTTGTTGGCCGCCAGGTACTCGCTGGCCGCCTTGTCGTTCGGGAAGAGCATGGCCCCGTCGGTCGCAGTAGCCCACCCGTGGCGGCTCCAGCACTGGTACGCCTCGGTCATATTGGCCATGCTCGACATGCTCGACATGCTCGCGTTGGGCGAATGGTCCGCCGCGGCAACGCGGGTCCAGACCGGGTCCGTCGTGATGACCCACATGGTCCCTTGGCGGCGAGTTTGCACGGGTGAAGTTCCGGAAGAATGAACGAAAGGCGATAGTACCAGTGTACTCGACGGGCCGGCGCTTCGGTCTGACAATTATTTAATATTTTTATTGTCTGTGACCCCGGTGCGTTGCCGCACGGGACCATGGGGCGAGGATGACCGGCAATCGCACCCGCACGCCCGATGAAGGGCACGGCGCGTGCGGTGTTCGAAGTGCCTTTCCCCTTCGCCCCGGAGACGATCATGGATTTCCGCAACCAAAAGACACGCAATCGCGACGAGGAGACCCGGTCTGATGTCGCCGACTTTAATAAGCAGCAGGCGAACGCTGGCGGCCGGGGCGAAGGACAAGCGGACCAAGACGAGCCGGATACGCCGGCCGAGAAATCGAGTGATGCCAAGCGGCACGGTAACACCAGCCCGACCACGGCCGGCGTATCCGGCAAGCCGGTGATTAACAGCAGTGGGATTCCCGAAGTCGTGCCGGCGGCGGGGCGGGCCAATGAAGCCGACGGCGAGAAAGTGCCGTCGAAGAAGAGTAGAACGCGGTGACGGCGGTTGTTGGGGTAACACCAGCCCTTGCCCCGGCGTCAGGGCGGGCGACGGCGATGCGTACCGCCTGTCTCGCTTGCCCTCGGCATCACTTGCGGGTACGGTCGGGCCTCGCCCCTGCTCCCTTATTTGCGAGAATTGCCATGGACCGCGCCTTCGTTCTGCTCATCCTAACAGCCCAACTCACCGCCGCCGCACCACCACCGAAGGGCGTGACGAGCGTCACGGCCTTGTACTTCCCGACGAAGGTCGGGGCGCAACGGGTATACGCCGCCACGGTCGGCAAAAATACGACCGAGGAACGGTCCACGATCACCGGGGTGGTCGAGAAGGACGGCGTCTGGCGGGTCACGGAAGTGGATGACGGGATTTCTTCCAACCCCCTCGGGACCGACACCACCTACCTCGTGTCGGGAAGCGGTGTCACGCTCGTCGCCCGGGGGGTAAGGACGTGGCGGCTCCGCATCAGTGCTTGGTGCTTCCGGCGAAAGCCGGCGACACGTGGGTGTTCGACCCGGAAGGGCCGAACCGAGCATTCGCGATCCCGAACCTGTCCATCACCTACAGGGCGCGCAAAGAAGAGACCATCGAAGTTCCGGCGGGAACATTTCAGGCCATCCCGGTTGATTCGAGCCGGGCGGTGGGGCCTCCGTTCACCGGGACGACGTGGTATGCCCCCGGGATCGGCGTCGTGAAAGCGGTGACCAACTTCGGCGGCCGGGAACGAACCACGGTACTCAAATCTTTCAGCCCCGGCCGGTGACGTCGCTAGGGCCGCCCGTTCCCTACCCCACCATCACGCCAACTCTGATCGGCGGCCTTCTCCGTGACCCTGCTTCATCGTCTGGTTTGCTCGTTCTTCCACCGGCGCCGGTGGCTAACCCTTCGGGCGACCAACCTGGATTACTTCGGCGAGTGGCGGCGAGAGGCGCGGCAGTGCGAACGGTGCGGGCGGACCTGGACACGGGTGCGACACGCCCGGAAGGGCCACCCCGGCGGCCGGGGGTCAGTTTAGACCGCCGAACCGCAGGACGTTGACCGGGCCACAGGAGAGTTACTTGGGCACCCTCGCCCGCGAGGCGAGGGAAAAAGCCCCCGAGGAGATGACGAAGGCCGAGGCGTCGGAGAAGATCGAAGAGCTTCAGGAGAAGACCGGACGCGGGAAGAAGGCCCCCGCGAAGAAGAAGGCGTCGTAGCCGCGGGCACACCACGCGACGGGCGATTAGACCGCGAACCGTCTGGATCACCGGTCGCTGTGGGGTGGGCTGTGATCCCGCTCCGCGGCGAAGCCCAAGCCCACTATAGTCACGAAATCACCACCGGCGACGCCGGGCGCCATACGGCCGTTCACGCGCCGGCGATGATCGCCGCGTACCGCTTCTGGTTCACGTTGTCCGTCACGACCACTTCACCGCCCGCGCTTTCCTTCACGCGGCCGAACTCGACGACGGCACTCAGCCCCATCTGATCGAGTTTCGCCACGACCCGCTTCGTCGCCTTCGGGCCGAACGTCACGATGCTGCCACCGACGTTGTGGACGTAGGAGAGCTTCTGAGCCATTGCGTGCAGCAACATCCCATCACCACCCTTGATCGACTCCTGAGACTTCGCGTTGAGGGCGTTATACTTGCGAGTGTACTTCACCGGCACGGCTAAGCGATTCCGGATGCGGATGTGGGCCACGATGCGGTTGTGATTGCTCATCTAGTTCCTTAATTCACCGGCTTCCGCGGGACGCGGCCGGCGCGGTGAACCTACCATTGTAACCCGCCCTGGCACCGGGGTGAAAGAAATTTCACTATCCGGCTCAAACCAAGCCAGGCTGTTGAATTCGACACGATCGCTCAGGCATAGACGTTGGATAAGTTGGGAACCGATGTCACGACCTTACCGGCGTCCGTTGTGGTGACGAAGTAGCTGTGAGCGAAAGTGGCTTGGTCGAACGACTTGCCGACGAGGAGATTGGCGCGGTAGGTGTTCGGCCACAGGCGGACGACGTCGATGCGGATCAGGTCTTTGGGTCGGCCTAACGTCACGAGGATGTGATTCCGGAGCGACTCGGTTGCGTCAATCAAAATAGGTTGTTCGTCAGGCTCAACTTGGTTCAACCGGGGAAACGTGTTCTTCGCCATAGATTTGCTCCGATGCTTGGGCTACTGTACTATTATACATGGCCCGGGCACTTCCTCCGATTTAATCGGACACATTGTCCGAGTTCCTTCAACCTCTGCCTACTCGTGGCTGCGCAAATCGGAACGTGAGAATAGATTTGGTTTCTCTTCAACGGCGTGCGAGCAGCACTGCCGTAACGATCACGGCCAACCAGAGGATAGCGCGTGCCGCGAACCGAATTTTGCTGGCTCGCCGCGGGGACTTGAACGGCTTCGGTGCCATCCCGTGAGTGTAGCACGATCCGCAAGGGGTCAGTTTTCGATTGCACGCCTCTCGGTGGGCCGGTATACCGCAGTTCCCTGTCGGTCGCGCTCTCGTTGAGTTGCGGCAAAAGGGATGGCAGGGGCGAATCGGCCGGGGTTGCAAGCAATTGCGGTCCCGGCCGGTATCGTTGCCGAACTGGCAACCTGTCACGGCGAGAACTTGTTCGCGTCGAGGTGGCTAACGTGGCAGACGCCAAGCGGGTTTTGGTCCCGGCTAGTTGGGGCGATGGGCGGCGGGAACTGACGCAGACCCTCCTGACCACGCTCCGCCTCCTTCGGTCGCAGGGCCGGGGATGCACGGCGGCCGATCTGTCGCAGGCGGCTACCACCAGCCGAGCCGCAATGCACAGCCGTCTCGTGATCCTGGAACAATACGGGCTGGTCGCGAGCCGCCGGGTGGGAACCAGTCGTGTGTTCCGCCCCACGCGACGAGGGGCGAAGGCGTGCTCGTGACCATCTTCACCCCGTCACCCGCCGCACCGCCACGCCCGGACACCCTTCCAACGTCTCGACAGCCAGTTTCGAACTACCCCCGCCGTTCGACCTCAGCTCGTAGCGGCTTGACCGATCCTGTCATCCGCGGGCCCGGGCCGCACGCCTCGACGCCCGCCCGCTTCTCCTCGCAATCCTCCGCCGTCCCCGCGTGGATGACCGCACGCCCCGACTGGTCCACCACGTTCGCGAGGTGCCGGGCAACCCGTTCGGACAACCCGCAGACGGACACCAGCGCCTCAATCACGAACGCGAACGAGTGCTCGTCATCGTCGAACAGGACGACGACGTAGTCGCCATCTCGGCGCGCGGACCGTTCGTCGGGCGAAACCCACACCTCGTACCGTGGCGGACGTGTTCGCGCTCGTGTGCGAAGTCCCCCGCCCCAAAGTTCGGCGTTCATCGAAGCGGTCGAAGCGAAGCTCAAGATAATTGAACAAATGAACACTTACTGATATTGTGCTCACATTACGTGGTGTTCTACCCTACTCCCGGCTCCAATCCTCCTGGTACTCACTTGCCATGTCGTCAACCACCCTGCTTCAATCGTTCCGCGACGATCTCAAGGTCACCGCCTTCTCGTCGCCCCAGAACGAAATCTACGCCACCTACACCCCGCAACGCGATCCGCCCGCCGGCCCCGTCGCCGTGAAGGTCCGCGGGGAGGACTTCCGCGGCCTGGTGGAGTGGTGGCTCCGCCGAAAGAAGGGTGCGCGCCGCGCCCCCAAACTGGTGGAGTCGATTGTCTCCGAACTGGAAGGCGACGCGAAGTACGGCCCCGGTGCCCACCGCCGCGACGTGGTCATCCGCGCGACGGCCCACGACGGGGCCATCTCCATCGACCTCGCGGACGACCGGAACCGGGTCGTCCGGGTGTCCCCCGGCGGGTGGGTCGTGACGACCGATTCACCCGTCGCGTTCATTCGCCCCCGGGGGGCGGAACCGTTGCCGGAACCCCGCAGCGGGCCGGGCGGGATCGACGCGCTCTTCGCCCTGCTGCCGAAACTCGACCAGCCGGCGAAAAGTCTGATCCTCGGCTGGATTCTCGCCGCCCTCAACCCCCGCGTCCAGTTCCCCGTCCTGATCCTGAACGGGGCCGCCGGGTCGGGCAAGTCGACCACGGCGGCGTTCCTCCGCGGCCTCGTCGACCCGAGCGTCGCCGGCCTGACGAAACTCGCCCGCCTCGACGAGAGCGCCCTCTGGACGACCGCGGCGAACGGTTACGCCCTGTGCTTCGACAACGTCAGCGCGATCTCCGCGGACGTCTCCGATACCCTGTGCATGATCGCGACGGGTGGGTCGCACAGCGCCCGGAAGCTGTACACGGACACCGACACGGTTCTCGTCCGGAAGAAGTGCCCGATCCTCCTGAGCGGCATCAGCGAGTTCGCCAACCGCGAGGACCTCCTGAGCCGCGCCCTGTTGGTCCGCTGCCCGGTCATCGGCGGCTCGGCGTACACGAAGGCGACCGCCCTCCAGGCGGCGTTCGACGCGGCGCGGCCGACGATCTTCGCCGCCGTCTTGGACCTCCTCGCCGCCGGGTTGCGATCCGACTTGACCCTGCCCGCGGCCCCGCGGATGGCCGACGCGGCCGAGTGGGTCGAGCGGTGCTTCGCGGGCGGCGGGTACCACCCCGGGTCGTTCGTGGCCGCCGTCGAGGCCCAACAGGCGGCCAGGTCGGGCATCAGCCTCGACGCTTGGCCGCCGGCCGAGTTCGTTACCACCGTCGCCGCCGACGGGTTCGAGGGGACGACCGCGGAGTTGCTGACGCGGATCACCCGCCTCGCGAGGGATTCGGGCCTCCCCTCGAACCCGGCTTGGCCGAAGTCGCCGAGCGCGCTGGGGGTGCAACTGCGGGAGCGGGAGCAGAGCCTACTGGTCCGGGGCATCGTTCGGGAGGATTTCCCCGGTCGCCGAGAGGGGCGTCGAATCCGACTCTACTGCCGACCTGCGGAGGCGGCTTCTAAGGCGGAAACGGGACCGGCGACGTGGGTCGAGTACCGGGCGATCGTGGCCGCCGGGGGGCCGCGGATTCGCCTCCTCGCCGGCCCCGACGATGTCCCCCGCGCCGTCGGCGAGGACGCGGCCATTCTCGCGACGCGCCTCGGGCGACCCACGAGCGCAGGCGGTTCCTTCGCACTCGAAGCGGACGACGTCGGGGAATTGGGCGGGGAGATCGACTTGCTTGACTTCGTGGACACCGACTCGGACGCCGCGCCTTCGCGCGCGTCAACGTCATCCCCATCGCCGACGGAAGCGACGTGCTAACGTCCGAACCGGATGGGGACGGCGGGGACAGCGGGGACAGCTGACTTATTCACTTCTCTCTCTTTTAAGAAGAAGAAAGAGTAGAGTCGCCGTCCCCGCCGTCCTCGTCGTCTCCCGCGGTGGCGTCGGCGTCCTTATGCTGTGGGAGGAGTAGGCCAGCGGCTGTACTCCTCGGCGATCGAGTCCGCGACCCCTCACCCGGATCGAAGTTGCTTCCCAGCCGACAAGGGCGGCGAATCAAAGTCGTCAGCTGCCTTCTCAGTGAATTCGGTAGCTGCCGATGCGGGTCTTCAGAGCCTTCCCC
Source organism: Limnoglobus roseus (assembly GCF_008254045.1). Taxonomy (GTDB): domain Bacteria; phylum Planctomycetota; class Planctomycetia; order Gemmatales; family Gemmataceae; genus Limnoglobus; species Limnoglobus roseus. Next base: position 9,340,380 of record NZ_CP042425.1, on the reverse strand, counting down.
AGCGATTCGGCAACTCGGGTTGGCTCGTCGTCGCATCAGAGTAGCCCAGACGACTGCGGATGTCGGCCGAGGCGAAGGCGACCGATTCGCACCGCGAAGCGGGGACCCCACCCACAGAAGCGAGGCGGCGAACGCGTCTCAGTCAGCGAAGGCGAGGGCGGGGGGAGGCCCCTCCCCACCCTCCCCTCGGGGTCGCCTACCGCTACGCCGATTTCGTCGCCGAGCGGTTCCCCAGTTCTTCCCCGAGTAGGCGTCGGATATGATCGGGGATGGGTTCCGAGAGCGAGGTAATGACGGAAGCGAAGTGGTTGACCTGTGCCGACGCGAGCCTTCTTTGGCGGTTCCTCGAACGCGAGGCCCGCGAAGATCGGCGGAAGTTGCGGCTGCTAGCCGTCGCCTTCTGCCGGCTTTCGTGGCACCGACTCACCGACTGGCGGTGTCAAAAGGCCGTCGAGGTCGCCGAACGGCACGCCGACACCGACGCGAGCGACGAGGAGTTGATCGAGGCCGGGGAGGCGATCCGCGGCGGAGGAAACTATCGGATCACCGGGGCGGAATTGGCCCGCCGGGTTACGGCTGTCACCGGCTACGGGGCGGCCTACCAGACGATCTTTATGGCCCAAGCGTTGCACACGGCGGAGGCGCAGGACCTCGCCGGCCGAGTCCCCGCCGGTACACCGATCTCCGCCGCCCCGGTCCCGGCCGAAGCCGCCGCCGCGAGGTGCCTCTTTGGCCCGCTCCTCTTCCGCCCCGTCCCCTTCGAAGCTGAGTGGCTCACCCCGACGGTCGTTGGCCTCGCCGAAGGCATCTACGAGGAGAGGGCATTTGATCGCCTGCCCATCCTCGCGGACGCGCTCCAAGACGCGGGATGCGAAGAAGCTGACATCCTCAATCACTGCCGCGGGGAGGGGCGACACTTAAAAGGGTGCTGGGTCGTCGATCTCGCCCTCGGGATCGAGTAGCCGCCGAGCCGACTCCGCGGGGACGGGTTCCCCGCCCCTTCTCCTCTGGGCTGCGGGGGCGAGGTCGCGGGTGAGCCTACTCTTTGCCCAAGACGAGGTCTAACGTCCAGCAGCCGCGGGCGTGCGGCCCGTCGCTTCGCAGGTGCGTCAGGATGTCTCCGTTCTCGCACCCGGCGTCTTGAAGCGCGTCGGCAAGGATCGGCAGTCGGTCAAACGCCTTGTCGTCGTAGATGCCTTGAGCGATGGCGACGGCGGTTGACGTGAGCCAATTCGGATCAACCGAGACGGGGCGGAAGGGGTTGCCGAAGATGTCTCGAAGAAAGTCTGCCAGTTCGGTATCTAAATCTGTTGTTTGACTTGGGATACCAATGCCACCCCTCTCATCTGATACGCCCAAGCCCTCGCCGAATATTCGGCGAGGGCGTCTTCGTTTCCGAGCCCTCTTCGCGACCGTGGGGAGGGCTGTTGCTCCGCTCCGCGGCCGATCCGCCGCCCGGCCATAAGCCCGCCCCACGGCCATAACCTCACCGACCCATCCCCAGACCCGTCCCCAGACCGCGTGGGCGGGGGCCACTCCCGCCCCCCTCGCCTATTCGCCCCCGCCGCTGCGGAAGTCGACGCCCTCGGCTTCGCCGATGCCCACCTCTTCTTCGACGCGGACCGCGAGGGCGAAGCCGACCCCTTCTGCGACCGCGGCTGGGCCGCGGTCGCAGAAGGGGTCGGCGAAGTCGATGAAGTAGGCGTCGGCGAGGGCGACCCCGGCCGGCCGGGGTCCGGGAAAGGTCGGCGACTAAGATTGCGGGGGCGTAGGGGGCGGCCCCGGGGGAGCCTCTGGGGTCGGCTTCGGCGGGGGCGGGGGATGCAGAGCCTTCTCCAGAGCCTCGACAGCCGCTCTCGCGATGGCCTCGTCTCGTTCGGCGTAAATGAGCGTCGTCGTCGGCGATGAATGCCCGAGGAGCGCTCGGGCGGCGTCGAGGTTGATGTTCTTCCGCGTCACCGTTGCGACCAAGTGCCGAATTTGCCCCGGAGACCACTGGGCCACCCCCGCCCGCTGAGCTGCGAAGCGGATCGTGTCGGCGTAGGCACAGCGGGACAAGAGGGTCACGTTCCGCCACCGCTTCGGCGTATCGGGGGCCGCTGCGGGGGAGAATAAGACGGCGTCGGCGTCTTTGCTAGAGAGGGCGTAGGGAGTTAGCAGCTCGGAGGCCGAGCCGGAGAGGGGGATGAGCCTCACCTTCCCCCGGTGGATGGTTTTGTGCCGACCCAGACGCAGAGCGACCAATCGCCTACCACCCCCGCAGCCCGTGGCGGTCTCTTCCCAGACCAAGTCGCAGAGGCGAAGTTTCCGAACCTCGCCGGGTCGCATCCCCGTGAGGAGTTGAAGCTCCACCATCGCAGCGACGAATGGACGGAGGTACTTCTGGGTCGCCCGAACGTCGGCGAGGGGAACCGGCTTTACCGGCTCGGTTTCGGGAGCGGCGGAGCGGTAGGGTTGCAGTCGAGGCAGCGTAGCCGCCAGCACTGTAGCGTCGGGGATGTATTCTTCTGCCGCGAGCCACTTCAGCCCGCGAAGGATGCGCCCCCACCGCTGCGTAATCAGCTTCCGACACCACCCCCGCCTAATCATCTCCTCGCGGACGGCAGTGTAGTTCTTCTTCGTCAGTGACACGATTAGGGCCTCGGGAAACAGGGCCAGGAGGGGTGCCCAAGACCGCTCGTTGTTTTCGGTCTCGTCGGAGGGTTCGCCGTCCGAGAGCCGGTAGTAAACGCGACACCGTGCGATCCAGAGGGCGTAGGCGTCGGCGAGGGAGATGCCCTCGGGCGAAGAAGGTGGGGTCGGGGAGAGGGGCGGCGATGCCGACGGGGCGACGCCCGCGATGACCTCGCCGTACCGGCGGTAGGATTCCGCGGATCCGAAGGCTCCGAGGTAGATGACGCGGCGTTTCGTCCCGTCGCGAACGGTGACGTAGGCTTGATCGGTCGGCTTGTGGTGACAGTAGGCTGGCGGCTTCAAGTTCCTTCTCTCTTCTCCTACAGCAGTTACTACAGCAGGTCGGGGTTCCCAGAGGGCGAGGGCGGGGAATATCCGGCGTATTCGCTGGAGTTTCCCCACGTTACCGGCCGATGATGCCCGATGAGACGGCACGCGCCGTCGGCGGAGGGAATCCCATGCGGCGGTTGCTCAGTCTGGTCACGCTCGCCCTCGGCCCCGCCGCGTTCGCACAAGACACCCGGTACTCGCCGCAACTCGACATCGGCTTCCCGGTGCCGGCCGCGGTCAAAGACCTCAACCCCAAGCCGGCGAAACTGCGGCTGTACGCCTCCGTGAACCGCGGGCCGTTCACGCAAGTCTCGGAACGCGGTATTAACGACCTCGCCCCCATCGCCGGCCGGCAGCCGGGGTTCATCTACTCCGCGAAGGCCGACGGCGAGGAAGAGTTCGCCGTGCAACTCGTCTACGCCGACGGCACCGTGTCGCCGGCCGTCGAGAAACTGCGGACCGACTCCCGCGTAATCTTCGACACCCGCCCGCCCGCCGTCACCGTCTCCGCGGACGGAGCGGCCACGGTGACGTGGTCGGCGCAGGACGAGAACCTCGACGCGGACGGCATCCTCCTCGAATGCAAGTGGCAGAACGGCGACGCGAAGTGGCACGAGGTGCCGAAGCCCCGCAGCGGGTTCGCCGCCCGTGACAAGTACACGTGGGCCGGCCTGACCCGCGAGAGCCGCACCCTGGAAGTCCGCGTCACCGCGACCGACAAGGCGGGGCATAAAACGTCGTCCCGCGTCGTGAGGTTGCCGTCCAGCGGCACCGACTCGCCCCGCGGCGGCGATGACGTGGAAGTCACCCCGCGGCGGGCGGCCGGGCCGGTCGGCATCAGCGGCCGGCTCACCGACGACGTGCCGGGGCAACCGCAGATCCTCTACTTCAACAAACGCGACCTCACGATCAAGTCGAAGTTGCAAACCGTCACCCGGTCCGGCGTCGTGGCGGTTCACCTGTTCGCGAAGCAACTGTCGGCCAACCCGAACGGCAACTGGATCGCGGCCAAGAAGCAGGCGTGCAACATCGCGTACCAGGAGCCGAATCCGGCCGTCGAAATTCCGTTCACCGCCCCCGAGGACGGCCGGTACGGGTTCATCGTCATCCCCGAGAACGGGGCCGGCAACCGCGATCGCGACCCGGCGAGCACGGCGCTGGCCCAACACCTGGTCGAAGTCGATACGAAGGCCCCGGTGGTGAAGATTCGGCGGGCCATTCCGACGCCGGGCGGGTCCACCGGCACGCGGTTGGAGATTGAGTGGGACGCGGACGACCTGAACCTGATGACCGATCCCATCGTGATCGAGTACGCCGCGGACAAGACGGCCAAGGATTGGGTGTCGGTCGCCGAGCGGATTCCGAACTCGCGGCGGTACGTCTGGGACGTGCCGGACAAGACGCCGTTCAAGGTCTACTTGAAGGTGCGGGCGACGGACAAGGCGACGAACACCGGCGAGGCGATCTCGGTGGATCCGATCATCATCGATCTCGACAAGCCGTCGGCCGTGATTGAGACGGTGCAGACGGCGGGGGGCTTGAGTCCGACCGGGCCGGGATCGATCCCCACGACGCCGACCGAACGCCCGCCGCCGAGCGCGTCGCCGCCGAGTTCCGCGCCACCGCCCCCGAGTTCGACGCCGATCCTGCCGGTGCCGACGGGCGGGGTGCCGGACACCATTCCCAAGATTCGGTGAGAGGCGTCGTTCGGCGGATTGCCGGCCCTTAGTGGGGTTTCTCAGACGCCGGTTATATAACACCCACACCGCCGTCGGCCGACGGCCTTTTTTCGCCGAGGATTGCCGATGCTGGGCCGTGACTTCAACCACAACTTCATGATGATCCCGCCGGGCACCGGGGAGCCGGGCGTGGCGAACATGATCGTCGAAATCCCCAAGGGCCGCCGCACGAAGTTCGAGGTCGACAAGAAGTCCGGCCTCATCAAGATGGACCGCTACCTGTACAGTTCCGCCGTTTACCCCGGCGACTACGGGTTCATCCCGCAAACGCTGGCCGAGGACCACGACCCCCTCGACGTGCTGGTCATGGTCAACGAGCCGACGTTCTCCGGGTGCCTCATCGAGACTCGCGTGGTCGGCATCTTCAAGATGAAGGACAAGGGGCAGAACGACTTCAAAATCCTCGGCGTGCCGAACAAGGACCCGCTGTTCGAGGCGATGCGGAAGATCGAGGACGTGCCGAAGCACTTCCTGCGGGAAGTGGAGCACTTCTTCAGCACGTACAAGCAACTGGAAGGCGTCCACATCGAAGCCCTCGGCTGGGCCTCGCACGAGGACGGGGCCGTCGAAGTGCGATCGTGCATCGAGCGGTTCCGCAAGACCCTGGGGAACTTCTAAACCGACTCCGCTCGCCCGACCCTTTACCGGGTCGGGTCGGCGTCTTCCTCTCACCGCCTCAATTTGCGCCGCCATTTCTCGCCGCCACCGGCGTGTTGCCGTTCGGTAACACTCGTCGTTTACCTTGTCCGCAGAGTCGACCATTTTTGACCCGCGCAACCTCGTTCGAGGCGTTTCCCGCGACCATGCCGTGGGAATCGTGTTCTAGGTTCGTGTACTGATACCCTCCCGCCCTGAGTTTTGCGGACATGGCCGCCCCCGACGACGAACCGGAATACGAGGACGAAGACCCGTCGTACGAAACGGAACGACCCCTGACGGGCCGTGAGAAGGCCCGGCGGTTGTTCTTCGAGCTCATCAAGGACTGCGGGGCCGATGTCATTCGGATGCCGTCGAGCTGCCGGGTGTACCTTGGCCGGTACTTGGCCAACCACCCCGACGAGGCTGACTTGCTGGTCGCGGTGCTGCAAGATGGCATCCCCGGTCGGCTCATGGCCTACGAAGCTGTCGGGTACACGGACTTCCTGAAGGCGCAGACCGAGGAGTTCGCCGCCAAGCACTCCCCCGAGGACGCCCGGTGGGCGGTCGACACCTGGGCGATGGCGTTGGGGCGGCCCCGCGGATTTCGGTACGTCGCGCCGGACATCGACCCGGCCGACCTTTACCCGGACCCAGAGCGGGACAAGCAGCACGACAACTTCGTGAAGGCGGCGATGCTGTTCATCGTCGGCCTGGGCGGGTTCTTCGGCACATTCATGGCCGTGGCCCTGATCCCGATCATCATGTGGTCGTTCGAGTTTCGCCTGGCCACCATCAACGGCGGCATGGTCGACCACATGATGGAGCAGGAGGCCGCCAACGACTATGCCATCTTCCTGGTCGCGTTCATCGCGGCCGCCGGGTTCGGCATCGTCGGCGCGGCCGGGGCCGTCACCGGGTGGCTGTTCGCCGGCGGCGAGGAAGAACCGTGGGCCACTTCGGCCGTCGCGAGCGGCACGGCCTTCACGTGTGTGTTCTTCTGCCTGTTCGGGATGTTCATGTGCTGCCTCCCGCCGCTGGTCTTTCCGATCATCCACATCGTGTGCGTGTTCGGCGCGACCTACAAGTCCGCGGCCCGGGGCGGGAATTATTGAAAATGTTCTGAAAAAGTTCGCGCCACGCGCCCGTCGGGAGGGACGACAGTGTCGGATCAAGGTCCGACAGGGTAACCGTGGCAGGGGCCGAGAATTCGGCGGAGAGAGCAAGCCGGTAGACACTTCGACCTGATATTCCTGACGGAGCTTGAATCCGAAGGGATATTAACTTGTGAGGATCGTGCTGATCGGCACGATCCTTCCCATCATCGCGCACGGCCTTTCGCGATTATCAGTTGCACTTGACAAATTGACAACCTATAAAAGCACCGGCGTCTCGCGGGTAACCCCCGTCCCAACCGCGAGGCAACCGGCTTTCGCCATCGTCGCATCGATTCCCTCAAGTCGATGTTTACCGGCGGAGTGCTTCCGGTTGTGCGCGTTGTACTTGCGCTGCCGGTGCGATTCCCTCCCGCTTCGCCCGGTTTCGTCGCGCAAGCTGCCGAATTATCGTACCGCGGTCGATACCGTACAGGCAGGATTGTTGCGATGTTGTGCGCATGCACACTCGCCTTGCCCAGACCGGTCGCGGCCGATGCCCCCAACCCCGCCCCGACCGGATCGCCCTTTGCGATAGGATTCGCCCTACGCAAGTCGCCCGGCCGGAAACGTAGACAGGATGACCTACACGATGTCCCGACTTCGCCGCTACCGACCCGAGGCCGTTCAGTCGCCCCTGGAAACGTACCTCCGGGAAATCAACGAGACCGCCCTTCTGACCGCGGACCAGGAAAAGTCCCTCGCCCGTCAGATCGGCGTCGGCTGCACCAACTCCCGCGACCAGATGGTCCGGGCCAACCTGCGGCTGGTGGTGAACATCGCCCGCGGCTACACGGGTAAGGGCCTCGCCCTGCAAGACCTGATCGAAGAGGGCAACCTCGGCCTCCTGCGGGCGGTCGAAGGGTTCGACCCGAACATGAACACGCGGTTCAGCACCTACGCTAGTTACTGGATCAAGCAGAGCATTAAGCGGGCGCTGGTCAACACCGCCAAGACGATCCGCATCCCGGCGTACATGGTCGAACTGCTTGCCAAGTGGCGGCGGGCGACGAACTCGCTGACCGACGAACTCGGCCGGCCGCCGACCCCGGAAGAAATCGCCAAGCGGTTGGGCCTGCCGAAGAAGAAGCTGAGCATCATCAAGAAGGCGATCCGCGTCTACAACAGCGCCCCGCAAACGGAACAAGGCGGCGACGGCGGCTGGACGATCGACGAGATGCTGATGGACGGCCGGTCGAAGACGCCGGACCTGGAGATGGTCGAGACGGACGACCTGAAGCACGTCATGATCTTGTTGGAGAAAATGGACAAGCGGGAGGCGACGGTGCTGAAGATGCGGTTCGGCATCGACGGCGACGAGCCCAAGACGCTGAAGGAGATCGGCGAAAGCCTCGGCCTGACCCGCGAGCGCGTGCGTCAGATCGAGAGCGAAGCTCTCGCGAAGCTGTACGAGAACCTCGCCGCCGAGTAAGGCCGCGAACACGAATCACGCGAACCGCCGGGCGAGTGCCCGGCGGTTTCTTTTTGCGCCGCCGGCGGGTATGCTGAGGACGGAGGTGCGGACCATGGGCAAGGTACGAGTGCAGCGATCGGCGGCCCGCGTGACGACAGAGTCGGAAGCAATCCCGGAGTTGCGAGACGGGGACCGGATGAACACCGCGGAGTTCATGCGCCGCTACGAAGCAACGCCCGAGGGGTTTCGGGCCGAACTCATCAACGGTGTCGTCCACGTCAATCGCTGGATCGAAGTGGGACGAGATGGAAAGGAGCGGATCATGCCGCCGATTAGTGGGGGTGGGCACGGCGGACCACAGGCCGACATGACCTTTCTGCTGTCGATGTACTCAATCTACACGCCGGGAGTTCGCGCTTCGGCTCCAACGACTCTGGTGCTCTCTCCGACGGAATCTGTTCCCGAACCGGATGTGCTCCTGCGCGTCCTTCCCGAATCGGGAGGTTCTTGTACCCTCGGGACAGATGATTATCTGCATGGCGCACCGGAACTCATCGTTGAAATTTCCAAAACCTCAGCCGGGCGTGATCTCGGTCGAAAACTCGAGATGTATCTACGCAATGGCGTGCCCGAGTACATCGTCTGGCGAACTCGCCACCGCGTTATCGACTGGTTCCACCTGAACCGCCGTGGCGAGTACGTTCCCCTTGCTCTCGACGCCGACGGCATCCTCAAGAGCCGCGTCTTCCCCGGTCTTTGGCTCGATTCCGTCGCGATGACCGGCGGCGACATGGCCCGGGTGCTGGCCGTCGTGCAACAGGGCATCGCGTCACCGGAACACGCGAAGTTCGTCGAGAAGTTGCGGAAGCGGGCGGCAAAGAAGAAACGCTGACGGCTCTGCCATTCCGACAGGCCAGCCCCCATCTCCCGCAAACTTGGCACACGTCACCGGCGGACGGCATTTTCCACAAGTCTTGTTGGTTCAACGCCTTAATTCTGACTTCATTCGCAGGCACGCCGATTGCATATCGGGCGGGCACGGACCCGTATTCACACTGACAGTCGGAGAACACCGCGATGGCCCTGCACCCGATCGGCGATCGGATCATCGTTAAGCGTGAAGCCTCGGAAGAGAAGTCGAAGGGCGGCATCATCCTGCCCGACGCCGCCCAGAAGAAGCCGCAGATCGGCAGCATCGTGGCCGTCGGCCCCGGCAAGCTGAACAAGGACGGCACCCGCACCGCCCTCCAACTGAAGGTCGGCGACAAGGTACTCTTCACCTCGTGGGCCGGCGACGAGTTCAAGGACAAGAAGAACAAGGACGAAGTCCTCGTCATGCACGAATCCGACGTCCTCGCCGTCATCGAGTGATTTTGAAAGATCGTGCTCCGACAGGGCTTGTACTCATGTTGAGCCTGTACCCGGTCGGAGCTTAACTCGCATCCGCAGTGATGCAGAATCGGGAGTTCCAGTCCATGTCCGCGAAGCAGATCGCATTCGACCAAGAAGCCCGCGAAGCCATGAAGCGGGGCATCGCCAAGCTCGCCAAGGCCGTCAAGGTCACGCTCGGGCCGAAGGGCCGGAACGTCATCATTCAGAAGTCGTTCGGCAGCCCGACCGTCACGAAGGACGGCGTTACGGTCGCGAAGGAAATCGAACTGCCCGACCCGTACGAGAACATGGGCGCGCGGATGGTGAAGGAAGTCGCCAGCAAGACGAGCGACGTGGCCGGCGACGGCACCACGACCGCCACCGTCCTAGCGGAAGCGATCTTCAACGAAGGTCTGAAGGCCGTCACCGCCGGCAACAACCCGATGCTCATGAAGCGGGGCATGGACAAGGCCGTCGAAGACATCGTCGCCAAGATCAAGAAGGCCAGCGTCGAAGTGAAGGGCAAGGCGGACCTGGAGAACGTCGCCACCGTCGCCGCCAACGGTGACGAGAAGATCGGCAAGATCATTGCCGAGGCCATGTACAAGGTCGGCAAGGACGGCGTCATCACCGTCGACGAAGGAAAGACCATCGACACCGACCACGAGTTCGTCGAAGGCATGCAGTTCGACCGCGGCTACCTGTCGCCGTACTTCGTCACCGACCTCGAGAGCATGGAAGCCGAGCTCGACGACGTGTACATCCTGATCTACGAGAAGAAGATCAGCAGCAACCGCGACCTCGTGCCGGTGCTGGAAAAGGTTCTCGGCAAGGGCAAGCCGATCCTCATCATCAGCGAAGAAGTCGAAGGCGAAGCCCTCGCGACGCTCGTTGTGAACAAGATGCGGAACCCGAACTTCAAGGTCTGTGCCGTGAAGGCCCCCGGCTACGGCGACCGCCGCAAGGCCATGCTCGAAGACATCGCCATTCTCACGGGCGGCACCGCGATCTTCGAAGACCTCGGCGTGAAGCTCGAAGCGGTCGAGTTGGAGCAACTCGGCCGGGCGAAGAAGGTGAAGGTCGACAAGGACAACACCATCGTCATCGACGGGGCCGGCAAGAAGGACGCGATCAAGGCCCGCGTCGCACAGATCCAGAAGGAACTGGACAAGAGCACGAGCGACTACGACAAGGAAAAGCTCGGCGAGCGGATCGCGAAGCTGTCCGGCGGCGTGGCGAAGATCAACGTCGGCGGCGCGACCGAGAGCGAAGTGAAGGAAAAGAAGATGCGCGTCGAAGACGCCATGCACGCGACCCGTGCGGCGTTCCAAGAAGGCATCCTCCCCGGCGGCGGCACGGCCCTCCTGCGGGCGAGCCAGAACCTCAAGCCGACGGACCTGACGAGCGACGAAGAGATCGGCTACAACATCGTCGTGAAGGCGTGCAAGGCCCCGATCAAGCAGATCAGCGAGAACGCCGGCAACGACGGCAACGTCGTCGCGAACGAAGTCCTCCGCAGCAAGGACACCAACCACGGCTTCAACGCCCGCACTGGCGAGTACGTGGACATGGTGAAGGACGGCATCATCGATCCGACGAAGGTCGTCCGCAGCGCCCTCCAGAACGCCGCCAGCGTCAGCACCCTGTTGCTGACGAGCGACGCGCTGGTGGCCGACGTGCCGAAGAAGGAAGCCAAGGGCGGCCACGAAGACCACATGGACTGAGCGTGAGCCGACGAGATAAGACCCTACGCCCGCGGACGCACGTCCGCGGGCGTTTTCATTTCTGGTACAATCCGGTCAGGAGGATTCGGCCATGTCCACGGTCACGATTCAAGAAGCCCAGGCGAACTTATTTGACTTGATCCGCCGCCTGTCGCCCGGCGACGAGGTGCTGATTACCGAGAACAATCAGCCGGTAGCGAAGCTCGTCGTGCCACCCGCGGAGCCACCGCCGAAGCCACGGCAGTTCGGAACGATGAAGGGATCGGTTCTCTACATGGCTCCCGACTTCGACGGACCGCTCGATGATTTCGCGGAGTACATGTGATGCGGGTGTTGCTCGACACGCACACCCTCATCTGGGCCCAGGACGAGCCGACCAAACTCGGTCCCGTGGCCCTCTCGATTCTCCAAAGTCCCGCCAATCAACTGCTCGTCAGTCTGGTGACACTCTGGGAACTCAGCATCAAGATCGCCATTGGCAAATTGAAGCTATCGCCCCCGTACCGCCCGTGGATCGACAAGGCCATCGCCGACCTCAATTTGACGATCCTGCCGATCACCCTCGACCACGCCGAACAGCAGATCGGGTTGCCGTTTCACCACCGCGATCCGTTCGACCGATTGCTCGCGGCCCAAGCCCTCGTCGAGTCGATTCCCCTTGCGAGTGCCGATGCGGTCTTCGACGCCTACGGCGTCACCCGCCTCTGGAACTAGCAGGGCTGACCATTTACGGGCGACATTTTTGGTATCATCGTCTCGGACGGAACTCTCAACACCCGCCCGGAGTCGCCCATGCCGGACTTCAAGATCGACCTGAAGAACGCCCCGATCCCGACGAAGGACGGAGACGTCAACGAGTACATCAACTCCGAGGCGGCGGCCCTCAAGGAGTACTTCTCCCGGAGCAAGAAGGTCATCTTCGTCAACGGCATGGGCAACACCGGCCAGGACCACGCCGAGTCGGCGATGGCCCTCTCGCTCGTCCAACTGTGCCCGGTCATTGGCGTGTTCAACCAGTCCAGCGGCCTCGTCAAAGACCTCTTGCAGTGCCTCGCCGACAAGAACCAGTTCCAGGGGCCGGTATCGAGTACCGCGCAGAGCAAGGTCGAGTCCGGCAACAGTCTGTGGAATCGCATCCTCAAGGGGTATCGCACGCCGGAGCAGGTGATGATGTCGGCCCTGTCGCGGAACCCCGTCCAGGTGTCGCTGTTCAACGAACTGCGGAAGCCGGAGAACCGCCGTCGCGAAATCTTCGCCCACAGTCAGGGCAACCTGATTCTCAGCAACGTCCTCCAGGCCATCGGGGCGGTGGACGGACCGCAGGCGCTCGCTGGCCGAACCGTCCACACGTTCGGCTCGCCGGCCGTGTTCTATCCGCCGGGGGTTCAGAAGTTCGAGCACGGGTTCACGTTCGATCCGGTCAACTGGCTGTCCGGGTTTGACAGGAGCTTTTCTATCTCCAAGGTCGGCGTACCGACCGGTGCCAAGAACCCGATCACGCACGGTTTCCTGTGGTACCTCCAGGACGATCCGCGGTTCGTCATCAACCGCTTCCGCACGGGCGGGTGGGGGGCGACGTTCAACATGGACGAAGACGGCCTGGCGAAGTGTCTGGCCGCGATGGAGACGAACCTGCCGCGGGTGCGGAAGGTGATCGACTTCCTGGACAAATACCAGAACAGTGACGCCGACGACGTGTCCGTGCTGTACGTGCAAGCGATCCAGCAGAAGCCAGCCGTGCGGACGGCGCTGAAGGCCGACAAGGAACTGGTAAAGTTGCTCATCAAGACGATGGACGAGGGGTACACTTCGGGCGAGGAACGCGACGCCATCAACTGGCTGAAGGCGCTGTAAACGCCACAATCCGAATCGGAAGCGTGCGCGGTCCGCCCTTCTGGGCGGCCGCGACGACTTCGTTTCGGTCAACTTCTTCAAACCGTGATTCTTCCATATCATGTCCCCCAACGGATCACCACTTTCGGAGACTGCTCATGACGCCGTTACAGTCGATCGTTTCCGCCGGCACTAAGCTCTGGCTCGACTCTGTCGATCCGGAGTTGATCGTTAAGAACCGCGCGTTCGGGGCCACCGGGGCGACCTCGAACCCGATCATCATTTCGGACCTGCTCAAGCCGGCCCGGTTCGACGCGGACATCGCCGCGTTCGCCGCCCAAGGACTCGACGACGAGGCCATCGCGTGGGCCATGACCGACAAGCTCGTCAAGAACGCCCAGGACGTGTTCAAGCCGGTGTGGGACGAGACGAAGGGCGACGACGGTTGGGTGAGCTTTGAACTCGACCCGCTCCTCGAAGACACCGCCAAGAACCTGCCGACGCTCGAACGGACGATGAAGTACATCAACCTCGGGTGGTACTACTCCAACGGCCACGCGAACCGGATGATTAAAGTCCCGGCCACGCCGGGCGGCCTCGGGGCACTCGAAGAACTCGTCGCGCACGGCGTCGCCGTCAACGTCACGCTGATCTTCAGCGAGAGCCAGTACCGGGCCGCCCGCGACGCCTGCTACCGCGGGGCGCTCCGGGCGAAGGACAAGTCGGCCGTGAAGACCGTGTACAGCATCTTCGTCAGCCGCGTGGACGTGTACACCGAACAGCACGCCTCGTCGCTGATCCCCGAGGCCCAGGGCCAGGTCGGGATCGTGAACGCCAAGCGGATCTGGAAGCTCAACAAAGATTTCTGGGCGGACAAGGGTTTTGCGCGGAAGCAAGAAATGATCTTCGCCAGCACCGGCACGAAGAAGATGAAGGACGGCTCGACGCCGCCGGCGTGGACCTACGTGGAAGCGTTCGCCGGTAGCGACATCGAGACGAACCCGCCGGCCACTAACGACGCCGTGCAGGCGAGCGGCCGCACGATTTCCAAGAATATCGACAAGCTGCCGCCGGCCAACGTCCTCGCGGACATCGACGCGAAGGTGAACATGGGCCACCTCGAGGACACGCTGATGCGCGAAGGGCTGGCGAAGTTCGCCGACCCGCACAAGGCGCTCATCAAGTTGATCGGCGAGAAGCGGGCCGCCGTCGCCGGAAAAAAGTAACGGTCAGAACGATTTGACAGATTAAGGGGCCGACCTAGATTTAGGTCGGCCCCGTTCCGTTCACGTTCCGCCGTGCGGGGCCGCCTCCTCGACTTGGATGGTTCCCCCATGGTTGGCCGTCTCTCCATTCGTCTCGCCCTCACCGGCGTCTGCCTCGGTCTCGCGGCCGCAATCGTCACGGCCGGACCGCACAACCGTGGGATCGACGAGGCGAACTTCCAACGCCTCACCCGCGTCGGCCCGTTTAGCACCGACATCCGCGGGAAAGCGAACTTCCGCGTGCCGACCGGCTACCGCATGGTGGTCGAGGAGAAACTCGCCGAGTTCGGGGAACTCGCCGGGTTCCCGATCCTCGGCGACGAGTCGGGTTACATCCTCATGAGCGAAAAGCCGACGTGGTATGGCATCATCCTGGTCCTCCCCGACGACCCGCTGAAGGGGATCGACCCGAAGACCCTGGCCGAGCCGGGCGTGCGAACGCAACTGATCGAGTGGGAAGGGCGGTTCCACGAGAGTCGGCGGCCGCTGAAAGGTGCGGCCGGCGTGCCGTTGACCGTCGCGGGGTGGACGCACCCGCCCAAGTACGACGAGAAGACGAAGGTGCTGACGATGGGCGTGCGGCTGACGAGCGACGTGCCGGGGCAGAAGGACAAGGTCAACTACCAGTCGTTCGTCCGCGGGCCGCAGAACACCGTCATGCTCGTCTCGGCTTTCGCGGACGTGGAGAACTACGACAAGGCCGAGAAGGAATCGGGCAAGCTCGCGGAAGAGTTCACGTTCGTGCAACCCCCGCCGGAGGAAGCGACCGGCGAGGACACGGGCGACACGATGCGCACCGCCAAGATCGCCGGCGGCGGCGTCCTCGGCGGCGTAGTCGTGTTGCTGCTGTTCAAGTTCCTGGGCTTCGGCGCTCAGCGGCGCGTGCCGGTCCGCTCCGGTGCTCGCCGGCCGGGCGTGCGGCGGTCGTAATCACTCCATCGTCGCCAGGGCCAGCGCCAGGCGGCAGCCGGCCTCGTAGTCCTTCAGGTCGACGAACTCGTTGACCGTGTGAATCTCGTTCTGCCCGGCCCCGAAGGTGATCGTCGGGATGCCGTGCTTGACCATCCAGTTCGCGTCCAGGCCGCCGTTCGTCACCTTGGTGCTCGGCTTCAACTTCATACTCTTGGCCACCGCGACCGCCCGCTTCACCACGGCCGCGTCGTCCGGGAGCCGGAACGGGACGTAGTCGAGGCGACTGGTGAACTTCACCTTCGCCGGCTTGTCCTTGTGGTCCTTGACCTTCTTGGCGGCGGCCTCGAAGGCGAGCTTGTACGCGGCGGTGATGTCGCGGACGAACTTCGCGTCGTGACTGCGGCTTTCGCCGCGGATGAGGACGTAGTCGGTGACGACGTTCGTGGCGTTCCCGGCGCTCTTGCCGGCCGCGTCGCCGAAACTGCCGACGTTACTCGTCCCCTGTTTTCCGTTCTTCTCGACCTTCCCGAACCAGCCGTTCGCGAACACGTCGGCCAAGGCCAACGACGCGACCATGCTCGCCGAGATGCCCTTCTCCGGGTGGACCCCGGCGTGCGACGCCTTGCCGAAGATTTCGACCTCCCAGCGGTCGGCCCCGATAGCCCCGATGGTAATTTCGCTCGCCGACCGGCCGTCGATGTTGAAGCCGAACTTCGGGCCGCCGAGTTCCGCCGGCTGAACGTGCTTGGCCCCGAATAGGCCGCTCTCCTCGCGGACGGTGAAGAACATCGTGATCGGCGGGTGCGGCAGGTTTTGCCGGATCAACTCGGCCGCGAGCGTGACGAGGGCGGCGCAGCCGGTGCGATTGTCGCCGCCGAGCGCGGCTTTCGGGTTCTCGTTGACGATGCGGTTCTCGGCCCGCTTCGGCTTCGCCCCGGCGCAAAGTGGGACCGTGTCCATGTGCGTCATGAACAGGATGCGCGGCGCGTCGGTCGTGCCGGGCAGGTCGACGATGAGGTTGCCGGTCTGCGTCGGGGCGGGGATGCGGGTGTTCGCGTCGTCGTAGCGGATCGCGGCGGCCGGCACGCCGACTTCTTTGAGGGCGGTGGCGATCTCCTTGCCGATGGCGGCTTCCTCGCCGGTGATCCCTTCCACGGACAGGAACCGAAGCAGTCGATCAATCGCGGCCGGGGTGTCGATCGTCAGGGGTGGTGCGGGCGGCATGGGTGTGCGGGTTCCGAAGGCAGGGGTGGGGTGGGACTACGATCAATTTAGTGCCACCGCCGGCGTTAGCGAGAACCCCGCCGCCGGAATCCGCGGGGCTACGCCGCACGGTTGATCTGCCCGTAGTCCCACATCTGTTCCGCGGCCCACGCGGTCACGGCGGCCCAGTTCCGCGGATCGCCCGGCAGGAACCGCCCGACGAGACGACCACCGCTCGCGCCGGTGAGCAGCGGCAGGTTCGCGGCCACGCCGTCGAGGGTCAGGCCGGCCAGCACGGCGGCGGCGACGGCGTTGCGGCCGAGCGCGGGAATGCCGATGTCGTCGGTCCGCCGCAGGTTTTCGCCGGGGAATTGCTGCTGTAGGAGTTGCCAGAGGAAGCCATTCCGAACGCCGCCGCCACTG
Source organism: Limnoglobus roseus (assembly GCF_008254045.1). GTDB lineage: Bacteria > Planctomycetota > Planctomycetia > Gemmatales > Gemmataceae > Limnoglobus > Limnoglobus roseus. The sequence goes on along the minus strand of NZ_CP042425.1, from coordinate 9,323,703 downwards.
ACGTACAGGCCCCGCGGTCGGCCGGTCGGTGGCACGAACTGCCGACACCCGCCGCCGACGCTCCGGGCGATGAAGTGCGTGGCCGTGCAGAGCAGGTCGGCGAGCGAGGCGCTCTGCTCGCGGGCCGCGTCGAAGGCCGTCGTCACGAAGGCGGGGCCGAATTCGCCCGCGATCGCCTTCGGCGGCTTCCGGCCGAGGTGCGGATGGGCCAGCCACTCGGCCAGCACCGCGTCGAGGCACTTCCCTTGTACGGCCTTCGTGCCGCCGACATCGGACAACTCCCGGTCGCGCGTGCCGAGGCGGACGAACTCGTCGAGCACCCGCCCACCCGGCCCGGCGTCGAACGCGATCAGGTCCGTCACTTTCGCGCCGGCCGGGAGGAACAGCAGCGACGCGACTTGGCCGAGGTGGATCAGCAAGCGGTCTTCGGTAAGGCTCTTGGCGAAGAGGTAGTCGGCCGCCGCCGTGAACGGCCGGCCGGTGCCGCCGGCGGACACGTCGCGGGCGGCGAACTGACTCCAGACGGTGACGCCGGTGATTTCCACGACGAACTCGGCCGCCGTGTCGAACGCGCCCCCCGCCGGCAGGTGCAGGCCGGTCAGCAGGACGGATCGCAGGTCCACGCCGTTCTTCGCGACGAGTTGCCGGACGGCGGCGGAGAGGGCTTCGCCGATCGCGCGAGGGGATGCCCCGGTGCCGCGGCGGAGGGCGTCCCGAACGGCCGGCAACAGTGGCGTGCGGGCGTATCGCTCGACAACCGGCACGGCCGCCAACCCGAGGCCGTCGACGCGGACCAGGGCCGCGTCGATGCCGTCCAGACTGGCGTTCAGAGCGAGGCCGAGGAGGAGACGAGTGGACATGTTCCAACTCGGAATGCGGAGTGCGGAACGCGGAGTTGAAAACGAAAACCGTTTAGCAGCGACACGGAGGTGCGGAACACGAAGTGGGTTGGGTTTTCACTCCGCGTTCCGCGTTCCGCACTCTGAGTCACGCCGCCGCGAGCATCGGGACTTCGACGAAGCGGGTCGCGGACTGCACGAAGCACTCGAAGATTTGCTGGTCGAGGGCCGACGCGGTTTCGTCTTCCGGGTGCCATTGCAGGCCGACGCAGAACCAACTCGCGTCGGTCGTCTCGATCGCCTCGATCACGCCGTCGTTGGCCTTCGCGCTCACCCGCAGTTTGCGGCCGAGTTGGTTCACCGCCTGGTGGTGCGTGCTGTTCACGCGCTGCTCGCCGGTGCCGTAGATTTCTTCGAGGAGCGTGCCCTCCTCGATGTTCACCATGTGCCGGTGCGGGTAGCCGGACGGGTCGCTGTGCGGCATCGCCTTCGGGTTCTCGGTCGGCAGGTGCTGGAACAGCGTGCCGCCGTGGTAGAGGTTGATGAGTTGCATCCCCATGCCGATCCCCAGGATCGGCATTTTGCGATCGAACACCTTTTGCAGCAGCAACCGCTCGCAGTCTTCCCGGCGGGGGGCCATCAGTTGCGTGGCCGACGTGAGTTGCTGGCCGTACTTGCGGGGGTCGAGGTCCTGGCCGCCGGTAAAAATGATGCCGGAGATCATCTTCAAGTAGATGTCGAGTTCCGGGTAGTTGTCCTTCTTCAGAGGGGGGAGCAGGATCGGCAGTCCGCCGGCGTTCAGGATCGAATCGACGTAGCCGACGTTGGCCCGCGTGTAGGGGCTGTTGTTCTTGGGGGTGAGGTAGTCGGTGGTGATGCCGATGAGCGGCCGCGTGGGGGCGACGGGGTGGCGGGACGATTGCCGAGTGGGGGTCTTCGCGGCCATGGTCATCCTTCCGTGGATTCTGCGGATTGAACCGGCGTCCTGCCAAGTTCGGGTCTGCAAATCTTACAAAGTGGTGAATCGCTATTGCAAGTCCAATTTTCACTCAAGTTCGAAAATTTGCGAGCCGAGCAGATTCTCGTTTGACTCTGTCGTCCTGACGAGAACGAGTAAATTGGTCCTTGCGACCCGCCGAACCATGACGTAGAATTCCTGTGCCCCAGGATTGTGATGCATGAGTGCTAACATGCCGCCCGTTGATGCCGCCCTCGGCATGACGTTTTTGTTGGAAGTGATCCAAAAGCTCTCCTTCGCCCGCGACCTGACGACCGTTCGAGAAATCGTCCGGCACGCGGCCCGTCGGTTGGTCGGAGCCGATGGCGCGACGTTCGTGTTGCGCGACGGCCCCCGGTGTCACTACGTCGACGAAGACGCCATCGAGCCGCTTTGGAAGGGGCAGAAGTTCCCCTTGGAGGCGTGCGTCAGCGGCTGGGCCATGCTCAACCGGCAGGCGGCCGTCATTCCCGACATCTACGCCGACGCCCGCGTCCCGCACGACGCTTACCGGCCGACGTTCGTCAAAAGTTTGGTGATGGTCCCCATCCGCACGCAGGACCCCGTCGGGGCGATCGGCACGTACTGGGCCACGTCGCACGCGGCCACGCCGACCGAAGTGCAGATGCTCCAAGCCCTGGCCGACACCACGGCCGTGGCGATGCAGAACGTGCAGGTTTTCAGCGAACTGGAAGACCGGGTCAAGGCTCGCACCGCCGAACTGCAAGACGCCAACAGCGAACTGACGGCCAAGAACCAGCAGTTGCAAACCGCCCACGAACAGGCGAACCGCGTCTTCGCCGCCTACGCGCACTCGCTGCCCGGGTCCGTTCTCGACGGCAAGTACCAGATTTACGAGCAACTCGGGTCCGGCGGGTTCGGCGTCGTCCTCCGCGGCCACCACCTCATGTTGGACTACCCGGTTGCGATCAAGGTCTTCCGGCCCGTCCCCGGCAACGACTCGGCGCTCGAACTCCAACGCTTCTTCCTCGAAGGGGCCACGACGGCCCGGCTGACCCACCCGAACGCCGTCCGCGTCCACGACTCCGGCGTGTCCGTGGAGGGCGTGGCCTTCCTGGTGATGGAGTTGCTCCGTGGGTGGTCGCTGGCGAATGAACTGACCGCCGACGGGCCGTTGCCCCTCCACAGGGCCGTCACCGTCGCGCGGAGGGTGGCCGAGGTCTTGGCCGCGGCGCACGAAGCCGGCATCTTGCACCGCGACATCAAACCGGACAACGTCTTCCTCCACCACGAGGGGGACGAGGAAGTCGTCAAGGTGGTGGACTTCGGCATCGCCAAGTTCTTCGGCGAACAGCACAGCGCCGAAACCTCGCGGCTGACGAAGACGGGCCGGTACGTCGGTACGCCCGCGTTCGTCGCCCCGGAGCGGGTCACCGGCGATGTGACCGACGGCCGGTCCGACGTGTTCAGCCTCGGGGCCGTTCTGTACGAAATCCTCACGGGCGTCTCCCCCTGGACGGAAGAGCAACTCCGCGACATCGCGTCCGGGGCCAGCCGCCACCTCCGCCCCCGGCCGTTGCGGAAGTTCCGGCCGGAAGTTCCGCTCGAGTTGGAAGAACTGGTGAACAAGACGCTGGCCTGGAAGTTGGCGGACCGGCCGACCGCCGTGGAACTCGCCGGCACCCTCATGGGCATCGCGTGCCAGTTGCCGGTCGAACCCCTCAAGGTGAAGGTCCGGTTGACCGATCAAGCCCTGCTGCCCAACGTGAAGGGTTCCTACGCCGGCCGGCCGAAGGACGACGACACCGGCGACTTCTGGCTCTCCGGCATTCAGTAGTCGGTTCTCGTGCTCCTTCTCCCGGTGTTGCGAGAGGGGGAGCGAGAGTGCCTCACGCACATCTTCACCTTCTCGTAAGCTGCTCTCTGCCACCTCGTGCGGAGATGCCACCCATGCCCGATCAGCCGGCCGAAGAACAGGGCCACCTCACGCAACTCCGCCTCCTGCTGGAAGAGCTTTGTTGTGAACTGTGCCGCTTCGAACACGCCACCCGCGACCACCGGCACGCGCAGCGAGTCCGCATAGACCGCGAATACTACCTCGGCATTCCCGGGGCCTTCGCCGACATCCGCGTCGCTCCGGTGGAGTCGGCCCCGTACCTGATCGAAGTGAAGTTCGGTTACTCGGCCGACAAGCTCGTCCGCCACTTGAAACGGAAGTTCTCGGCGGCAACTCCGGCCCTGGCGAACGCGACGAAGGTGGTCCTCGTCGTCGACGCGGCCGGCCACGAGAACTGGCCGGAAGTCGAGGCGGCGATCATCGCCTCACTCGCTCCCGGTCTGACGCTCGAAGTCTGGAGCGAGGACCGCCTCATCCAACTCCTCCGCGACCGCTTCTTGATCGAAATTTCTGCCATCACGCCGGATAACCTCATCGAAGTGCGGCAGGCCATCGACCGGGCGCAGGGCTACTTCGCGTTCGGCGGCGAGTCCCAGGCGGCTTACGAACACGAGCCGCTGAACGCCGAACTGCTCTGGCACTTCGGCTTCTGGAAGTTGCGGGAACTCCGCGAGGCGCGGCAACTGCGGCCGCGAGACATGCTGCCGCCGGGGTTGTACCGCAACGTCGCGGTGCTGATCGCCGACCTGTGCTCGTTCTCCAGTTACGTCCGCGACACCGCCGATGGCCGGATCGTTCGTGAGAGCCTCACGTCGTTCTACTCGAAGGCCCGCTACCAGATCATCAACAGCGGCGGTATGCTGTACCAGTTCGTCGGCGACGAGGTCATCGGCTTCTTCGGCCTGCCGGATCGCGAGGCGGACGCCGTGCAGACGGCGTTCGAGACGGCCCAGGCCCTCATCAGCATCGGCAACTCGGTGTCGCACCACTGGCAACGGCAGATCGACCGCGTGCAGAACTCCGGCGGCGTCCACGTCGGGCTGGCCATCGGCGACTTGCAGATCGTGTCGCTGCGGCCGTTCGGCCGCACCCACGTCGGGGCGATCGGCGACTGCATCAACGTCGCCGCCCGCCTGATGTCCACGGCCGGCCCCGGCGAGGTGGCGGCGAGCAACTCCTTCCTGCAATCGCTGGACGAGGAAACGCAAGGGCAGTTCCAGGAAGTGGAGCCGGTGGAGGCCCGCAACGTCGGCCGCATCAAGGCATGGAAGTGGGCGTCGGGACAGGGGGTGTGAGTGCGGACCAGTGGTTCTTCACTGGTCCGCCCGTCCGTTGTGCGGTACACTTGGAGTTTTCGATCCACCGCCACGGATGCCGCCATGTCGAACGGTTCGACCGATCCGTCCACACCAAACATTCCCAATCGCACGCAGGTACAGGCCGGCTCGCCCCAGACGCGGGAGTTCTCGGCCGACTCGACGAATTCTTCCGACGGCACCGTGGTGCCGGGGAGCGGCGTGCCGGGCTACCCGTTCCTGTCGCCGCCGCAACTGTCCGATGAACTCGGCCGCCTCGGCGACTACCGAATCCTGAAGATGCTCGGCGAGGGCGGGATGGGGTTCGTCTTCCGAGGCCATGACCCGGCCTTGAACCGCGATGTCGCGCTCAAGGTCATGCGGCCGGAAGTCGCGTCGAAGCCGCAAGCGGCTGACCGCTTCCTCCGCGAAGGGCGGGCGGCGGCCGGCCTCAAGAGTGACCACATCATCACGATCTACCAGGTCGGCCGGGCCAACGGCGTGCCGTTCCTGGCGATGGAGTTCCTCGAAGGGCTGCCCCTCGACGTGTGGGTGAAGGCCCAGAAGAAGGCCGTGCCGCTGCCGCAGGCGTTGCGCGTCGTCCGCGACACCCTGCGGGGGTTGGCGAGCGCCCACGACAAGGGGCTGATCCACCGCGACATCAAGCCGGCGAACCTGTGGATCGAGAAGGGCACGCTGCGGATCAAGGTCCTCGACTTCGGCCTGACCCGGAGCAACGAGGCCGACGAGCAACTCACACAAGAGGGGGCCGTCGTCGGCACGCCGGCGTTCATGGCCCCGGAGCAGGCGTCGGGCAAGCCGGTCGACCCGCGGGCCGACCTGTTCAGCGTCGGCGTGGTGATGTACACGCTGCTCGCCGGGAAGAACCCGTTCGCCCGCGGCAACCTCATGGAAACGCTCGGGGCCATCGGGTTCGAGACGCAGCCGCCGGTGACGACAGTCCGCCCGGACGTGCCGCAGGAGTACTCCGACTTCCTCGACCGCCTTCTGATGAAGAGCCCCGACGGCCGGCCGGTGAACGCGAAGGCGGCCCTGCAAGAACTGGCGGCCGTCGAGAAGAAGTTGCAGGACGCGGCGAAGACGGCCCCGCCGTCGGCCCTCGGCGTCCCGCTCGTCGCCGTCCCCGTGCCGGTCGATGCCCCGCCGGTGTGGAACGAACTCACCGAGGAGGAGGGGATCAAAGTCCGGACGGGTCGCACCGAGAAGCCGCGGAGTTCGACCGCCGTGGCGACGACCGCCGATGCGCCGGGGAAGCCACCGTCCAAGAAGAAGCTCATCGCCGGCGGGCTGTTCGCGTTCCTGCTCGCGGTCGGCGGCATCATCATCGTCATCACGAACAAGGACGGCACGAAGACGAAGATCGAAGTGCCGGACGGTGCGAAGGTCGAAACCGTGCAGGACGGCAAGACGGTGGCGATCGTCGGGCCGAAGAAGGCAGACGTGCCGAAGGCGGTACCGCTGACTGCCGACGGGTGGACGCCGATCGCCGCCGACGAGGTCGATCTGCTGGCACTCGACGAGAAGGCGACGGCAACGCCGTCAGAGTTCGGGGGATGGACCAAACGTGATGGTCACTGGACTTCCGACCTGACCGAAGGAGGTTTCAGCGCCGTGACGCTGCCGTTCAAGGCCGACGGCAGTTACTCGCTAACGGCCGAGGTCACGCTCGACGCGGGGAATGACTTTCTGGGAATTGTTCTGCCGCTCGGGCCGAACCGCGGCGTCTGCTTCGATTTCAACGGGGGCAAAGGAACCCGGTACTCATTCCATCAGTTCAAGAACTTCGGCACCGATAGCCCGGACAACCCCACGTATCGGGCCAAGTCGCCTGCTGTGGTCGGCAAGCGGTTCAAATTGGAAGTGACGGTCAGACTCGATGGCGATCAAGTGGCGATCACGGCCGCCGTCGCCGGCCTCGACGAGATCCATTGGAAAGGCCCGGTGGCCGATTTGTCCGTGTGGTCTGGGGCGAAGGTGCCTTCCGGCCAACTGTCGCTGATGTCCTGGAACTGCCAATGGACCGTCCACTCTCTGAAGTACAAGAAGCTCGACGGCACCGCGTACACCCGCGCGGCCCCGGCCGCTGATGCCGACCGCAAGGCCGCCGAGGCGTTACGCCCGCACTTCGAGGAGTTGCTGGTGCGGCTGGCGGACGGCCGGGGCATGGGGTTGAAGGCCACGGAACCACTTCCGCAGGAGGCTTTTACCCTGATCGGTCTGAGCATGCCGAAGGCCGACCTCGGGCGGGCGTTCGTGCCGGACGTGCTCCTGCCCGCCTTGGCCCCGCTCCCGAAGTTCGAGTCGATCTCGGACCCGCTCGGCCGCCTGGACACGCGGGACCTGCCGCCCAAGGCGTTGACCGGCTGGGCGTGCCGCGACGTGTTCCGCTCCTGGGGCGTCCCGGTTCGCCTGACCGGCGAGTGGATCGACGCGCTCAAGACGTTTCCCAAGCTGAAGAGCGTGAACATCAATGCCGAGAACGTACCCGCCGACGTGGTCGGGCGGGTGCGGGAGTTGACCGGGCTGGAATCCTTGGACCTCCAGTGGTTCCCGGGCAAGGCTTCGCCCGCTTGGGCCGGCATCACTTCCCTGCCGCTCGTGAACTTGAAACTCGTGCACAGTGGGGAGATTGACGCCGAGGTGCTTCGTCTCATCGCGTCCGTGAGATCGCTCGAAGGGTTGCGGATATACACCAAGTTTGTTACCGAGGCCGGCCTGGACGCGATCGGGAAGAGTCCCTCGCTCCGTCACCTGGTCCTCTGGGTGGATGATCCGTCCCCCGCGGCCGGCTACGCGAGCCTCGCCCGGGTACCGAAACTCGAAGACCTCGAAATCGCGGCGGGCAAGTTCGACGACGCGATGCTCCTCCAACTCGCCGACGCGAAGGCGTTGCGGAAGCTGAACGTCCAGTTTACGGGCGTGACGGAGGCCGGGGTCAAGAAGCTGTCGGCCGCCCTGCCGCGGTGCCAGATCGTGTGGAAGGGCGGCACCGTCGAGCCGACGGCGGTCGCCGATGCCGACCGCAAGGCGGCAGAATTCGTCATCGGCAAGGGCGGGTGGGTCGCGGGCCAGGTCGGTGATGTCGCCTTCCGATCCGACCCCGCCAAGCGAGAAGAACTACCGCCCGGACTTCAACTGACAGCGATGAGCGTGAAGGGCCTAGACGCGACCTCGACCGAAGCCTTACTTGAGGTCGCGGCGACCGTTGAGAGCCTCGAATCGCTGGCCGTGCTCGATTGTGCAGCCCTGTCCGACACGGCGGTCGCCCGTCTCCGCAAGCTGAGCCGACTGCGGCACCTCGACACGCATGGGACGGAAGTCTCGTCGGCCGCGTACCTCGACATTCTCCGAAGCCTTTCGGCCCTCCGCTCGGTCAACGGGCACACCAAACTCACCGACGAGCACGTCACCGCGATCGCCGAGCGGGCTGAGTTCGCGGCGTTTGCGGGCTTCGATTGCGAAGGGGTGACCGAGGCCGCCTGGCTGAAGTGGGCCGCGTTGAAGAGCCTCGCTGCCTTCGGGCCGGCGAACATGCAGATGACCGAGCGGGTGGCCAAGATGTTGGCCGCCAAGGAACATCTCGTAACCGTCGGGCTTTTGGGTCGGTCACGCGTGTCGGACGAGTGCTGGAAAGTACTGGCGGCCTCGAAGTCCGTCGCGCACCTCACCACTCCAGGGGAGGCCGTCGGGGACGAGTCGTGTGCATCGATTCGGCAACTGACCACCCTGGACTGGTGGGACACTTCCGGCTCGGCCGTAACCGATGTCGGCGTTCAGAAGTTGAAGGGGCATCCGCAACTGCGGGTCTTGATGCTGGGCAGCACGCAGGTGACCGACGCGGCGGTGCCCACCCTGATTTCGCTTCCTGGCCTCCAAGTCGTTAACCTCACGAAGTCGAAAGTCACCGCCGAAGGCCTCGCGAAGTTCAAGGCCGCCCGGCCGGAAGTGAAAGTGGAGAGCGACTTCGACGCGAAATGACACCGCGGCGCGGGCCGGCCCGCGCCGCGGTTCCCGATTACGCCCCGTACTTGCCGAAGCGGCCGGCGTGGGCCATCGCCAGCAGCATCAGGTGCATCGCCTGGAACTGGCCGAGGCCGCCGCGGAGGCAGTTCCGCTCGCCGAACTCCGTCACCTCGTCCGTCCGCACGTCGTCGGCCACCAACAGCGTCGGCACCGGGTGGAAGCTGTGCGACTTCATCTTGCTCGGCGTGCTGTGGTCGCCGGTCACGATCAGCACGTCCGGCTTCAGTGCCCGCACCTCCGGGATGATCGCGTCGAACCGCTCGATCATCTGCACCTTCGCGGGGAAGTTGCCGTCCTCGCCGGTGCTGTCGGTGTACTTGTAGTGCAGGAAGAAGAAGTCGTAGTCGTTCCACACTTCCTTCAATTTTGCCACCTGGCTACCGAGCGAGTCGCCGGCGTCGAGGATGTCCATGCCGACGAGCCGGGCGAGGCCGCGGTACATCGGGTAGACGGCCAGCGCCGCCGATCGCATGCCGTACAGTTCCGGGAAACTGATGATCTGCGGCTGGCTCGCGAAGCCGCGGAGCGTCAGGCCGTTCGTCGGGGCGTCGGCTTTCAAAACCTCGTTGGCCTTCGCGATGAACTGATTGATGAGGTCGGCCGTCTTCTGACTCGCCGGGTCGGCACCCTTCGCCGGCAGCGGCGTGACGCCGACGGCTTGCGGGTCGGTGTCGTTCACCTTGTCGCCGAGTCCTTCACCGCGCACCACGAGGACGAAGCGGTGCTCCTTCACCGGCTCCACGAAGAGTTCGCAGCCGGGAACCTTGATCGTGCGGAGCTTGTTGACGATCTCCACGCAGCGTTCCGTCGTCGGGCGGCCGGCGCGGCGGTCGGTGATTTTGCCGTCGGCCCCGAGGGTGCAGAAGTTGCCGCGGATGGCCACGTCCTTCGCGGTCACCTGAAAATTGATGCCAAGCGCTTCGAGGATGCCGCGGCCGATGCGATATTCCAGCGGGTCGTAGCCGAACAGCCCTAGGTGGCCGGGACCGCTGCCCGGCGTGATACCCGGCAGCACCGGCAGGCTGAGACCCGTCACCCCAACTTTCGCACAGGCATCGAGATTCGGCGTCTTCGCCGTTTCGAGTTCCGTGAGGCCGCCGGGGGTGAGGGGCAGCCCGCCGAGACCGTCTGCAACGAATAAAACGATTTTGGAGCCATTCTTCTCGCGAAGTTCTTGAATCAATTCGTGCGTGTTCATGTCTTTTGGTGTCCCCGTTCAAAATGGTGAACTAGAGTAGCGTGCCGGTTGGCATTTTCACGGCTCATCTTACAGACGGTGAGCCGAACGGATTTGAGAAGGCGAGCCAGCCGGTTCCGTGGAGCGAGTGCGGAGAGGCGACGCGATGCAATTGCCAGACGAGAACATCGAATACGACTACCGTCGCCTGGTCGCCTCGACCACCGATGCGTGGACGCCGTTAGCCGAGTTGCAGGCGAAGCACTTCCTGTCGCCGGAAAAACTCGACCCGATGCGCACCAAGTTGGGGGCCATCCGCGGGCAGATCGCCAGCGAGCGCGAACTCCAAAACCCGCCGGCCAAGCTCCAACCACTGCAAGTCGGCTACATCGACCTGCCGCAGAAGTTGCTGGACCAGTTCCGCCGCAAGGGGGACCAGAGCGAACTCGGCAAGGTCAACCGCATTGCCACGCGCATCCGCGAGAACTGCGACCGCTTCATCGTCCTCGGCATCGGCGGCAGCTACCTCGCCGGTCGGGTGCTGTTCGAGAGCCTGTGCCACGCCCACCACAACGAGATGCCCGCCAAGATGCGGATGGGCAAGCCGCGGATGTACTTCGAGGGGAACAACCTCGACAACGACGCGGTCCAAGAACTGATCGAACTGTTCGACCACTCCTGCGTCGACCCGGACATGCCCGAAGAGCGGTGGGGCTTCACCGTCATCAGCAAGTCGGGGAGTACGCTGGAAACGGCCGCCGCGTTCCGCGCGTTCCGCGCGGAGGCGGCGCGATTCTACGGGCCGAAGTCGGAATGGCTGCGGAAGATGATCGTGCCGGTCACCGGCATGAAGGGGAAACTCCGCGATCTGTGCAAGGCCGACGGCTTCGCCGACGAGGACATCCTCACCATCCCCGACGACATCGGCGACCGCTACAGCGTCTTCACGCCGGCCGGCTTGCTGCCCGCCGCGATCGTCGGCCTCGACGTTCGCGCGCTGCTCCTCGGGGCGGCCGCGATGACGAAGCGGTTTTTGGAAGAGCCGTTCGAGCGGAACCCGGTGTTGCAGTTCGCCGCCGTCAACTACCTGATGGCGGAAGAGCACGGCAAGACCACCCGCGTGATGAACATCTGGAACAAGAAGCTCGAATCGGTCGGCTCCTGGTACGACCAACTGTTGAGCGAATCGCTCGGCAAGGCCGGCCGCGGGCCGACGCCCATTTCGAGCGTCTGCAGCCGGGACGTCCACAGCCGCGGCCAGCAGTACCAAGAGGGCACGCGGGACAAGTTGTTCAACAACCTGATCGTCCGCCAGTGCAAGCAACCGTCGATCATGGTCGGCCACGTCGAGCGGAACGAGGACGAACTAAACGCCATCAGCCGCCGCAGTTACCCGGACCTGTTGGAAGCCTCCTACCGTAGCGCGAGCGAGGTCTACCTGGAATCGGCCCGGCCGTCGGCGGACATCATCCTACCGACCGTCACCGAGCACACGATGGGCCAACTTCTGCAAATGCTGATGCTCGCCACGGCCGTCGAGGGGCGGTTGGCCGGCGTGAACCCCTACGGCCAACCGGGGGTGGACGTGTACAAGAACAACCTGATGCGCATCTTGAAGGCGACGCCGAATCTGCCCAAGGGTGAAGTCCGCGACGCCGTGAAGGGCGTGTGAGCCGTCCGAGGTTTTCCGGCCTGAACGGCCGGTTCTACCAGCCCAGGCCGAAGGCCTGGGTTTTTCGTTCGATGAAACCCGGCCCTGAAAGGGACGTTCATTTCTGCCGGCTCGCGTGAGCGGACCTTTCAGGCCCGAAAGCATCGCGGGTGATCGGCATCAACCCTCGGTCTTCTTCCGCGTCTCCTCGTCCAGCACTTCTCGCACGGCCGCGATCAGCGCCGGCTCGCTCGTGTATTTCGCCCCGTACCCCAGGTTGAAGGCGTAATCGAAGCCCGGCGGGTTCTGTCCCTGGTTGTGCTGGAGGATCGTTTCCAGTTTGTCGAGCGCCTTCGCCAGCTTCGCTTCCGGCGTCGCGGCCGCTTCGTACTCGTCCCACAGGGACAGCACTTCGTCTCGCAGTCGATCCGGCAACGGTTGCAGCAACTGCAATAAGTCCTGCCGTTCTTTAGCTGCCTTCGGCACTCCGGCGACTTGTGCGATGGCTGGGATGTCGCCGCCGACGGCCTCGCCGAGATCGTGGATTACGCAAATCTTGATGAGCTTCGCGAAATCGACATCGGGGAAACTTTCGCGGAACAGGACGGCCATCAGGCACAGCCGCCAGGTGTGTTCGGCTGTACTCTCGCGACGGCCGGCCGAGGTCCACGAGTTGCGGAGAGTGTTCTTGAGTTGTTCCGCCGCCCGCAGGAAGTCCAGCACGCCCGTCAGTTCGATCGCGTCCATGCTCACCCCGCCCGTGTCTTCCGCACGACTTCGACGTACTGCTTCGCCAGGTCGCGGATCGCGGTGAAGTTCCCGGCGGCGACGAGCTTCGGGTCGATGAGTTGCCCGCCGACGCCGAGACAGACCGCTCCGGCCTTCAGGTAGTCGGCGGCCGTCGTCAGGTCCACGCCGCCGGTCGGCATCAGCTTCACCTGAGGCAACGGCCCCCGCATCGCCTTGAAGAACGCCGGACCGAGGATGTCGGCCGGGAAGACCTTCACCACGTCCGCCCCGGCTTCCCACGCGGTCAGGATTTCCGTCGGCGTGAACGCCCCCGGCATCACGAGTTTGTCGTATCGCCGGCAGAGCCGAATCACGTCGAGGTTCACCGCCGGTGAGACGATGAACTCCGCGCCGGCTAGGATCGCCGCGCGGGCCGTCTCCGGGTCCAGCACCGTGCCCGCCCCGAGCAGCACGCGGTCGCCGAGTTGCCGCTTCGCCTCGCGGATCACGCCGAGCGCGTCCGGAACCGTGAGCGTGACCTCGGCGACGGTGATGCCGCCGTCCGCGAGGGCGTGCAACACCTGCACGAGCGGCCCCGGGTCGGCGAACCGCACCACTGCCACCAACCCGCCGTCGATCACCCGTTGCAGATCCGTTTCGCGTGCCATGAAGCGATTATCGAGAGTTCACCTCGGAAATCAATTTCCTCCCGGCACCGCCACGCCGATCAAGCTGAAACTCCCGACACTTTTCTCCCCCCTCGCCCCTTTGTTTGACATATACTGACGGATGATGTCGGCCCGCATCCCGTCCGCCCGGTCTCGATCCGTCGCCCGATTGATGGAACAGGAGCCTGCCTTGACTCTCAAGGTTTGCCCAATACGCGACGAAATTGTCTCGTTCCGCAGTGGAACGCTGGGCCTCGACCGGCACCTCATCATCGCGAAACACCTCAAGACGTGCGACGTTTGCCGGAAGATCGCGGCGTCGATCCCCGTCGCGAACGACGACACGCCGCGGAACGTCGCCACGGAGTACGCGAGACAGACCGAAGGAGCCCTCGGCGACGACGAACCCGTCCTCGCGCGGATCGGACCGTTCTTGCTGCGGAAGATTCTCGGCCGCGGCGGCATGGGCATCGTTTACGAAGCGGAGCACGAGAAGCTCAAGAACCGCGTCGCGCTGAAAATCTTGCCGCGGTCGACCCTGTCGGACCCGATGGTGCTGACCCGCTTCCGCCGCGAGTGGGAGGCGGTCGGGCGGCTGACCCACGAGAACGTCGTGCGGGCGCTGCACGCCGACGAAGTGGACGGCATCCCGTTCCTGGCGATGGAACTCATCGACGGCCCGGACCTCGGAAAAGTCGTACACCGTTACGGGGCACTGATGCCGCCGGACGCGGCGGAAACCATCCGGCAGGCGGCCCTCGGGTTGGCCCACGCGCACTCGCAGGGCGTCATCCACCGCGACGTGAAGCCGTCCAATCTGCTGCTGACCTCCCGTGGCGTCGTGAAGTTGCTCGACCTCGGGTTGGCCCGGTTCGCCACGGGCGGGGCATCCGATTCGCGGCTGAGCGGCACGAGTTTCCTCGGCACGGCCGACTACATGGCCCCGGAGCAGTGGGCCGGCATCACCGCCGACCGGCGGACGGACATTTACTCCCTCGGGTGCGTGCTGTTCTTCTTGCTCACCGGGAAGCCGCCGTTCGGCGCACCCGAGTTTACCTCGCCCCGCGACAAGATGCGTGCACACCACGAGGCCCGCGTGCCGGAAGTTGCCGGGCCGAGTGGGCTGGGCGAGTTGTTGAACCACATGCTCGCGAAGAAGCCGGACGACCGCCCGCAGTCGGCGACGGAAGTGGCGCAACGGCTGGAATTGCCGGCCGCCCTGTCACAACTGGGCCGCGTGGCCGTGGCCGCCGCCGTGGACACGGTCGGTGCGTACAACGACGGCCCCGCGACCGCGCCGCAGCCCATACCGGGGAAGAGTTCAATTGAGGGGAAGAAGAACCCGAAGTGACCGTCACCCCGCCGCCGGGATGTACTGGTTCTGCAAGGCGATGTAGTCTTCCCGCGGCGGGCTGAAGATGACCAGGGCCACCACCGGCCCGCCGACGGCCACCGCCCGGTGCGGCACGTTCGGCGGGATGATGAACATCGCCCCCGGTTCGACAATTCGCGTCTCGTCCCCGATCGTCAGTTCCATCCGTCCCTGCAACAACATCCCGGCTTGCTCGTGCGGGTGGCGGTGTGTTGGCACCACGGCCCCTTCGTCCATTTCCAGGTACGAGAGCATGACGTGTTGCCCGAACGGCGTGCGGATGCGCACGCCGGGCAGGAGTTCGTACCGCGGGATGGCCTCAAGGTCGACGAAGGGCACGGCATCGCCCCCGGAGATTACTGCGGCCGTTGGCGGAGCCGCTTTTGGGCGTCCACTTCCAGCACGCCGAAGAGTTGTTCGTGCCGCATGATGATCTGCCGCAGCGAGTCCATCAGCCGCTTCGCCACGAACGGGTTCAGCACGAGGCGGTGCGTGAACTGGAGCGGCTCGGCCACGTTCTGCGATTGCATAATCCCGGTGTGCAGGCCGATGTCGATGAGCACTTCTTCCATCGAGCTGCTGAGGCTGAGGCGGAAGAAGTTGGCGTACACCGACTGCATCTTGGTGGCGTCCACCGGAATCTGAATCTGGGCCCCCGCCTGTTGGCCCGGGGCGGCGGTCAGCGGAACATCGGGCGTCTTGGCGCTGTCGGACATGGCGGTACTCCACACGGGTGAGGGTGACGGTCGATCGCGGCTCGGCCGCAGACGGCATCCAACGGAACAGATCGTCTCGACAGTTTACGGGGAACCGGGCCGGTGGGAATGGCCGCGGGAGAGTTTGCGGGGGCGGTTCTCGGCCGTCCTACCCCACGAACACGCCGCCGCGGAAGTCTTCGTTCACGGCGAAGAAGTCCTTCACCACCACGTTGCCCGGCCCGATGATGCGGACCCGCGGGCCGCCGCCAAGGCCGGTGCCGACGACCGTTCGCGATTCTCCCGTCTGGGACCGCACGGTCGTTACCGTCACGCCGCCGAGGAAGCCGGGTTCGAAGGCCGCACTACTGCCGAGTCGGACCCCGGTCGTCGCGTCGTACGTGGCGACGGTCGGCAGGTCGCCCGCCCCGCTCCCGGCGGTTAGCACCGTGCGGATGCCGTCGAAGCCGAGTGACACGTTCACGCCGTCGCGGGAGTTGGGGTCGCCCGCGAAGAAGCTCGTCACCAGCCGCGTGCCCGGCCCCGAGTAGACGTTGACCTGTGGCCCGGCGGTGAAGCCCGGCCCCGTCGCGAGCAGCCCGCCGGACACCGCCACCGTTACGCCGCTGCGCAGGCCGGGGTCGTAGGCGAAGAAGCTGTTCAGCAGTTGAACTTGGCCGTTCACGAACGAGTAGACGTTGACCGCCGGCCCGCCGCCCGGCCCGGCCCCGGTGACGAACTCCGCGACGCCGTCGCCCGTCAGGTCGCCGGCGGCCAGCGACGCCCCGCCGATGAAGTCCGGCGAGTAGGCGAAGAAGTCGGCGATCACGTCGAACGTCACGCCGTCGTAAATCTTCACCCGCGGCCCGGCCCCGAGGGGGGCGGTCACGAGCACGTCTTCCACGCCGTCGCCGGTCACGTCGGCCGTCGCCACCACCGCCCCGCACCAGTAGTTGTCACCGAACGGCTGGAACGACCGCAACTCGTTGCCGTCGGCGTTGTACACCTTCACCACGGTGATGTCACCGTAGCCGGTCCCGACGGCGAAGATTTCACGAACGGCGGGCGGCGACAGGGCGGTGATCGTGGCGGTGGCCGTGCCGGTACTCGTCGTCAGGTCCGCGGTCGCGGGCACGAAGACCGCCGACAGGGCGTTGGTCCCAACCGGCAGGCTCGTGACTGTCAGGGTGGCCACGCCGTTGGAGACGGGCGCGGAGCCGAGGAGCGTCGTGCCGGCGAAGAAGTTGACGGTACCGTTCAGGATGGCCGGGCTGACGCCGGCCGTGCGGGTTTCCTTCCGCAGCGGGGCCGTGTTCGTGGCGAAGGCGACTCCGGCCGTGAGCGTGACGGCCGTGCCCTGAACCGCCGTCGGCGGGGTGACCGTCAGCGTGGTCCGCGTCGGCACCGGCGTGACGGTCAGCGTCGTAGCGGCGGCGAAAGAACTGGAGAAGTCGATGTCGCCGTTGTAAGTCGCCGTCAGGGCGTAACTGCCGGTCCCGAACGGGACGCCGTTCGGCAGGCTGAGGACCGCTTGCCCCGTCGCGTCAAGGGTCGCCACGCCAGCCGACGCGCCGTTGAGGAAGAACGTCACCGTGCCGGTCGGCGTGCCGCCCGGACTCGCGACGGTCGCGGTGAGCGTGAGCGGGTCGGTAGCGAAGACCGTGTTCGGCGACGGGCTCGCCGTCGTGGTCGAGGCGTTCCGTGCGAGCGTGATGTTCTGGTCGGGCGAGGACGACGCGACGAACACGCCAGCCACGCCGCCGTAGTCAGCCCGGAAGGTGTAGCTCCCCGCGTCCAACCCCGTGGGCATCGTGAAGACGGCCCGGCCGGAACTGTCGATCGCCGCCGTGCCGACCGACGAGCCGTTCACCAGGAAGTTCACGGTACCCGTCGGCGTGCCGAAGGTCGCGGTCACGACGGCCGTCAGTGTCAACGGCGTTCCCGCCATCGGCGAACTCGGCGCGAGTGTCAGACTCGTGGCCGTCGGCGACTCGACCACCGAGAGCGTGACCGGCGGCGACGAGGAACTGGCGAACGCGGCCGCGCCGGGGTAATCCACGGTGACGACGTACGTGCCGGCCGCCAGCCCGGCCGGGATCGTCAGCGAGGCGTTCCCCGCCGCATCGAGGGTTGCCGTGCCAGCGGGCGACCCGTTCAGGTTGAACGTCACGTCGCCAGTTGGGGTGCCGAACGTCGCGGTCACGCTCGTGGTCAGCGTCAGCGATTGGGCAGTAAACGCCGGGTTCGGGCTGACGTTGGTCGTCGTCGTGGTCGGCGACGGGTTCACCGCGAGCGTGACCGGCGGTGCGGACGACGACAGGAAGAAACCCGTGGGGCTGTAGTCGGCCGTCACCGTGTATGTGCCGACCGTCAACCCGACCGGGATCGGGAGCGAGGCGTTCCCGGCGGCGTCGAGGGTCACGGTGCCGACGGGCGAGCCGTCCACACTAAACGTGACGCTGCCGGTCGGCGTACTGTTCGCGGACGCCACGGTCGCGGTCAGCGTCAGCGGTTGATTCGGGAACGCCGGGTTCGGGTTAGCCGCGGCGGCCGTGGAGGTCGTCGCCTGCACGATGAGGGACGTGGACCCGCTCGACGCCGTCACCTCTGGCGACCCGCTGTAGACTGCGTCAATGGTGTGGTTCCCGGCCGCCAATCCGGCGGGCAAGGGGACCGAGGCCGTACCCGTACCGTCCAGTGAAACCGAACCGGGAAGGGCGGTGCCGTCGACGAAGAACGTGACCCCGCCCGCCGGCGTGCTGCCGTCGGACGCGGCGACGGTGGCCGTCAAGGTGATCGGCTGGCCTTCCAGGGCGGGGCTGGGCGAAGCCGTGACGGCCGTGGTCGAGGTCGCCACGAACGTGACCGTGTCGGGGTTCGACGACGCCCCGAAGTAGGCCGCGTCGCCGCCGTAGGTGAAGAAGATGCTCGTCGGTCCGTGCGCCGGCCCGGTGGCCGTGAACGTGAAGTTCCCCGACGAATCGAGCGTGCCCGAGCCGGCGGGCACGCCGTTGACGAACAACTGCACCGTGCCGGTCGGCGGGAATCGCGGGTCGGTGACGGTGGCCGTCACTGTGAAGGGCTGCCCCGAAGTGAACGGGCCGGTGACGACTTGCGTCACCGAGGCCGGAATTTGCACCTCGAACGCGCCGATGTCGGACCGGACACCGACCCCGCGGCCGAAGCCGATCCCGCCGCGCTCGTCGGTCGTCACCAAACTGTTGAAGTCGGCGTCGCGGGCCGGGCTGCCGGGGTTCAACCCGTGGACGAACGCCCGCGGACTGCCGCCGAAGAAACCGAGCGGCGACAGCAGCGCGTCGATCGGGGCCGCCGCGGTTCCGACTTGATCGTTGTTCGTGCCGTTCTGGAAGCCCGCCTTCCCGTCGCTGATCCCGATCAGGTTCGACCCGGACGAGGTGAACGGGGCCGGGAACGACGGGTCGAGGTTGCTCGCGTCGAAGGAAACGTCGGGGCTGAGCGGGGCACGGTTCCCCGCGACGAGGGTACTGCCGACGTTAAAGAACGGGTCGAAGGTTTCGCTATACAGCCCACCGCCGTCGGTGATGATCGCGTCGGGGCCAACCCCGGCCGCGGCCTCGTTGTTCGTAATGGTGGCGTTGCCGATCAACCCACTGGAAGAAGTATCGCCGTTGATGTACACGCCGCCGCCGAACGCCTGGCCGCGGGTTCGGGACATCCCGACCGCCCCCGCGTCGCCGCCGCGGGCGAGGTTCCCGGACACCGTCAGATTCTTCAGGTCGAACGAAACGGCCGATCCGTCGATCTGCAAGCCGCCGCCGTAGGCGTAACCGCCATCGACTCCCGCGCCGGCGCCCGACGTAACGGCATTCCCGCCCTGCGCGAGGTTCGTGTCGATGGTGGTCTGCGAGATCGTTAGCGAGCTACCCCCGACCGTCAGTCCGCCGCCCGAGGCGTCCCCGCCGGCGGCGTCGCCGGACGCGGTGTTGTTACTGCCAACGGCTTGGTTGTTGTCGATCCGCACGTCGGTCAGGGACGCGGAGGCGGACTCGATGTCCACGCCGCCGCCGGTGGCGTCGTTCTCGCCGGTGCCCTCGCTGCCGCCGACAGCAGCGCCCGCCGCCGCGACGTTCCCGGTCACTCGGGTTCTCGCGATCTGGACGGACCCGGACTCGAAGTACAGGCCCCCCCCCGCTCCGAATCCGGCCCCAGAAATCACGTTGCCCGCCCCGGCCTGGACCGTGTTTCCGCTGATCGTACTGTCGTTGATCGCCAGGGTGGTCGTCGCCCAGATGCCCCCGCCGTAGGCACTGCCCGTCGGCAAAGACCCCGATGCGTCCACCCCCGTGGCCTTGTTCTGCGAGACCGTGACGTTGTTCAGCGTGAGTTGGCCGGAGCTGCGAATCCCGCCACCCATGCCGTCGCTAAACAGCGGGCCGACCACCGCCCCGTTCTGGAACGTCCCGCCGTTGATGACGGCCGTCGGCGGCGTGCCACTGACCGGTGCCAGGATGTCCAGAACGCGGTCACCCAGCCCCGTGGCGTCGACGACGGCACCGGTCATGTTGAAGGTGACGTTGGTCGTCACATCCAGGTCGCCCGTGGCACCTTTGTCTTCGTTCGCCCCGGCGATGGTCAGAGAGTACATGCCCGCCGGCACGACGATCGTGTCGTCCTCGGCGTTGGCGTTGGCCGCGAGGATGGCCGACCGCAGCGTGACGAGGCCGCTCGGTGTTGCTCCGGTGGCAGGGTCAAAGCCCGTCGGGTTGAGGTCTGCGAACGACGTGACCGTGAACGTCGCGGGCACGGCACGGTCTTCCAGCGGCAGAACCCGCAGGACTGGTCGGCGGCTCATGGTGCGTAACTCGGAGGGTGCATATCGGCCATCATCGACAGGCGGCGTGATCGTTGTAGATGGCGCTTGCTAAGAATTCGACTGAGTGGGCAGGCTCTTCTACTACGATCAGCGCAATCCATGCAAGCCTTCGTCTCGTCGCTCCTTGTCCCACTTTTAGGACTCCCGCTGGCTCACGTTTCGAGGGTCGTCGACTGATGGTTCGATGCCCACTCCGTCTCGATAGAAATCTGAGGACGAAGTACCAGGTAGACGTTTAGAAGCAGGCTCAACGCCAGCGCAACGTAAAAGCCCACGTTCAATCCGTCCGCTATGTGGGACTCGATGCGGAGTGACGACTTAAATCGATCTGCGAGTTCCTCCGAGCTTTCGCCGAGTCTGTCGAGAGTGACTTCTCCTTTCGGCCGTTCGTAAGTTTCACGGTGCTTCGGGAACGGCCAACCAACGCTACTTCGTTGCACGCTAAGCGATCCGCCATCCACATTAAGCAATTCGACGACTGGCGGCCGGGCGTTCATGGCGAGGGTGACGTAGGCGAAGAACGAAATCAAGAGCACGTTGAGAAATGCAATCCGGCGGATCATTTTCTTACCCTCACTTCGGCACGGCGTTCAGCGTGTAGTACGCCTCGGCGTGCAGCAACTCGTCGCCGTCGGCCGACTTCACGTCGTTCAACTTCAGGTCGTACACGCGGCCCGGTCGGCGGCCTGGTACAGCGAGGCTCACCGTCTTGCCGTCCTTCGAGACGCCCAGCACTTCCGGCTTCTCGCCCTGCGTGTCGGTTTCGGGGCACCCGTAGGGGCTGGCGTAGATGTACGTGAACGACTTCAGGGCGTAGGCCGTTGCCTTCTCCGCCGTCTTCGGGTCCACAGGCTTGGTGAACGTCAGGTCGAACCCGGCCTTCGTCGCCGTCATCGTGTGGACTTCGAACGGCACCGGGCCGTTGAACGCCAACCGTTGGAGGCCGTAGGGCTTGCCACCGACGGACCCCCAACCGCGGTTCGTCTGGCCGACGTACAGGCTGCCGTCCGGCCCGAAGCAGAGGCGATTGATGCCGCACTGGAAGCCGCTGCGGAACGGGAAGCAAACGCCCTGATAGACGCCGTTCACCTTCTCCAACGCGACGCGCATAATCATCGACCGCGTCTGGTCACCGACAAAACATTGCCCGGCGAACGGCCCGAACTTGCCGGCCGTCGTGTCCCAGATGGGTTCACTCGCGGACTGCCCCATACGGCCGTAGGGGAACCAGACGCACGGCGGTTCGACGGCCGGCATTCCCTTCGGCGACGTTTTGCCGGGGGCCGGTTGGCCGTCATACATCATGCCGGCCGCCACCTTGTCCCCGTTCGCGGCGAACGGCGAATCCTTCACCCACTTGAGCGGGGCCTGATGGCCATAGAACTTCCCCTTCTGCACGTGGCAGAGTTTGTTCGTCGCCACCCACTCGCCCTGGTTGTCGCAGTAGAACAGTTCACCGTCCGGGGCGAAGTTGACACCGTTGGGTGATCGCAGGCCGTAGGCCCACGGCTCCATGTCGCCGGTCTTGCCGTCGATCTTCACGCACCAGCCGCGCCACGGCGACTTCGACTGGTGTCCGCCGCCGAACCCGACGTTGAGCGTGATGAAGAAGTTGCCGTCCTTGTCGCGAGCCGGGCCGAAGGCGAACTCGTGGTAGTCGCCGGACACGCCCCACTTGTCCGAGAACGTGGCGAAGTCGTCGGCAATGCCGTCGCCGTTCACGTCCGTCACCTTCGTCATCTCCGGCCGTTGGACGACGTAGACCGTCTTGTCGTCCTGCACGCACAGGCCGAGCGATTCGTGCAGGCCGCTGGCGAAGCGGCTGAACTTCGGCGTCGGCGACGCGGGGTTCTCGATCAGCCAGAGTTCGCCGCGGCGGGTGCAGGCGAGGAGTTTGCCGTCCGGCCGGAAGCCGAGGCCGCCGACTTCGAGGGAGCAATCGGCCGGCTGGTTCAGCGTGGTGATCGTGTAGAACTTTGCCTCGGCCGACTTGTCCGCGTTGCCCGTCGCTGTTGATGCGGCCCGGGCGAAGTCCTTGTCGAGCGCCTTGAGGACCGCCGGCGGGGAGTAGTCCGGGATCTCCGGGTTGATGTAAACTTGCCACTCACCGGCGAGTTGGCAGACCTTCAACAACAGTTGATTCTTGCCTTCCTTTACCTTGATGAGCGCCGCGGTCTGATCCGGCACGGCCGAGCGAATCGCGTGTTCGTGCAGTACGCGGTCGCCGAACGAGAAGACGCTGATGTGATCGTCGCTGCCGAGCGATAGCGGCAGTCGGGCGTTGACCTTCGACTCGAACTCGTGGAGCAGGTAGACGACCATGTCGTTCTTCTGCTTTGGGAACAACTTCGCGAGGTCGTACATCTTGCCGGGGGTGAAGTTCGGGGCATCCTTCCACCCGAACTTCTCGCCGCCCTTGCCGGTGTAAGTCGCCTTCAGGTCGATCGTCTTTTCCTTCTCCGGCGGGTAAGCCGTGTCGAAGCCGAGGTCGTCGGTGTTGTCGAACGGCCCGGCGAAGTACCACTTCCCTTCGAGGTTCGGCACGCCGAAGGAAGCAAGGGTGGCACGGATGGTTTCCTGCCGCGTGGCCTTCTTGACGTACTTGCCCTCGCCGAACGGCGTCGGGGATTGAGCGAAAGCAGGAACAGCGAGCAAAACCAGGAGCAAAAGGG
Organism: Limnoglobus roseus; assembly: GCF_008254045.1. GTDB lineage: Bacteria > Planctomycetota > Planctomycetia > Gemmatales > Gemmataceae > Limnoglobus > Limnoglobus roseus. The sequence continues at coordinate 9,300,851 of NZ_CP042425.1, read as the reverse complement.
AGCGGGAGGGCATGCGAACTCCGAGAAGAGATTTGGCGAGCGGCCCGGCGTAAGCGGACCGTGTCTGGTGGGTGAGCGATCAAGACACGGCCCGCTTACGCCGGGCCGCTCGCCGTCAAAGTCACAAACTCTTCCACAGTCGCTCGAACTCGGCGGCGAACGCGGTCACGAGCGCCGGGTCGCCGGTGTCGATGATGTTCTCGGCGTTCACGTCGGTGGCCGACCGGGTCCAATTGTAACTGCCGTTGACGAGGCGTGCCCGGTCAAAGATGGCGAACTTGTGGTGCATGTGGGCCGGCGTCCGGTCGATCTTGACGGCGATACCGGCGTCCTGAAACCGGGCGATGTCGGACCCGAGGTCGAACGCCTTGTCGTTGTCGGTGATGATGCGGAGGGCCACCTTGCGGCGGTGGGCGGCGAGGATGGCGGAGGCGATGCGGTCGTCAGTGATCGTGAAAACGCAGACATCGACCGTCTTCCGGACGCTCACAAAGCGGTGAACGATCTGTTGCAAACACGCCATCCCGGGCGAGAAGTACGCCTCGGCCGGTGCAGGGGAACTCGATCCGAACAGGCCCATGATGAACCCGGGGGTTACGCGATCTCGGACGGTTTCAGTATACGGGCCGCCGTTATTCGACCACGACCACCGGGCCGCCGAGCACGTCCATCCGCGGCCGAACCCCCAACCCCGGTGCCGTCGAAGCCGCCATGCGGCCGTTCACCCGCTGCGGGGCACCGTCGGCCGTGCTGACGGTGACGTAGCTGTTGAAGTCGGTCGTCGAGAACAGCAATTCCGGCGGCGTGCTGTGTGCGACGTGCGCGATGGCGGCCGTCACGATGTCGCCGCCCCAACTGTCTTCGAGCGTCATCGCCACGCCGAGGGCTACGCACAGGTCGCGGGCCTGCTTGATCTTCGTCAGCCCGCCGAGCTTGCTGATCTTCAGGTTCACCACGTCGAACGCTTGATCGGCATGCCCGCGGAGTAGCATTTCCAGCGAGTCGATGTTCTCGTCCATGACGAACGGGTGGTCGGTGTGCCGCCGAACCGACAGGCACTCGTCATACGTGCGGCACGGCTGTTCGATGTACACGTCCACGTCGCGGACAGCCCGTACCACGCGCATCGCCTCGTGCATCAGCCAGCCGGTGTTGGCGTCGGCCACGAGGCGGTCGCCGGGGTGCAGCACCGCCGACACCGCGCGAATGCGGGCGATGTCCACGTCCGGGTCGCCGCCGACCTTCAACTGGAACCGCCGGTAGCCTTCGGCCCGATACCCTGCGACGCGGCCGGCCATCGCGTCCGGAGCTTCCTGCGAAATCGCCCGGTACAGCGGCACGTCGTCGCCGTACCGCCCGCCGAGCAGCACGCACACCGGCTGCCCGGTTGTCTGGCCGAGAATGTCCCAGCAGGCCATGTCGAGGCCGGACTTCACGTAGGGGTGGCCGAGCAGGGCCGCGTCCATCGTGCGGTTGAGTTTGCCCAACTGCGTCGGGTCTTCGCCGAGCAGGTGCGGCCCGAGTTCCGCAATCCCGGCCCGCACGCCGTTCGCGTAGGCCGGCAGGTAGAACGGCCCGAGCGGGCAGACTTCGCCGTGCCCGGTAATGCCGGCGTCCGTCTCGACGGCGACGATCGTGCTGTCGAAGACCGTGACCGACTTGCCGCCGGACCACTTGTAGCTGCCCTCGTGCAGTGGCAGTTCGACGCGATAGGCGGAGATGCGGGTGATTTTCATGGTGCGCTCATTTTGGAAGGCGTGCCTCGAAACTCAACGCATTTCCTGCGGCGACGCCGGGCCGAGCTTGAAGCGGATCGCCTGTGACATCGGCACGGACATCCGGTGCGAGTCGATCTTCACGTGGTCCCAATCGCGGCCGTCGGCGAGGATGGCGTGGGCCGACACGTCTGTCAGCCTGGAATCACCGTTGATCGTCAGTCGGCGGAGCGACCTTAGACCGGGGCTGCGCACCAGGGCGACGACTGCCGCATCGGTCAGGCCATTGTCGCTGATGTCGAGCGATTCCAGGTGCTGAAAGTGCGGCGACTTCGCGAGGGCGATCACGCCCTCGTCGCCCAGCTTGCGACGGGACAAGTTCAACGAACGGAGATTCCGAAGTTGGCACCGCTTAGAGGCGAACGCCGTACCCAGGTCGGGGCTCCCGGGGCACTGGGAGCCACCTTCTAACTCCAGCGTCTGGAGATTCGCCAGTCGCTTCGATTCAATGATCGTCCGTAGGCCCGCCACCGTAACGGTGCGATAGCTCGCGAGACTCAAAAATTTGAGAGCCGGAAGGTTCGGCGACCGTGCCAGGGCTGCGGCCGCTGTGTCCGTCAGCCGGTTCGCCTGTGCGGGCGTGGACGTCCACCGGCGGCTCAGCCACAGGACGATCAACTGTCGGGCTTGGGGACTGGCAGCGAGGACGGCAACGTCGCCGTCGACGAGGCGGGTGCCGCACAGGTGAACGAGCCGCAGCGCGCCGAAGTGCTCGCTGGTGAACACCCGCGGGGCCGTTCGGCCGAGCGACGTGAACCAGATTTGTCCCAAAGGCATCCGCTCACGAAGCATCCCCGCGTCGCCGAGGAACTGTCGGCCTGTCTGCCACTCGACGTCTGGGAAGCCGCGAGTGAAATGCCATTTCTTCTTCTCCCAACCTTGCATGGCCCACTCGGGAAGGCCGGCCGTCCACCTGCGGTAGTGTTTGCGCAGGAGCTGATCCGCCTGCTTTTCAAGAAGGTGCTTCCGTCCGGGATCGGAGCCGCATCGGCTCGCTTCGATCTGTAACCGGATGAATGTCGCCCGGTCCACGTCGCCGCGCTCTTCGAGCCAATCGGCGTAGACCAACCGCGGCGTGTCGTCCGTGTGAACCGCCTCCATCGCCCGGAAGAAGGCTTGCTCGTTGGGGTTCAGGGCCATTCCTCATTTATCTTCGATTCCGTCCGTCTTGTCATCCTCCTTCTCTTTCAGCTTCACGCCGCGGCGCTGCAAGGCTTGCCGCAGCAGGAACTCGATCTGCCCGTTCAGGCTGCGCAAGTCCTCGTCGGCCCATCGTTGGACGGCCGCGAGGACGCTTTCGTCGATCCGCAAGAGGAACGCTTTCCGTGGCATCGCAAAATCCAAAAGCCCGCGGACGAACGTCCGCGGGCGGAGGAGTTAGTTGTAAAGCGTCCCGGTGTTCAGCACCGGCTGCGGGACGGAGTGGCCGCAGAGGACGACGAGGAGGTTGCTGACCATCGCCGCCTTCCGCTCTGGGTCGAACTCGATCACGCCCTTGTCCTTCAGCATCTCCAGGGCGTGCTCGACCATGCCGACGGCCCCCTCGACGATTCGGGCGCGGGCCGCGATGATCGCCCCCGCTTGCTGGCGTTGCAGCATCGCCGCCGCAATCTCCGGGGCGTAGGCCAGGTAGCTGATGCGGGCCTCCTGCACTTCCACGCCGGCTTGGTTCATGCGGTCTTGCAGTTCCTGCCGCAGTTGGGTCGCGACCTCGGTGATGTGCCCGCGGAGCGAATGCACGTCCGTCTCCGGGGCGTCGTAACTGTACTGGCTGGCCAGGTTCCGCAGGGCACTGTCGGCCTGCGTGTGGACGAACGATTCGTAGTTGTCCACCTGGAAGATCGCGTCTGTCGGGTTGACGACCTTCCACACCACGACGGCCGCGATGTCGATCGGCGTGCCGTCCTTGTCGTTCACCTTGAGCGGCCGGCGGGCGACCGACGACGGGACGATCACCTTGCCCGTCGCGTCCTTCACCTCGTCCTTCTTGTCGATGCCCGTCTCGAAGATGCGGGTGCGAAGGCTCACGCGGGTCCGCCAGTAGAACGGGATGCCGTAGTAGAAGCCGGGTTCCCGCACGGTGCCGACGTAGTTGCCGAACAGCTGCACCACGCGGGCTTGATTCGGCCCGTTGACGATGAACCCGAACGGCAGAAAGAGCCACGCCACGGACAGGATGCCGACGACGAACGCCAGCCACGGGAGTTCCGTCACCGCCGCGACGACAATGAGCAAGACGATCAAGCCGAAGGCGGACAGCACCCCCAACACGCCGACCCACCCCGGCAGCAGTTTCAGTTCGCGCTCTTGCATGGCCATCTCCCGTAGAAACTGTCCGATATTGAAATGATATCATTTTGTTATCGGTTCAGTCAACAGTATTTCGCCGAACAGGCCCCGCGGTTTCAGCAAAATCAACGGATTCGTGTAGAATGTCGCGAACGCTCTCATTTCCGGTCGCACGAGATATTGCCCCATGAGTGCATCGCGATTCGTCGTCGGCATCGACCTTGGCACCACCAACTCTGCCCTCGCCTACGTCGATACCGGCGCGGGCGACGGGGCGAAGGTGAAGGGCTTCGCCATCCCGCAGGTCGTGAATCAAGGCGTGGTCGAGGACCGGCCGCTGCTGCCGTCGTTCTTGTACCTACCGGGCGAGGGCGAACAGCCGGCCGGCGCGATGAAGTTGCCGTGGGACGCGGGGCGGGATTACTGTGTCGGCGAGTTCGCCCGCAACTTCGGCTCGCAAGTGCCGACGCGATTGGTGGCGTCCGCGAAGTCGTGGCTCGGGCACTCGGGTGTCGATCGCAAGTCACCGATCCTGCCGTTCCGCGCGCCGGAGAACGGCCGCAAGGTGTCGCCGCTGGAGGCGAGTACCCGCTACCTGAAGCACCTTGCGGAAGCCTGGAACGCGACGATGGCGAAGGTGCCGGACCACCGGCTGGAACTGCAAGAGATCGTGCTGACCGTGCCGGCGTCGTTCGACGCGATGGCCCGCGACCTCACGGTGGAAGCGGCAAAAGCGGCCGGCTTCGAACACCTGACGCTGCTCGAAGAACCGCAGGCGGCGTTCTACTCGTGGCTCGATTCCCTCGGCGACAACTGGCGGAAGGACGTGCAGGTCAGCGACCTCATCCTCGTCGCCGACGTGGGCGGCGGCACGACCGACTTCACGCTCATTGAAGTCGGCGAGGAAGGCGGCAACCTCTCGCTCACCCGCCTCGCGGTCGGCGATCACCTGTTGCTCGGCGGTGACAACATGGACCTCGCGCTCGGCCACATCGCGGCCGCGGCGTTGGCCAAGCAAGGGACGAAGCTCGACGCCAACCAGATGTTGCAACTCACCTACGGCTGTCGCAGCGCGAAGGAACAACTCCTGTCCGACGCGACGAAACAATCGGCCCCGGTGACGGTCCTCGGCAAAGGTCGTTCCGTCATCGGCGGCTCGATCAAATACGACCTGCCGCGGGCCGACGTGGAGAAGATTCTGCTCGATGGCTTCCTGCCCGAGTGCGCGAAGGACGCCGAACCGGCCCGCGCCCGCAACGCAGGCTTACAGGAACTCGGCCTGCCCTACGTCGCCGACGCCGGCATCACGCGGCATCTCGCCCACTTCCTGCACCGGCAGTCGGAAGCCCTGGCCAATCGCGAGAAGCCGGGGAAGAAAAAGAAGGGCGACGCGGTCGCGCTGCCGACGGCCGTTCTGTTCAACGGCGGCGTCTTCAAGTCCGATGCCCTGCGGGATCGCCTGATGCACGTTCTGAACGGGTGGGCGAAGTCGGCGAAGGCCGAGCCGGTCCGCACGCTGGCCGGGGCGGACCTCGATCAGGCGGTGGCGAAGGGGGCGGCGTACTACGGCCTCGTCCGCCGCGGCAAGGGCATCCGCATTCGTGGTGGCACCGCTCGATCGTACTACATCGGTGTCGAGACGGCAGCCCCGGCCGTGCCGGGGTTGGCCCCGCCAATCAAGGCCCTGTGCGTCGCCCCGTTCGGCATGGAGGAAGGCACAGAAGCGGACCTGCCGAAGCAGGAGTTCGGCCTCGTCGTCGGCGAGGAGGCGGAGTTCCGCTTCCTGGGTTCGACGATCCGCCGCGAGGACGCAGCCGGTACGTTGGTCGAGGAGTGGGAGGAGCAAATCGACGAACTGACGCCGATGCGGGTGACGCTCGACGGCAAGGGCCGGGCGGTGGTGCCGGTCCACTTGCACAGCAAGGTGACGGAAGTCGGCCAACTCGAAATCTGGTGCCACAGCCGCGACGGCAAGCAGCGGTGGAAGCTGGAATTCAACGTGCGAGAGGCGAAGTAACGAGCCGAGCGGTTGACCTGGCCAGAGAGGGAATGCCCTCCGGCCAAGTCAACCGCTGATGCGTCAGCCCGTCATCGCGGCGTGCATCGCGAAGCCGAGGGCCGTTGCGGCGACAGCGCTCAGCAACAGGAACACGACGCCAGCCTTGCGCGTGGCCTTCAGTTGCCACCACATGAGCAGGCCGGACACGCCCCAGAAGCACATCACGAAGGCCATCACGTCCACGATCACCGCCCAGAACCACTTGGCGTTCGTGTCGGCGGGGTAGCCGTGCGTCGTGTGCAACCGCGTCAGGAACCGCCGCCAGCCGACCTCCGGTTTGTCGTCGCCGTCGGACAGCTTGCCGCTGACGGCACCGGTCAGCGGGTTGTACGTCGCCGTCCAGACTTTGCCGTCAGCCTCGATCGGGAAGGAAACTTCGGGGACCGACGTGACCGTGACTTCGCCGCCGGGGAAGCCGTTGCGTTCGAGGATGACGGGGACCGACGCCTTCAGCCGTTCGTGCGCCGGGTTGTCGAGCTTGATGCCTTCCTCACCCCCCTCGCGGCCGCCACGGCTTTCGCCACCGCGGCCTTCACCGCCGCGGCCGCCACCCTGCCCACCACGACCGCCACCAGGGCCACCGCCTCCACCGGGGCCACCGCGGCCTTCACCGCCGCCACCGCCGGGGCCACCGCGGCCTTCACCGCCGCCACCGCCGGGGCCACCACGCCCACGGCCGGCCACCTCATTGTTCTGCCGGCCGACCGCGAACGGGGCACGTTCCACTTCTTTGCGGGGTTGTTCCGGTTGGGCGGCCCGACTCGTGATCGTGCCGGTGCCGGCCTTCACGTCGAGCAACAGGTTCAAGTTCTGCCCGTCGGCCTTGATGGTGGCGAACGCGAGTTCCCGCGTGAACTTCGCGTCCCCGGCGAGTTGGTACGGCGTGGCCGGCGACTGTTTGGCGTTCAGCAGTTTCACCACCTGCTCGGCCTGTTCATTGGCGGTCGGCCATTGCTCGGCCGGGGTGCCGCTGACGGCCTCGCGGCCGTAAGTCTTCGAGGCGGCCTGCTCGCGATTACTGAAGGCGGTCGGGTGGTTGAACAGGAACGCCGTCACGCCGTACAGCACGGCCCACGGGAACAGGAACAGGCCCAGGTACAGGTGCCCGCGGCGGATCAGGTGCAGAACCCGTTTGCCGAGTGGCCGACGGGCAGACTTGGTCGGCCGGACGGGCTTAGACTCAAGAGTTTCCAACGAAACAGCCACGGTCGCGTTCGGTTCAACAAGATTCATTGGGGGCGGCCCGAGTATGGATTGGGTAGGAGGGAATCAAACCCGCCGCGACGGGGTCGCGGCGGGCGAGAGCGGAGAGGAGGGTTCGCGTCAGCGGGAGAGACTCATCCTTCCAGGTTCACAACAGCTTAGTAGTCGCCGGCAAGGTCGCCACCGTTGCGGCTGCCGAGGGCCTTGTAGGTCTGCATGTCGATGGTTTCGCGGACGAACCGCACCGACCCGTCGCCGAGGAGGAAATTACACCCGCCGGTGTGGCTACTGCTGAACGCGGCGAGGGCCGTGTTCCGGAACCACGCCGTCGCGTCGTTGGTGCCCGTCGTGCCCGCGGTCGCGGACACGGTGCCCGCCTTGGCGTTGACCGTGGTCGACTTGCCGACCATGGTCCGGGTGTTCATCCGCGTCATCGTGACGCCTTCGCAGGTGTCGGCCCCCGGGTGCGGGAAGGCGTAGTTCGAGTTGCCCGTGTACGGCTTGCCGGTCAGGTCCGTGCCGTCCAGGTTGCTCGTCCCGCTCACCCACGTGCTCCCTTGAACCCGGTAGTGCTTCTCGCCCACCAGGAACGTGTTGGACAGCCCGTCCGTCACGCTCATCAGGTTGATGGTCATCAAACTTCCCCCGACGGTGGTCGCCGACCCCACGGGCGGCGGTTGGAAGGCGGAGGCCATCATGCCGTCGTCCGCGGTCCACCGGAGTTTCGGCGTGCTGACCACGGCCCCACTGGCGTCGGTGGCGTACTGGAAGTTCCCGCGGGACGCGGCGTAGCTGCAGTACGCCCCGTACCCCATCGCGTCAGGCATCGGCATCGACGGGCAAAGGTAGGTCGGGATCGGGTTCTTCGTGAGGTCGAAGTTCGTCGGCCCGCCGGCGACCAGCGGCGTGGTCTTGTCGGTGGCCGACTTGGTCGGGTTGTACTGCTTCGCGATGTTGTCTTGTTCGAGGTACGGCAGCAGGTACAGGAACCCGCTGTGGTGCTTCGACGGGGCTTCGGGCGGCAGACTGCCGGTGAACGCCCCGCCCTCGTCGTGGCCGTTCGGGGCGTAGCTGAAGACCGGCAGTTTCTCGGTCGTGTTGTGGTAGTTGTGAACGGCCAGGCCGATCTGCTTCAGGTTGTTCGAACACTTCATCCGGGCGGCGGCCTCGCGGACCTTCTGCACGGCGGGCAACAGCAAGCCGATGAGGACCGCGATGATGGCGATCACAACGAGCAGTTCGATGAGCGTGAACCCCGGGCGGGAGGAACGTCGCATTTCAGTCAACCGTCCTTTCAGGTGGGAAAATTCGAGAGGCAATCCGCGGTTCGACCCGCGTGGGCCGAACCGCGGCGGTGTGTGAGTCAATCGTTTCAGTTCATCCGGATTTGTTCGTTCGCGGAATGAGGGGCTTTCACCGCGGTGGGGTTCACTTCGTGTCGGCGGCGGTGACCTTTTCGCCGTGCTCGGCCAACTTGACGACTTCGAGGTTGGCGATGTTGCCGCTACGGCTCGCGCCGCCGACCAGCAGCACTTCCGAGCCGAACGGCAGCAACCGGGCGACCATCCGCTTCGTCGTCGATTCGCCGACCTTCTCCCAGGCGTCGCCGGCTTCGGTCAGCCGGTAGACCTTCGCGTCGCTGCAACTGAGGATCACGCGGCCGTTGATCGTCGTCGCGGCCGGCGAGAAGCCGACCCCTTCGCCGGGGAACGTCGGGCCGCTCGTCCACTTGCCGGTCGCGGTGTCGAGGACGTCCACGTTCGTTTGCGACGCGGCCTTCGCGCTCAGGCCGCCCAGGACGTAGACCTTCGTGCCGACCACGGCCGCCGTCAGCGCCCGCCGTTGGAACGACTGCGGGATCGACTTCCACTCCAGCGTCTTCGCTTTCAGGTCGAGGGTCAACGCGGTGTCGTGCCAGTCGGACGATTGGCCCTTGCCCTTCTGGTTCCAGCCGCCGACCACGACGAGTTTGTCCCCGACGACGACGAGGTCGTGCGACGACCGGCCGGCCGGCATCGGCGGCAGGCTCGTCCACTTACCCGCTTGCGGGTCGTAGACGGCGGCGTCGGCGAGCGAAAGGTTATCGGCCGGTTGGCCCGGTTCGTTTCGGGGCGACATCCCGCCGACGCGGTAAACCTTGCCGCCGTGGCTGGCGAGGTTCATGCCTTGCAGGAGTGGGCCGCCGGGCAGTTCTTCCCACTTCGTGCCGCCGTCGAGTTTGAGGCGGTGGAAGGTGCCGACGACGGTCTTGGTGTCGTAGCTGTGAGTCTTACCCGCGTGGCCGCCGTAGACGTAGGCGTAGCCGTCGCAGGTGATCGCGCCGAGGCTGGACACGGCGGCGGGCAGCGGCGGGAAGGCGGGCTTTTCGGCGGCGAAGCCGAATACCGGTGTGACGAGCAGAAGTAGGAAGGCCATTCGGTGACGCATGATCGTTGATCTCTTGAGAGTCGAGGGTGGAAAGTTACTTCAGGTCGACGACGAGCGTCGCGTAGTGGCGGACTTCTTCGTACTTCTTGCCGTCGTGCTCGCCGGCCTTCGGTTCGATGTGGCGAGCCCAGATGCCGTAGCGGCCGGCCCCGGTGACGGGTTCCGTCTTGCCGTCCTTGTCGGTCTTCAACTTGGTCGCCTTGCCGTCCGGCAGCAGAACGCTCAGTTCGACATCGGCGACCGGCTTGCCCGCCCCGTGAACGTGGAAGCTCGTTTTACCCGCGGCCGTCACCGGCACGATTTCGAGGGCGGCCTTCTCGCCGACCGTCGCGGTCTTCTGGTCGCAACCGTCGAGGATCGCCTTCGGGTGGTAAACCAGCAGCGCGGGCTTCGCGTCCTTCCGCGAGAGCATCCCGTAAATCACGGTGCCGTGGAGGAGCTTCGCGTGCGCCGGCACGTCGGCCGTCAGCGCGTGCGGCCCGGCCTTGTGCGTGACCGGCACTTCCTTGCCGTCCTCAAGGCGGGCTGTCAGCTTGAGGCCGTTGACCTTGTCCATCGTCACGTTGTCGTCGGGGTCGAGGTTCTCGCTCATCACGACTTGCACGGTCTTGCCGTCTTTCGCCGGCACGACGTAGACGAAGTGGGCCGTCGCCATCGCGGCGAACGCGGCGGCGAGGATCAGGGCGGATAGGAAACGCATCGGGAATCTCCGTTGGTGTGTGGTCGGTAAAACCGGGCGGGGCGGTGGTCACCCCGCCCGGCGGCACCACGGCGGGACGAGTTTCCGCCGTGGTGGTTCGTGAAGGACGGTTCGATTAGTTCAGCGTTACAACTTCGCCGCTAGCGCGAGTGCCGAGACCGGCGAAGGTCGTCGGGTCAATCGTGTTCCGGAAGAACTGAACCGAGCCGTCGGCCATCGCGAAGTTGGCCCCGCCCGTGTGGGAACTGCGGAACGACGAGTAGTTCGCGTCGTTGCCGCCGTCCCGCTTGTTGATCCCGCCCAGCGTCCCCGTCCAGTTGTAGAGGTAGCCGTACGCCCACACCGGGCCGTAGGTCGACGGCACGCCGGCGGGCATGAAGTCGCACTCGCCGACCATGATCGTGTTGGACGTGCCGTCGGTGACACTCGTGATCTTCACCTGCTGGTTGCCGGCCAGGTCCGGTTGGGTGGTGTTCGTGGCGGAGTAGGCGGCGTTGCGGATCGGGAGGATGACGCCGTCGCAGGCGAGAGAAGCGTACGACCCGTACCGCACTTGATACGCGGACGGCGTGCCGACCGAGAAGACGTAGCTGGACGGGCCGCGGATTTCCGGGGCCGTGCCGAGGGAGCCGCCGTTAGTCGCGCTGGGCGGGGCCATCGATGGGCAGGTGTAACTCGGGATCTGCATCTGTTGCAGGATGAAGTTCGTGTACCCGTCACCGTCCGTATCGACCTGCGAGTTGCGCGGGAGCTTCGGGTCCCACTTCTTGGCAATGCCGTCTTGCTCGAGGAACGGCATGATGAGAATCCAGCCGGTGACGTAGCTCGAACCCGTTTCCCGGAGTTGGAAGTCCATCACCGCGTAGGGGAACTTGCCGTTGACCCCTTCGTAGTTGTGGCAGGCCAAACCGATCTGCTTGAGGTTGTTGGTGCACTTGAGTCGGGCGGCGGCCTCGCGGACCTTTTGCACGGCCGGCAGCAGGAGGCCGATGAGAATCGCGATGATGGCGATGACGACTAACAACTCGATGAGCGTAAACGCCCGACGTTGGAAACTGGTGCGCATGGGCAACCCTCCGGGACTGTGGAAACACAGGAACCGATGGAGCTGCGTTGCGACGGATGGTGAGCGGTTGAGAACCGCGATCCCGAGCGGAGCGGAGCAAGCTCGTCTTGTTGCGACAAAATCTCAACAAGACGCCTTCACTCTAGGTCTGGGTGTCATAGAGTCAATAACACGCCTGGGAAAATCGCTGTTGCGATGTGCTGATTCCCGGTGGGATCGACCGAAGTTGTTGATTTATCGACATTTCGTCTCAACGCGGGGCGGCCATGAGTGAGCCTGAAAAACTTGAAAAAAAATCGACCGAGGCGGCTCATCATGAGGCGGCCCCTGTCGTTCAGGCCAAGGAACTGTTCGGCGAGTGCCGGGAAATCGTCATCGAGCACGACGGCGAGCGGTACAAACTGCGCATCACCCGCCGCGGGAAGTTGATCCTCCAAAAGTGACGGCGGCCGCAGGGGGAATTCTCGTGACTTAATGGCCGGCCGGGGGATAATGCTCAACAGTCTTTCCCACCCCAGTTGAGAACTCCTCCCATGCGATCGTGGCTCTCCATTCTCGCCCTTCTCGCACTGACGCTTCCGATGGCCGCCCAGGACGCGGCGAAACGCTCGCTGGCCGATCCGCCGGTCGAAGAACTGCCGACCGACCCGAAGCTGACCAAGATCGTGCTCGTCGCCGGTTCGACCTACTACAAGCCCGGTGAACACGAGTACGTCGGCGGCTGTGCCGTGCTAATGGATCTCCTGCGGCAGACGCCCGGCGTCTTCCCGGTGCTGGCGATCGACTGGCCGAAGAAGCCGGAGACGTTCGCCGGGGCGAAGGGCATCGTCTTCCTGACCGACGGTGGCGACAAACACCCGTTCTTGAAGGACGACCACTTCGCGCAAATCCAGAAACTGCTCGACGGCGGCGTTGGCCTCGTTCAGTTGCACCAGGACGCCGACTACCCGACCGACTTCGGCGAGCGCGTGCGGGCCTTCGCCGGGGCCGCCTGGGAGAAGGGCTACTCGCAACGGGCACACTGGGTGTCCGAGTTCAAGGACTTCCCGAAGCACGACATCTTCAACGGCGTGAAGCCGTTCAAAATCAACGACGGCTGGCTGTGGACGCTGCGGTTCGCGAAGGACCCGAAGGGCGTGACGCCGCTGTTACGGACGTGGGACCCGAAGGCGAAGGCGGCGAAGAAAGCCGACCTGGAGGACGTGATCGCGTGGGCGTTCGACCGGCCCAACGGCGGCCGCACGTTCACGTTCACCGGCGGCCACCTGCACGCGAGCTTCGCGGAGGAAGGCTATCGCCGCTTCCTGGTCAACGGCATCCTCTGGTCCGCGAAGCAAGACATCCCCGCGACCGGGGCGAAAGTGGACCTCGACGCGGCGACGCTGCCGAAGTACCTGAAGCCGGCGCCGGCGAAGAAGTAGCGATGCCACTTACGCGCATTCAACGGGCGGCGGCGAATCGCGCGTTGAAGATGCTCGAACACGCCCGTCAAAATCCAGGCATGTACTTCGGGGAACCGCGACCGGAGAACGCGGTGGTTTGGACGGTTGGGGTCCATTGTGGCTTTGGTTCCGCGCAGAAGGCGTGTCCGGACTTGTGTTCGCCACAGGCCCTCCGACGACACCGCCTCCGGTGGACCGCTCGCGGCATGCACGGAGTCATCGACCAGTTGCGTGCCCGCGGGATGTCTGACCAAGACATCGTGGAACTGGTTCTTGCACTCGAGATCGAAACCTGGCAAGAATGGATACAGGCCGAGACTCCTTCGCCCGGTGATCGCACATGAATCAACCACTTTCCCGCCGGTCTGCCATCCGCGTCGGCGGGGCGTCGCTGTTCGGGCTGTCGTTCCCGCAGTTGCTCGCGGCCACCGAGAAGGCGAACCGCAAGGCCCGCGTGAAGTCGATCATCTTCCTCCACCAGTGGGGCGGGCCGGGGCAGCACGAGACGTTCGACCCGAAGCCGGACGCGCCGGACAACGTCCGCGGATGGTTTGGGGCCACGAAGACGAAGATCCCCGGCGTCATCTTCGGCGAGAAACTTCCGAAGCTCGCGGCCATTGCCGACAAGCTGACCATCGTCCGCAACATGCAGCACAGCGTGTCGATGAAGAACCACAACTCGGCCGGGTACTACAGCCTCACCGGCATCCCGCCGGCCGTGGACGACCAACGGCTGCGAGACTCGCTCGAACTGTTCCCGGCGTTCGGCAGCATCGTCAACAAGTTCCTGCCGTCCGAGAAGGGCGTGGCCGGGTTCGTGTCGTTCCCGCACGTCATCTCCGACGGCTCCGTCACGCCCGGCCAGCACGCCAGCTTCCTCGGCAAGACGAACGCGCCGCTGTTGGTGACAGAGGACCCGAACAACGAACGCTTCCGCCTGCCGGAACTGACGCTGCCGGAAGGGCTGACGCCGGACCGCCTCGAAGACCGGCGGTCGGTGCTGGACCTGATCGACTCGCAGTCGGACTTGCTCGAAAAGTCGCTGCTCGCGAAGGGGCTGGACGAGTCGTACCAGAAAGCCGTGGCGATGCTGACTTCGCCGGCGTTCAAGACGGCGTTTGACCTGACGAAGGAGCCGAAGGACGTCCGCGACAAGTACGGCCGCACGACCTACGGCCAGTCGTGCCTGCTCGCCCGGCGGCTCGTGGAAGCCGGGGCGAAGTTCGTGAACGTCTACTTCGCGAAGTCCATCGGCGGGCCGAGCGGCGGGTGGGACTATCACGGCTTCCGCGGCGAAGACGTGCCGGGCCGACTGAACTTCCTGCTGCCGATTACCGACCTCACGCTGCCGACGCTGATCGCCGACCTGGAAGAACGCGGCCTATTGGATTCAACGCTCGTGGTGTGGGTCGGCGAGTTCGGCCGCACGCCGAAGATCAGCAGCAACGGCGGCCGCGACCACTGGCCAGCGTGCTACAACGCAGTGCTGGTCGGCGGCGGGGCGCGGAAGGGTTACGTCCACGGGGCGAGCGACAAGTTGGCCGCCCAGCCGACGGTCGGCCGGGTGACGCCGGAAGACTTGGCGGCGACGATGTTCGATGCGCTCGGCCTGGACCCGGACCTGGAAATCCGCGACACGCAGAACCGGCCGCTGCCGATCAGTCGCGGCAAGCCGGTGAAGGAACTGTTCGCCTGAAATCGCTTACGGCCGTTCGTACGGCGGGGGCGGCGGGGGCGGTGGCGGGAAACCACGGTGCGGCGGCGGGAAGCCGTGCGGGGGGTGGTGCGGCGGTGGCGGATGCCGTCGGTCGTCCGGTTCGCGAGATTGTTGCTCGGGCGATGGCGGTTGTTTTTCCTCGGGCTTCGTCTCTTCTTTCGTTGGCTTCACGGCCGGTACAACTGTCGCCGGTGGGGTAACCCGAGGCAGATTCACCGCGGAAGGAGCTTTCTCCTTCGGCTTGGTCGAACCGCCTGCCGTGTAGACCAGCAAGCCGATGACGACTGCCCCCACGACGATGCCGACGAGGCACGCGATTACGCCGACGGCGAGCGCGTTCCGGCCAGCGGTTGGCCGACTTTTCACCCACGCATTGGTCGTTTTCCCCGTCTCACTCGGCTGATCCGGCGGCGGGTCGTTGACCACCTCGAAGCCGAACCCGTTCGACTCCCGAATTCCCGATAGGCCGATGACCGACTCGTTCGGCTCCCGAATCCCCGACAGGCCAATGACCGACTCGGTCGGTGCGACTCGCACGGCCGCGCCGGCCGAGATGATGCCGGACGCGGCCGTGTCGTTCGACAGTTCCCGCTCGATCGACCGCAATTCCTTCACGACCTCATCGGCCGCCGCCGGCCGGCCGGCCGGCTCGCGGGCCAGCAAGCGGTGGACTAGTGCCGCCAACCGCGGTGGGACGGCGGAATTGTGTTCCGCCAAAGGCGTCGCGTCCTCGGACACGAGGGCCGTCAGCGTGTCCATCGGCGTCGCACGAACGAACGGCGGTAGGCCCGTACACATGCGGTATAGCACGGCCCCGAGGCTGAAGAGGTCGCTGCGGGGGTCAATGTTCTGGCCGCGGGCTTGTTCGGGGCTCATGTACGCGGGTGTGCCCAGCACCACGCCGTCGTCGGTGACGGCCGTCACCTTCGACGACGAGACGGACTTCGCGATGCCGAAGTCGAGAATCTTCACCCGCCCCTGGGGGGCTTCCAGCCAGACGTTGCCCGGCTTTACGTCGCGGTGAATGAGACCCTGCTTGTGGGCGGCGGCGAGCCCGGCGGCGATCTCCCGGCCGATTCGAAGCGTTTGCGTAACCGTCGGCGTTCGCTTCCGGCGGAGGTACGTTTCGAGCGACTGCCCCTTCAACAGCGGCATGACGAGGTACGCCGCCCCTTGGTGGTCGCCGACGTGAAAGATGGTAACGACGTTGTCGTGTGCGACCGACGCGGCCGCACGGGCTTCCCGCAAGAACTGCTCGCGGGCCGAGCGATCGACCGAGTAGTGTGGCAACAACACCTTGATGGCCACGTTCCGCCGCAGTTGCGTGTCCCACCCCTGGTAGACGACGCCCATGCCGCCCTCGCCGAGCTTCTTCTGAGCTTCGTACTCGCCGATCCGCTGCGGGCCGTTCGTCAACTCGGCCGCACGAATCGCAACGGCGAGGGCTCCGCCGGGCCGTTGCACCACGGTTTCGGCTTCCGTCGGCGCGTCGGTTGTTCCGGGAGGACCGACCTGGTGAATCGTGGCGGAAATTCGTTCGGGCATGGGTTCCAACCCTAAACACGGCGGATCGTTCGGAGGCCGAACAGCGGGCGCACGGCGGGGGCCGGGAAGTGTAGCACAAACTACCGGGGGGACAAACTCGGCCGAATTTTTGCTCGATGTGGTAAAACTGCGGTCGAAGCCGAAGCCGGGAAAGGTTTGAAACAGGTACCGCCGCGGTTACGATAGAACGGAAATCTTACGAGGATACTCTCCCATGAAGAAATGGTGCTGCGTCGCACTGCTTGCCCTACTCGCCCCCTTGGCCGTGGGGTGCAAGCGGAACACCTCCTCGACTCCGGCGAACGCCGCCGACACGTCCGGACCGGCGGCAGTCACGGCCAAGCGGCCGCCGATGACGCGGGAGGAGGGTGAGAAGAAGTACAACCGCCTGGGGGAAACGCTGCCGGTGCGGACGCCGTTGGCCGACGTGGTCCGCTACTTCGGCCAGGAACCGGACCGGTGGGAAGGGAAGGACCCGGATCAGAAGGCGATCTGGGTCCTCGACGACGGCTCGGAAATCGCCATCGAGTTCTACAAGGGCGTTTCCGGAAGCGATTCGATCACGCTCGTGAACAAGAAGTAGGTCACAGCTTCCCGGTACGCTTCATCCGCTCCTGGAAGTACGCCATCGTCCGCTTCAGCCCTTCTTCGCGGCCGATGACGGGTTCCCAGCCGAGGATCGTCTTCGCGCGCGTGATGTCCGGCTTCCGCTGCTTCGGGTCGTCCTGCGGCAGCGGCTTGTACACGATCTCGCTCTTTGACCCGGCCAGCGAGCGAATCTCTTCCGCGAACTGCTTGATCGTCACCTCGTTCGGGTTCCCCAGGTTCACCGGCTCGTGGTAGTCCTTGAACAGCAGCCGGTAGATGCCCTCGACCAAGTCCGACACGTGGCAGAAGCTGCGCGTCTGCGAGCCGTCGCCGTACAGGGTCATCGGCTCGCCGCGGAGGGCCTGGTACATGAAGTTCGGCACGACGCGGCCATCGTTGAGTTGCATCCGCTCGCCGTAGGTGTTGAAGATGCGGATGATGTGCGTGTCGACCTTGTGCTCGCGGTGGTAGGCCATCGTCATGGCTTCGCCGAACCGCTTGGCCTCGTCGTACACGCCGCGGGGGCCGATGGTGTTGACGTTGCCCCAGTAGCTTTCCGTCTGCGGGTGGACGTGCGGGTCGCCGTAGATTTCGCTGGTGCTGGCGAACAGGTACCGGGCCTTGTGCCGCTTGGCGAGGCCGAGCGAGTTGTGCGAGCCGAGTGCCCCCACCTTCATCGTCGGGATGGGGTGGTCGAGGTAGTCGACCGGGCTAGCCGGGCTGGCGAAGTGCAGGATGTTATCGAGCAGATCGGGAATCTCGATGGGGTTCGAGATGTCGTGAACGATGACTCGGAACTTCGGGTTGTCGAGCAAGTGGGCGATGTTGTCGCGGTTGCCGGTGATGAAGTTGTCGAGGGCGATGACCTCGTGCCCTTCCTTCAGGAACCGGTCGCACAGGTGCGATCCGACGAAACCCGCACCGCCGGTAATGAGCGTCCGCATTTCGATCCTCGATTGACGGGGAACAGTCCGTGTCTGGAATGAGTTTAGAACGCGGTGAAAGGGGTGGCATCCCCTGGCGAGGAGAAGGCGAGCGGCCCGGCGTGAGCGGGCCGTGTCTCGGCACGCCCAGACACGGCCCGCTCACGCCGGGCCGCTCGCGGTTGCGATTCGGACAATGCCTTCAGACGAGGTGGGTGACTACGGCTGAATCGCAGGACCTTCGCGTCACGGGATCTCTCGCCTCACGACTGATGAAGATTCTCATGCGACTCTTCGGGAACCGCACGACGGCACCTTCGCCGTAGTCGTCGGCGTCCCACCCGTAGTCGTCGGCCAGATGGACCAGAAGACTGGCGAGATCTGACCCGACCTCGTCAAAGAAGAGTGTCAGGTTCTGGCCGCGGGCAGCGGCGTTCAACACGCGGACAAACCAGTGGTCGGGCGACGAAAGGACGTCACGCAGTTCATAATCCTCGATCAGTCGGTCGATCCCCTCCGCATCCCAGGGTGTTGAGGGAAAGTTTCTCCGGTGGAGACGTTCCAGGAGTTCGACACCGTTTGGCATCTCGGTACCCCCCTTTACTTCCCACCGGGGAGCGGCAGGACGTAGGCGTCGGCGTCGCTGGCCGTGCGCGTCCGGGGGCCGCAGCCGAGGAGCACGCTCTTGCCGTCGGCGGACACGTCGAGGGCGTAGACCGGGCCGAGCGGCACGTCGGCGGACGCTTTCAGCTTGCCGTCGGCGATGGACCACACGGCGAGGAAGCCGAGGTTCCGCGGGGCGGTGCCGACCGAGACGAGCGATTGCCCGTCGGGCGTGAACCGCACGGCGTGGACGAAGCCGGGGTGCGACGGCTGGGGTTGGTCCGGGCCGGGCGGCTTCAAGTTCGCGTTCGGGAAGTCGCGGATGAGTTTGCCGGTGGCCGGGTCCCACAGTTTCACGGTGCGGTCGCTGGACCCGGAGGCGAGTTGCTTGCCGTCCTTCGAGAAGGCGAGACAGAAGACCTGATCCTGGTGGCCCGTTTTGTCATCCGGGTGGGCCTTGATCTCGCGGACGAGGTTGCCGGTCACCGCGTCCCAGAGCTTGATCGACTTGTCGAAGCTGCCGGACGCGACCGACTTACCGTCCGGCGACCACGCCACGACGTATACCGGGTGCGGTTGCGGCATCGCGACGTGGGCCTTGATCTCCTTCGGCTGCGATCCGGTTTTCGACAGGTCGTAGATGCGAACGACGCCGTCGTGGCAGCCGGTGGCGAGCAGTGTGCCGGTCTTGTCGAAGGCCACGCTATCGACGAGGTTCGGGTGCTGGAGCGACTTCGCCGGCTGGTCGGACGCGACGCGCCAGACGCGCACGGTGCCGTCGTCGCAGCCGGTGAGGAGTTGCTGGCCGGTGTCGCCGAAGTAGGCCAGCGACGTGACGGCCGCGTGGTGGGCGAAACTCTGCACGAGCGAGCCGAACTCCGGCGGGAGCGGTTGGCCCGGCGTGGAGAACACGTTCCAGACCGCGACGGAGTTGTCGGCCAGGATCGCGGCGAGCGACTGCCCGTTCGGGTGAAACAGCAGTTCGCTCACCTTCGCGGCGGCCTTGAACGAGCCGACGAGTTGCTGGTTGTTCAGCGTGTACACCTGCACGGTCGAGTCGGCCCCGACGGTGGCGACGAGTTGCCCGTTCCGTGACACCGCGACGGCTGTGGCGGGGTTGGCGAGTTCGAAACCCTGCTCTTTTTGAAGGTTGCCGAGGTTCCAGCGGCTGAGGAACTTGGTGGAACTCAGCGTGAGGATCGTGTTCGCGTTCGGAACCGCCGTCAGACCGCCGCGGACGAGATCGGCGTCCTTCACCGACCGCACGAGTGAGGGCGTTTGCTGCGTGATCGCCTTATCTTCGACGGTGAAGACGATCGGCTGACTCGGGTGGAACGCCACGGCGATCGGGTTGCTCGTGAACGGGAGGAACTGCTGCGGTTGCCCGGTGGCGGTGTCGTAGACCGTGACCGTTTTGTCGGCCGTGCCGACGAGCAAGAGCTTCTTGTCGGTGCTGAAGGCGAGGGCTGTGACCTCGGCCGGGAGCGTCAGGGCGGGCGATTCCTTGCCGTCGCCGGTCTGCCAGCATTTCACGCTCTTTCCGCCTGCGACGGCCAGGTGGCCGCCGTCGCGCGAGACGGCGAGGACTTTCGGAGCGTCCGGGGCCGGGCCGAAGGTGCGGGCTTCTTTGCCGGCGTTCACGTCCCACGCCTTCACGGCCTTGCCGACCACGAGTGCCTGGCCGTTCGGCAGCATCGCCGCGAGCTTCGCGTCCGCCGCCACGGCTTTCGACTCCGCCGGCTTCTTCGGGTCGAGGGGCAGTTTCCAGAGCTTCAACTTGCCGTCGTCGCCGACTGTGAGCAGTTCCGTCTTGCTCGCCGCGAAGCTGACGGCCCGCACGGCCTTGGCGTCGGCCGTCAGTTCGCCGCGGGTCTTGCCGTCGGTCCCCCAGAGCAGCACTTTCCCACCCGCGGCCACGGCGAGTGTCGCGTTGTCACTGTTCCAGGCGATGGCTT
Source organism: Limnoglobus roseus (assembly GCF_008254045.1). Taxonomy (GTDB): domain Bacteria; phylum Planctomycetota; class Planctomycetia; order Gemmatales; family Gemmataceae; genus Limnoglobus; species Limnoglobus roseus. The sequence continues at coordinate 9,280,559 of NZ_CP042425.1, read as the reverse complement.
CGATTGCTGCCGGGGCGGCAGGGATGGCGGTGGCCTGACCGTTGCCGACGTTGACGACCTTCACCGACTTGTCGGCGAACGCCACGGCGAAAAAGCTGCCGTCGTTCGAATAGGCCGCCACGGTCGCGGCGGCGGGTAGGTCGGCGATCTTCTTCGCCACCGGCGGTTGCTGGGGCCAAACGCGGATGCTACCGTCGGTGGACGTGGTGACGACATTGCCGCCGGTGTGAGCGAGGAGGCCGTCGAGTTCCGCCGGGCCGGTCCCGACGCTGGCGAGGAGTTGGCCGTTGGTGGCGTTCCAATAGCGAAGGATGCGGTCGGCCCCAGTCGAGAGGAGCGTTTGGCCGTTCGTCGTGAACGCTAGCCTGATGACCGCGGCCCCGTGAACGGCCTCGGCGACGGGCTTGCCGTCGGCGGACCAGAGGCGGATTTTGCCGTCGCTGCCGCCGGCCGCGTAGACTTTGCCGTCCGGCGAGACGGCGGTTCGCACGCCCTTCGTGGTCAGAGCCGTCTCTCGCACCGGCTTCGCGCTCGGCACGTCCCAGACGCGGGCGAAGTTGTCGGCCCCGCCGGACGCGAGCTGGTCGCCGTTCGGGGAGAATGCGACGGACAGGACGAGACTCTGGTGGCCCTGCGGCCCTGCGAGGGTGCGAAGTTCCTTGCCGTTGGCGGCGTCCCACAATTTGATGGTCTTATCGAAACTGCCGGTGGCGATCGTCTTCCCGTCCGGGCTGAAGCTCACCGCGTAGACCGGGTCGGCGTGGCCCCGCAGCGTGAGAGTCGGATTCCACTCGGCCGGGGCCTGGGCAAACAGGAGGCTGCCGAGGACGGCCAACGTGACGAGGGAGAAAGATCGGCGGAGCATGGCGGTACCTCGGACGGGCGATTCGGCGGGAAGGGCAGTTTCGCGAGTCGGGGCGTCGGAGTCAATGAGGAGAACGGATGGACTTTCATGACCGCGTGAGTTCGGCGACGCACCTGTTCGGGGCCGTCTGGTGTTTGTTCGTCGGCCTGTTCCTCGTGCGCATCACCCGGCGGCAACCGCTCTCCCGGCGGCTGAGCATCCTGGCGTACTCGCTCAGTGCCGTCACGCTGTACACGTTCAGCGGCCTCTTCCACGGCATCGAACACCCGTCGCCGGAGACGCGCCGCGTCTGGCAACTCCTCGACCAGTCGGCGATTTATTGGCTGATCGTCGGTTCGAACGTGCCGGTTGCGGTCTACCTGCTCTCGCCGTTGTCGCGGAACCTGCAACTCGGCGGCATGGTCCTGCTCGCCGCCGGGGGAACCGCGTGCTTGTGGCTGTTGCCGCAGGTGCCGCACGATCTGCTCATCGGCCTGTACGTGGGGCTGGGCGTTATCAGTCTGATCCCGCTGCGACGGTACGTACAACTGCTCGGCTGGGGCGGCCTGTTCTGGATTTTCCTGCTCACGGGCTTCTACATCGGCGGGGCCGTCTTCGAGGCGATCAAGTGGCCGACGCTGCTCCGTGCGGAGGATGGGCGAACGGTCATCGGCCCGCACGAACTCTTGCACCTCTGCGACATCGCCGGCACCGCCGCACACCTGCGACTGTTGCTCCACTTCATCATCCCCTTCGGCTGGCCACCGAGGCCGATGGAAGAAGCGGAGGGGAAAAGGTGGTATCACTTCCGGGGCACGGGCATCACCAACGGCGTGCCGAACTCCGGGTGGCGTGACACCGCGAGTTGAGTCCCGTACGCGGCGCTCAGTGCGTCGGCTTTCAACACTTCGTCCGGCGTGCCGACGGCCACGACACGGCCGGCCGCGAGCAGGACAACGCGGTCGGCCCACAGGGCGGCGAGGTTCAGATCGTGCAGTGCGGCGACCACGGCCAGGCCGTCGCGGGCAAGTCGCCGGAGTTGGTCGAGGACTTCCCCCTGGAAGCGGAGGTCGAGGTGTGAAGTCGGTTCGTCCACCAGCAACACGGCCGGCTCTTGCGCGAGTGCGCGGGCCAACCCGACGCGCTGGGCTTCGCCGGCCGACAGTTCCGTCACCCGCCGTTCGGCGAAGTCAGCCAGCCCGGCGCGGGCCAGCGCCACTTCGACCGCGTGCCGGTCTTCGGCCCGAAACGGCAGCACCCACCCGCGGTGCGGCGCGCGGCCGAGCGACACGACTTCCGCCACGGTCAGCGGCCGGTCTCGCTCACCGCCTTGCAATGCCAGCGCGATTCGCTGGGCCGTCCAGCCAGGACTACGGTCCCAGACGGCGACGCCGTCGAGGGCCACTGTGCCACGGGCCGGGCGGAGTTGCCGGCCGAGCGATCGCAGAAGCGTCGTTTTGCCCGCCCCGTTCGGGCCGATGAGGGCCATGAATTCGCCGGCTCGGACGGCCAGCGTCACCGCCGCCAGCACCGGCCGGTCGGGGTAGCCCGCCGTAATTTCGTCGGCCGTCAAGTTCGTCATCGGATCGGGCGTGTCGGGTGGGAGGTCGTTCGCCAGGGTACCGACTGGTTTACGAACTCCCCGAGACCGGGGCCGACGCCACTGTTCCCGACGGCATCGTTCCGATAGAAGTGTCCGGAGGCGGTTGAACAATTTCCTCTCACCTTTTCTCGGCGGAATCGAGCGAGCGGATGTCCAACGAACGGAGTGAACCGGCCGTCCGGCCGCGCCGAGCTGTGCCGTTCCGCGGGTGGCTGATCGCCGCGGGCGTGGTCGCCGTGCTGACGGCCGTCGGCGTGCGCCTCTGGTATTCGCCGACGGTGGACCCGGAACCGCTGAAGCCCGTTCACGCCCCAGACCCGACCTTGTTGAAGCACGAGGGGGAGATCCAGGCCCGCGTTGCCACAATCCTCACGACCCCGCCGGCCCTCGACGAGAAGTCGCCGCACCCGGTCGAGGGCGTGCCGTCGAACGCCTCGCCGGAACTCTCGGCCTTCCGCATCGTCGAGGACCACCGCGTCTACGACCTCCGGGCGTGGAAGCCGGTCGGGGCGGGGGACGGCCCGCACACGGCCGGCGTGCTGATGACCCGCACCATGAAACTGGTGAAGCAAGCCGCAGCCGACCGCATCGACTTCCTGACGCGGACCAGCGGCTCGGACCTGGCGGTGCGGTGCGACGTCCCCCGATCCGACGCAGCCCGCGTATTCGTGTCACAGAAGAAGCCGGTGGTGAGCGGCCGCGAGATGACCGAGCACCGGCTCTCGGTGGACGTGGCCGGTGTGCCGGTCGGCGGCGCGTTCGATCTGTCGTTCCGTACCACGTACTGGAACTCGCTCCAGACGCCGGAGGAACAGTGGTTCGGCACCATCGGCTACGACGGGTCCACGCTCTTGTCGATGCTGATTCTGTTCCCGGAGTTCCGCCCATTCAAGGGCGGCGGCCTCCGCACCGGCCCGGCGAACGGCGACCTCGTGCCCTACGACGGCACGCAGTTGGTGTTCAAGGGCGGGGCCGGGGCGTGGATGTACTGGGAAGTCCCCGGTCCGAAGACCGGCAACATCTACCGCCTGGACTGGAAGTGGTGAGCCGAAGTTCGCACTCCCCTCTGTTCGGGTGAACGCCCGACGCCGCTTCCCAGAACTCCCGTTGCTTTCTGCCCCCGCGGTTCAACAATAGGCAACAGACAATCGCTCAATTCCGAGGCCCGTCATGCTCAATAGTTTCCACACGCGCGCCACGCTCGCCGTCGGCCAAAAGTCGTACACGATCTTCAGCCTGCACGCTTTCGAGAAACAATTCCCGGCCGCGAAGAACCTCCCTTTCTCCCTCAAAGTGCTGCTCGAAAACCTCCTCCGCCGCGAGAACAACCTGTCGGTGCAGACGAAGGACATCAAGGCCCTCGCCAACTGGAACGCGAAGGCCGAGCCCGACGTGGAAATCGCATTCACCCCGGCCCGCGTGCTGATGCAGGACTTCACCGGCGTGCCGTGCGTGGTGGACCTCGCCGCGATGCGGGACGCCATGAAGAGCCTCGGCGGCGACCCGGCGAAGATCAACCCCCTCGTGCCGGTTGAGTTGGTCATCGACCACTCGGTGCAGGTGGACGAGGCCGGCACGCCGATGTCCTTCCAGCAGAACACGAAGTTGGAGTACGAGCGGAATCAGGAGCGGTACACGTTCCTGCGGTGGGGGCAGACGGCGTTCAACAACTTCCAGGTCGTGCCGCCGGAGACGGGCATCGTTCACCAGGTCAACTGCGAGTTCCTCGCCCGCGTCGTCTTCGTCGACGAGGCCGGCACCGCGTACCCGGACACGCTCGTCGGCACCGACAGCCACACGACGATGGTCAACGGCCTCGGCGTCCTCGGCTGGGGCGTCGGCGGCATCGAGGCGGAAGCCGCGATGCTCGGCCAGCCGGTGACGATGCTCATCCCGCAGGTCGTCGGCTTCAAACTCATCGGCAAGTTGAAGGAAGGCGCGACCGCGACGGACCTCGTGCTGACGGTCACGCAGATGCTCCGCAAGAAGGGCGTCGTCGGCAAGTTCGTCGAGTTCTTCGGCCCCGGCCTGCCGCAACTGTCGTTGGCCGACCGACTGACGATCGCGAACATGGCCCCCGAGTACGGGGCGACCTGCGGCATCTTCCCGGTGGACGCCGAGACGATCAAGTACCTCCACCAGACCGGTCGCAGCGACGAGCAACTCGCCCTCGTCGAAGCCTACGCGAAAGAGCAGGGGCTGTTCCACGACGCGAACACGCCGGCCGCGACGTACACGGACACGATGGAACTCGACCTGTCCACGGTCGTGCCGAGCCTCGCCGGCCCCGCCCGACCGCAGGACCGCGTGGCCCTGACGGACGTGAAGCAGAACTTCGGCGACAACCTGCCGAAGCTGAAGGACGCTGCCAAGCGTGCCGCCGGCCTGCCCATGGTGGGCGCGGTCTCGCACGAGTCGAGCCACGGCCAACTGCACGACGGCAGCGTCGTCATCGCGGCCATCACGAGTTGCACGAACACCTCGAACCCGTCGGTCATGATCGCGGCCGGCATCGTGGCCCAAAAGGCGAACGCGAAGGGGTTGGCCACCAAGCCTTGGGTGAAGACGAGCCTCGCCCCCGGCTCGAAGGTCGTGACCGAGTACCTGACCAACTCGGGCCTGCTGCCGGAACTTGAAAAGCAGCGGTTCCACGTCGTCGGCTACGGCTGCACGACGTGCATTGGCAACAGCGGCCCGCTCTCGGAGAGCATCAGCAAGGAGATCACCTCGAACGCCCTCGTGGTATCGGCGGTGTTGTCCGGCAACCGGAACTTCGAGGGCCGCGTTCACGCCGAGGTGCGGGCGAACTACCTCGCGTCGCCGCCGCTTGTCGTGGCTTACGCTCTCGCCGGCAAGGTGGACATCGACTGGGAGAAGGACTCCCTCGGCACCGGGGCCGACGGCAAAGAAGTCTACCTGAAGGACGTGTGGCCGACGCAGAAGGAAGTGCAGGACGTGATCGACACGGCCATCACGCAGGAGAGCTACAAGAAGACCTACGCGAGTGTCTACGACGGCGACGAGAACTGGCGGGCACTGAGCATCCCGACCGGCGACCGCTACGCCTGGGTGCCGACCTCCACGTACATTGCCAACCCGCCGTACTTCGTCGGCATGGGCACTGAACCATCGGCCGTGCAGGACATCGTCGGCGCGCGGTGCTTGGCCGTCCTCGGCGACAGCATCACGACCGACCACATCAGCCCGGCCGGGAACATCAAGAAAGACTCGCCGGCCGGCCGGTACCTGATCTCGCACGGCGTCGAGCCGAAGGACTTTAACCAGTACGGAGCCCGCCGCGGCCACCACGACGTGATGATGCGCGGCACGTTCGCCAACATTCGACTGAAGAACCAACTCGTGCCCGGCGTCGAGGGCGGCGTGACGCGGTTCCTGCCGACCGGCGAGCAGATGAGCATCTTCGACGCCTCGATGAAGTACCAGCAAGCCGGCACGCCGTTGGTCATCCTCGGCGGCAAAGAGTACGGCAGCGGGTCGAGCCGCGACTGGGCCGCGAAGGGCACGAACCTCCTCGGCGTGAAGGCCGTGATTGCCGAGAGTTACGAACGCATCCACCGCAGCAACCTCGTCGGCATGGGCGTGCTGCCGTTCCAGTTCAAGCCGAACGACTCGGTCACGTCCCTCGGCCTGACCGGCGAGGAAGTGATCGAAATTCACGGCATCCCGGACGCCCTGAAGAAGGTCGGCACGGGCAAAGTGTTCGTCACCATCAAGGCCGGCGACAAGACGTTCGACGCCCTCCTGCGGGTCGACACGCCGCAGGAAGTGCTCTACTACCAGCACGGCGGCATCCTGCCCTACGTGCTGCGGCAACTGTTGCTGGCGAAGTAAACCCAATCCCAGGAGCGCAATATGTTCGCCCAGTTTGATAACGACGGCGGTGCAAGTTACTTTTTCATGATGTTGCTCGTTATCATCGGAGTCGTACTCGCAATCCAAATTTTGTTTCTGCTAAACTTGTCCCGCTGCCTGCAACAGATCAGCCCTCGGAATCGGGACATTGAGCCTGGAAGTGTGTGGTTGTGGCTCGTACCATTTGTGAACTTGGTGTGGATGTTCATCGTGGTTAACCGTGTTTCTAGTTCTCTGAAGAACGAGTACCGAGATCGTGGCTGGCGGGTGCGAAGCGATTTCGGTAGCTCGGTGGGACTCACATACTGTGGTTGTGTACTCGCGAGTATCATTCCTGTCGTCGGAGCAATCTTCGGCTTAATCGCCTTGGTTTGTTTCTGCATTTACTACCGGCAGATTGCGGGTTACAAGACGGAACTCGTTGAGAATAGTGGGCCTGAAGGTGATGACAGGCGAGATGAAGGACGGTCGCGCCGGGGCAGCCGAAGATATGCGGATGAAGATGACGACTATGATGACCGCCGTGATCGCCGCGATCGACGAGGTGACCGATACGACGACGACTACGACGACCGCCGAGACTGATATCTTGTTCATTCCTGTGGAGAACTTCTCATGCCACTCCTCTCCCGTCGCTCCTTTCTCGCGGCCGGTGCCGCCACGCTCGCCGCCCCGCTTCTGCCCGCCATCGAGCCGATCGTTCGCCCTGGGTCGAAGGCGGACATCAAGCTCAGCCTCGCGGCCTACGGCTACCGGCAGTTCCTCGATCTGAAGAAGCCGACGATGACGCTGTTCGAGTTCATCGACCTCGCGGCCGACCTGCCGCTGGATGCGGTCGAACTCACGTCGTACTACTTCGCCGAGACGACCGACGCCTATCTGGACAAGGTGAAGGAGCACGCCGCTAAGAAGAAGCTCGCCATCTCCGGCGTGCCGGTCGGCAACAACTTCTGCGTGAAGGACGACGCGAAGCGGAAGGTGCAGATCGACCTCGTGAAGGACTGGACCGTGCGGGCCGCGAAACTCGGGGCGAAGACGGTCCGTATTTTCGCGGGCAACCTGGAGAAAGGTGAAACGCTGGAGATGGCTCAGGCGCGGGTCATCGCCGCGATGGAAGAGTGCCTGGAAGTCGCGGCGAAGCACAACGTCCTGCTCGCCCTCGAAAACCACGGTGGCATCACGGCCACGCCGGAACAACTACTGGCGCTCGTGAAGCCGATCAAGAGTCCGAACCTCGGCGTGAACATCGACACCGGCAACTTCCACACGGCCGACCCGTACGCCGATGTCTCGAAGATCGCCCCTTACGGCGTGGTCTGCCAGATCAAGACGGAGGTCCAACCGGCCGGCGGCAAGAAGGAAGAGGCGGACCTAGGCCGGTACGTGAAGATTCTGAAGGACGCGAACTTCCACGGCTACTTGGCCTTGGAGTACGAGGCGGCTGCCGACCCGAAGGTGGCGATCCCGAAGTACGTGAAGGAACTGCGGAAGCTGTTGGGGTGAATGAAGAATGGCCCACAGATAACGTAGATCGGAGCGCAGATGAAATCTTGATCAGAATTCTTTCTGGATCATCTTCGTCTGCGTTGAAATCCGCGTCATCTGCGGGCCATGTTTTCAGTCTTGAAGATCGAGCGCGTTCAACAACAAGTCCCGCACGCCGGTCATCGGCACGCTCTCGCCGGGGTTCGGCCCGTGCCCGATCAGAACGGGCCGGTCCCGCGGGTCGCTCGCGGCCAGCCCGTGACTGCCTCGGACGAGGGTCGGGTCGAGCGGCACCACGTCGAAGATCGTGCGGAAGCCGAGCTTCTTCTGAATCAATCGTTTCGCCGCCCGCAACTTCGGGGCGAACAGCTTCGGATCCCAGAACAGTTCGCACGGGTCGAAGCCGGGCTTGTGGTGGATGGCCACCGCCCGCGCGTAGTCCGGGGCGGCCGCGTCGTCGAGCCAGAACGGGTACGCGAACCACGCCGTCGGCTTCGCCAGCAAGACGATCTCGCCTGACCGCTCGTGATCGAGACCAATCGCCGATCGCTCGTCGCCGACGAGGACGCGGTCCACGCCTTCGAGCGGGGCGAGCAAGTCCCGCACGCGCGGAATGTCGGCGGCGTCCTTCACGTAAACGTGGGCCAACTGGTGATCGACGACGGCGACCGCCCGGCTGTCGTACAGGTCGAGTTGCTCGCCGAACGGCCCTCGCCGCACGGAAAGAAGGCCCGTCGCCCGCAGAACGCGGTTCGGCAGCACCGGCGTGTCCACGTCACAGTGGCCGTACTCGCTGACCACCCACACGTCGGCCCCGGCTTTCGTCGCCGCGTCGAGCAGCGGTGCACAGGCGTCGTCGAGTTCCCGCACGTGCTTCGCCATGTCGCAACCACTTGGTCCGTGCCGCTGCGGTTCGTAGTCCAAGTGCGGCAGGTACACGAGCGTCAGGTCCGGTGTCCACTCGAAAACGACCTGCCCGGCGGCCTCCGCGATCCATTCGGTGCATTTGCGGCCGGCCGTCGGTCCCCAGAAGCTTGGGAATGGGAAGCGGCCGTACATCCGTTCTAAACTCATGGCCATCTCTAGGCCGGCGGGGCTTGAGGAGATGCCGAACGCCTTATTGCCGTCCACGCCGTACCAAGGCTTCGGCGTCACGCTGAATTCGACGTCTGCCCCCTGGTTAAACCACCAGAAGAGCTTCGCCGCCTCGAAGTGCCGGCCGCGTTCCTTCGCCCGTCGCTTCGCCGTCGCGTACACCGGCTCGGCCTGCATCAGCCGGTTCGACTGCTGCCAGAAGCGGACCTCGTTCGTGTCGCGGAACAGCCAGCCGTTCGCGACCACGCCGTGGGCGCTCGGCAATTGCCCGGTGAGGATCGTCGCCTGAGCCGTGCAGGTGACGGCCGGCAGCACCTCGGGCATGTTCGCGACCCAGCCCGCTTTCGCGACGGCCGACAGGCGGGGGGCGTGTTCCAGCAACCGCGGCGTCAGGCCCACGGCGTTGATGAGGATGATCGGTTTCATGGAGTTGGGATACAGCCCCCGGCCGCGGTTGTCACACTCGGCTTGCCCGATCCGCGCATCTTCGGTACAAGCCCTGGTGGAACGGACTCACACGGCGGGCGGGGGCACGGACATGGCCTTGTTGGAAGTTCGCGGGTTGGTGAAGCGATTCGGCTCGCGGACCGTCGTGAACGGCGTCTCGTTCGACGTGAACGCGGGCGAAGTCGTCGGCCTCCTCGGCCCGAACGGGGCCGGTAAGACGACCAGCTTCCGCATGGCGACCGGCCAACTCACGCCCAACGAGGGCCAGGTGCTGTTCGCCGACAAGGACGTAACGACGTTGCCGATGTTCCGCCGGGCACGGTTGGGCATGGGCTACCTGTCGCAAGAGCAGAGCGTCTTCAAGAAGCTGTCGGTCGAACAAAACCTGCTCGCCATCCTCGAAGCCCTGCCGCGGAGTCGTTCGCTCGGCCGGCGGTTGACCCGCACCGAGCGATGGGACCGCACCGACCAGGCGCTCACGCGGTTCAACCTCCAGCACGTTCGCAAGAACAACTCTGCCCGGTGTTCCGGCGGGGAGAAGCGGCGGCTCGAAATCGCCCGCTGCCTCGTGTGTGAACCGCTCCTCATCCTACTCGACGAACCGTTCGCGGCCGTGGACCCGCTGACCACCGAGGACATCCGGCACAACATCCGCGACCTGGCGACCCAGGGCATCGGCGTGCTGCTGACCGACCACAACGTCCGCGAGGTGTTGAAGATCACCGATCGCAGCTACCTCATCAAGGACGGCAAGGTCATCGCCTACGGCACGCCGGACCACATCAAGAGCGACCCGGTGGCGATCCGCGAGTACCTCGGCAACACCTTCGCCGACGACTACGTGCCGCTCCGACAGGCCACGCCGTCGCAAATTCCGTGGGCCGAGACAACGCGAATCGTGCCGCCCGCCCCGCCGCCGGAATCTCTTTCGCCGAGTCCGATCCTCGACCCCTACCTGCCGACGAACGCGGAGAAGAATCCGCCGGACGATGACCCGCCACCTCCACCCAACGGTGGTCGACCTGTGCCCAAACCTAGTCCGAATCCGATCCCTCGGTCGGGCCCCACACTGAACCCCATACCGGCAAACTTGCTGCCGGGGAAGTCGCCGTCCGTGACCGTTCAGGATGAAATGCCTCCCCCGCCAGCGGCACCCAAGCCGCCCGAAACCGTCCTCGGCCCACCGTTGCTGCCGCCGATCCGTGGCCCGGTTCCGAGCGGGCCGGCACCGTTCGGCCCGTCCGGGCCGGGCAGTTTCAGCCAGCCCGCACGGCAGATGCTGGAATACGAGAAGATGCGGCGGATGGTCGATCTGTTGAACACCGACGGCTGGCAGAACGGCTGGCACGAGTTGGCATTGAAGGGCTTGGACGCGGTGCCGGTATTGCTGGAAGCGCTCGAACGCCGGCAGCCGAACATCCGCCACCTCGCCTTCCGCCTGCTGGAGCAGATCACCGGCGAGTCGTTGTCGTTCCAAGCCGACGAGGCCGATGACGTGCGCCTGCGGCAGATCGCCTACCTGCGGGCGAAGTTGGAGCCACGACGGGCGGCCTGATCCGTCCCGGGGCGGATTGTTCGCCGATTCGGTTGCCCCGGCCACTTCCATTTCGGTTCGGATCGTAGGAAGATTCACCACGCCCCGCGAACCGTTCGCCATGCCGGACTGGTTTTACCGCACCGTGTCCCGCCCGCTGCTGTACCGGCTCCCGGCCCGGGCGGCTCGCTCGTTCGCGCTCGGCTTCATGGGCCGCCTCGCGAGACTGCCGTTCGGCGGTCAACTCATCGACCTGCTCGGCCACATGCGGCCGGACCCACGGTTGGCCGTCACTGTGCTCGGAACGAAGTTCCCAGCCGCCGTCGGTCTGGGGCCGGGCTTGGACGTAGAAGCCGTCGCGCTGCCCGCGCTCGCCCGGTTCGGCGTCGGCTTCCTCGACGTGGGGCCGATCGGGCTGGCGGAACCGCCGCACCCGCTGCGGGTCGAACGGCACGACGCCTCGGAGACGATTGCCTTTCCCAACTCACACCCACCGCTCGGGTTGGCGACGGCCCGGCCGAAACTCGCAGAAGCGGCCCGCATCGGCGTGCCAGTGATTGTCCGGCTCGCCGCAAGAACGGCCGATGAACTTGCGGAACTTGTGGAGGCCGTGTCGCCGCAAGCGAGCCTGATCGCCGTGCCGGCCCGGCTGCTATCGTCTGCGGCATGCGGCCGGCCACTGTTGCCGATCGTCGCGGACCTTCAAGATCTGCAATTCCTTGAAAGGGCCGTGGGCGCGGTTGTCGGGGGCGCGATTCCGCGGAGAGACGGCGGAAGCGAAATCGGCGCGACGGCCCGCGAACCGGCGTTGAAACTCGTCTCGACTCTCCGTGAACGGTTCGGCCCGGCGTTCGCGATCATTGCCCGCGGTGGGGTTCACGAAGCCGCCGACGCGCTGGCCCTGCGGGACACGGGCGCGGACTTGGTGGAAGTTGACAGCGGCCTGGTCTTCACAGGGCCAGGGCTCGTGAAGGCTGTCAACGAAGCGTTCCTCGCCCGCACGGTCACGGATGAACCCGAACCGGCCGTGCGACCGCCGCAGCGGTCGTGGTTCTGGACGCTGCTCATGGGCCTCGGCATGGCCGTCGGCTCGGTGCTCGCGCTCGGCATCGCCGCCACGCGGGTCGTGCTGCCCTACGACGAGCAGTTCGTCGGCATGACCTGCGGCCAACTCCGTGACGTGAACCCGCGGCTGTTGCCGTTCATGGCCCACGACCGCGTGACTCTCGCCGGCACGATGATCGCCCTTGGCGTGATGTACGTCGGCCTGTCGCTCGGGGCCATCCGCCGGGGCCATCACTGGGCGCAAGTAGCCGTCATCGACTCCGCGGGCGTCGGCTTCCTCACGTTCTTCTTTTTCCTCGGCTACGGCTACCTCGACGTGCTGCACGCCTTCGTTACCGGCGTGCTGTTCCAGTTCCTGCTGCTCGCCGTCTACGCCGACCTCGGCCCGAACCGGCCGCCGCGCCACCAACCCACGCGAACGGATCGCCGGTGGCGGCTCGGCCTGTGGGGGCAACTCATTCTGATCCTCCACGCCATCGGCGTGTTAGGGGCCGGCGTCGTGATCGGCGGGTTCGGCATGACGGTCGTGTTCGTGCCGGAAGACTTGGCGTTCATGCGAACGACGGCGAACGACCTCGCGGTCGCGAATCCGAAGTTGCTGCCGTTGATTGCCCACGACCGGGCGACGTTCGGCGGCATGTTGATTTGCTTCGGCATCGTGCAACTGCTGACGTGCCTCTGGGGCATCCGTGCGCGGCAAGCGTGGCTGTGGTGGACGCTTTTCGCCGCCGGCATGGTAGGGTACACGCCGGCGCTAGCGGTGCATTTCGCGGTCGACTACACCGACCTCGGCCACCTCGTCCCGGCGTTCGCCGGAGTGATCGCGTACCTCGTCGGCTTGGGGTTACTCGGACCGTACATGCTGCGGCCGGATGTCGGTCACTTCGTGAGCGTGTAGCTGAACGCCCCCAGCAGTTCGCCCTCGCGGCAGCCGTGGCAACTCGCACACGCCTTCGCCGCCCGAATGCCGCCGACCATCCGCAAGAACGGTTCGGTGCGAGATTGACCGAAGTAAAGCCCGCCGCCACCAGCGACGGCCTTCAGCCCGGCCGCCTCGAACTCGTCCGGGTCGCGGGTCGGGGCCGCCTTCGCCTCGTCCATGCGGGGCAGGTTTGTTGTCATGTAGACCGTCGGTTTCGGGTGTTGGAGTAAGCCGATGAGTTCAACCGAGGCGATCTTCCAACCGCCGTCGACATCCAACCCCCAAAACTCGTCGTCTCGCCCGTAACGGATGTTGCCGCCCATCTGATGCGACTGGAAACCGAGAATCTGGTTGTGGTTTTTCTCCCAGCCCCATCCTTGCGGGAAGGCGAAGTGTCCGACCGTCTTTCGATGCTTCACTTCCAAGTCGAGGGGTGGTTCCCGAAGCGGGTGCTCGAACGTTCGGACGGATTCGGACGTAACCGTAAATCGCGGCTGCGAGATCGGAGGGCGGCGGGGCAGGTAGTAATCCTTATCTCGAATCCTGGGCGCCATCCGCATGACACCGAAACCCGGGTTGTTCACGAAATGATCGACAGTGTTGTCGTGAAGCATTGAAAACTCGAACTTCCGGCCCGAGTCACTTGTGAGGGTGGCAAAGTATTTGGACTCGCCCTCGCTCGGCGAGATGATTTCGGCCTTGATGGCGGGCACGGCCGGTCGTCGCAACCGTTCGTCCGGGTCCAGGTCGGTCATCGCGCTGCGGATCTCACGGAATCGCTGAACGTCCGGCGCGACCAACAAGATGGCGGGAATCGCGTGACCAATGACAATTGCGAGCAACAGGACCGGAAGGATCGCGGATGGCCGTCGGCCGGCGTAGTGCCATCCGATCGCCAATGCACCAGCGACCGGCCAAGTGATCGTAAACCCGGACAGGAACGTCATCATGAAGCAGGTGCAACACGAAAGTGCCCCGCCGATTAATCCCGTCCGAACGAACGTGAGAGGCCGAGAAGCGGGGTTCCGCATCCTCTTCGCGAACACCCCGTAGCAGATGGTGGAAAAGAGAAGCGACATGTAGAGCACGTCTGGCCCTCTGCCGCGGGCGGGGTCACGCCCCGCCGCGGGCTTCGCCCTTGACGGCGGCCTTCACGGCGCTGCCGATGTAGTCGCGGTTCAGGCCGCTGATGAACTCGGTGCTGATCTCCTTCGGGCAAGCGGCTTCGCACTCGCCGATGAACGTGCAGTGGCCGAAGCCTTCGCGGTCGTGCGTGGCGACCATCTTCCGCACGCGGTCGGACTGCTCCGCTTCCCCCTGCGGCATCGCGCCGAGGTGGCCGACCTTCGCGGATAGGAACAACATCGCCGAGGCGTTCGGGCAAGCGGCCGCACACGCCCCGCAGCCGATGCACTGGGCCGCGTCCATCGCCTTATCGGAATCGGCCTTGGGAATGGGGAGCGAGTTGCCGTCGGGGGCACCGCCGGTGTTCACGTTCACGAACCCACCACTCTGGATGATGCGGTCGAACGACGAACGGTCTACGACTAGGTCGCGGAGGAGCGGGAAGCCCTTCGCCCGCCACGGTTCGACGTAGATGTTGTCGCCGTTCTTGAAGCTCCGCATGTGCAGTTGGCACGTCGTCGCCCCGCGCTCTGGGCCGTGGGCGAGGCCGTTAATCATCATCGCGCAAGACCCGCAGATGCCTTCGCGGCAGTCGTGGTCGAAGGCCACCGGCTCGACGCCGTCCTTGATGAGCCGTTCGTTGAGGACGTCGATCATCTCCAGGAACGACATGTCGCCGGTGATGTCGTCCACGTTGTACGTGACCATCTGCCCGCGGGCGTTCGGGCCGGGTTGCCGCCAGATGTGCAGGGTGAATTTCATAGTGAGCTTCGAGTGTGAGTGGCGAGTTGCGAGCAACTCGGAACTATTTGTACGATCGCACCGACGGCTTCACAGCGTCCCACGTCAGTTCTTCGACGTTGCGGCTCGGGGTGGCGTCCGGGCCGTTGAACGTCCAGGCGGCGACGTGGCTGAACTTCTCGTCGTCGCGCTTCGCCTCACCGTCCGGGTACTGGTACTCCGAGCGGAAGTGGCCGCCGCACGACTCGTCCCGCTGGGCGGCGTCCATCGCGAGAAGTTGGCCGAACTCCAGGAAGTCCCAGACGCGGTTGGCCCGTTCGAGGGCCATGTTCAACTCAGTGCCGGACCCGGGCACGGTCAGGTTGTGCAGGAATTCCGCTTGCAGTTGGCGGAGCGCCTTCGCGGCCTCCTCGCAACTCTTCTTGGTGCGGGCCATGCCAACGTTTTCCCAGAGCAGCTTGCCGGCCTCACGGTGGTACTCCACGGCCGTCTTCTTTCCTTTCGCCGCGAGGAGCTTGTTCAGGCGGTCGGTGACTTCGCTCTCGGTCCGCTTGAAGTCGGCGTGCGTCGTGGGCAAGGTGCCGGGCGTTTCGCCAGCCAGCCAGTGGGTGAGCGTGTACGGCAGCACGAAGTAGCCGTCGGCCAGCCCTTGCATGAGGGCTGACGCCCCGAGGCGGTTGGCCCCGTGGTCGGAGAAGTTCGCCTCGCCGATGACGAACAGGCCGGGCACGTTCGACATCAGTTCGTAGTTCACCCACAGCCCGCCCATCGTGTAGTGGAGGGCGGGGTAGATGCGCATCGGCCGCTCGTAGCCGTTCTCGCCGGTGATCCGCTGGTACATGTCAAAGAGGTTGCCGTACTTCTCGACGATCTTCGCTTTCCCCTGCTTGGCGATGGCGGCGCCGAAGTCGAGGTACACGCCCCGACCGCCGGGGCCGACGCCGCGGCCGTCGTCGCACGCCTCTTTCGCCGCCCGGCTGGAGATGTCCCGCGGGGCAAGGTTGCCGAAGCTCGGGTACTTGCGTTCGAGGTAGTAGTCGCGATCGGCCTCGGCGATTTCGCTCGGGTGCTTGCCGCAGTCGGCCTTGTTCTTCGGCGCCCAGACGCGGCCGTCGTTCCGCAGGCTCTCGCTCATGAGCGTGAGCTTCGACTGGTGGTCGCCGACGACGGGGATGCAGGTCGGGTGAATCTGCGTGTAGCACGGGTTGGCGAACGCAGCCCCTCGCTTGTACGCCCGCCACGTCGCGGTGACGTTACAGCCGATGGCGTTCGTGCTGAGGTAGAAGGCGTTCGAGTAGCCGCCGGTGGCCAGCACCACGGCGTCGGCCGCGTAAGACTTCACTTCGCCGCTGATAAGGTTGCGAACGACGATCCCCTTCGCTCGGCCGTCCACGGTGACGAGGTCGAGCATCTCGGTGCGGGGGAACATCTTCACGTTGCCGGCGGCGATCTGCCGGGCGAGAGCCTGGTACGCGCCGAGGAGCAACTGCTGGCCCGTCTGGCCACGACAGTAGAAGGTTCGCTGGAGTTGAGCGCCGCCGAAACTGCGGGTGTCGAGCAGGCCGCCGTACTCGCGGGCGAACGGCACGCCTTGCGCGACGCACTGGTCGATGATGTTGACCGACACTTCCGCCAGGCGGTGGACGTTGGCCTCGCGTGCCCGGAAGTCGCCGCCCTTGATGGTGTCGTAGAAAAGCCGCCAGACGCTGTCGCCGTCGTTGCGGTAGTTCTTGGCTGCGTTGATCCCGCCCTGGGCGGCGATGCTGTGCGCCCGCCGCGGGCTGTCGTGGAAGCAGAACGCCTGCACGTTGTAGCCGAGTTCCGCCAGCGACGCCGCCGCGCTCGCCCCGGCCAACCCCGTGCCGACGACGATAACGGTGTACTTCCGCTTGTTCGCGGGGTTGATGAGTTGTTGCTTCTTCTTGAAGTTCGTCCACTTCTCGGGGACCGAGCCGGCCGGAACTTTCGAATCGAGTTGGATCATGTGTCACTCAATCGTGTGGCCGCAGGTTCACGCGGATCAACGCAGATGAGGTCCGAAGCTCTTTTCGTCGGATCTGCGTTCACCGTCTTCGTCTGCGGCGAAATCTCTTCTACATCTTCACCCAACCGACCCACACGGCGACGACGATGGCGACGTTGCCGACGAAAATCACCCCGGCGGTGCCGTAGCCGATGAGGCGGGCGACCGGCAGGAACCGGCGGTTCACCAGGCCGAGCGTCTGGAGCGAACTCTGGATGCCGTGGCTCAGGTGGATGAACAGCACCATTTGCGAGATCAGATAGATCGCCGACAGCCAGCCCGTACTGAACCCGGCGACGACCATCTTGTACACGTCGTGGACGACCACACCGTCGTCGAGCTTGTAGGTGAGCGACAGGTAGTTCCGCTCGCCCTTGCCGTCGGCGGCCGGGATGCCGTGGACCATGCCGAAGGTGTAGTGCAGCAGGTGGAAGATGATGAACAGGCCGACGACGATGCCGGTCTGCACCATCGTCTTCGACTGCGGCGTCGCCTGGGCGGAGTTGTTGTAAGCGTACCCCACCGGCCGGGCCGCCATCGCCTTCGTCTTCAGGGAGAGGGCCACGCTCAGGTGCAGGACGAAGACCAGGAAAAGCCCCGCCCGCGCGACCCAAATCCAGGCGCCGATGTCGTGCTTCAGGAAGTAGGCGTACTTGTTGATGCTCTCCGGCCCGGAGAACATCTTCAGGTTGCCGACCATGTGCGTGACGGCGAACGACATCAGCAGCAGGCCGGTGATCGCCACCAGAATCTTCTGGCCGACGCTGGACCCGAGGTAGGTGTTCAGCCAATCGAAGGGGTTACTCGCCGAGCCACGGAGGCGGGGGCCTTTGGGATTGATCGCGGCGGAGGTGGCACTCATGCTCGGTGGGACCGTTCGAGTGAGATTGGCGGCTTCAAGTTCATCATAGACGGGTAACGGCCGAAAGCCCACCCGTCGCGACAGCTTGCCCATCCGGATGGGCGACGCCGCGGCTGGCACAACCGTACCGATGGGGTCACGACGGCCGTTCCAACGGCGAGCCGGGGGCGGGCCGGATGTCGCGGATGCTCACGGTGCGGGCCGGAACATCGACCGCGTACCACACTACGAACCAGTGGGGAATCATCCCGCGGCACTCGCGGGCGGAGATGACGCGATAATTCCACTGGAAATCGCCCCACCCGACCGGGTCGTACTTGAGATTTCGATCCACCGCCCTCAGGGCGTCGAGCAACCCGGCCCTCTGGCCGGGATCGGTCGTTCGCGCCACCCAACGCCGAATGCGGGGAAGAACCTCCGGAGCGTAGATGAGGCTATACCGCGGAGGTTGCTCAGCCATGTTCGGCTTCCAGTTCCGCGATCAGCTTTGCCAGCCCGTCGGGCACGCCCGTCTCGCGGATTCGCAGCAACTCGGCTTCCTGTTCCGGCGTGGCAAGCGGGAGCAAGGCGACGGCCTGAGCCTTTGCGAGATCGCGTTCATACCGCAATTCGGCATTCTCGTGAGCTAGCACCTTCAACTGTTGCTTCAGTTCGTCGATCATCACCGCCATCGTCGCTTCGCTCACGACAAACCCTCCTGTTCGGGCCGTACCCCCTCATCCTACCCGACGGCGGCTTAGAACGTCAGCTTCATCCCCTTCAACCGATTCATTGTCTCGGCCATCAGGGCGTCTTCCTCGGCTTCATCTTTCGCGATGTACGTCACGCTGAACCGCAGGAACGAACCTGCGTCGTCCCACGGCACGCAGCAGACGCTCTGCTCGTGGATGAGGTACTGGCTCGCCTCCTCCGCGTTCGCGAACTTGCGGTCGCCGGCCGCTTTCGGCGACGATGTGTAGAGGAAGTACGTGCCGCCCGGCACCTCGCACTGGAAGCCGACCGCCTTCAGAGCCGTGACGAGCTTCTTCAGTCGCCGTTCGTACTTCGCCTTCACGGCCACCGGGATCGCGGGGTTCCGCAGGGCGGCGGCGGCGGCGTGCTGGATCGCCATGAACTGGCCGCTATCGCTGTTGTCCTTCACGTCCGCGTAGGCTTGCACGATCTTCGGGTGCCCGGCCACGAAGCCGAGCCGCCAGCCGATCATGTTGAACCCCTTCGACATCGAATGCACTTCGACGCCGACGTCCTTTGCCCCGTCGATTTGGAGGAAGCTCAACGGCTCGCCCTGGTAGCTCAGGCAGATGTGGGCGGCGTCCTGCACCACGACGATTTCGTTCGTGCGGGCGAAGTCGATCACCCGTTTGTAGAAGTCCTTCGTCGCGACCGCCCCGGTCGGGCTGTTCGGGTAGTTGATGACGAGCAGTTTCGCCCGCTTCTTCACGTCGGCCGGGATGCCGGCGAGGTCCGGGAAGAAGCCGTTCTCTTTCAACAGCGGCAGTCGGTGAACGTCGCCGCCGAGGTACTTCGTCCACGTCCCGGCGACCGGGTAGCCGGGGACGGTCATGAGCGTTACGTCGCCGGGATTGATGAAGCACGCCGGGAGCATCGCGTAGGCGGGCTTCGAGCCGATACAGTGGCAGATTTCCGTGACCGGGTCGAGCGTCACGCCGAACTGCCGCTTCATGAACTCGGCGGCCGCGTCCTTGTAGTTCTGAATGCCGTTGTCGGCGTACCCGCGGTTCTCGACCTTGTCGGCCTCGGCCTTCAGCGAGGCACGAACGCTCTCATCGGCCATGTCGTCGTTTTCGCCGATGCCGAAGTCGAGGAGCTTGCGCTCCGGGTGCTCGGCGAGGGCCTGGCGCTTGGCCCGCTTGATCTTCTCGAACTTGTAGATGGCGTCGGACTTGCCGTAATTCGCCCCGCCGATCCGCTCGGCGAACAGCGATTGAAACCAGGGATCGACAGACATCGCGTGGGAACCCAGGGGAAGGGAGAAAACAGTCAGGGTAGTTCTACTAATCCTCACCGCGGGTGTCAGAATCAAGTTTCGGCCAGACGCCGATCGCCCGTGCTGGAAATTCCTGCTGCACGCGAACTCGCTTCAAATACGGCAATCAAGGCAAACCTCACTTCTCATTTCGGTCCAGGAAGGGCTATCTTTTCCCCGGCGGGACTCTGCTTCCGACTCTAGGATTCCGTAACCTGCATGAAGTCTGTTCGTGCGTGCCCCGAGGTGGTCCGAGTGAGCGTTGTTGTGGACGAGTCTGCCAGTGGAACCGTGACGCCGCTGCCCGCGAAAGCGTCTGGCCCACTGCCGCACGAGCCGCATTTGACCGTCGTCGAACCGCGGGCAGGGTTTACGCTCCGTGACCTGAGCGAACTTTGGCGGTACCGCGAACTCGGGTACTACCTCATCCTCCGCGAGATGAAGCTCCGGTACAAGCAGACCATCCTCGGTGTCGGCTGGTCGCTCTTCCAGCCGGTCGCGACGGTGATGGTGTTCGTTGTCTTCATCGGGTGGATGGGCAAGACGGCGGAAGGCATCCCGAACTATGCCCTGCACGTCCTGCTCGGCGTGCTGCCGTGGACCTACTTTGCGTCGGCGATCAACAACGCCGGTAACAGCCTCGTCGCGAACGAACGGCTGGTCACGAAAGTCTACTTCCCGCGACTGCTCCTGCCGCTGTCGAACGTCGGGTCGGCCACGGTGGACTTCGGCGTAGCGCTCGGCCTCGTGGCGATCGTCATGGCCTGGTACGGCGTCTTGCCGGGGTGGACGGTCATCTTCGCGCCGCTGGTCGTTGCGCTGCTCGCGATGCTCGCCATCGGCCTCGGCGTGATGCTCTCGGCTCTGATCGTGGCCCAACGCGACTTCCGCTACCTGCTTAACTTCGGCATCCAACTCTGGATGTTCGCGACGCCGTGCATTTACCTCGGCCGGCACGCCATCGGGCCGCGCGGCGAGCAGGTACTTGCCGTGAACCCGATGTACGGCATCATCCTGAGCTTCCGCAACCTCGTCCTCGGCACGCCGATGGACGCCCACAGTTGGTTCGCTCTCGGCATGTCGGCCGTCATGTCGGTGACGTTGTTGTTCGCGGGGCTGGTCTATTTCCGCCGGGTCGAGCGGACCTTTGCCGATACCATTTAAGGCATAACCCCTCCTGAGGAAATTGCCATGCTCGGAGCAACGATGCCCGCGGGCCCGTTCTTGAAGCGGATCGCCGACGAACTCTTGCGACTCGAACCGGCCGAAGTGACGAAGCTCGCCGACCTGATGTACGACTGCTACCGCAAGGGCAAGTTGATCTTCGTCATCGGCAACGGCGGCAGCGGGTCGAACGCCTCGCACTTCTGCGAGGACATCGGCAAGGGCACGCTCCGCCGGCAGGACTTCGACGACGACGCCAAGAAGCGGTTCAAAATCCTCAGCCTGACCGACAACACGCCCTATATTCTGGCGTGGGGCAACGACGAGGGGTTCGACCGCGTCTTCCTCGAACAGCTGAAAAACCTGGCGTCCGAAGGCGACCTGCTCATTGCCATCAGTGGCAGCGGCAACAGCCCGAACGTCCTGCGGGCCGTCGAGTGGGCGAACAAGCACAAGCTCACGACCTACGGCTGCACCGGCTTCGACGGCGGCAAACTCCGCGGCCTCACGCAGCACAACCTGCACGTCGACCTGAAAGACATGGGCATCGTCGAGACGCTCCACCTCGCGGCCTTTCACTGGGTCGTGGACGACCTGTACCGCCGACTGAGCGAAAGTTAACCCGACATGAAACCGGCCCTGCGAGTGGAGAACGTCTCGAAGCGGTACGCCATCGGGGCGAACCAGGCGATGGTCGGCGACCTGCCGAACATCACGGACTCGGTCCGGCGGTTCGCCTCGGGCACGTTGCGGAAGGTCCGTGCGTTACTGCAACCGGGTCGCTTCGCGGACGACGCGAACAGTTTTTGGGCCGTCAAAGACGCTTCCTTCGAGGTCAACCCCGGCGAGGCGGTCGCGCTCATCGGTCGCAACGGGGCCGGCAAATCGACGCTCTTGAAGGTGCTCTCCCGCATTACGGAGCCGACGCAGGGCCGCATCGAAATCCGCGGCCGGTTGGGCAGCCTCCTCGAAGTCGGTACCGGCTTTCACCCGGAGTTGACCGGCCGCGAAAACGTCTACATGAACGGCAGCATCCTCGGCATGTCCCGCCGGGAGATCAACGCGAAGTTCGATCAGATCGTCGAGTTCTCGGAGGTCGGCAAGTTCCTCGACACGCCGGTGAAGCGGTACTCGTCCGGCATGTACGTCCGCCTGGCGTTCGCCGTCGTTGCCCACCTGGACCCGGAAATTCTCATCGTCGATGAGGTGCTGGCCGTCGGCGACGCGAACTTCCAGAAGCGGTGCATCGACCGCATGATGGACCTGGCGCGGTCGGGCAAGACGATCCTGTTCGTCTCGCACAACATGCAGCAAATCCCCCGCCTCTGTCAGCGGGCGGTGATGCTGGAACGCGGGCAAGTCGTGGAAGTCGGCCCGG
The DNA here is from genome assembly GCF_008254045.1 of Limnoglobus roseus. Classification (GTDB taxonomy): domain Bacteria; phylum Planctomycetota; class Planctomycetia; order Gemmatales; family Gemmataceae; genus Limnoglobus; species Limnoglobus roseus. Next base: position 9,258,411 of record NZ_CP042425.1, on the reverse strand, counting down.
CCGGCGACGTTGTGCAGCACTACATGGACCAACTGCTCGTCGACGCCCGCACCGGCGACCTGCGGAACAAGACCCGCACCGGCGACGGTCGGGCGAAGTTCGTGCGGGCCGGCCTCGTGGACAACGACGGCCGCCCGCTGACAGTCTTCACGACCGGCGACGACCTGATCCTGCACATGGACGTGGAAGCGACGACCGACCTGCCGGACGCGAACATCCTCGTGGCGGTGCAGACCCTCCACGGCACGCGGCTCATCAGCGGCTGGACGGACGAATCGCACTTCCCAGTGACGCTGACAAAGGGCCGACAGGGGTACGAGTGCCGGTTCAAGAACGTCGCCATCCGGCCGGGCAACCCGATCATGGTGTCGTTGCGGATCGCCCTGGAGAACCAAACGCTGCTCGACTTCGTCGAGAATGCGCTGGTCTACGACGTGGTCGGCGACGACCGCTCGCGGCACCTGTACACGAACACCGAACTCGGCGTGATCGCCTACGACACCGAGTGGAAGGGCGTAAAGGCCGCGGAGTAATGCGGATTCACCACAGAGGGCACAGAGAACACAGAGAAAAGGCATAAGGCTGGGTTTGGTCTTCTGAACTGCCCTCGGTTCTTCCTCGGTGTTCTCTGTGCCCTCTGTGGTGAAATCGGTATTGCTCTTCTACATGCTCATCACCGTCGCCATCTGCACCTGGAACCGCTCGCTGTTGCTCGACCGCACACTGACGCATTTGCACCGCCAGCGGATCCCGGCCGGCGTCGAGTGGGAAATCGTACTCGTCGATAACAATTGCACCGACGACACCGCGGCCGTGGCCGAGAAGCACGCGAAGACGCTACCCCTGCGGCGGGTGGTGGAAACGCAACAAGGGCACTCGCACGCCCGCAACCGGGCCGTCGACGAAGCCCGCGGCGAGTTGGTCCTCTGGACCGACGACGACGTGAACGCCTCCGAAACCTGGGTGGCCGAGTACGCCCGCATCGCTCAGTTTTACCCCGACGCCGGGTACTTCGGCGGGCGCGTGACGCCGTGGTTCGCGGACGAGATTCCGGCGGCCACCCGTGCGATGATCGAGGCGAACCTGCCCCTTCTGGCCCCCGTGTATTCGCTGAAAGACTACGGCACGGAAATCCGCCCGTTCGCGCCCGGTGAGGGGCCGTTCGGCGCGAATATGGGGTACCGCACCGACGTGCTGCGGCGGTTCCGGTTCGACCCGAAGTTCGGCCGCGTGAAAACCGGTCTGATCGGGGCGGACGAGGTGTCGGTCGTGCGGGCGGTACAAAACGCGGGTATTCCCGGTGTGTGGATCGGCTCCACGGAAATACAACACTATATCCCGCCGGATCGCACGACGGTCGTGCACTTCTGGCGGTACTTCGAGGCGCTCGGCCGCACGCAAGTTCGGCTCGAGGGCGTAACGCCGGCCCCCACTCTCCTGGGGCGGCCGCGTTGGGCCGTGCTGGGTAGTTGGAAGGCGCGGGTGCGGGCCTGGCTCGGCCGACAGGCGAACCGACCCGATTGGCTCGCGCACTACCTGACCGCCGCGAAACTCGCCGGCTACGCCGACGAAGCCTCCCGGATTGGCTCGCCCCCGTACCGTTGATGTCGTTCGTCACCGTTGCCATCTGCACCTGGAACCGGGCACCCATGCTCGACCGGGTTCTCACGCACCTGGAGACGCTCCGCGTCCCGCCCGGCACCGACTGGGAAGTGCTGGTGGTGAACAACAACAGCACCGACGACACCGACGCGGTGGTGGCGAATCACGCCGGCCGGTTGCCCATCCGCCGGGCCTTCGAGCCGCAAGCCGGGATCGCTCTGGCCCGCAACCGGGCCGTCGCCGAGGCCCGCGGCGACATCATCGCCTGGACCGACGACGACGCCTTCCCCGAACCCGACTGGATCGAGAAGACGCTGACCGCGTTGGAACGGTTCGACGCCGAGATGGTCTTCGGCAAGGTCGAACCCCTCTGGGAGACGGGCCGGCCGCCGTCGTGGTTTACCGAGAAGTACCGGGGCATGTTCGCCCTGATCGACCTCGGTGGGCCGCCGCGGGTGGTGAAGGAACCGCACGTCGTCGGCTTCAACGTGAACATGGCCTTCCGCACGTCGATCGTGGCCAAGATCGGCGGCTACCGGACCGACATCGGCCGCGGCCGGATGGCCGGCGGCGAGGACATCGACCTGTTCCAGCGGGCCCACCGGTCCGGCGTCGCCGTCGCCTACGAACCGGCCGCCGTGGTCCGCCATTACATTCCCGCGTCCCGGTGTACCAAGGCCTTCTACCGCCGGTACACCTGGGGCGGCAGTCCGAACCACTTGATGCTCCTCCGCGACGAGTCGCAGCGGGTGCCAAAACTGTTCGGCCTGCCCCGGTATTTCCTGCGGCAGCAGTGGCCGTACCTGTCGGGCTACGTGCGGGCACTTCTCCGCGCCGACCGGGCGGAAGCGTTCTATTGTGAACTGAAACTGATCCGCCTCGTCGGGCTGTACTGGTCAATCCTGACCCGCCGCGACCCGAAGGGCGTGCAACACCGTGCGGGCGAATGACCGAGACGCTGCCACTGCCGACCGCCCCAACATCGCCGCCCCGGAACGACCGCCTGTGGGTCGTACTCGTCAACTTCAACGGCCTCGACGACACGCGGAAGTGCCTGCGGTCGCTTGCCGACGTGCCCGACGCCGTCTCGGTGGTCGTGGTCGATAACGCCTCGAAAGAAAACGCCGTCCCGATCCTTCAACGCGAGTTCCCCTGGGCCGACTTCGTTCGCAGTGAGGTGAACGGCGGGTGGGCGGGCGGCAACAACCTCGGGGTGCAGCACGCCCTCGCCCGCGGGGCCGAGTGGGCGATTCTGCTGAACAACGACACCGTCGTGCCGCCGCGGTTCGTGCGGCGACTGACGGAAGCGGCGGAAGCGTTCCCGAATTACGGCGTGCTCGGTCCGGTGATCCTGTTCATGGACGAGCCGACAAAGGTGCAGACGACCGGCGTCGTGTTCAACCGGCCCGACCGCGACGGTTTCTTCCAGCCGATCGACGTGCCGCACGACGCGGAGGGGCGGGTCGGCGTCGTCGAGTGTGACATCGTCAACGGCTGTTGCCTGATGATCCGCCGCGACGTGGTGGAGAAGATCGGGCTGGTAGACGAGGCGTTCTTCCTGATCCACGAGGAGTCCGACTGGTGCCTGCGGGCGCAGGCGGTGACGAAGTGCGGCATCGTCGCCGACGCCATCGTCTGGCACAAGGGATCGAGCAGCTTCCAGCGAGAGGGGAAGAAGCTGCAACGCTACTACGACGCCCGTAACCTCGTGCGGCTCCTCCGCAAGCACCGCAACCGCCCGACGGCCCGCCGCTTCCTGAAGGGCTTTCGACACTACCTCGGCTACGCCTTCCACCGTTACGCCCACGAGCGCGGGCGGGGCTTTCGCGACTCGGCCGACGCGGTACTGGAGGGCGTGTACGACGGCCTCACCGGGCGCTACGGCCCGCGGCAGGATCGCTGGCGGCCTGGTCTAGGGCTGCTACGGATGGCAGCGGGCTTGGTATGGAGGGTGAAGAAGTAGCCCGCAACCACTCGCTCGATATCTTGCGGGGTGTCGCCATCCTGATGGTGCTGGCCACGCACCTGGCGAACTCCTTCGCCCGTGGGACGCCACTCGCCGACGCCCTCAGTGTCGGCGGCCGCGGCGTCGATCTGTTCTTTGTCCTCAGCGGATGGCTACTCGGCTCGCAACTCTTCCGCGAGGCCAATCTCACCGGCACCGTTGCCGTCCGCCACTTCTGGGCGCGCCGCTGGCTGCGGACAATGCCGGCCTACTACGCGGTGCTGTTCGCCACGTTCGCGCAGTTCGTCGTGCAAGGGAAGTCGGATCGGTTCGACTGGCGTTACCTCCTCTTCCTGCAAAACTACCTGCCGGAACGGCCGTTCCTCGGCGTGACGTGGTCGCTGTGCGTCGAGGAGCATTTCTACTTGCTCATCGCCCCTGCCGTGTGGATCGGCTATCGCTTTCGGCGGGCCGTCGCCGTTCTCGCGGTGGTGGTGTTGGCCTTGATCGTCGCCCACGTCGCGGGGTTCTACACGCACCGATCGGACTATCACATCACCGAGACGCACGTCATTTTCGAACAGTGCGGCCTCGGCGTGCTGCTGGCGTGGCTGGCCGTGAACCGGCCGCGAACGTGGCTCGCACTCTGCCGCACGTCGTTGCAGCTGGCGGTCCTCGGGCTGGTGCTGATCGGGGTGGCGGCCGTCAACCGCACGGTCTGGGCGTGGTGGCTCCCCGATTGGGGTACCGGCGGGTGGGCCGTGATCTTCGGCAGTTGGATCGTGCTGGCGAACTCGTCGCCGTTCTGGCGAGACCGTGTGCGCTCGCGGCTGTTGGCCTTCGTTGCGAGCCGCGCGTACTCGCTGTACCTCGTTCACATCGAGGCGATCACGCTGGCGAAGAAGCTGCCGCTGCCGGCCGAGGTGCAGGCGGTTGCCGCGTTCGTGCTGGCGTTCGCGATGGCGGAAGTGTTGTACCGTTTCGTCGAGAGGCCGTTTAACCGCCTGCGGGAAAGGTGGACCCCGTCCAGTCGCCTTTCTCCCTCCCCCCTTGGGGGGGAGGGTTGGGGAGGGGGGTACGAGTTTGCTACGGGAAGAGAAAGTGTCTCGCCCTCGGCCCCGCCTACCCCCCACCCTAACCCTCCCCCCCAAGGGGGGAGGGAATAAATCACTCGGCCATCGCTTCCTCTTCGGGTTCCTCCTCCACCTTCTTCGGCCCCAGCACGGTCAGGATGCCGAGGAGGACGTGCAGGTTCGGCACTTGCGAACTGTCCTTCACCAGCCACGTCCGCCAGGTGTTCTTCCGCTTGATCGTCAAAATCTTGTGCACCAACGACACCTCTTTGATCTCCGCCCACGACAGCGTTCGGTCGCCTTGTCGCAAGCCCTCGGGCGTCACGAAGAGGTCGCCGAAGGCGACGGACTTCCCGCGGCCCAGGTCGGCGAGGAGCTTTGGCCAGAGGACCGAGAACGTGCCGCGCTGAACTCGCTCGGCCAGGTCGGTGTAGTCGGCCACGGCGGGCGTAAAGCGGGTCTTCGTGCCGTCGGCCCGCTCAATCTCGAACCACGCATTCCAAACCTGCACTGCTGGGACCGACACCGGCAGCCAACAGGCCGTCAGTTGGCCGTTCACGCCCCAGCGGTATTCGGGTTCGTTCGCGTCAGTCTTCTGCCGCACGACGGCGATCGTTTCCCACGGGAACGACTCGACTTCGTCCGGCCGGAGGCGCAACAGGCCGGTCGGGAAGACGAGGACGCGCAACCCGCGGTTGCGGTACAGGAACCAGAGGAGGGCGGTGCCGATGATCGGCGGCCAGAACAGGATGTGGAACTGGAGGTGGTTGAACTGAGCGGGGCCGTGGACCCACCAGACGTAGTTCGCCACGACGCCGTACAGGATGAGCAGGATGCCGACGATGGCCTTGACCCGCGCCCACCGGCCGCCGGCGCGGAAGACGGCGTCCGGCGTGCCCAACTCTTTCGTCGCGAGGTCGACTTCTTCGTCGAGGGCGTCCGGCTGTTCGTCGGCGTCGGTCAGGCCCATTCCACCACTCCGGGTCACGCGGGACATGCTGTATAATACCCGTTCGCTCCCTCCGCGGCCGAATTCGACACCGGTGACCTCATGCTGATCGTCATGCAATCGCTCGCGACCGCGCCGCAGATCGACGCCGTCGTCGCCGCCGTCCGCGAACTCGGCCTCACGCCGCACCCCCTGCCGGGGGCCACCCGCACGGCCATCGGCATGACCGGTAACACCGGGTCGGTTGATCCGGGGCACTTCGAAGTGATGCCCGGCGTCGCGGAAGCGATTCGCGTGACGAAGCCGTACAAACTCGCCAGCCGCGAGATGCACCGCGAGAACACGACGATCACACTGCCGCAGTCCGACATCGGGTCGCAGACGTTCACCGTCATCGGCGGGCCGTGCTCGGTCGAGAGCGAGAAACTCCTGGTGCAGACGGCCGAGTTCTTGCTGTCGAAGGGCGTGAAACTCATGCGGGCCGGGGCGTTCAAGCCACGGACTAGCCCGTACAGCTTTCAGGGGATGGGCCTCGAAGGGCTGAAGCTGCTCCAAAAGATGCGGGCGAAGACCGGCATCGGCATCGTCACGGAACTGATGGACACCGAACACGCGGAGGCGGTGGAAGAAGCGACTGACATTATCCAGATCGGCGCGCGGAACATGCAGAACTTCAGCCTTCTGAAGCGGGTCGGCAAGTGCCGCAAGCCGGTGCTGTTGAAGCGTGGCCTGAGCGCGACGCTGGAAGAATGGCTGATGGCGGCCGAGTACGTGATGGCGGGCGGGAACTATCAGGTGATCCTGTGCGAGCGCGGCGTCCGCACCTTCAACGACCACTCGCGGAACACTCTGGACCTTTCGGTGATCCCGCCGGCCAAGGCACTCTGCCACCTGCCGATCTTCGTGGACCCGAGCCACGGCACCGGCAAGCGGGCCTACGTGCCACCGATGGCCCTCGCTTCGATTGCCGCCGGGGCGGACGGTTTACTGATCGAAATTCACCCCGACCCCGATCACGCGGCCAGCGACGGCCAACAGACGCTAAACTTCGAGGCGACCGAGAAACTGCTGACGCAACTCAAGACGCTCGCCGGAGTGTTGGGGCGGCGGATGTGAGTTTGGCGAGCGGGGAGCGTAAGCCCCCTGATTCTGATCCTGCTAGTCAAGAATCAGGGGGCTTACGCCTCCCGCTCGCCTTATTGCTGGGGGATGATCCACACCCTCAGCGGGAGACCCCGCCGAACAGCGTCGCCATCCAGCGTGCAAAACCGCTTGGCGCCTCGTCGGGCCACAGGGCCTCGTCCAGAGCCGTGCAGTTCCGCCACAGGCCGGCGATCATGCGATCGTCCAGATCGGCCAAAGATTCTGCCGTCACCCAGGGTTCCACCAGCGTTTCCAGGCGGTCGAATTGCCTGGCCCGTGGGTCGCGCCGGCCCTCTTTAACCTCGCGGATTGCGGCCGTCAGTTCGCGGTACAACGAGCGGTACTCGGCGGCCGTCAGGGCGGGAGTACGCCCTTCCGAGTAGCCCTCCACGACTCCGCACCATTCCTCCCAGAGCGGCAGCAAATCGGTCGTCGGCAACGGGGCCGGCTGCGAACATTCGATTGGCTTCGGCGGTTCGAGCCGGATCGGCGCAACGGAGTCTGCGATGATGTTCTTCACTTGTGTGATCCGCGTCTCAAGGTCGGGCGAACCCGAGGGCTGGGTACTCGCCGGCGGCTGAGCCGGCCAAATGTGGGTCAACAAGTTCACGGCCGGCCGGGAGGCCGGGACGGCCACGGCGTGCGAATTGAGGAGATCGGGCACGCGGATGCTGTCCGCGCGGGCGAACGCGGTGACGGCCGCGACCAGTTCCGCCGGCGTCTGGTAGCGGTCCGCGGGCGACTTGGCCATCAACCCGTGAATGATCGCCGCGAGGCCGTCCGGGATGCTCGGTCGGTGCGTTTGAATAGTCGGGAACTCGTGCTGGAGGTGCTTCAGCAGAACCATCTTCGTGTTCTGCCCCTCGAACGGCAGGTGGCCGGTGAGCGCGTAGTAGAGCGTACAGCCGAGGCTGTACAGGTCCGACCGCGTGTCGGCCGCGTGAACGTCGGTGATCTGCTCCGGCGGGATGAACGACGGCGTGCCGACGATGGCCCCGGCGTCGCACGGGAGCGTCGCCACCAGGCCGCCGCCATTCAGTCGGAGGCTCGCCAGCCCGAAGTCGATGACCTTCACTCGCACGGCCGTCGGGTCTGGCTCCGTGGCCCCGGCGAGCATGAGGTTGGCCGGCTTCAGGTCGCGGTGGACCAGGCCGTTGTCCTGGGCGTGCTGGAGGGCGTGGGCCGTTTGCGTCAGGATCGAACAAGCCAGCGGCGTCGAGATCAGGCCGTGGGCCTTCACGTAATGTTCGAGCGAGAGCCCGTCCACGTACTCCATGACGAGGAAGACCTTCCCCTCCACCTCGTTGGCATCGTAAGCGGCCGCGATGTTCGGGTGAGAGAGGCGGGTGGTCGTCACGACCTCGCGGACGAATAGGTCGCGCGTCCCCTGGTCTTGGCACAGGTCGGGGCTGAGCACCTTGATCGCGACAACCCGGTCCATGAGCTCGTGCCGGGCCTTGAAGACCTGTCCGAACCCGCCCCGGCCGAGTTCCCCGAGGATGCGGTACTGGCCGAGGATCAGCCCCTCCGGCTTCCCCTGGAGGATGCGGCTGAGTTGGTAGTCGTTCAGGTAGCCCTCGTCGAGGAGGAACTGCTGGAGCCGCGTGACCGGCTCGGTTTGCGCCTGTCGCTCCAGGATCTCGATGTCCGCGATGGACATCAGGCGGCTGGCTTTCAAGTGGCGGAAGAACATCCAGCCCCCGACCGGGTCGGATGGTTCTCTCAGGTCGGCCACGCTCATGGGCACACTCTCGTCGAATTCGCAATCACGGTAACACCTCACTCTACTCCACGATTCGAACGTCCGGCACCCGCGGCGGGTTTAGCCCGAGATTGATCGTGACGGCCCCGACGCCGCTGACGGTCATCGAGTCCGCGACGTAGGCCCCGCCCAGGATGTCCAGGCCGACGGCCGCACTGCCGGTCAGGTTGACCGCCCCCTTCGCGGCGTACACGACGCCGGTGATGGTCGTCAGCCCTAGCCCGGTGATCGACACGGGCTGCGTCAGGCTGCGGTTCTGGAAGAAGTTGATGCCCTGGAACGTCCCGGACAGCGGGGCGGTCATGACGACCTTCCCCAACCCGGTGACGGAGATCGGCCCGGAGGCGTAGGTGCCGCTGGTGGTGTTGTAAACCATGGTGCCCAGACCGGTGACGGTCGCCGCCCCGTCCACGCGGAAGCCGCCGCCCTCCATGATGTACGTGCCCGGTGTCATCACTACGACCGACACGCCCGTGACGCGAATGCCGCCTCGGTAGACGCCCGGTTGCAGGACTGCCGGCACGACGGTGTTGATGATCGTCGGCGTCGTACTGCGGACGGTCGCCCCGGCACTGTCGGGGATCGGCAGTCTGGCCAGTGGGTCGAGCGTCGGACTGATGCCGGTGCGGATGGGGGCCGAGAGCGGCAGGAGGCTGGTGTTTACCGCCCCGCCCGACACGCTGATTCGGCTGAGGGACGCGATGACCAGGCCGGTGCTGTTGAACGCGGCGGCGTCGGTCGAGTTCACGATCAGCGGCTTGTTGATGAGTGCGAACGCGGCGGCGGTGTTGCGGAACGCCGATGCCCCGGTGGATCGAAGGAGAATGATTCCGATGCGAACAGGCTCGCCCCGCCCGACGGCCCGGCCGGAGACTTGAATCGCCGTGCCCGTGAAGATGCGGCCGAAACTGGCGTCCAGCGACGTGTTGATGACGACTTCTGCGTGGCCGGTCTGGCCGGCGTAGGAGCCCGTTGTCGGCGGGATGTTAACGGTAACGGCCGACGCCGGGTAGCCGTTCGCCGCGGCCGACTGAATCGCCGCGGTGCGGGCCGACCCGCCAGGGTCGGAGCCGTTGTTGGCCCAGTAGTTCGCGTACAGGTCGGCTCCCGCTGCCAGGGCGGCCGCGTCGGCGGCGGTCTGAGCGCGGCGGCGCTCGTCCATCGTCCGCCCGCCGTCGAGGTTCAGGGCCACGACGCCGATCAGCACGGTCAGACAGACCATCACCTTGACCAGCACGGCAGCGGGTCGTCGCCGAAAGTCACGGGTTGGCGGAAGGTACAGCATCTCAGTTCACCATCGACATTTCGCAGACGCCCTGGAGCGTGAGCGGGTCGCCAAGTGCGTTGGCGGTAATCTGGTACGTGACCGTCACGCGGATGGCGTTGCTGACGTACTCCCCGGTCGCGGTGATCGAACGAACCGCCTTCGAGGACGCATCCCAGTCCTGAACGGTATTGTTCCCCTTGTCGATCAGTTGCACTCGCACCGAGAGGGCGGTCGGGTCCATCGCGGCAGTCCTTGGGACGATGGCCTGATCGACGATCTGCTGTTGCGTGGGCGAACTCTGGCCCGCGTCCACGCCGTAATCGGCCCCGCGGACGCTCGCCCACCGCGCCCCTTCGCGGGCCAGGCAGGCGACCTGTTGGTATCGCAGCAGATCCATGCCGCCGATGATGAACCCGATCACGAGCAGGCAGACAATCGGCAGCACGAGGGCCATCTCGACCGCCGTCGCCCCGCCGCGCGTTTTGTGAGGGACAGTCATCGCCGTTTCTCCGAATCAATCGCCCGGCCGCGGGGCCACGCGGACGGTACTCGACCGTTGCAGGGACACGCTCCGGCCGGGGATCAACGACCCCGTGAGGAGTGGGAAGTCGTACGTCACCGTCACCGTGGCCGCACCGCCAGCGACCGTCACGCTCACCTGTTCGGCGGTCAGGGCCGGCGACAAGGTCGCGCCTTCTGTCACCGCGGCCGCTTTCGCCGCATCGGCGGTGGTCGTCGTGCTCGGAACCCAGGTGGTTCCACTCGCCGCCATTGCGGCGACGCTGGCCGCGTTGTCGAGCGCCTGCGTCGCGTAGAAGACCCGGCCGAAGTCGATCACGGCCGAGAAAATCAGGGCCAGGAACGGCAGCAGGATCGCCAGTTCGACGGCGGCCGCACCGCGGCGGGGGATGTTCTTCATGGCCGCCTCACTTCACGAACAGTCGGGACATCTGCATCGCCGCCGGGCCGAGCAGCACGATGAACATGGCCGGGAAGATGCACAGGAGCATCGGGAACATGATCTTCACCGCCGCCTTCTGGGCGACTTCCTCGGCCCACACTTGTCGGTCCTGCCGGGCCGCGTCGGCGTAGGCGCGGAGGGCTTTCGCCACGCTCGCCCCGTACCGTTCCGACTGCAAGAGCGCCGCGGTCATGTCGCGGACTTCGGGCAGGCCGCAGCGGTCGGCGAAGGAACGGAACGCTTCCCCCGGCGTCAGGCCGAGTTGAATTTCCCGCTCGACGATCACCATCTCCGCACCCAACTCCGGGTGGATCGCGTGAATCTCCTGCGTGACCCAGTTGATCGCGGCGTTCAAACTCGCGCCGCCCTCGACGCAGAGCACCATGATGTCGATCGCGTCGGGCAGGCCGGCCCGCAGCTTCTTCTGCCGCTTCTTGATCTGCGACGACAGCACCAACGACGGTACGAGTAGTCCGAACGCGCCGCCGCCCGCCGCGATGAGCAGCACCTTCGTCCACGATAGATTGAACAGGATCGCGACCACGCCGCACAGCAGCGTGAACACCACCACCAGGATCAGTTGCAACCCGAGGAAGTACAGCGCCGCGGACGGCTGCCGGTAGCCGGCGAGCAGGAGCCGTGCTCCCACGCCCGATGTCGGGTTCTTGTCGCGGGCCGTCAGCCACGCCCCGAGGGCGACCACGGCATCGGCGAACCCCCGACGGCGGTCTTCGAGCGGTATCATTTCCGCTTCGGCCGGGCGGCTCAGTTCGCGCAGTCGTGCGGCGGCTCGCTTCTGGTCGCGCGTCGGTTGATCGGAGAAATACCGGCCGACGGCGACGATGCCGAAGAAGACCGCCAAGAACATCGCCGCTACCGCGAAATACAACATGGCGGCCTCACCCCTCGAAGTTCATGATGTTGCGAATCCAGAGGACGCCGATGCCCATGCACGCCACCGTCGCCACCAAGAGCCGCCACTGCGCGAGCAGCGCCTCGGCGTAGGTCCGGTTGAGGAAGTACATCACACCGAACGTCAGCACCGGTAGCACCAGGAGCGTGACGCTCTGCAACCGGCCTTCGGCCGTCAGTGCCCGCATCTTCTGCCGCAGCCGCAGCCGCGACCGCACGATCACCGCCATGCGCTCGAGGACTTCGGACAGGTTCCCGCCCGTCTGCCGTTGGATCGTCATGGCGACCACGAAGATTCGCAGTTCCAGAACGCCGGACCGCTGGCTCAGTTCGCGGTACGCCGTCTCGGGCCGTAGGCCGTGCTCGATCTGGTGGTTGCACCGGCTGAACTCGCCTTTCAGCGGGTCGTCGAAGGCTTCGGTCGCGGCCCGGAACGCTTCCGGCACCGACTGCCCGGCTTTCAGAACGCGGGCCATCAGGTCGAACGCCCCGGCCAGTTGCTTGACGTACCGCTCGCGGCGGGCCTTCCGCATCGCGTTCACGACCACGAGCGGCACGAGAATGCCCACCACGGCCGCGGCGACACCCGCGAGCCAGCCGACGAACAGGCCGGCGATCGACCCGATGACGACGGCCGCGCCGAGCGTGACCCCAGCGAGGTGGCTCGCCTTCAGCGGGATGCCGGCTTCCCGGAGGAAGTCTTCGGCCCACTCCCGCCGCGCGGCCCCGGCGGCGGGCACGATGCGGCTCCCCGTCAGTTGGCCCGAACCGCCGTCTTCGAGGTCGGCGTCCCACGACGCCACGTTGCGGTAAAGCGGCACGGCCGACGACTCGGCCGGGGTCGATTCGCCGAACTCGCCGGCCAACCGCCGCCGGAGTCGGCCCCGGCCGGGCTTCGAATACTCGGCCACCACGCGAAGGAGCGCCAGCGACCCGAGGGTGATGACTGCGAAAATGCCGATCGGTAACACGCCGCCACTCCCTTCTAGCGGACGCCCGGCTGGAGCAGCCGCTTGCGGAAGAGGTCCATCGACACCGCTTGCCCATGCGCTTCGAGCCGTTCCAGACAGTGCGGACGGAGGCCGGCCGCCTGGAAGCTCCCTTGTGCCCGCCGCTCTTCGTCGAGGCCCGTTTGCTTGAAGACGAACAGGTCTTGCATCGCGTAGTTGTCGCCTTCGACGCCGATCACCTCGGAGATCTTCACGATCTTCCGCGCACCACCGAGCAACCGGCTGACCTGCACGACGACGTGAATCGCCGAGGCGACCTGCCGCCGGATGACCCACAGTGGAAGATCGAAACCGCCCATGCCTACCATGACTTCGAGGCGGCCGAGGGCCTCCCGGGTGTCGTTGGCGTGGACGGTGGTCAGGCTGCCCTCGTGGCCGGTGTTCATGGCTTGCAGCATGTCCATCGCTTCGGGGCCGCGACACTCGCCGACGACGATCCGGTCGGGCCGCATGCGTAGGGCGTTCCGCATGAGTTCGCGGGTCGAGATTTCGCCGACGCCTTCCACGTTCTTCGGCCGTGTCTCCAGGCGGCCGACGTGCGGCTGTTGCAACTTCAGTTCGGCGGCGTCCTCGATCGTTACGACCCGCTCGTCCTCGGGGATGAACGCCGAGAGGGCGTTGAGCAGCGTCGTCTTGCCGCTGCCGGTCCCGCCGGAGACGACAATGTTGATCCGCGATTTCACGCACGCGGCGAGGAAGTCCATCATCTCCTGCGTGCACGATTTGTTCGCCACGAGGTCGGCCGCACGGATCGGCTGCGCGCCGAACCGGCGGATCGACACGAGCGCGCCGTCCAGAGCCAGCGGCGGGATGATCGCGTTGATCCGGCTCCCGTCCGGCAGGCGGCTGTCTACCATCGGGCAGGTCTCATCCACCCGTCGGCCGGCCTGGCTGACGATCCGCTGGATGATGTGCTGCAGGTGGGCCGCGTCGGTGAACGTGACGTCCGTCCGCTCCAGCCGGCCGTGCCGTTCGACGTATACCGCGTGCGGGCCGTTGATGAGGATGTCGCTGACCGTCGCGTCCTTCATCAACTGTTCGAGCGGGCCGAGGCCGAACGTCTCGTCCAGCACTTCGTTGACCAGCCGCTCTCGCTCCTGCTGGTTCAGCAGGTTCGGGCTTCGCTGGCAGAGTTCTTCCGCGACGCGGCGGACTTCCAATCGCAGTTGGTCCCGCGACAACGAATTCAGCGCGTTGAGGTCCATGCCGACAACGAGGCGGCGATGGAGTTGGCTCTTAAATCGACGGAGGTCGTCTGCGTGGTCGGGGCCGGGGTGCGCGGCTTCAAGCCGAGAGCGCTCGGACGCCGGCTGCACGAACGGTCGGGGCGTTAACCGGTTCATGGATTTCGTTCAACTCCTCGGGGGCGGCACTCGACCGCGGGGTGGGGATTGCGGGCTTCAGACGGCGGACCAGGGAGCGGAGCCGTGGGACGACACTGTTGCGGAACCAGTTCGAAACGCGAACGCGGGTCGGGACGCGGGGCGGCGTCGGGCTTTCCAGGCCGACGATCCGGGCGATGCTTTGCACGACGGGCGAGTTCGGCTCGGTGCAGGCCATCGGCTGGCCCATGTTGCTGGCGGCCCCCACCGTGGCCGGGTCGTGCGGGATGAAGACGGTCAGTTTCCCGCCGACCGCTTCTTCGGCTTCGGCCAGTGGCAGTTCGTTCGGCAGGCCGTGGTGGTTGACCACGATCTCGACGCGGTCGGCGGGAATGCCCCGCGAGGTCAGGAAGTCGAGGATGCGGCGGGTGTTGCGGATGGCCAGGAAGTCCAGGCGGCAGACGAGCAAGATGCGCGTGGCCTGCTCCAGCACGATGAACTGTTCTTCATGGAAGCAGTCTTCCAGGTCCGCGACGACGTCGGTGTACGAGTCCCGCGCCACGGCAACGGCGTGGGCCACGCCCTGCGGCGTCACGGAGCCGATCTGGTCGAAGTCCCGCGGTGCGGCCAGCAGGTCGATCCCGCTGGAGTGCCGGGCGAGGAGCTTCTCGTACATGCTCCGGTCGAGGCGAACGTCGTTCCGGCACAGGTCCGCGAGCGTGTACTGCGGCTTCAGGTCCAACAGTGGCGCGAGGTCGGCCTTGCCGGGGTTCAGGTCGATGAGGTTGCAGTGGCGGTATTCCTTCGCCAGCAGGGCGGCCAGGTTGACGGCGACCGTACTCGCCCCGCACCCGCCAGCGGCCGAGAGGACCGCGACGAGTTGCCCGGTGCGGTGGGCCGGCGCGCGGCGGGATCGCAAGGCGGCGAGGGCTGCGTCGAGTTCCGTTTCGAGTTCGTCCCGGTCGAGGAACAGGTCCGCCCCGGCCTGGATAGCCCGCAGAATGAACTTCGGGTCCGTCGCCGGGCCGGCGATCAACAATTGGCCTGCGATCAGTTCGCGCAACCGCCGCACCAACCCCAGCGTGAGTTCCGGGTGCGTATCGGCGAGCAGAACAATGACCAATTCCGGCGGTTGCTTGTGGCAGAACGATTCCGCCCGGTCGGGGGAAATAACGTCTGCCCGTTCGAAACCGCGACACGTCCGCAGGTGGGATTCAACAATGCCGACGGCGAGATTCCGCTGATCCGGCGTAATGATTGCAACTCGCATGAGACAACTCCACTAACCCATCGCACCACCGGCGACGTGCAAACGTAGAACTGCTCGTGCTCGTAATGTGTCAGGGGAACCCCGCATTTCGGGAACCATGAGGGGCACCGGAGGCTCTATCTTTCACGCGAGCATTTTTCAGAGAAAGGATTTCGATTCAGAGAAGTACCGAAAGATGAATCAAAATTATTGTTGCTGTTTGCGTTTTTAATCTGAATCGAGAACGAAAGAGGTGTACGTTGACGTAACTGATGATCGGTCAAAATTTGTTCTAGGCCAACCTGGGATCAGGTTTTCTTCGAGCATATTTATTCGTTCACGGAATGAATTGTGCTGAAGAATTGTAGGCCCATCAGCGATTCCCATTTCAATACGGTTTCGAAACCATCTGCCTTTTGGGTCGTCGTGCTATGGCCTCGCGGTTTGATATGGCTGGTTTCGAATCGCCGGCACATCAGGCGTTCCGCGTGCTGCTTGTGGAGGGAAACCCACGCACTGCCCAGCACACACAAGAGCAACTCGCGGCTTTGGGTTGCCTCGTCGACGTGGTTACGGCCGTGCACGACGCCGTTGAGCGGGCGGGCGAGTTCAATGCCCAACTCGTGCTGCTCGACCGGGCACTCGATCAGGGCCGTGTCGCACAACGAATCCGGGACCGTTTCTCAATCCCCGTCATTCTCCTCACCGACTCGCCGACCGAGGGACAAGAACCGCTCTCCTACGTCTCGAAGCCGACGACCGCCCGCGAGTTATCCCTCGTGATCGAGGCGGTCGCCTCCCGCGGTCGTGGCGAACAAGCGTTAGCGGCGCAACGGCGACTACTCGTCGCGACACTCCGGAGCATGGCCGACGGGATCGTCACCACCGATCCGCAAGGCCGAATAACGTACCTCAACCCGCAGGCCGAAACACTCTCAGGGTGGACGCTCGACGAGGCTCGCGACCGTCGGTTTGAGGACGTCATCAACATCCTTGATGAGCGAACACGCCAGCCGATCGCGTTGCCGGCGATGGAGGATATCACTGGGAAGCGAGTACGGTCCCTCGGCGAACACATGACCCTCGTCACGCGATCGGGCCGCGAATTGCCGATTGCCGATTCGATCGCACCGGTCCGCGGCGACGCGGGCGAACAACTCGGGTGCGTTCTGGTTTTCCACGACGCCACGAAGGAGCGGGCGGCCCTGCGCGAGGCCACGAACCTCGCGGCGATCATCGCTTCGTCCCAGGACGGGATCAGCGTGTTTGCCGCGGACGGCACGGTCACGGCCTGGAATCCCGCGGCCGAACGAATCTACGGCTATCGGGCCGACGAGATGATCGGGCGGCCCGTCTTCGTTGCCGCCCCGCCCGGCGAAGAGGCAACCATGCGGGCATTGCATTCCCGCATGGTCGCTTCGGGGACGAACACTTCTTTCGAGGCGTTCCGTCGGCGGAAGGACGGGAGCTTGGTCGAACTCAGCGTCGCCCTGTTCCCCATCCGCAACGCGGCCGGGGACGCGACCGGGTACGGGGCGATCTTCCGCGACATCACGCAACTGCGGCAACTCCAGCAGCAGTTCCGGCAGGCCCAGAAGATGGAGTCGATCGGCCTGCTCGCCGGCGGCGTCGTCCACGACTTCAACAACCTCCTCACGGTCATCGGCGGGTACAGCAACCTCCTCATCGAAGACCTGCCACAGAACGACCATACCCGCGAGACGGTCCAGGAAATTCGGGCCGCCGGCGAGCGGGCGGCCAACCTCACGCGGCAACTCTTGGCCTTCAGTCGTCGGCAGGTTCTGGCCCCGGTCGTCCTCGCCTTGAACGACATCGTCGGCCAGTCGATGCGGATGTTCCAGCGACTGATCGGTGCCGACATCGCGATCCGGTTCGACGCGGACCCGGCCCTGAAGCGGGTGAAGGCCGATCTCGGTCAGGTCGAACAGGCCTTGATGAACTTAATCGTGAACGCCCGCGACGCCATGCTCGGCGGCGGGCAGTTGGCGATCGCGACCCGGAACGAAACCGTCACCCACTCCGCGAACGGCAACGGGGGCGATCTTCGCCCCGGCGAGTACGTCCGGCTGTCGGTTTCCGACACCGGGTGCGGCATCCCGGCCGACGTTCAGGCCCGCATCTTCGAGCCGTTCTTCACCACCAAGGGGGTCGAGCGGGGCACAGGCCTGGGTCTCGCGATGGTCTACGGCTTCGTGACCCAAAGCGGCGGGCAAATCGCCGTTACCAGCACCGTCGGGGGAGGGACGACGTTCGACATTATGCTCCCCGCGCTCGACGATGAGGTTTCCCGGCCCGCGGTCGAAGCGGAGGCTGCCCCCGCCGGCCGCTGCACGGAAACGCTGCTGGTCGTCGAGGACGATCTCTCGGTCCGGCAGTTCGTGTGCACCGCCCTCCGCGGCCAAGGGTACACGATCTTGGAGGCGGGCGACGGGACCGAGGCGTTGCGCGTGGCGGAGGAGCACGCCGGGTCGATCGCACTACTGATGACCGACGTCGTCATGCCGGAAATGGGCGGGCGGCAACTGGCCGAGGCGATGCGCACAGTGCGGCCGGGCATCAAAATTCTGTTCGTGAGCGGATACCTGGACGACGCCATCGCCCGCTTGGAGGGCGTGAGTTCGGCCGACAACTTCCTACACAAGCCGTTCTCCCCGCTCGTTTTGGCCCGGAAGATTCGCCACGTGTTGGACGCGCCGGCATAAACCCGGCCCCTTCACCACCAGACAACGAATTGTGAATTATGCTTGTGGGACGCCCTCCGTTTCCGGACGCTGTCAGGCCAGCCTTATGACTTCAAGCCCGCCGAAACCGCACTTGTCGGAAACCGTACCCGGTCGAATCCTGGCCGTCGACGACGACCCGTCGGTTCGTCGGTTCGTTCACCATCTGCTCACGAAAGCCGGCCACCACGTCGATCAGGCTGAAGGGGTGGACGAAGCCGTCGCGCTGTTCGGCCGTCAAGACTACGACGTCGCGCTGGTGGACCTGGACATGCCGGGGCGCACGGGCCTCGATTTGCTCGACGAAATTCGCACGGGCGAAATCGACGTGGTGCCGATCCTCCTGACCGGGACCAGTGACGTCGGGGCGGCCGTCTCCGGGATGAAGCGCGGGGCGTTCGAGTACTTGCCCAAGCCGGCCGACCCGGTGACGCTCCGCTGGACCGTCGCGCGGGCGGTCGGCATGGCCCACACCCGGCGGCGGGAGCGCGTTCTGGAGTCGGTGGTCGCGGAGTGGGGTGCGACCTTCGACGCCTGCCCGGACCTGATGCTGGTACTGAACCCCGACGCCCAGGTCGTTCGAGCCAACGCGGGCGTGGTCGTCCGCACGGGCCTTTCCGCGGCGAAACTGGCCGGCCTCCGAGTCGAAGACGCCTTCCCGGGCATCCTGGGCGACAAGGTCCACGAATTGTTGTCGCGGGTGCGGGACGGTGAGACGGTCCCGGCCGTGAAACAACTCGACGTGCCGACGGGGCGGCACTTCCTGCTCAGCGTCAGCCCGATCCCCGCGACGGCCGGCTTCATCGTGATCGCCCGCGACGTCAGCGAGTTGGCGAGCGCGCGACAACTGCAAGCCCGGCTCTACCGCCAACTGCTCACGGCCCAGGAGGACGAGCGCAGCCGGATCGCCCGGGAACTGCACGACGGCATTGCCCAAACGCTCGTCAGCCTGGCGATGGGCCTCGGGTTCGCGGCCGACGCCACGCAACCGGCTGACGGACAAACCCGGCTGCGCGAACTGAGCCAGACGGCGAACGAGACGCTAGTCGAAATCCGCCGCATGGTGCAGGGGCTTCACCCGCTGGTGCTGGACGACCTCGGGTTGGTCGCGGCACTGAAGCGGTTGGCGGAAACCGTCACCAAGTCGCACGGCGTGCGGGCGGAACTGGTCGTGACGGCCGCCCCGGCCGAACGCCTGCCCCGCGGTCTGGAAGCGGCCCTGTACCGGATCACCCAGGAAGCGCTGGCGAACGTCGCTAAGCACGCGAGCGCGAAGACGGTAGACGTCACGCTGGAGGTGTCCGGCGACGCAATTAACCTCTCGATCGCGGACGACGGGTGCGGGTTCGATCCGACCGCCAGTTTGCACACGGCCGGTGGCATGGGATTGTCCGGCCTGCGCGAACGTGCCGAGCGGTTCGGCGGTACCTGCCGGATCGATTCTCACCTCGGGGCGGGCACAACCGTGACGGTCGAAATTCCTTACGCCGAGAGCAGTCGATGAACCGGATCGAGGTAGTGGTGGCGGACGATCACGCCGTGCTGCGGGACGGCCTGCGGATGGCGATTCACACGCAGGCGGACCTCGTCGTCGTCGGCGAAGCGGGGACGGGGCCGGAAGCCGTCGACCGCGTTCGCGAGACGGAGCCACGGGTGCTCTGCCTTGACTTGTCCATGCCGGGATGGGGCAGCACGACGACCATCGAGAAGGTGCGCGAAGTCTCGGCCCGAACCCGCGTCCTCGTGTTCACGATGCACGACGATCCCGCCTACGCCCGCACGGCCCTGGCTGCCGGGGCGGACGGGTTCTTGCTGAAGACCAACCCCACGGCAGTGCTCTTGAACGCGATTCGAACGGTCGCGGCCGGCAAGAGCGTGATCGACCCGATCCTGCGGCCGGCGCTGGACGAGGTGCCGGACCACCCGTTGCAGGGCGTCGCGGGGCTGAGCCGCCGGGAGCGCGAGGTGCTGGACCTCCTGGTTCGCGGGCACACGCATCAGGAGATTGCCGACCGACTGTTCGTGAGCGTCAAGACGGTCGAAACCTACCGGGCACGGGTCCGCGAGAAGACCGGGTTGAAGACCCGGGCGGACTTCGTCTGCTACGGCGTGGACGCCGGTCTCTTGGCAACGAAGGACCCCTCGGGTACAGTAAAAGCCGCCGAGGGTCGGTTGACGCCCTCGGACGTGTGACCTACCGGAGTCGGACCGTGATGAACCGTTGCCTGGCCGCCTGCCTGACGTTCTGCGTCGCGATGAGTGCCGCCCGGGCGGCGGACCCGGTGTCGCAAACCTTCGAAGGCTCGGTTCAGACACTCGCCAAAGTGCTGGAAAAGCAAGGCATCCCAGCCGACAAGGACGTGACCGGCGTGGCACTCGTCACGAAGGACGGCACCGTTTACACGATCGCGAAAGAGAAGGTGTCCCGCCTGCTGTTCGTCGATCCCGTCTTTGAGAATCGCACCGTACGGTTGACGGCGAAGATCCTGCCCGGCAGCCAGATTTTGAAGGTCGAGAAGGTCCAGACGGTGAAGGCAGGCAAAGTCTACGACGTGGACTACTGGTGCGAAAACTGCCAACTCGCGTGGTCCGCCCCCGGCGCCTGCCAGTGTTGCGGCGGCGACACGGTTTTCCGCGAGCGAGAAGCGAAGTAGTTATTCGGCGTCGCGTCGCACGGTGATCCTCCCTTTTCCTTCGACCGTAATCTGCCCCACGATCGCGGCCGGGCTTCCGAGTGCCTCCACGACACGTTCCGCAACTGCCGCGGGAACCGCGGCGAGCAGCCCGCCGGACGTTTGCGCGTCGCAGAGCAAGAGTTGCTCGTCCGGCGAAACTGTCCCTTCGAACTGAACCCAGTCGGCCAGGAACTTCGCGTTCGCCCGCGTACCGCCCGGGACGACGCCGGCCGCCACGTACTCGCGGGCGGCCGGGAGAATCGGCACGCGGTCCGCCCAGACTTCGGCCGTCACGCCGCTGGCCGCCGTCACGTTCCGCAGGTGGCCGAGCAAGCCGAAGCCGGTCACGTCGGTCAAGGCGTGAACTTCGAACCGCGTTAACACCTCGGTTGCCGCGCGGTTGAGCGTCGTCATCACGCGGATGGCTTCCGCAATCGCACCGCGGGAATCTTGGTCGTTCTTGGCCGCGGTCGAGATGATCCCGAGGCCGAGCGGCTTGGTGAGGATGAGCACGTCACCCGGCTTTGCCCCGGCGTTGCTCAACACCCGTTGCGGGTGAACCGTTCCCACCACGGCGAGGCCGAAGATCGGCTCTTCGCTTTTGATCGTGTGGCCGCCCACGATTGCGATGCCCGCTTCCGCCGCGATAGCGGCCGCCCCGCTCAGAACCTCGGCCAGCACGGTTGCCGGCAGCGAGTCCGGGAAGCCAACGATACTGAGCGCGGAGAGCGGCTTCCCACCCATCGCGTAGACATCGCTCAACGCATTCGCCGCCGCCACCCGGCCGAAGTCGCGCGGGTCGTCCACGATCGGCGTAAAGAAGTCGGTCGTCAGAACGAGGGCGAGTTCGTCGGACAGTTTGTAGACGGCCGCGTCGTCGGCCGTGGAACTTCCGATGAGTACGTTTGGATCGACTACTGGCGGCAACAGCCCGAGGAGCGGCAGTAGGAACCCCGGCGGGTGCTTGGCCGCGCACCCGGCCCGCTTGGCTAACTTCGTGAGGCGGATCGGCTCGTTCGCGGTCATGATTTCGCCAACCGTGTCAGGGGTTACACCGAAACTATAGCGACCCGGCCAGAAACAAAAACGACCCGCCGAACGGCGGGTCGTTTCGCGAGTCATCCTTCGAGGTTACGCCCCGCAGCCACAACTGGCCGCGTCCGGCTTCCAGCCCATTTCCGTTTCCATCGAGTTCTTCTTCAGGTGAACGTGGTTATCAACGTGATCGACCCAGCCCATCGGGATGAAGTGGTGTTGCCCGTCGGGGCTGTCGTTGCGTGTGAGTTTGATTGCGTCACCTTCGACGTGGTCGACGACGCCGACCTTCTTGCCGCAACTGGCGATCACGTCCATATGTTCCTTCACGCCCGCGGTCGCGCCCATCCCGACCTTGTCCTTAACCCAGTCGGCAGCCTGTTCGGCACCTTCGGCGATCTTGTGCCCCACGCTTTTCGCCGTGTCCGCGACCACGTGGCCCGCGTCCAACACTTTTTCTTTCATCGTGCTCATGATTATCCCTCGTGGAGGTTGATTGATTCTGCGAGAGGCGAACGAAGGCTTACTCCGCAACCGAGATGCCAAACGGAGCAAGGAACCGGCCTCATTGTTCACGATCACCGTCATCGTTTCGCGTTCAGGGGATTGCACCTCTCCAGGGAAGGGATGTCGGAAGGAGCATTTACATCACGACGAAGATGGGTGCCCGTCTCTCGGGAATGCCGGCAAATACAAGGGCTGGCGTACTTGGCATCACTTTTGCTGCGATGGGGCCGGATTCCCCCCCGAGGTGTTTCATGATCGACCCCGACAAGCCACAGCCGCGCGTGATGGTCGTTGACGATAACGAAGACGCCGCCGTGAGCCTGAGTTTTCTGCTTGCCAGTGCGGGCTTCAAAGTCGCGACGGCCTTCAGCGGTCCGGCCGCGATTGAACAGGCGGAAGCGTTCAAGCCGCACGCTTACGTGCTGGACATCAACATGCCGGAAATGAGTGGGTATGAATTGGCCCGGCGGTTGCGCGACATGCACCCGGATCAACCGCCGATCTTTGCCACCGTTACCGCGTTCAGCGATGACAGCCATCTCACGCAGGCGGTAGACGCGGGGTTCGACTTGCACTTCACGAAGCCGGCCAACCCGTCGGAAGTGGCTGAGCAACTCGAAGACGCCCTCCGCGAGTACGGCCGCCTCAGTGCGGTCGCGCTTGCGAACTGACCACCATCAGGCGGCGTGCTGGCAGGCCGACCGTTGAGGCTTCGCCAGCGTCGGCATCATTTCCAGCAGACCATGAACGTGCTTGCACACGTGGTCGGGATTGTCCTCGCCCCGGTACACGGCGTCCGCACAGGAACAGTGCCACTTGATGGCCCCGCCGTCGAGCCGTTCGGCCGCGATCTGATACGGCAATCGCCCGCCCGAGACTTCCCACGTCATGGCACATCCCGGTTCCACAGGATCAGGGTTCCGGTACGTCACGCGGTACTGATACAGCGACAGCGACCGCTTCCGGTCCGTCCCCGGGAGCATGAGTGTGACGAGTCCGAACGTGCGGCCGGTTTGAGAAGGAACGAGGATCATCGGGCACCCTCCGAGGGTTCGAATTGGTGGGGTTGTTTGGGGAGTGAGTGTACCATTTTGCGATTGGCTTCCCGATGTCGGTAGCGAGCCGAAACCTAAATTGACGATGGGATAAGTTGCTTATCGAACCCGAGGAGGCGAGCCGTGACGGCAGCGCAGGACGACTATCAAGCCCGGAAAACCGCCCTCCGGGAGCAGGCCCGCAAGAACCGGGTGGCCCAGAAGAACAAGGACGAAGTCAGCCGACAGATCGTCACCGCCTTCATGAACCTGCCCGAGTACGCGGCCGCCCGCACCATCCTCTATTACGTCGATGCCGGCAGCGAAGTCCGTACCCGGCACACGCTGCCGGAAGCCCTCAAGGGCGGCAAGCGGATCGTCGTGCCGTACTGCATCGTTGAGACGAACCAACTCGAACTCTTCCTGCTCGAAGACATGAGCGAGTTGGTGGAAGGGGCGTATAAGATTCTCGAACCGCGGGCCGAACTGCGCGGCGGCGTGGGAAAGATTGTGACGCCCGAGGAACTCGATCTCGTGATGGTCCCTGGGACGGCGTTCGACCCGAAGGGCGGCCGGATGGGGCAGGGGAAGGGGTATTATGACCGCCTCCTCGCCCGCGTGCGGCCGGACGCGCCGCTGGTGGCCATCGCCTTCGACTGCCAGATCTTCGACGAAATCCCGGTCGCCCCGCACGACGTGTTCATGGACAAGGTGCTGACCGAGAGCCGCGAGTTGAACGGCGTCGGCCGGAAGGCGTCATGAAGAACACCGCGATCCTGCTCATCGACTGCCCCGACCGCAAGGGCCTCGTCGCGGCCATCGGCGAGTTCCTTTACAAACACAACGCGAACATCCTCCACGCCGACCAGCACCAGGACCCGGCCAACAACGTCTTCCTGATGCGCGTCGAGTGGGACGCGACCGACTTCGCCTTCGACCTCGCCGATTTCCCGCGGGAGTTCGAGGGCATCGCGTCGCGGTACAACATGCGGTGGCGGCTCGAACGCTCTGACCGACCGCACCGGCTGGCCGTGTTCGTGTCAAAGTACGACCACTGTCTCGTCGACCTGCTCTACCGCCACCAGAGCGGCGAGTTACCGTGCGAGATTCCGCTGATCGTCGCCAACCACCCGGACGCCGAGAAGTGGGCCGCGTTCTACGGCATTCCCTTCCACGTCCTGCCGATCGAACCGGGGAAGAAGGCCGAGGGCGAGGCGAAACAACTCGCCCTGTTGAAACAGCACAACATCGACCTCGTGATTCTCGCCCGGTACATGCAGGTGGTGTCGCCGACCTTCGTGGCGGCGTACCCGCACCGGATCATCAACGTCCACCACTCGTTCCTGCCGGCGTTCATCGGGGCGAAGCCGTACCACCGGGCCTTCGACCGTGGCGTGAAACTGATCGGCGCGACCAGTCACTACGTGACCGACGACCTGGACGAAGGCCCGATCATCGAACAAGACGTGGTTCGCGTGTCGCACCGTGATGCGCTCGACGACTTGCTGGAAAAGGGCCGCGACATGGAGAAGGCCGTGCTGTCGCGGGCCGTCCGCTGGCACCTCGATCACCGCATCCTAGTGTACGGCCACAAGACCGTCGTCTTTGACTGAGGCCCGCCATGCCGTTCGATCTCGCCGCCGAGGAAGCCAAGATTCGCATGGGGGGCGGCGAGAAGGCCATCGCCCGCCAACACGAGAAGGGCCGCCTCACCGCCCGCGAACGCATCGCGAAACTAGTCGATAGTGACTTCCTCGAACTCGGACTGTGGGCCGCGCACGGCCTGTACGCCGACTGGGGCGGTGCCCCTTCCGCCGGCGTCGTCACCGGCGTCGGCAAGGTGAACGGCCGGCGGGTCATGGTCATCGCCAACGACGCGACCGTGAAGGCCGGGGCGTTCTTCCCGATGACGTGCAAGAAGGTGCTGCGGGCGCAACGTATCGCGATGGAGAACCGTCTGCCGTTGGTGTACCTCGTCGATTCGGCCGGTGTGTTCCTTCCCCTTCAAGACGAAGTCTTTCCCGACGAGGACGACTTCGGCCGCATCTTTCGCAACAACGCCGTCATCTCGGCGAGCGGCATCCCACAGTTCGCCGCGATCATGGGCAACTGCGTGGCCGGCGGCGGTTACCTGCCGGTCTTGTGCGACAAGCTGCTGATGACGGAGGGCAGTGGGTTGTATCTGGCCGGGCCGGCGCTGGTGAAGGCGGCCATCGGGCAGCAGGTCGATCACGAGGAACTCGGCGGCGCGAAGATGCACGCCGCGATCAGTGGCACGATCGACTTCCGCGAGAAGGACGACGAGGCGTGCCTGGAGCGACTGCGGCGGCTGGTCGGGATGTTGCAACCCGATGAAGGGGGAGGCGACCAAAGCCCATCCGTCGCGACGGGTGGGCTTTCGGCTTTCACCCAAAGCACCGAGTACGATGTGCGCGACCTGCTCAAGTTCCTGCTCGACGACGCTCCGTTCGACGAGTACAAAGCCGAGTTCGGCGAGACGCTCGTCTGCGGCTACGGTCGGCTCGGGGGAAAGCCCGTCGGTGTCGTTGCGAATCAGAAGAGGCGGGTGAAGGCGGCCGACGGCAGCGTGCAGTTCGGCGGCGTCATCTACGTCGATTCTGCGGACAAGGCCGCCCGGTTCGTCATGGACTGCAACCAGACGAGGGTGCCGATTCTCTTCGTCCAGAACGTCAACGGGTTCATGGTCGGCCGCGACTCGGAGCAGGCGGGCATCATTAAGGCCGGGGCAAAGCTCGTCAACGCCATCAGCAACAGCGTGGTGCCGAAGGTCACACTCATCACCGGCGGCTCGTTCGGGGCCGGGCACTACGCCCTCTGTGGGAAGGCGTTCGACCCGCGGTTCCTCTTCGCGTGGCCGACCGCCCGGTACGCCGTCATGGGCGGTGATCAGGCCGCGAACACGCTCCTCGACGTGCAAGTGCAAGCCCTGAAGCGAGCCGGCAAGGAACCGGACGCGGCCGAGTTGACCGCGTTGCGGGATCAGGTGAAGGCAGGGTATGAACAGCAGACCGACATCCGCTACGCCGCCGCCCGGCTGTGGGTGGACGCGATCATCCCGCCGGAGCGGACGCGATCGGTGTTGCTGGAAGCGCTGGCGATTGCCACGCGGTACGACGACGGCCGGCCGTTCAAGACCGGGGTGTTCCAGGTGTGACGAGCGACTTCCGCTTCAAGATGCTGAGCTGATTTAAGCCCGTCGCCAATTCGTAGTTCTCTCGAACGTAAGCCCGCAGTCGGGCGAAGGCCGGCGAGCTCACGAGGGCCGCCCCCCCGAAGCCGCCCGCTCGCGATCGGATGACTTCCTCGCTCACGGCCGGCCCGAACAGCGAATCGTCCGCGATCACCCAATCGGGAGGATTGCGCAACACGTCCTCGGCCCACTCCTCGAAGAATTCCGGCCGCGTTTCCGCTAAGTTGAACGGGATCACGTGCCGGCTCGGGGCCGGCCGCGGCACTTGCCAGTAGAGTTCCGCCCACGGCCCCCATACCGACACGAGGACCGTTTGATCCGCGGGAATTTTCGCTCTCACGTACTCCGCGACGTACCGGATCTGCGTCCGCTCGACGTGCGGCGACTTCTCCCCGACGGCGAGCATATCGCGGTGGTACGTCAGATAGTGCTGGCCGACGACCGCGACAACGAACCCGGTGCGGACAATCCGCCAGACCTGCCGGTAGCGCCGCGGCTCGACGACCGCGGCAAGGCCGATCCCGCCCAACAGGGCGAGGGGGGCCGCGAGGGGGTAGTAGTAGTGCGTGAAGTGTCGCCCGCCGGGGCACACCGAGAGTTGCACGGCGAGCAGCCAGAGGACGCCGACCGCCAGCCACACCTTGCCCTCCGTGGGGAGCGTTCGCCGGCCCGCGACGGCGGCCGTCAACGACGTGACGACGATAAAGCCGAGTAGCGGGCTGAGGTTCTGGGCGAAGTTTCGGACCTCCCACCACCAGCGCGAAACGTGATGGGAAAGCGTCTCGCGGCCGATCCGGCCGTACTCGGTGTTGGCGGCCATCGCGTCGAGCAATCCGTTCCAGTACCCGAACGCCATCGCGTGTAGCACGACGGCGGCCGTGAGCGTCAGCCCGCCGACGAGGAACATCGCGGCCGACAAGATCGTGAAGCGGAAGCCATTCCGTTGATAGTTCCACGCGAGAAGCGGCAACAGGGCGAGACCGAGTACCGCCGCGGGCGGGAATAGGTTGACGGCAATGGCGAACGCGACTCCACCGGCAGCCGGGTGCAGGTACGGGGACCGCGCCACCACCGCGCGGCCGGTCCAGGCGATCGCGAGCGTCGCCATCGGGGTAAGGAACACGCCGTACAGGTGCGGGTACTGCACCGCCGCCGTCGCTGCGATGTAGATGAGCGGAACGGCTCGGGCGGCCAGCGGCAGGGGCGTGAGCGCCCGCCGAAGGGCGAAGGCCGCGAGAGCGGTCAGGCCGCCGCCCACGAGGTAGTACGCCAACCGCGGGTGCCACTGGCCGAGCGTGCGAAACGCCCAGAAGACGACCGGGGATTTGGCCTCGTACCGGTCGGCGTAGAGTTGAGACCCGGCGGCCCAGTCCTGAGCGAACCGCAGGTACAGACTGTCGTCGGTTTGCATCGGCCGGTGCAAAATGTGCGTGTGCGTCAGCAGGGCGAAGAGCGCGTAGCCGGCCAACCATTTCGCCCGGCTTCGCCACGCCGAATGCGGCGGGCGAAGTGGAGACGCGGACGCCGGGAACGTCGGATTCATCCCGCGGTCTATACCCGGATCGCCCGCGGCGTCAAGTTCGGACGAGAATGCGTTACTTCGCGAACAGCTTTGGGAGTTCGAGCGTCACCGTCTTCATCTTCGTCGCCGACGCGACCAGATCGCCGACCCTCAGGTGCAGCGTGCGGGACTTCGGTTCAAAGACCATCGTCTGCAACGTGTACTTCCCCTGGTTGACGCTGTCGAGCCCGTCGAACACGTCCGAGACGCCGAGCTTCGTGTCGGCCTTCTGGAGCGGCAGCAGCGTCGTCAGCCGCTTGCACGTCTGGCCGATGCCGAGGGTGTCGGAGAAGAAGTGGTTCGTGCAGCAGCAGACCTCGTTCTCGGCCTTCCGCACCGCGATCGTCTTCGGGGTAATCTCGAACACCGCCCCGCCGTTGACATCGCAGAGCGTCATGCACGAAGTCGTCGTCCGCTCGGCCTTCGTCAACAGCGATTCCGCCTCGGCGACGCTGCCGCACTCTTCCAGCACGCGGCGGAACAGGGCGAGTGTCGGCGTGCCCTTCCAGTTGAAGCTCGGCTTGTCCTTCGATTGCTTCAGGTGAATCTCGTTGATCGTCACCGCGAGGCCGTCTTCGTTCATCCCGGAGATGCAGCCGGTGATCGGCGAAATCGTCACCGTGGCGAACGCCTTCTTACCCGTTGGCCGGTAGACGACGACCAGCGTGTGGTCGTCGATCCCCTTCGACGGCATCCAGTCGAAGTTGCGGCCGAACACCGGCGCGCCGGTCTTGCTGCGGCCCGGTTCGACGACGATCGTCGCACAGCCCATGCCGCTCGACAGGTCGTAGATAGTGTTCGCGAAGTACATCAGGTCGATGTCTTGCCCGCTGACCTTCACGGCGGCTTCCATCTCCGTGAGGTGGTCCTTCGGGAAATTCTTCTTCAACTGCCGGGAGAGGAGTTTGATGCCGTCGAAGGCGTCTTCCTTCTTCGTGTCCTTCAGGAACTCGTGCAGCAGGTCGATCAGCCCGGGGGCGTTCTTGACGGCCAGGACGCCGAGTTGTTCGCCGATCTCTTCCGGTGTGCCGCGGACGGTCAGCACCGGCAACCCGGAGACGTGAACCAGTTCGCCGCCCTTGTGCTTGGCGTCGGGGAAGGTCCGCGGCGTCTGGGCCGGCAGGCACGGCGCGAACGCCAGCAGGACGACCAGGGAGAGCAGGC
This sequence comes from Limnoglobus roseus, assembly GCF_008254045.1. GTDB lineage: Bacteria > Planctomycetota > Planctomycetia > Gemmatales > Gemmataceae > Limnoglobus > Limnoglobus roseus. The sequence continues at coordinate 9,229,288 of NZ_CP042425.1, read as the reverse complement.
GCTTCGGCATCGTCATTCCTCGTTGGCGGCCGTCGTGCGGCCGAGGGCCACGTCGAACTCGCTGAGCAGCGGCACGAGCATCGCGGTGATCGTCCAGCAGAACGCCGCCGCCAGTGTGAGGAACGGCACCAACGGGTCGGCCGACTCGTCGGTGCCGGGCTTCGCGATCAGGATGTTCGTGACGCAGTAGAACATCGCCAGTGGACACGCCACGCTGCCGATTGTCAAGGCCGTCGAGGGGCGGTCGGCACTCAGCACCCAGATCAGGCCGCCGATGCCGAGGACGAGGAACGCGATGAAACTGAGCCACTGATTCGCGAAGCTGCCGCCGTTGATGACGATGGTGTAGATGCAAATCAGCGTGCCGACGCACAGGAAGAACACTGTGCCGAGAGTGTTCACGATGGCCAACCGGCTGTTCGTCAACAACAGTGCGACGTGCAATCCCAGCACCACGGCGAAGGCGAACAGCACCAGGATCGCGCCGATCGTCGCGACTAGCGGGGCGAGGTTGTAAACGAACCGCTCCATCACCCCGAGGTCCGACGGCGTCTTCGTTAGCACCCCAACGAGGGCATAGTAGACTGCCATCGCCAGCGGCGGCACGATGAACTGCCAGGTGTTCTGGAGGACGCCGAGGAGCTTGCCGAAGACGAACTCGTAGGGCGAAATGTCGGTGACGAGCAAGATGTCGAGTGCCCCGCCGTCGCGTTCGGACGTGATCGACGTGACCGCTTGCGCGGCGATGAGCAACATGCTCAACACCACGACCGGCACGAGGCCGTAGGCCGCGGCGTAGGCCGCCCGGCCGCCGGGTTGCGTCAGTTCACCGTAGGCGAAGTAGGCGACGAGCGCGAGCACGATGCCATAGGCCAACTTCACCAGCAGCGGCCGGCGGCCGTAGGCGAGCGTTTGCGTTTCCCGCCAGAGGATCGGATTCTTGCCGACGGCCCGCACGGTGCCGGGGGCGGCATGGGCCTTCGCCCGGAACTGCTTCAATTCGTCCGCCGACAGGTTCGCTTCCGGGTCCACGCCCGGCCCCTCGCGCTGCATGATCGGCTCGCCGGACGGGTTCCACTTCCGCAGTTTCCAGACGCCGACGACGTTCAGCACGACAAAGTAACTGAGCATCACGAGCGAGAAGCCGTAGGCCGGCGGCAGGACCGGCCACCCGGCGGCGGGCGGTTCAAGGACCGATTGCATCACGATGAACGGGTCGAACCACGCCTGCACGACCGGCCAGTTCACGTCCGGGGACAGCAGCGGGCCGACCTGCCCGATGGCGAGCGCGAAGCAGATATACAAGACGAGGCACAGCACCGACAGCGCGAGCGCCTGATACGTGCGGTCCCGCCACAGGGCGATCAGCCCGCCGAGCGATCCGGCGGCGTACGCGGCCGTCGCCAGGACGAGCGCGGCCTGAATCACCTGCGACGGGTCAATGCCGCCGAGCAACAGCAACATCGCAAGGACCGGCACCGACGTGAGCAGCATTGCCGTCAGCGGGAGCAGACTGCCGAGGAGCTTGCCGAGAACGATTTCGTAATCGCGCATCTCGGTCAGCAACAGCAGCAAGAACGTGCGGCGGTCCTTTTCCTGTGACACCGTACTCGCGGCCGAGAGGGCGGCGAAGAAGAGGAGCAGCAGCAATTCGACGTAGACGACGACCTGGAACAACAAGAGGCCGAACCGGGCCGTCTCGCCGAGGGTGGCGGTCTTCGTGAAGCCGATGGTCGCCTGCCAGAGCGTGACGCCGAGGATCGTGAGGAGGCCGAGAAGGGCCGCCCGGGTCGGGAAGTGGCCCCGCTTTCGAGGGACGGTCACCAACTCCCGCATGAAAATCGGCCCGAGCACGCATCACCCCCTTGATCCGGGGCCGAGGTTGGCCTTCTGCCATACCCCATCCCCGCCGTTCAACTAACTTATTCCCACGGCCCGAACCTGTCCGGTGGGCGAGGAATCTGTTTCCGCATGAAAGTCATCGTCTTCGTTCTCCGCGGCTGTTCCGCCGGTTGGCTCGGGGCTTACGGCAACGAGTGGGTCGTCACGCCGGACCTCGACCGCTTCGCCGCGGAAGGCGTCGTCTTCGACCGGCACATTTCCGATTGCCCGGAAGCCGCCGCCGCTCGCCGGGCGTGGCAGACCGGCCGCGACCAATTTCGCACGGCCGACGGGCCGTCGCCCGATCTCCTGCAATCGCTTCGGGATGCGGGCGTTTTCACCGCTCTGGTGCGGGCCAACCGCGAGGCGAACGACGCTCTCCCGGACTACTACGCGGGCTGGGGGAAACTGTTCGACGCCCGGCCGGTTCCCGGCGAAGGTACGCTGTCACTCGAAGAGGAAATGCCGGGCGTTCTCGAACACCTCGCCGCCCACGTGGACTGGTTGCTGTGGGTGGAAATTGACGCCCTGCTGCCGCCGTGGGACGTGTCGCCAGCCGTGTTCAAGGCATACGTCGAAGACCTCGTCGGCGACGCGGGCAAAACGGACGATGATCCGCTCGTGCCGTGGGCCGACCCGGAAACTGGCTGGTTCGACCGCGAAGACGTGGCCGCGTGGGAGTTGCTGCACCGCAGCTTCGCGGCCGTCGTCACACAACTCGACGCCGATTTAGGGCGAGTGTTCGAGCAACTGCGGGCGGCGGGAGCGGTCCAAATCGTCACCTCCGACGCCGGGTTTCCCCTCGGCGAACACGGCGTCATCGGCCCGCACCGGCCGCTCTTGCACGAAGAACTCGTCCACCTGCCGCTGATGATCCGCTGGCCCGACGCGGCCCACTCCGGACTGCGGCTGAACGCCTTTACCCAACCGGCCGACCTGATGCCGACGATTCTCGGACTGTTCGGCCGGCCGATTCTGGGGGGCGTTGAGGGGCACGAGCTCGCGGGCTTGTGGCAGGGCACCGTGGAGGGAATCCGCCCGCACGCGGTCAGCGTGCTGTCCCTCGGCGGGGCAAGCGAGGCCGCAATTCGCACCGACGAGTGGGCCTACCTGCGGCCCGAAGCTCAACACGCCGACGACGCCGACGAACCGCGAACGGCGGCTCTGTTCGTGAAGCCCGACGATCGCTGGGAAGTGAACGACATCGCCGCCCGCGAGGCGGACGTGATGGAGAGGCTCGAACAGGAATTGAAGCCATCCGGCGTGGGAGACGGACAACCCGGCCGTTAGAATATTTTCTCCCGCTACCCGGAGATTGGATTGTGATGCCCACGCTTCGCACGCTGTTCGTTGGATGCTGCCTCGCATTCGCCCTGCCGGCGTCGGCCCAAGACGAGAAGAAAACCCCGGACAAGGCCGATCCGGAACAACTCTTCGTCGACGCCCTCAGCGCCGACAAGCTGCTTACGAAGGGCGAGTACAAGCGCGTCCAGGCCGTGATGTCCTCGTACTTCGAGAAGAAATACGCCGACGACATCCGCACCGCCTTCGGCGACGACTACGCCACCCTCACCAAGTTCCTGGCCGACAATCCCGAACTGCGGGACACGCTCTACACGGCCCTCGACCCGGAGGTCGATCAGTTCGTCGAAGCCCTCACGATCTTCCGCGAACTGCACAAACTCGGCCCCGACAAATTGAAGGCGCACGCGAACCTCGCGGTTGCCCTCTGCGTGGTGTGGGACAACCCGAAGGCCGTGTACGACTATCGCGGCCACCAGCGGCGGACTCGCAGCACCCTGCCGACCGACCCGATGAAGGTCGGCTGGAAGGAGAACTACGAGTACCTGTTGGCCCACGAGAGCGAACTCAAGGGGGCGGTGCAGAACCTGCCGTGGGAGTTCCTGGTGCACATGGTCAACAACCGCACCCCGGCGGCGGAGCGGGACTGGGCCACCAAGAACTACGTGAAGAAGCGGGCGGGCATCGGCAGCATCTACAAAGAGATCGTTTACGATACCGAGATGCTCCGCACCGAGCAGATGAACGGCGGCGGCAAGGGCGAATGCAAACTCACCGGCCAGGAGTACACCCTGGAGGGGATCAAGAAGTACGGCGGCGTCTGCGCCCAACAGGCCGACTTCGCCGCCCGCGTGGCCAAGAGCATCGCCGTCCCCGGCGAGTACATCCGCGGGGAGGGGAATAGCGGTGGTCTCCACGCCTGGGTGATGTGGGTCGAACTCAAGAGCGTCAGCAAGGACAAGGTCGAGTTCGCGATGCTCTCCGAGGGCCGGTACTTCGGCGATCAATTTTACGTCGGCCACCTGGAAGACCCGAAGACCGGCCGGCCGATGACCGACCGCGACATGGAACGCCGCCTCGTGACGCTCGGCGTCGCCCCGGAACACGCCCGCCATGCCGACCTGCTGATGCGGATGTACCCGTACTACAAGGAGCGGAAGAATCCCACGCCGAAGCAGCAACTCGCGTTCGTGAAGAAGATGTTCGAAATCTTCCCCCACTGCGAGCGGGCGTGGCAGGAGTTGGCCGAGATCGCGAAGGACGGCAAGACGGTCGAGCCGCCGGACGCCGTGAACCTCGCGAACAAGGCGATCGTCAGCTTCGGCGCGTTCCCGGACTTCAGCTGGTCGCTGTTCGATTCGATCCTGACGAGCCAGAAGGACAAGAACCAGCGCGGCTCCGTCTTCGAGAAGGCGGTGCTGAAGTACGAAACCCTCGGCCGGCCCGACCTGGCGTGCGAGTGCCGGATCAAGTGGGCCGAGTACGTCGAGGAAGGCAAGGACTACAAGAAGGCGGCCGAAGGGTTGGCCCAGACGATCAGCAAGTTCCCGGCGGAAGGGCGGTACGTGCCGAAAGTGCTGGACAAGCTCGCCGACGTGTGCTCGAAGTACAAGGACGGCACGAAGAAGCTCGGCAAGTTCTACCTGGACTTCCTGCCGCGGGTGCCGAAGACCCGCGGCACCGAGGTGACGGAGTACGCGGTGAAGGTCTACGAGCAAGCCTACGACTTTTTCAAGGCGAACAACATGCCGAAGGAAGCGACCCAGGTCGAGTCGATCCTGACCACGTTGAAGAAGGCGAAGCCGGGGAAACTGTAGCCGTTACCAGTCGCCCGTGTCGTCGAACACGGGCGGCGGGACCACGGGGGCGGGTTGGCCGAAGATCGTCTGGAAGATCGCGTTCTTCAAGCCGGTCTGGGCACCGGGCATCGTCTGCGGCGGCGTCTCGACTGCCGGGCCGTCCGGCGTGGTGCGAACGGCCAACTTCCATTCGACCGCCGCCCCGTCCGGCGGCACCGTGTACGTCACCTCAATGTGGGCCTTCTTGTCGTCGGGGTTCTTCACGAAGGCGATCAACTCCCGCCCGACGAACAGGCCGAAGGCGTCGGCCAAGTCCGTGCGGAGTTGCTGTTCGCGGGCCGTGATGCCGTTGGCGTCCCCGGCCTCCGTGACCGAGATCGACACCACCGGCTGCGGCGCGTCCCGGAGGCTTTCCAACAGGGCCGCGAACGCCTCGCGGACGGCCGCCTGTTCCGGCGGGCCGGTCGATTTCACCTTCGCAATCGGCGCGTCGTACATCGCCGCGAGGAGTTGCTTCGCCTCGGTGCGGTGGCTCTTGTTACGCTCGTCCATCAGGTAGCTGCGGAGGCCCGGTGCGCCGCCGGTCTTCGCGTCGTCGAAAAGTCCGTTGTCGCGCATCGGCTGGAACGTCACGACGCCGAACAGGAACGCCATCAGCGCCGCCGCTGACGCCCCGATGAGGCCGACGTTCAGGGCCGACCCGTCCCGCCGCGGTTCCCGCGGTAGGTCGTCGATTCGGAGGTCGGCCGACTGCGCCGAGATCGGGTAGCCGCCCTCGATCGCGACGTGCTTCGCCACGCCGCCGAGGTCCGCGAGGTCCAGCCAGTTCCACTTCGGGTCATCGTGCTCTTCGAGGTCGCGGACGGCCTCGTAGAACCGCTCGACGAGTTGCCCCCGGCCGGCCCGCGTGATCGGCACGAAGAACTTCTCTTGCGGCAGGACGAACAGCACGCCCCCGCCCTTCGCGGCGACCTTGCGGGCGTCGGCCACGTTGGTGACGGTCACGTCGTCGCCGACGACCTGATAGACGTGCGTCGGGTCGAAGTACGTGAACCGCCCGTAGAACCCGCGGGCCATGAGGTCGCGGAGGCCGAACCACGTCAGCCACACGCCGAGCAGGACCGTGGCGGCGAGGAACATCGCCGCGGCGTAGGCGTCCTTGTTCGAGTTGAACGCGACGACGAGGCCGATGAGCAGAAGGGTCGGCCCGGCCCCAATGGCGACCTTGCCCCACGGCGGCGGGTTGGCCTCGACGTAGATGCCGGGGCACCGCTTGCCGGCGTACTTGTGCACGTCGTGCAGGTACTCCTGCGTTTCCGAGTCGAGCGTGCGGTAGGCGGTGGTGATGCGGTTCATCGGGTGATTCCGGAAAGGCGAGCGGGGGGCGTAAGCCCCCTGATTCTGATTGGACTCCCACGAGAATCAGGGGACTTACGCCCCCCGCTCGCCGGGCGTTAATCCGTCATCTGGTGCGGGATGAACCGGCTGGTGTTCGTCGTCACAATGCCGTCGTCCTCGCGGATGCCGATGCCGGCGGCCCAACCGTTAATGACCCAACTCCCGATGACCGGGTAACGGCCGTCGTAGCTCGGCAGCGGGAACAACTGCTGGTACACCACGTCGCGGCCGACCTGGTACGGGCCGTCGGTTTCCAGTTCCGTGCGGCCGTTCCGCACGACGCGGATGTTCGCCCCCTCGCGGGCGTGGATCGGCTTGCGGACGTAATCTCCGCTCTCCGGTTCGTCGAACCACGCGGGCAGTAAGTACGGCGAATCCGGGTTCAGTTGGTGGAGCAGCGGCAGGATCGACTTGCTGCTCAGGATCATCTTCCAGGCCGGTTCCATCCACCGGGTCTTCGATTGCAGGATGTTCTTGCCGAAGTTGTCGCGGATCAGCCACTCCCACGGGTAGAGCTTGAAGATCCGCTGGATCGGCCGGCCCGTGCGGTCCACGAAGGTCCGCCGGTTCTGGTCCCAGCCGATCGCTTCCACGTCGAGGTAGTCGGTCTTGAACCCGGCCTGAATCGCGGTGTCGCGGAGGTACTCGACGGTGATGTAGTCCTCGACTTCGCCACTGATGGCCGCGAAGTGGATCGGCGTGTCGTCGCCGGCGTGGATGTGCTTCCAGCCCTCGATCAGCCGTTCGTGGATACTGTTGAACTGGTCGGCGCGTTCGTCCACGTCCTTCAGCCAGAACCACTGGGCGACGCCGGCTTCGACCAACCCCGTCGGCGTGTCGGCGTTGAACTCCAGCATCTTCGGCGGTCCGACGCCGTCGAACGCGAGGTCGAACCGGCCGTAGATCGACGGGTGTTCGTCGTCCCAACTTTGCACGACGAGGTCTTCGTACTCCGGTGGGATCAGGAACAAGCCAAACATCTTCTCGTCAATGACGTGCTGAACCAACTCGACGCACATGTCGAACAGGGCGTAGGTGGCCCGCTCGATGGTGTCGATCTCGTACTTGCTGAACGTGTAACAGGCCGACTCGTCCCAGTACGGCTCGCCGCGGAGGGTGTGGAAGTGGAGGCCGTATTGTTCGACGCGCTGCTGCCAGTTCGGCCGCGGGTCGAGGGTTCGTCGCCGCACGGGGGTTAACCCCCCACGCCGGCGGACCGGCCGATGCCGCCGAACCCGCCGCGGGACACGCCGCCGACGGCCGGGGCACGCCCCGCCCCGCCGGAATAGCCGCCGCTGTGGACCCAGATCATGGCGTAGCCGGGCCGGTAGTGGTAACGGCCGGACGAGTCGCGCTCGCCGCCGCCGACGCGCTCGGCGGCCTGTTCGTCGGCCTTCGCTTCCAGGTCCGGCGACGGGGCGAGGAAGTACCCGGCCGAGAGAATGCCGGCCCCGAGGAGCACCAGTGAGAAGTCGCGCGTCATCCGCGTCATAACCGACCACCTTGGCGGGAGGTGTGGGAGTATTCGTTGGTTGATGAAGAGAATTTACCGCGAAGTTCGCCCAAATGCAACGATGGTCTGATCGAACTTCGCGCCTGGCGTGTAACAACCGAGAAACGCTCCGTTGCTCGGAAACGCGACTGGCGTCATACTTGGCGGATCAACTCTGGCCCGGGGTGTCCCATGAAATCCACCTTCCTCATCTGTTCCGCTCTGTTCGTCGGCGGCCTCGCGGTTGCCGCCCCGGTCCCGAAGGGTGTCAAGCCGACCAACCTGGTCGCCAACGGTAGCTTCGAGAACGGGATCGAGGCCGATCTGAGCAAGCCTTTGGACAAGGGATCGACCGCGCTGGAGGGTTGGACCGTGACGCGCGGCCAGATCGACGTCAACACGCAAGTCGGCGAGGACTGGAAGGCGGCGGACGGGAAGCGGAGTCTCGACCTTCACGGCTCGCCCGGCTTCGGCGGGGTGGAGCAATCGATCCCGACGACCGTGGGGCGGAAGTACCGGGTCACGTTCAAGATGTCCGGGAACCCGGGCGTGGCACACCACAAAGTCCAACTCGGCGTCCGCGCGGCGGGGCGCGACAAGCAATTCGAGATCACGATGGAGGGCCGGACGTACAAGGACTTGAAGTGGGAAGAGAAGTCGTGGGATTTCACCGCGACGGAGGCGACGACCGTCCTGGAACTACACACCGCGATGCCCACCACCGCGAACGCATTCGGCGGCCCGTTGCTGGACGACGTGAAGGTCTTCCGGATCGATTGACCCCTCACCCCCCGGTCGTGGGGTACGCACTTTCCGTGACAGGTGTCATGACATTACTGGAAAAGCTGAGGTGCCGGCGAGGAGGCGTTTTCGTTCAACAAATCACCCCCCGACACCGCGGGTAAACTCCAGACGCTTCACCCCTTGACGCACGCTCGTCTGCGCGTTCCAATGTTCCGAAGCCGGATGAGATTTCTTGGACTACGAAACCCGCTCCCGGAGCTTGGAATGTCCCTCTTGCGCCGCGTCTCGCCCCTGGTATTGCTGGTCTTCCTGGCACCCCTGTACGCCGCCGACGCGCCCGACCCGGAACCGTCGGACGACCGCATCTTGTACGAAGGCCCCATCCCCGGCGTGGTCGTGACCAAGCGGCGGATCGCCGGCGACACCCAGGAAGTGAAGGGCACGATTCAGTTCGTCACGAAGGACGCCGTGTTCATCCGCCGGCCGGGCGGGTCGGTCGACGTGTTCATTGGAACGAAGACGCCGTTCGTCAAAGTCGAAGCGCAGGACGGCAAACTCGCCTGGACGTGGGACGAAAAGAAGAACGAACTCAAAGGCCCCACGTCGGCGATCCGCCGGCCGGACACGTCCGTCGTGACGCCGCCGTCGGAGTCGGAAGCGAAGTACCTGTTCTTCGCGCTGGAACGCCTCCAACAGCGGACCGACCAGGCGCTGCTCGAGGGCGACGTGAAGTTGCTGAAATACCTGAAGGAGCGGGCCGAGTTGCTGAGGGAGTATGCGTCCAAGAAGGGCGTGCCGGGGCGGCTCCTCGACCTGTACGACAGCCTCCCCGCTTACGTCGAGCGGCAGAAGACCGTGGAGATCGAGCGGTCTGATTTCATGGAAACGCACGGCCGCAAGGTGTCCGAGGTGACGCTGCGGGACAAGGAAGCCGGCATCCGGGCCACCATGCGGCAGACGAAGGCGCTCGGCGAGGTTTACCGGAACGCGATCCCGTCGGTGAGCGTCGGCGGCTACTTCGGCCGGTGGGGGACCGGCAGCGGGTATGTGAGCGCGCACTACAACTACGGCGGCGCGATGGCCGGCGTCATGAACATGATGGTGGCCCAGCAGGGGTACGAGTTGGAGAAGTTGCGGCTGATGTTCGCGAAGGACATCCTCGACACCGAGAAGGCCAAGAAGTACGCGGAACTCGACAAGCGGATCACGGCCAACCGCGAGGCCCGCATGAAGGAAATCGCCCGCGGCGGTGAGTCGATCTTCGGCCTGCCGCGGGACAAGGAGTACGAGCAAACGCAGGAACTCCTCACCAACCTGCAACTGAAGGGCGACTACCGCCCGTTGGTGGCGATCCTCGGCGAGCGGTCCACGCGGGACGCCGGCAAGGAGAAGTGGGGCAATCCGTACACCCTCCACGACATGTACCACGCCACCGCCCAACTGCCGACGGCCGACCGCGAGAAGCAATCGGACGCGCTGTTCCAACTCGCGACCCAGGCGACCGACGCGATCAAGTTCGTCCCCGGTGGCCCGATCTACAACGCCGACCGGGCCGAGTTGATGCGGTCGGCCGCCGGGCTGGCGAACCTGTCCGCCATCATGGAGTCGAAAGACGGTGGGTGGGCGAGCGTCTACAGCCCGAAGGCCGCCTACGGTGCCCGGTTGATCGAGCGGGCCATGGAGTTCGACCGCGTGGACGGCAGCGGCGAGAGCCGCGAGCAACTCGGCGTGGCCCTCACGCTGGCCGGCCGCAAGACCGAGGCCCTACGGTACCTGACGGAAATCCGCGAGTCGCGGAAGACGTCGCCGACGTTCCTGTACAACCTCGCCCGCGTCTACGGCGTGAACGGCATGGGCAAAGAGGGTATCGCGGCCCTTGAGGACGCCGTCGCGGGCGGCTTCAACGACGTGAAGTCGCTGGCGCTCAACCCCGACTTCATCGCGCTCCGCGGCACCAAATTCGACGCGCTGGTCACGCCGAACCTCCACGTCGTCTTCGTCTGGGCGCGGAACGCGATCGACAACTCGCACCGCATGGAGATCACCAATCGCTCGCCGTTCACGCTGACGAACGTGCGCGTGACTTTCGAAATGGTCATGACCAACGGCAAGAAGAAGACCTTCACGCAGAAGATCGACCGCCTCGACCCGAAGCAGCAGTTCGACTGGAAGGACGTCTGCTCCGACGCCCAGCGCCTGGTCAGCACGGCGTTCATCACGTTCGAGGCCGACCAGGGGAAGACGAAGAAGTTCAAGCCGGAAGCGAAGTAGGCGGGCGCGGCCTCCCGTCAATCCTTGTACGGGAGGCTGTTCAAGTCGGTGCCGGTGGGGTCGGCCTTTGGGTGGTCCCCCCACCACGCGAGGGCTTGTTCGCCCGTCCAGTCAGCGGCACAGCCGCACCGGGCCAGGGCGGCTTCCAAATCGGCGGCCTTCGCGTACCGCTTCTCCAGCGACTTCGCCAGACACCGATCGACGACGGCCGCGAGGTCGGCCGGCACGTCCGGGTTGACCTGCGCGATCGGCTTCGCGTTCTCGTTCACCACGGCCAGGAGGGTCTTCACCGGGTTCTCGCGGTGGAACGCCTCGCGGCCGGTCAGCAGGAAGTACATCACACTGCCGAGGCTGTACAGGTCGCTCCGCTCGTCCAGGGTCATGCCCTGGGCTTGTTCCGGCGACATGTACTCCGGCGTGCCGACGATCAGGCCGTCGCGGGTGATCCGCGCCTCCGGGTCGTCGTCGGGCGTCAGCGATTGCACGAGGCCGAAGTCCACCAACTTCGCCTGGTCGTGCGGGCTGCCGTCCGGCAGGACGACGATGTTCGACGGCTTGATGTCGCGGTGGACGAGGCCCATGTTGTGCGCCTCGCGGAGCGCCCCGCACACCTGCCGCATCAGGTGGACCACCCGCTCGGGCGGCAGCGAGCCGTGGCGGTTGACGATCTCTTCCAGACTCAACCCGGCCAGGTACTCCATGACGTAGTAGAACGTGCCGTCGTCCGCCCGGCCGTGGTCGAAGATGACGACCGTGTTCGGGTGGCGCAGCTGCGCCGTGATCTGTACCTCGCGCTCGAACCGCTTGACTTGCTCCGAGTTGTGCAGGTACTTCGCGTGAATCCGCTTGACCGCGCACGGCCGCTTCAGGAGCGCGTGTTCGGCCAGGTAAACCTCGCCCATGCCCCCTTGCCCGAGTTTCCGCCGGAGGCGGTACTGGCCGAGTTCGCGGACGGCTTGTTTCGCGACTTGTACTTCTTCCCGCAGGGCGGCCGTCTTCGCCGTGCCGAAGATCGCCAACCCCGCCCCGGTCGGTAGCATGGTGAGCGCCACCGCGAACAGCACCCACTTGTTGCGGTACGTCGGGCCGTGGAGGCCGACGGCGATGCCGTCGATGAGCAGCGCCGCCAGCACCGTGGCCGTGATGACGCCCACCCCGCGGGCGAGCGTGTTCGGCACGAGGACGCCGTGGAAGACGATCAGCGCGAACCAGTTGAAGTGGACGATGAGCGTCGCCGCCAGGACCGAGTACTGCTCCTGGCGGGCGGCGACGTCCGGGGGCGATTCCAGGCTGCCGTACAGGATGTCGGCCGTCAGCAGGGCGAACGACCAGTAGGCGAAGAACAGGCCCATCGCCCCGAAGACGGCGATTTCCACCACCCGCAGGCCGGTCTCGGGAACGCTCCGCAACCGCCACAGCCCGACGGCCACGCCGAGTTGGATCGCCACGACCGTCCCCGACAGGATCACGCCGGTCCACCCCACGACGGGCCGGCCGAACAGTTCGATGAACCCGATGAGCGTCGAGATGAAGAAAAAGAAGAACGGGAACGCGGCCACGAGGCAGCAGAGCATCAACCGCTGGTGGAAAAGGGCCTGGGCTTCCGCGTCGAGTTTCGCGACTACGGGAGCCCCGTCGCGGGCTTGTTCCAGAATGCCGAGTTGGAAGTTGGCGGGCAGGATGGCGGAGTCGGAGAGCTCGTAGTCGGTTTCGTCCGACGCGGGGTCGAGCGGGTCCAACGGGGACATCCGCGTGGTCGAGTTCGTGCGGCGGTTCTTGACCGGGGTGACGGGCATAAACCCAACTCGGACGTCACGGACGGGAGGGCCGGCGAGTCGGCCTGAATCTGATTGTAGCAACCCCTCACGCGACGGGCGGTTACTTCTTCTTCATTTCGCCCGGGGAGAGCAGGATGATCGTCGGGGCGTCGGCCTTCGCGTCGGCCGGGATGGCGAGTTCGTTGCTCGTGAGGACTTTTTTCACCTTCAGCTTCTGGCCGTCGAGGAACTCGTCCGGGCCGTTGAGGTCGTCGTAGTTCGGCAGGCCGTAGTGCATCGGCAGGATGAACAGCCGCGGCTTGAGCTTCTCGACGAGGGCCTTCGCCTGCTCGCCGTTGATCGTGTACGTGCCGCCGACGGGGATCATCAGCACGTCGACCTTGCCGATGGCCTTGATCTGCTCGTCGTTCAACTCGTGGCCGAGGTCGCCGAGGTGGCAGAAGGTCAACCCCTCGGCCTCGACGATGAAGATCGTGTTCTTCCCGCGGGCGAGGCCGTTCTCGTTGTCGTGGTAGCTGGCCACGCTGCGGATGCGGATGCCGCCGACCTTCTCGTCGATCCGCTCCCACTCGACGCGGCCCTTATTTTCCTTCAACCCTTTGAAAACGCGGGCCGACTTGGCCCCTTCGACGGCTTCCAGGGCGTTGTGGTCGTTGTGTTCGTGCGAGATGAGGATGACGTCGGCCGTTACGATCGGCCGGCCGAACGCCGGGATCAGGTGTGGGTCGAGGACGATCTTCTTGCCAACGGGCGTTTCGATCTGGAAGAACGACTGCCCGAACCACCGTACCTTGAACGACTTCGCCGGCTGAGCGGCCGCGGTCGCGAGCATGAGGAGCGAAATCGAGAGCGCGACAAGACAACGGAGCATGGCGGGATTCCCGGCGGGGCGTGTGAAGTTGAGGTTATCGGATGCGGTGCGGTTCCGCAACTCTCACCACCCCGGCCGGGTCGAACGGCCTATGAATTTCCGCCCGTTCTGCCTAAGATGTCCATTCTCACTGCCGTCAGGAGTTCGTCGCACGTGACCACCGCCATCGTACGCCCGAAGCCCCGCATCATCCCGCTGTTCCTCGGCGTGCTGATCGGCTTCCACCTGCTGCTGCCGATCGCGTTCTTCGAGCCGTTCTTCACGTGGTGGTTCCCCGCGTACCTGCTCATCGGCAACTTCATCTTCGGCAGCATCGGCATCAACCTCGCCTACCACCGGCTGCTCACCCACCGCTCGCTCGAACTGCCGAAGTGGCTTGAGAAGACGTTCACCATCTTCGGCATCTGCAGCCTGGAGACGCCGCCGTTCAAGTGGGTCTGTGTCCACCGCATCCACCACCAAAAGAGCGACATCGACGGCGACCCGCACAGCCCGAAGGAAGACTTCTTCTGGGGGCACATGGGGTGGATTTACACCGACGACCCCCGCATGAACTCGTTCATGACCTACGACAAGTACATCCCCGACCTGCTCGAAGACGACTGGCTGCGGTGGATCCACAAACGGAACCGCTGGGCGAAATTCTACGTCGCCCACGTCGTGTTGCTACTGGCTCTCGCGGCCGGCATCGGCTTCCTCGTCGGCGGCGTGGACACGATGATCACCGCGACGGCCCAGATGTTCGCCTGGGGCATCATTGCCCGCACCGTGTGGGTCTGGCACATCACCTGGTTCGTGAATTCCGCGGCCCACCGCTGGGGCTATCAAAACTACAAGACCGGCGACTTCAGCCGCAACACGTGGTGGGTCGCCCTGTTGACCAACGGCGAGGGCTGGCACAACAACCACCACGCCGCCCCGCGGTCGGCCAGCCACGGCCACCGCTGGTGGGAAGTGGACCTGACTTACACCTTCATCCGGATGCTGGAACTGGTCGGCCTCGCCAAGAACGTGGTGCCGATCAACGTCCACAAGAGTAAGTTGGACTCCGCCCCGGCCGAACCGGCCGCCGTTTCCACGAGTGCGTGATTGTCTTCCATGTCGCGATACGCTTCGATCCTCATCACGGGTGCGTCGGGGGAAATTGGCCACGGTCTGATCGACCGCCTCAGCGGCGGCCCCCGGCCGATCATCACCCTCGACCTGAATCCGCTCGCCTCCGAAGTCGCGAAGAAGGTTCGCAAGGAGTTCGTCGGTTCGATCCTCGACACGCAGATGCTTGAGCGGATCAACGCCGAGTACGAGGTCGATGAGGTTTATCACCTCGCCGCCCTGCTCTCGACCCGCAGCGAGTTCTCGCCGGCGCTCGCCCACAAGGTGAACGTCGAGGGCACGCTGAACCTGTTGGAGTTCGCCCAGAGGGAGGGCGAATCGCACGGCCGACCGGTGACGTTTTTCTACCCGTCGAGCATCGCCGCCTACGGCTTCCCGACCCTGCGGGAGAAGACGGAAGCCGGGCGGGTGAAGGAAGACGAACACCTGCAACCGACGACGATGTACGGGGCGAACAAGCTCTACTGCGAACACCTCGGCCGGTACTACGGTCGGCACTACAAGCAACTCGCCACGGACAAGCTCGGCAAGATCGACTTCCGGTGCATCCGCTTCTCCGGCCTGATCTCGGCGCTCACGGTGCCGAGCGGCGGCACGTCGGACTACGCCCCGGAGATGATCCACGCGGCCGCGAAGGGGGAGCCGTACTCTTGCTTCGTCCGGCCGGACGCCCGCATCCCGTTCATGGCGATGCCGGACGCGGTGGAAGCGGTGCTGAAACTGATGCACGCCCCGCGGGAGAAGTTGTCGCGGGTGGTCTACAACATCGGCGCGTTCGCTCCGACTGCCGAGGAAGTCGAGCGCGTGGTGCGGGAAGCATTTCCCAACGCGGCCGTCTCGACGAAGGTGGACGGGAAGCGGCAGAGCATCATCGACAGTTGGCCGGGCGACGTGAACGACGGGGCCGCCGTCCGCGACTGGGGGCACGCCCCGCGGTACGACTTCGCCGCCGCGTTCCGCGATTACCTCATCCCGACGATCCGCAAGCGGTACGCATAACGCGGCCCAACCTCACCCACCACCGATGGAACTCCACTTTGTCGAAGGTGATTTGCTCGACCAACCGGTCGAGGTCATCGTCAACGCCTGGAACCGTAACCTCTTCCCCTGGTGGCTGTTGCTACCGCAAGGGGTGTCGCGCGCCATCAAGCGGCGAGGCGGCAGCGAGCCGTTTCGCGAACTCGCCGGCCGGGGGATGATCCCGCTCGGTGGGGCCGTCGAGACCGGCGCGGGTACGCTGCCGTTCAAGGCGATCATTCACGTCGCGGGCATCAACCTGTTGTGGCGGTCTTCGGAGTGGTCGGTGCGCGAATCGGTTCGCAACGCGATGGCCCTTGCCGTTCAGCAGGGATTTCACTCGATCGCGTTCCCCTTGATCGGGGCCGGGTCGGGCGGGGGCAAAGCCGATCGGGTCCAAAATTGGATGCGAGAGGAACTGCAACTGATCAACTTTGAGGGGGTCGTCTTCGTGGTCCGTTACAACAGCCGGTAGCCGCCCCGTTGCCCGCGTCCGGGGTTCGACATAGCATAACTGACTAACGGATTGTAGCGGACGCGCCGGTTCTCCCGAGGACTGCCCATGAAGATCGAACACAACGACCCCCTCGAGAAGAACGACCTCGCGGAAGGGCTGAAGTCGCTGGCCGGCAAGGCGAAGGGCGGGCAGTTCGTCAACGTCCGCTTCCTCGCGCTGGCCGTGCTGTTGGTCGCCATCGTCGGCGTTTGGTTGTACCTCCGCGGGTCGGGCCGGAAGTCCGACGCCGAGATGTGGCGGAACTTCGACAACCTGAACACGCCCGACTCGTACGAGAAGTTCGCCGAAGGGCACGCGAACACGCCCGCCGGCCGGGCCGCCCGGGTGCAAGAGGCCCGCGTGCTGATGTCGCAGGGCATTTCGCAGCTCATGCTTCAAGCGTTCGAAGCGGACGCGCGTAAGAAGACGATCGACAACATCGACAAGGCCCGCGAGCAGTTCACGAAGCTCGCCGACGACTACAAGGACGACCTGACGATGCGGGCGCAGTGCCTGGAAGGGGCTGCGAAGGCGGAGTTGGCCCTTGTGGGCATCCCGAAGGACGCCGCCAAGGAAACGTCGCCGGAGAACTCCCGCGGCAGCGTCAAGAAGGCGGCCGAACTGTACCGCGAGTACGCGAAGACCGTCGGCGACAAGACCGTCCTCGGCGAGCAGGCCACAAAGAAGGCCGCTGATTTGGACGCGAACGCGAAGACGATCTTCGAACTCGGCAGCAACCTCAACAACAAATTCAAGTACCGCCCGCCGGTTGAGGAGCCGAAGAAGCCCGACAGCCTGACGCCGCCGAACCCGACGAAGCCGAACGAACCGGTCGCCCCGTCGATCCCCGCACCGACCGTATCGGGCATCCCCGGCGCGGCCCCAACGCCACCCCCGCCGCCGGCCCCGACCCCACCGCCGCCACGGGCGTCGAGTCGGTCGAACTGATACCGCCCTGATAACAAGGCAGGGGAAGGGGTCGGGAGTTGTTTCACCGTGAAACAACTCCCGACCCCTTTTTCGGCCCGCGTCCTTACTGTGCCCTATGACCGACGCCGAACCTGAAGACGAACCGCTCGACGACGAAGCCCTGCCGCCGTCGCCGCCCACGTTGCGCCGCGGACAGGAGCCGATCGAACTCGTCGTGAAGGTCAAGACCGAGGGCATGCGGCTCGACCACTACCTGCACCTCAACTTCCAGGACTTCAGCCGCAGCGATTTGCAAGAGGGCATCCGCGACGGCACGATCACCGTCAACGGCAAGCCGTCGAAGCCGAGTCACAAGGTTCGCAACCACGACGTGCTGAAGGTGACGCTGCCGGAACCGGACCACCCGGCCCCCATCGCCGAGAACATTCCGCTGGAGATTCTGTACGAGGACGAGTTCCTCGCGATCGTGAACAAGCCCTGGAACATGGTCGTCCACCCGGCGAAGGGGAACTGGAGCGGCACACTCGTCAACGCGCTCCAGTTCCATTTCCAGGGCCATCTGAGCCAGGCGAACGGCAGCCATCGCCCCGGCATCGTCCACCGACTGGACAAGGACACCAGCGGCGCGATCCTCGTCGGCAAGGAGGAGCACACGCACCGCGAGTTGGCGCAGATGTTCGAACACCGCAAGATGTTCAAGGAGTACATCGCCCTCGTCGGCGGCGAACTCGACCGCGACAGCGACTACATCGAGGCCCCGATGAAGATGCACCCGCACGACCGCCTCAAGCAGATCGTCTCGAAGGACGCCGACGCGAAGGAGGCGGTCAGCTACTACGAAGTCGTCGAACGGTTCCGCGGCTTCACGCTCGTGAAGGTGCAGCCGAAGACCGGCCGCACGCACCAGATTCGCGTCCACCTCGCGCACGTCGGCTGCCCGGTCCTGTCGGACAAGCTCTACGGTGGCCGCAGTTCGTTCCGCCTGTCGGAAGTGCTCCAGAAGCCGCTCGACCCCGACGAACTCCTGCTGGAGCGGCAAGCCCTGCACGCCTTCCGCCTGCGGTTCAAGCACCCGCGGACGGCGAACTGGCTGGAAGTCGAAGCCCCGCTGCCGCCGGACATGCGGCGGACGCTGGACATGCTGCGGGAGCACCGGCCGGCGCGATAGTCCGTTCTCTCTTGCCCATTTCTTCGCACGACGGTATGAGGGCGGTCGATCCGAACGAGGACGACTCATGCCCCGCTTGCCCGTCGCGGTTGCGATCTTCGGATCGCTCACGCTCCTGCCCGGCTGCATCACGCTTTTCTCGAAGACGGAAGTCGTCCGCGACGGGGAAGCCCGCCGCCCGGTGAAGTTCGAATGCCAGGAAGCGGCCGACAAGTTCGTGGCGGCGGCGAAGTCCCGGGACCACGAGATCGGCAGCACCTACGTCGGCGTACCGTTCGTCACGCTTTACAACAAGGACACGAAACTGTCCGAGGTCGCCGCGTGGAACGACGCCGTCTCGCGGTGTGACACCGACCAAGACGGCCTCATCACCTTGGTCGAGGCGGCCGTCTTCGAGAAGTTCCCGAAGGACTGACGACTGACACGCGGCCGCGGTCGGAGTAAGGTGGACGGGGAGGGCACGCTCCGTCAATCCGGGAACCCCATGACCGCCCGCCGCTTCTGCCTGTACGGGATGCTCGTGTTCGGCCTGCTCAGCGTCGTCGATTTCGTGACGACGTTCGCCCTCGTCCTGACCAAGCCCGGCGCGTACGAATCGAACCCCGTTGCGGGGGCGTGGCTGGAGAAGTACGGCTGGCGCGGGCTGGCCGGGTTCAAATCACTTTCCGTGTTAGTCGTTCTGGGCGCCCTGGGTATCGTCTGTTGGCGGCGGCCTCGGCTCGGTGCGTGGGCCGTCGTGGCGGCCTGCTTTGCGATGCTGACCGTCGCGATCTACAGCCGTCACCTGATGCTCCAGCCGACGCCCGAACCGGACCCCGTCGAGGAAGTCTGGGACGACGATGAGGAGTGAACGACCATGTCCGACCCCTTCCCCGTCGAGAACCGGGCGAACCTCTCGCCCGAGACATTCGAGGAATTGGCCGGGATCGTTTCTCGCCAAACGTCCATCAAGCACGCCCTCGACTGGCTGCTCGCGATGTCGCCGCCGGCCGTGCCGGTGGACGCGATCGCCCAAGACGAGTTCAGCCACGACATCCCGTTCCCGTACCCGGCCGGGTGTTGGCTGGTCTACGAGTGTACCTGATTCGGCGTGGTGACGGCGGTCGCCGTCTGGGACCACCTGCCGACGCCGGACGAACTCCTCGACGCAAGGCTGGCCCGCGGGTGGACGCCCGTGCCGACGGCGATGAAGGAGGGCAACGTCATCCTCGGCCACGCGGCGTGTCGGGTGCGGGGCGGTTAAGGCATCGCTTCACCCATATACCGAACTCATGACTTCCCCCGCGCCGTCGGCCGTCCGGGCGTTCTTCGCCCTCGTTCGCCTCACCTTCCTCCGGCACTGGCGGATTCGCACGCTCGCTTGGGTGACGTTCGGCCTCGTCTTCCTCACGGCCACGGCCATCGCCGTCTACACCCACGGACCGGTCGGGTGGCGGTTAGAGAACCGGCCGGGCTGGATCGCCGACATCAAAACCGATGGGGCCGTGCGGATGACGCACCGGCAGTACGCGGAGGAGCGACTGCCCCTCTACGCATTCTTCCCGGGGCCACCAGGACAACTGGCGATCAAGCTCGCGCCGATCGCGGCAGTGCAGTTCCTGCTCGTCAGCGAACATCCCGAGGCCGAGAAGTTCCGCGATGACTACGCCTTCTTGCGGTTCTCGCGGTGGGTGGTGTTCGGCCTGTTCCTCGGCTTCGTGATGCCGTTGTTCGTGCTCGCCTACGCCTCCGGGGCGATCGGCGGCGAGCGCGAGAGCCGCACGCTCATCTGGCTGGCGACGCGGCCGATGCCCCGCGGGGCGGTCTACCTGGCGAAGTTCCTCGGCGTGCTGCCGTGGTGCGTGGCCGTGTCAGTGGCCGGGTTCGCGGCGGTTTGCCTCGCCGGCGGCGAACTCGGCCGGTTGGCGTTCGAGGTGTACCTCCCCGCCGTGTTCGCCGGCACCATCGGCCTGTCGGCCCTGTTTCACCTGATGGGGGCCATCTTTCGCCGCCCGGCGGTCGTCGGTCTGGTGTACGTGTTCTTCTTCGAAACGCTGGTTGCGAACCTGCCGGGCAGTCTGAAGCGTCTGAGCTTGAACTATTACGTGCGGTCGATGATGTACAATGAAGCATCCACCGTGGCGGTCGTGCCGGAAGACCAACTGGAGGTCTACGACCCGGTGACGCCGACGACGGCGTGGGTCGTGCTGCTGGCCGCCTCGATCGTGCTGACGCTGGTGGGTATGTGGTGGTTCGCGAAGTTGGAACCGAAGGACGACGTGTAGCCGCAAGGAAATAATTGCCGTGACGCAGACACCTGCGAGGAACAGCCATGACGGACATCGTTGAGAATCAGCCCCCCCGGCACGGGTACCGGGGCGAACCCGCGGCGCCGACGCCGAGCCTGACGCGGCCGCACGGCCTGACGCTGGCCGTCAGCCGCGAGGTCGGCTCCCGCGGCGGCAGCATCGCCCGCCGCGTGGCCGAGCGGCTCGGCTGGCAACTCTTCGATCAGGAGGCGCTCGACTTCCTCACCCGCGATTCCGTCGCCCGCGAGGAACTGCACGCCGAACTGCCGGCCGGGGCGAAGGAGTGGGCCGAGTTCCAACTCGCCCGGCTCATCAGCAAGAACGTCATCGCGCAAGGGGCCGACGCCATCGACACCGTCGGTCTGATGCTCGCGCTCGCGGCCCGCGGGGAGACGATCATCGTCGGCCGCGGGGCGGGCTTCGTACTGCCGGCGAAGACGACGCTGCACGTGCGGGTCGTTGCACCGATTCAACAGCGGACGGCGTACATGGCCGACCTGCTGCGGCTCTCGCCGACGGACGCGGCCGCCGAAGTCGCCGGCCGCGAGCAGCGCCGCCGCGAGTACCTGTCGCACTTCGTAACGCCGACGACGGAGGCGACCGCGTTCGACATGGTGCTGAACTCTGCCCGCCTCGGCGTCGAAGCGTGCGCCACGCTCATCGAACACGCCGTGTGCGACCGGCACGCCGGGGAAACCGCCCGCGAATCGCCGGACGCGGCGTGATGGCCGCGTTCGCCGCCTTCCGCGATTCAGCCCGATCACTTGCCCCCGAGGCCGCCGTCGTGCTGGGTTCTGGCCTCGGCCCGGCGGTGGAACGCATTTCCATCGTCGCCGAGGCGAAATTCGGCGACCTGCCCGGCTTCGCGGTCCCCACGGTCCACGGCCACGGCGGGCGGGCGATCTTGGGCCACTGGGCGGGCGTGCCGGTGCTGGTGTTTCAGGGCCGGATGCACTTCTACGAGGGCCACACCTGGGAACGGGCCACGGCCACCGTGCGGCTCGCGGCCGAGTTGGGCGTGCGAAAGCTGTTATTAACGAACGCCGCCGGCGGCATCTGCGACGACCTGCACCCCGGCGACCTGATGCCGATTCGCGACCACCTCAAACTGCTCGACCGCGATGCGTGGAAACGCCCCGCCGAGCCAATATCCGTTTATTCGCCGCGGCTGCTCGCACTTCTTCCCGAAACTTTCACTGGCACTTACGCTGCTCTCACGGGGCCAACCTATGAGACGCCGGCCGAAATTCGCGCGTTGAAGGCAATGGGGGCCGATGCGGTCGGCATGTCCACGGCCGTCGAAGCGGAAACGGCTGCAAAACTCGGGCTGGAGGTGGCCGCGATCTCGTGCATCACGAACAAGGCGGCGGGCCTGTCTTCCGGCGTTTTGGACCATTCCGACGTGCAACACGTCGCCGGTCAGCCGGAGGTCGTGGGCCGGATGGCGAACTTGTTGGAGCGGCTGATCGTAGAAGGAGGGCCGGGAATTCCTTGAATTGGGTGGCGTCTCGGTTTAACGTGGTGACACGCAGTCCATCCGTCACGGCAGGGTCCGGCTCATGAGTACCGACGAGAACGTGCAACAACTTGCCCACGAATACTTTCAGGTGAAGCGGCACGGCGACATGGCCGTCCTCGTCCCGTCGCCGGAAGTCGAGAACCTGCCGGACACGGTCATCAACACGGCCGCCCAGATGGTCCTCGCCCCGTTGAAGGAAGACCCGCCCACGAACCTGATCGTCGACCTGACCGGCGTCCGCTACTTCGGCTCGGCGTTCATCGCATTCCTGTTACGCTGCCACCTGCCGGTGAAACAGCAGGGCGGCGAGTTGGTGCTCGCCGGCGTGAACGACCGCATCCGTGAACTGTTGAAGACGACCGCCCTCGACACGCTTTGGGCACTCTACACGACTCGCCAGGAAGCGATGGACGCCCTCGGCGGCTCGGACTGAGTCGAATCCTCATCGTCCCTTCAGACATCCCGTACTAGGCTTCCGGCACACGCCCGGAGCCTCTCTCGTGGGTTCGCCCCTTCGCCTACTCCCCCGTGCCGATCTCATCCAAACGGGGCCGGTCGATCACGCCGATTGGAACTACAAGTTCCCCCTCTCGTGGATCAGCCGCTCTCGCATTCGCATGGTCGTGCGGATGCTGCCCGCCCGCGTCGGCCGGATTCTCGAAATCGGTTACGGCAGCGGCATCGTCCTCCCCGAATAC
This sequence comes from Limnoglobus roseus, assembly GCF_008254045.1. GTDB lineage: Bacteria > Planctomycetota > Planctomycetia > Gemmatales > Gemmataceae > Limnoglobus > Limnoglobus roseus. Next base: position 9,206,523 of record NZ_CP042425.1, on the reverse strand, counting down.
GCCGGTCGGTGCGACGAATTGCACGGCATCGACCCGCACCCGTATCACCGCGAGGTCACGGCCAGTTTGCGGCGGCACGCCGTCATCGCGGCACTCGTCAGCGGCACGGCCGAGCAACTCCCGTACGCCGCCGGCTACTTTGATCGCGTCGTGTCGGTGAGCGCGCTGGAGTTCGTCCCCGACGCGGCCGCCGCGTGCCGGGAGATCGCCCGCGTACTCGCCCCCGAGGGTCGATTCCTCATCGTGACGCCGGGTCATTCGCGCGTCGTCGACTTCGGCTTGAAGATGATGGCCGGCACCATCGCGAAGCAGGACTACGGCGACAAGCGGCAGCGATTGCTGCCAACGTTGTTCGAACACTTCCGGCCGCTCCGCCGATCGAAGTTCCCGCCGCTTCTTGGGGCCGTCGTGCCCTTATACCGGGCCTTCGAACTCACACCGCGCGAGTGACCGCCTACCCGTTCCCGTGGATCGGTTTATACTGGCAGTCCCTTCCCGTTTCCCCTTCGGAGGACTGTCATGCCCCGGCCCACCCGCCGCACGTTCGGTGCGGCCGTCGCGCTCACCGCCGCCGCGTACTCGCGCGTCCTCGGGGCGAACGACAAGGTTCGCCTCGGCGTCATCGGCGTCGGCAACCGCGGCGACCAACTCCTCGACGCATTCACGGTGAACCTCGACTGCGAGATCGTCGCCCTGTGCGACGTGTACGAACCGTACCTGCCGGCCGCGAACAAGAAGGTCGGCGGCGCGGCCACGGTTTTCAAAGAGTACCGCAAGTTGCTCGACGAGAAGTCGATCGACGCCGCGGTGATCGCCACGCCGGACCACTGGCACGCCCTGCAATTCGTGGACGCCTGCCGGGCGGGGAAGGACGTATACGTCGAGAAGCCGTTGAGCCTGACCATCGGCGAGGGCCGCCGCATGTGCCAGGTGGCGGCCGAGACGAAGCGCGTCACGCAGGTCGGGCTTCACCGCCGCAGCACACCGTACGTGCAAGAGGCGGTGAAGATGATCCGCGACGGGTTCATCGGCCAAGTGACGCTCGCGAAGAGTTACATGCACCGCAACGAGACGCCGATGGGCATCGGCAACCCCGCCGACGGCGACCCGCCGCCCGGCCTCGACTGGGACACGTGGCTCGGCCCGGCCCCGAAGGCGGCGTTCAACGCGAACAAGTGCCTGTACAAGTTCCGCTGGTTCTCGAACTACTCCGGCGGACAACTCACGAACATGGGCACCCACTACCTCGACATCATCCAGTGGGCGCTCGGCCAGGACGCACCGAAGGGCGTGGACTGCCTCGGCGGCAAGTACGCCGTGACCGACAACCGCGACATCCCCGACACGATGGAAGCCGTCTGGGAGTACGACAACTGCCTTGCGACGTTCACGCAGGTGAACGCCAACGGGGCGGCGGCGAACCTCCGCGGCTGGAACATGGAGTTCCGCGGCACCCTCGGCACGATGCTCATTTCCGACGGCGATCAGGGGTACGAGATCATTCCCGAGAAGATGCGACTGGAAGAGATTCCCGCCCTCAGCCCGACCGCGCGGGAGTCGAACACGAGGCAGGGTCGGGCGGTCAAGGCTACGCAGGTACACCCGGCGAAGAAAGGCCCGTCCGACACGGCCTCCCACGCCCGCAACTTCCTCGATTGCGTGAAGTCGCGGGCCGTCACGAACTGCCCGGTGGAAGTCGGCCACCGTTCGACGACGGCAACACTGCTGGCGAAACTGGCCCTCGAACGCAAGCGCTACCTCGCCTGGGACGCGAAGGCCGAGCGCGTGACGAACGACGAGGACGCGAACAAGCTGTTGACCTACGAGTACCGCAATCCGTGGGTGTTGGGCTAAAACGACGCAGCCCGCGGAACGAGTCCGCGGGCTGCGTGGGGAGAGGGCATCGCTTACAGGCCGACTTGCTTCTTCAGGTCGGCCAACTTCGCCTTCACCTGCTCGTGCGCGGCCTTGAACTTTTCCCCGCCCGCAGCCGTCTTGGCCTCGTCGATCGCCTTCTTCAGCGTGTCGCGTGCGGCGTCGGCATTCTTCTTCGCGTCGCCGCTCAGCGTCTTGATCTTGTCGTCGATCGCCTTCAGGTCGGCCGTCGTCGCGTCGTCCACGGCCTTCTTGTCGGCCGCCGTGGCTTCCTCTACTTTCTTCACGTGGGCGTCACCCTCTTTCTTGGTCGCATCGACGTGGGCGTCACCCTCTTTCTTGGTCGCATCGACGTGGGCGTCCTTTTCCTTCTTGGCCGCATCGACCTTATCGTCCTTTTCCTTCTTGGCCGCGTGTTCAGCGTCCTTCGCGTCCCTCTTGGCCTTGTCCACGGCCGGCGAGGACGAAGACGAACCGTTGCAGCCGACGGTGAAACCCAGGCCGGCGGTAAGGGCGAGTGCGAACAGGATCTTGCGCATGGGATCAACTCCGAAATCGCGAGAGAGGATACCGGGTCCGCGACCCGGTGAACCGCACGCAGTGCGTGACAGCATCAGCAAGAACGATGCGCCGGCGACGGGGTTATTCCGAAAAATGTGAAGATTCTCATTCGCGCCAGGCGGCCGCGAGTGCCACCACGGCCCAACTCGTCGCGGTCACGGAGATGAACTGATCTTTCTCGTGCGGAAAGCCGGACTCGTAATACGGTTGGATCACCGGGCTTCGCGTTTTCACGTGCCACGACCCGTCGGCGAGTTGGGTCCGCAGCAGATAATTCACACCACGGCGGTAAGCGAGTTGCTGCACCGCTTCCGTATCAACGGCCGACAGTGCGGCGAGGGCGGTCGCCGTTGCGTAGGCATCGCTCGGCAGGTCGGACTTCTGTGCCCACCCGCCGTCGAACTGTTGCGCATCGAGTAACTCCCGCACCGCCTCTTTCGTTACGCTTTCGGTTGCCCCCGCGATATGCAGCAACCGCAGGCGGTACACGCGGTCCTCGTTCTCCTTCGCCGGCGTTTGAACCGCCCAGGCGAGGGCAGCGGCCGAGCGGTTCGCAATCGCGTCCTTCTGCTTCTCAGTGCCCCATGCCTTCAGCGCGCGCACGGCCAAATAGCTCGACGTGAACGAACTCATCTGCGTCGGCGGGCGGTTCGACGATGTGGTCCAGTGCTTGCGGTCGGCGTGCCGTTGCAAGACGTACCCCGCGACGGCGGCGGTATCGTCGTCCGGCTTCTCGCCGGCAAACTCCAGCGTGTAGAGCAGCCACCCGGCCGTGTCGATCTGCCCGCCGGTGCCGGTGCCCTTGTCGAACTCCTTGCGGTTCTTCTTCACGAACTCGCGGACGTGATCGACCTGCGCCGAGCGAAGCTCCTCGTCCATCGCGAAGCCGAGTTTGCAGGCGGCGTCGAACGCGACCATCGGGTACGCCTGGTTGTGGCAGGCGAAACAGCTCTTCTTTTCGGCGTGCGTTTCGGCGGCGGCCTTCAAGAGCGGTAACGCCTTCTCGACCGATCCGCGAATCGCAGTCGGCGAGGGTTCGAGAGTCGTGGCCAGGAACAGCAGGGCGAGAGAGGTTGAGAAGGTCATGCCTTCAGTTCACGCGAAGAGAAGCCCAATAGCAATAAAAAAACACCGGCGACCCGAAAGGGTCGCCGGTGCGGAAACAGGTCGGCTGTGTGAACGAGGATCAGCCCACGAGTTCCTTGATCCACTTCGGCTTGTCGCCGGCGATGTAGTATGGGCGGCCGAGGTTGTCGCGGACGTCGGCGACTTGTTGCGGCGACGGGTCGATGCCGAGGCCCTTGTAGATCGTCGCGTACAGGTCGAGGATGTCCACCGGGCTGTCCTTGACGCCCGTGCCGTTCTCGTCGGTGGCCCCGTAAGCGACGCCGCCCTTGATGTTGCCACCGCCGACGACGACCGACCAGCATCGCGGCCAGTGGTCGCGGCCGCCGTTCTGGTTGATCTTCGGCGTGCGGCCGAAGTCGCCCATCCACACGATGACCGTGTCCTTCAGCTTGCCGCGGTCGGCCAGGTCCCGGGTCAAGGCCGACATGCCCTTGTCGAGTTCCGGCAGGCGGCGTTGCAGGGCGGCGAAGATGCCGTTGTGCATGTCCCAACCACCGAGGCTGACTTCAACCGCGGCGACGCCGGCTTCGACCAACTTCCGGGCGAGGAGGCAACCGTTACCGAACCCGGTACGGCCGTACTCTTCGCGGAGGGCGGCGGGTTCCTTGTCGAGGTTGAAGACTTCCTTGCGGCTGCTGGTGACGAGGTTCAGGGCTTTGTCGTAGACTTCCTTGTGCGCCTTGGCGGCGTCCATCGGGACGTTCGTCTTGAAGCCGCCTTCGAGCGATTCGAATAGCACCTTGCGGCGGTCCATCTGGGTCATGCTGACCGGGGCCGACACGTTTTCCGGCGGGGTGCCGGGGTTCTGCACGTTGAACGAGGCGTACTTCATGCCGAGGAAGCCGGGGCCGACCCGACCGCCGCCGACGCTGATGAAGCTCGGGATGTCGGCGTTCTTCATCGCCTCGACGTCCATCGCTTGGTAGTACGACATGACGGAGCCGATGCTCGGGAACTCGGTCAGCGGGCTGGGCGACCGGCCGGTGTTCATGAGGAACGTGCCGCGTTGGTGGTCGCCTTCGCGGGTTTGCAGCGAGCGGATGATCGACAGGTTCTTGAACTGCTTGGCGACCATCGGCAGGTGTTCGGTGATCTTCACGTCGCTGCCGGCCGCGGTGCTGATCGGCTTGTGTTCGCCGCCGTTCGCGGTGCCGGGCTTCATGTCCCAGAGGTCGATCGTGGCCGGGCCGCCGCCCATCCACAGGATGATGAGGCTCTTGTTCTTCTTCTTCAGTTCCGCGGCTTGAGCGCGGAGGCCGGTGAGGAACGACAGGCCGGGAACGGTAACAGCCGCGGCGCCGGCGGCGTGGGCCATGAAGTGTCGGCGGTCGGTGATTCCGAACATCGCAATCGTCCTCGTGGGAAGCGCCGGTTATGCCGGCAAGTGAAAGCTAAGGTGGATTATGAGATGAAACCCTGCGCCGTGCAAGAGGTTCCGCAAGGTTTCACATCTGTGGGTATGATGCGCCATCAAAGAGGGAAGTTCCCGGAAAATGCGCCCGCCTCGACAAGTCCCGCTCGCGAAGCCCCTCTCGATTGAGATTTCGCCTGACTAATTCGCCACAAGAACAGACAAACAGATGATTTGAGGCGAACCGCTTACGCATCCCATCGGGGATACCGCCACCAGTAGAGGCTGGCCCCGATCATGGCAGGAACGATCAGAGCCGTTGCGACCCAGCCCCATCGTCGCTGGCCGGACACCAGGTTTCGCGCAAAGATGGCCGCGAAGATCAGCACGATTCCAACCAGCGCGGCCACCAGCAGGCTCATGCTCCCGACTACGCCGCCCCAGATTTGAGCGCCCAAGACGTTGTAAGCTCCGTGGAGTTGCGGGTGCGACCGTTGCCACGCGAGATTTGCCCGTGCGTCCCAGAGGGCAATCTCCGTGATAACGAACTGCACGCACAGTTCGATCTGGAGCCAGGAACACCAACGATAGTTGCGCATCTTGTCCCGATCTACTTCGCCGGCTCGTTGGACTCGATCGAGAACGAGCCGAACCACATCACCGCTTCGGTCAGCGGCATGGTGAAGCGGCCGTGTTCGGTCGCATAGCCGGTCGTGAGGCCGGGCGAGCCTTTCGGCGTGTAGCGGTTGCCGAACGGGTTCCAGAACGTGACTTCGTCCGTCTTGTCGTTGAACGCGAGAACGCCGTAGGAGTGGTTGTAGTACAGCCCCGGCACGACGGTCTGTTTGCCGCCGAGGGCGGCCGTGCCGCCAACGATGAGCCGCTTGTGGCGGAACGCCTCCGTCAGTTTTCCGCGCACTTCCGCCAGCTTCTTATCCCTGGCCTCCGCGTCGAGTTTGTCTCGCTGGAAGTCTTCGCACCCGGTCCGCTTGATCGCGTGGCCGGTCAGCAGTTCCAGCGGCAGGTGCGGTGACCCGCCGACGCCGACGATGCTCAACGGCGTGACGTGGTTCGGCGTCTTCTGGCGTTCGAGGTAGATCGTGCCGACGGCCTTCTCGAACAGGACGGCCCACATGCCATCGTTGCGGTTCTGCGCGCCGATGCAGATTTCCGCGTCGGTCGGCAAGTCGAGCGTCAACTTGCGGCCGCCGAGGGACACTTCAACCTTCTCCTCCGGCAACAACTTGAACATCGCCTTGAGTCGTTGCGGATCGTTGACCGCCACGGTGCCGAGCGTCGCGAGCAGGAAGCAGTCGCCGAGGTGCCCTTGGCCGATGCACTCGACCGTTGGTTGATCCGAGACGAAGAGTTCGCGGTGGGCCGTGCGAATCCGCTCCTGGGCCGTCTTGTACATCGCCTCGTACTTGGGCGTTCCCTTCGCGGGTTCTCTCACCGCGTTGAGGATTTGCTGAAGGCTCAACGACTTGATGCCTTGCGCCCGAACCCCTCGCCGTAGTGCAGCGGCAGTCGCGGCGGCGTTCCCCTTCACCTTCGGGTCGGCGACCGCCCGCTCGACCTCGTTCGGCGAGAGTTTGCCGTCGTGGTCGGTGTCCCACGCCTCGAAGTTCTGTCGGACTTGCCCGGCGAAGTCTTGGGGAGGCTGGGCGCTCGTATTGGTGGCGAAGCAGACGGTCAATCCGATGGCAAGAATGGTCGTTCGCATCATGTTCTCGGCGGCTCTGTGTGTGGTCGAGTTCATCATAAGTCCGCCCTCGTCCCTGATCCATGATCTTCGCCTCTTCCTCTGCTAGAATGATTTTCACCCACGACACCGCGAGACGCTTCCTCATGGCTCAACCCGGTTCCCCCGCCCCCGTCGAGGCGCAGCTTATCAAAGACCTCGCGGCAACCTACGAGCGAATGTCGGAGCAGATCGGCAAGGTGATCGTCGGCCAGAAAACCGTCGTCGAACAACTCCTCATGGCGATGTTCAGCCGCGGGCACTGCTTGCTCGTAGGCGTGCCGGGGTTGGCGAAGACGCTGCTGGTGTCCACGGTCGCGAAGATTCTGCACCTGTCGTTCAAGCGGGTGCAGTTCACCCCGGACCTAATGCCGGCCGACATCACCGGCACCGACATCCTGCAAGACGACCCGGAGACCGGCCGCCGACGGTTCGTGTTCTTGCCGGGGCCGCTGTTCGCGAACATGATCCTCGCCGACGAAATCAACCGCACGCCGCCGAAGACGCAGGCCGCGCTGCTGGAGGCGATGCAGGAGCACCACGTCACCGCCGGCGGGACAACTTACCGACTGCCGGAGCCGTTCTTCGTGCTGGCCACGCAGAACCCGATCGAGCAGGAAGGGACGTACCCTCTGCCCGAGGCGCAACAAGACCGCTTCATGTTCAACATCCGCGTGGACTACCCGTCGCGGGCGGAAGAAATCCAGATCATGAAGGCGACCACCGGCACCCACAAGCCGGAACTGACGGCGATGCTCGACGCCAAGCAGATTATGCAGTTTCAACAGGTCGTCCGGCAGGTCGTGGTCGCCGACCACATCTTCGCGTACGTCGCCGACCTCGTGCGGTCCACGCGGCCCAAAGAGAAGGACGCGCCGAAGTGGGTGCCGGAACTCGTGAGTTGGGGGGCCGGCCCGCGGGCGTGTCAGTTCCTCATCCTCGGCGGCAAGACGCGGGCGATCCTGTACGGCCGCGTCCACGTCACGACCGACGACATCAAAGCCGTCGCGCTACCGGTGTTGCGGCACCGCATCATGACGACGTTCCACGCCGACGCCGACGGCATCACCACCGACGACATCATCAAGAAACTGATCGAAGCGACCCCCGTGCCGCTGGAGAAGGGGCGGCTCTGAGTTCGCCTTGCACCCCATTTCCCCCGCGTGGTACTCCTATCGGACGGACACGCCGCACCCAGGATGCCGCACATGCCCACGTGGAAGCCCCGCGAGAAGATCGTCGATTGGCCGACGCTGCTGACCGTCCGCGAGCAGTTCCGCCAAACCGGTCGCACCGTCGTCTGGACGAACGGTTGCTTCGACCTCCTGCACCCCGGCCACCTGTCGAGTCTGGCGTCGGCCCGACAACTCGGCGACCTCCTCATCGTCGGGCTGAACTCTGACGCCTCGGTGAAGGGGAACAAAGGGCCACTCAGGCCGATCCTGTCGCAAGGCGAGCGGGCCGAAATGCTGGCAGCCGTCGAGTGCGTGGACTTCGTCGTCGTGTTCGACGAGCCGACGCCGGAAGCGGCCCTCGCGAAACTGCAACCGGACGTTCACTGCAAGGGGGCCGAGTACGCCCCACCGCACGGTCGGCCGGTGCCGGAACGAGCGATCGTCGAAGGCTACGGCGGGAAGATCGCGTACCTGCCGTTGGTGGCCGGCGTCTCGACGACGGACCTGATCGCGAGAATCAACCGTGCCGCGTGACGGCGTGCTGCTCCTGCTCGACCGCGACGGCACGCTCATCGAGGACACCGGCTACCCGAACGACCCTGCGGCCGTGCGGTTGATCCCGAACGCGGCGACCGCGGTTCGCGAACTCGTCGGCCGCGGGTTCGTGCCGGCCGTGGTCAGCAATCAGTCGGGCCTCGCCCGCGGGAAGATTTCGCCGGAACAAGCGGTCGCCGTTCACGAGCGGTTCGTCGAGCTCTTCGCGGCGGAATCCGGCGTGCGGTTGCCGTGCTTCTACTGCCCGCACGGCCCCGACGACGGCTGCGACTGCCGCAAGCCGCGGACCGGGTTGCTGAAACATGCTGCCGAGTCGCTCGACATGGTCGGCCGCCCGGCCGTAATGATCGGCGACAAGCCGTCGGACGTGGAGGCGGGACGGGCCTTCGAGGCCACGGCTTTCCTCCTCCGCCCGGACACGGGCTGGCCCGAAATTCTGCACGCACTCGGAGACTTCGCGTGACGCCGGCTGAACTGCTCTCTCGCTTCCGCGGCTGCCCGGTGCTGGTCGTCGGCGACCTGATGCTCGACGAGTTCGTCTGGGGCAGCGTCACCCGCATCTCGCCGGAAGCGCCGGTGCCGGTCGTCGAAGTGCAGAAGCGAACCTTCGTGGCCGGCGGGGCCGCGAACACGGCCGCGAACGTCGCCGCTCTTGGCGGCACGCCGTTCCTCGCGGGGTTGGTGGGGGACGATGCGAACGGTGAGACCGTGTGCGACTTGCTCCGCGACACCGGCGTGGACGTCGGCCCGGTGGTCCGCGACAGCCGTCGGCCGACGACGACGAAGACGCGGGTCATCGCCCACAGCCAGCAGATGCTCCGCGTGGACCACGAGAAGCCGGGGGCTATCGAACGCGACCTGGAAGACGCTTTGCTGGCGCGCATCGACGCCGTGCTGCCGGGCGTGCGCGGGTGCGTGGTGTCCGACTACGGCAAGGGCGTTATCACGCCGCGGTTCGTCGGGGAACTGATCGCGAAGTGCCGCGAGGCGCGACTGCCGGTGGTCGTCGATCCGAAGGGCGTCGATTACGCGAAGTACCGCGGCGCGACGGTGGTGAAGCCGAACCAACTGGAAGCCGCGAAGGTGCTGAACCGCGACCTCCGCGACGCCGAGAGCGTGCGAACCGCCGGCCGCGACCTGGGCGAGCAACTCGACACGTCAATCCTTATCACGCAGGGTTCGGCCGGCATGTCGCTCTTCGAGCGGCACCGGCCGATGGTCCACATCCCCACACAGGCACGCGAAGTCTACGACGTGACCGGGGCCGGCGACACGGTCGCGAGTACTCTGACGCTCGCCCTCGCGGTCGGCGGTTCTCTCGAAACGGCGTGCCGCCTCGCGAGCGCGGCCGCGGCCGTGGTCGTCGGTAAGGTCGGCACGGCCACGGTGAGCGTGGACGAGCTCCGTGCGACGGCCGGCGAAGCCCGGCGACAGGCGGCGTGACGACATCAGTTGCTCCTTGGTGTCTTCTGCCCCGGCGGGGCCAAAACCGAGATTGCGTCGGCCGATCACTTCGACGGAGCGAATCCGCGTGCTGCTCGAACGGACCCCTTCCAGGATGATACGTGCGGCGAGTCGGGGATGATTTAGTACCCCCCGTTGCCCCCGCCGGCGGGCCGGCTACACTGTGAACACACCGGCGGCCTGCTGGTGCCTACCCTTTGGACTTTTCTCCTCTCTTTTAGGAACTCGTCTCCATGAGCACGCGAATGAACCGTCGCCGGTTCGTGCAACTCGGCACGGCCGGTAGCCTCGGGTACCTGTTCACCGCCCCGGCCATCTCGGTCAGCAAGGTGTACGGGGCCAACGACAAGCTCCACGTCGCCGGCATCGGCGTCGGCGGCAAGGGTTCCAGCGACATCGATCAGGCCGCGAACCTGATGGAAGTCGTCGGCCTGTGTGACGTGGACAAGGACAACCTCGGCGCGAAACTCAAGAAGTGGCCGAAGGCGAAGGGCGTGTCCGACTTCCGCAAGCTGTTCGACGACGCCGAACTGATGAAGACGGTCGACGCCTTCACCATCAGCACGCCGGACCACATGCACGCCCTGCCGGCGGCGATGGCCATGCGGGAGAAGAAGCACGTCTACGTCCAGAAGCCGCTCGCCCGCACCGTGTTCGAGAACGACCTGCTGCGGAAGATCGCCAAGCAGACCGGCGTCTGCACCCAGATGGGCAACCAGGGGTCCACGGAGAGCGGCCTCCGCCGGGCGGTCGAACTCATTCAAGAAGGCAAGATCGGCGAGGTGAAGGAAATCCACGTCTGGACGAACCGCCCGGTGTGGCCGCAGGCCCCGGTCGTGACGGCCCGCTACCCGGACGCCCCGGTGCCGGAATACCTCGACTGGCAATCGTACCTCGGGCCAGCCCCGGAACGCCCCTACGCCCACGGCCCGAACAAGGGCAAGCGGGGCTGCTACCACGACTTCAACTGGCGCGGCTGGTGGACGTTCGGTACGGGTGCGATCGGCGACATGGCCTGTCACACGGCCAACATGGCCTTCCGCGCGCTGAAGCTGCAAATGCCTTCGCACGTCTCGGCCACGGCCACCGACGTGAACCCGGAGACGTGCCCGAGTTCGGCCCACGTCACTTTCCAGTTCCCGGCCCGCGGCGACCTGCCGCCGGTGACGGCCCACTGGTACGAAGGGAAGACGAAGGAAGGCAAGAAGCTCACCCCGTCGGACGAGTGGGTGAAGAAGTGTCTGGCCATCGACACCAACCCGAAGACGAACAAGGCCCTGGTCAACAGCGGCAGCTTGGTCATCGGTTCGAAGGGGTTCGCGTATTCGCCGGACGACTACGGCGCGACCGTGTACTTCGGCACGCTCGACGGGTCGCCAGTGACGAGCACGAACAGCGGCACGAAGCCGGAGAAGCTGGCCGTGAACGGCAAGGGCGACCAGGGCCAGAAGAACGAGTGGGTCGAGGCCATCAAGGCTGGCAAGCCGGAACTGGCGTTCTCGAACTTCGAGATCGCCGCGTACCTCGCCGGGGCGTTCGTCCTCGGTAACGTGGCGATCCGCACCGGCAAGGAGTTCGACTTCAACCCGGAAACGCTGGAGTGCAAGGGCAACCCGGACGCGGCTCAGTACATCAAGTACGAGTACCGCAAGGGCTGGGACATGCTCGAAGGCAAGAAGGCGTAATCACCCCGCGGTGACAGCCGAAGCCCAGCCGCGACCGCGGCTGGGCTTTTTTCGTTCTGGTGGTGGGCAATGGTCCTGCGGCTCGTGTTCGCGTTCGTCTTCCTCGGGCCGCTCGCGTGCGTGGTGGGCGAAGTCGTGCGCACACCGACCGCGTGGCAGTCTTGGCGGGAAGCCGACCGCGTGATGTTGCTGCTGGCGAACACGGCCCTGCTCGCGCTAGCCGCGGTGCTGATCGCAGTGCCGCTTGGCACGCTGCTCGGCGTTGCGACGGAGCGCGTTCCGTTTCCCGGCCGGCGGTTCGTGCGCGGCGTGCTGTTACTCGCGCTCTTCGTGCCGCTGCCGGTGTACGCCGTGGCGTGGCAGATCGTGCTCGGCTCGTGGCTGCCGCCGCTGACGCTTGAACCGGGCGAAGTCGCATGGCGGCCGTGGAACCAGGGTTTGCTGCCGGCCGCGTGGGTCCACGGGATGGCGGCCGTGCCGTGGGTCGCGTGGATCGTGGCCGCCGGGCTGCGGCACACCGACCGCGACCTCGAAGACGAGGCGACCATGACCGGCGGGCCGACGCGACTGTTCCGCCACGTGTTGTTACCACGGGTGGCGTTGGCCGTGGCGGCGTCGGCGGGGTTCGTGGTCGCGCAGACGGCGACGGAGATCGCCGTCACCGACCCAATGATGGTGCGGACCTTCGCGGAGGAAGTCTACACGCAACTCGTCGGCTTCCCGGCCGGCGTTGCGGCGGCGGTGGCCGTCACCCTCCCCGTGTGGCTCGCGGCGTGCCGCGTGGCCGTCCTCCTTTCGAAACCCCTGGTGACGCGATTCTTCCCGACCGAATCGGTCGCCGCCGTGGGCCGTCCGCTCGCCTTCCGCCGACGGTGGTTGCCCGCGGCGTTAGCCTGGATCGCGACCGCCGTGACGGCCCTGCTCCCGCTCGCGGCCCTGCTCTGGAAGGCCGGCACCACGGCCGGCGGTTGGAGCCTCGGCAACCTCGGCACGCAGGTCGAGCGCACCGTCACGCTCTCCGGTGTCAGCATCGCGTCGGGCGCACTATCGTCGGCACTCACCGGCCTGCTCACGGCGAGCTTGGCCGCGTGGTTCTGCTGGGCGAACCGCGAACGGCCGACGCGCGTGATCGCCGCCGCCGTGACGCTCGCCCTCACGCCGGGACCTCTGATCGGTCTGGGCTTGAAGGAACTGATCGGGCACCTGCTGACGCTCGAAGAATGCGTCCTGAACTCGCTCGGCCTGTCGCTCGACTTCCCGCCGGTGCGGTCGGCGTTGTACGACCAGCCGTCGCCGCTGCCGGGCGTGTGGGCGTGTGCGATCCGCTTTTTCCCGGTGGCCGTCGCGATCCTTTACCCGGCCGTGCGTGTCATCCCGAAGGAACTCCACGAGACCGCGAAGCTAGACGGCGTCCGCCCGTGGCGGTACGTCGGCTGGCCGTTGACCCGAAGTGCCTTCGGTGCGGCCGCCGTCGCGGTTGCGGTGCTGAGCCTCGGCGAAGTGAGCGCGAGCAAGCTCGTTGTGCCGCCACACCTGACGGTGTACGTCCTCGACCTGTTCAACCAGATGCACTACGGCACCGAGGCGACCGTCGCCGCGATGTGCCTCGTGCAAGTGGCGGTGACGGGGCTGATCGTGTACCTGGCCCGTGAGATTTAGGACCGACCGATGACCGACGACACCCTCTCGACCTTCATCATCTCCGTCGGCACGCAGGTCGTGCTGCGGTTCCCGCACGTCATCCCCGGCGCGAACGCGATGAAGCCGAAGGGCAGTGTCGGCGAGGTCGTCGAGTCGCCGACGGACAACAGCCGGGCGTACCTCGTGCGGTTCCTCGACGGCCAAGAGCTTCGCGTGAAGTTCGGCGAATTGCTCGTCCGCCGGGCCGATCATTCGGTGGAAGAATCCGCCACGCCCGGCCCCGACGTGCGGCCGTTCGTCATCTATCAGGTGCTCGTCGGCTCGCGGGCATTCGGCCTCTCGACCGATTCGTCGGACGAAGACCGTCGCGGCGTCTACCTGCCGCCGGCCGACTGGAACTGGTCGCTGGTGAAGCCGCCGGAACAAGCCGAGTCGTTCGCCGATGGCGTCGAGGAAGTCCACTGGGAGATCGAGAAATTCCTGCGGTTGGCCCTCCAAGTGAACCCGAACCTGCTCGAAACGCTCTGGTCGCCGGTCGTGCTGCACCTGGACGAGACGGGACAAGAACTCCGCGACCTGCGGCCGTGCTTCCTGTCGCGGCACCTGTACCGAACCTACTCCGGGTACGTGTTGTCCCAGTTCCGGCTGATGAAGAAACGGCACGACGCGGCCGGCACCTTCAAGGCCAAGCACGCGATGCACCTGATCCGCCTGTTGCACAGCGGCATCCACGCCCTGCGGCACGGCGACATCCGCGTGGACGTGGGCGAACACCGCGAGGAGTTGCTCTCGATCCGCTCCGGGTCGTGGAGTTTCGCGGACGTGCAGAAGCGGGCGCTGGAACTCGACCGCGAGTTCCAGGCGGCCTACGAGACCACCCAACTGCCGGAGAAGCCCGACACGGAGCGAGTGAACCGCTTCCTGATCGCGGCCCGGCGAAAGCGAGCGACCCAATGACGATCAAGCACGACCTCGACTTGCCAGCCCTCGCAGCATGGGCCGACGAACGCCGGCCGCACGCCCTGTTCTGGACGATCAGCGGCGCACACCTGTACGGCTTCCCGTCGGTCGATTCCGACGTGGACGTCCGCGGCGCGTTCCTCACGCCGACGCGCGACCTCCTCGGCCTTTCGCGGCCGGCAGACACGCACGAGAAGACGGAGGTGTTCGCCGGGCGGGAAGTCGACTTCGTCGCGCACGAGGCGGCGAAGTTGTTCGCACTCTTGGCGAAGGGGAACGGCAACGCGCTGGAGGCCGTCTTCTCGCCGCTGGTTGCGGGCGGTGAAGCGTTGCTCGCGCAACTGCGGCCGATTGCGGCGAAGGCGGCGTGTCGGGCGAGCGTTCACCACTACCGCGGCTTCTACCAGTCGCAGCGGAAGCAGTTCGAGAAGGACGACCCGAAGAAGGTGAAGACGCTGCTATACGCCTACCGCACGGTGCTGACCGGCATCCACCTGATGCGCACCGGCGAGGTGATCGCTCACCTGCCGACGCTGAACGAGGTTTTCCGACTGCCGTTCGTGCCGGAGTTGATCGCCCGCAAGCAGTCGGCCGAGTTCGGAACGCTCACGGCCGTCGATCTTGACTTCCACAAGTGGGAGTTGGACCGGCTGGAAGCAGACTTGGAAGCGGCTCACGCAGAGAGTTCGTTGCCGGAGACGGGGCCGTTCGTGGCGCTGGACCGATTGCTGGTGGAGTTGCGATTAGGCGAGGCTAAGGATTCGATCGGGATTTGAGACGATTGGTCTGAGTTGAAGTAGAAACCCGCGGCGTGTTCTCGGACGAACCCCACTCAACATCCGCCCAGACTGAATGGGATCTGAGACGAGAACACGACCGCGGATTCTGGTGGACCATATCGCAACCCGAATGCCAGTTCGCGAGAATCGCAAAAGGGCTTCTTTTCTCGATAGAAGTGACGATCGACGGTGTGGTGTGGTGTCCGGGCGACGGTCACGGTGAGTGGCTGACGACCACCATCGGTGTCCTGGGAGAAGGTTCTGGCAGGGCAACTTCCACACCCGCGTTTGCCGCCCGCGATGGCCGAGGTGCGGCTCGGTGGTCCGTCTCACGAGCCAGCCGCGTAGCCGAACTCGCGGTAGTAATCGTGTAATCGGGCGGTGAGCGCGGGCCGGAGGCGCTCGACTTCGGGGAGCAAGGACCCGCCGCGAGGAGCGATCACGGCCGACATGTCGGGGACGCCGACTGTGTCGAGGCCGAGCCAGCCGAGAATCCCCGCCAGCGTTTCGTTCGGGCGGGCGCACAGGTCTTCGTACCGGACGTCGAAGCAGTCGCCACGGGGCAGGGCGGCCCGGTCGCGGGCCGCGGCCTGAACGCCCGTGACCAACCCGCGGGCCAGCAGTCGTGCTCCGAGGCCGTGGCCCGGCCCGAATAGCCAGCGGGCCGGGCGCAGCGCGAGCGGCCGGCGGAACAGTTGCCCGTACCGCGGGGTGAGCATGGCGAGGTAGGCGTTCCGTGCCGCCAGCATTGTCCGCCCGGCATTCACCTGCGAGTTCAGCGTCCGCGCTGGGTCGCGGTGCAGGAACAGGAACTTCGACCGCGGGTAGTGCTGCTTGGCGAACTGCGATCGGCCGAAGTCCCACGGGTTCTTGAGCAAGAGCGGCCGGCCGGCTTCGCCGGTGAACTGCACTTTCTGGCACAAGGCGGTGAACCGCTTGAGGTTCGCGGGCCGCAACCGCGGCGGGCCGGGGTCGGCGATCACGAAGCCGTACTCCTCCGGCAAGTCCGGCGTCACCCGTACCCCGTCGATGACCCGGTCGAAGACCCCGGCGGCCCGGAACTGTTCCGCGAGTTCCCCCTTCGCCCGGGCGGTCTCGCCGGCGAGGTGGCGGGCGAGGATTTGGCGGTAGCGGAGGACGTGGTACGCGGTAACCCCGTTGAAACGGTGCGTCGCGAGGAGCAACGAGTAGAGGAGCGTCGTCCCGCTACGGTGTGCGCCGGTGATGAACACCGGCTCGACCGGGATGCCGGCCAATCGGGGCAGGTGCGGGGCGTCGGGATGGTGGTCCACGGGCGGTGCCCTGGGTGAGCGAAGTCCGCGACCCGCGGTCGCATACTCCTGTCATACGCTCGTGATAACGGGCCGGCCCGTTGACCCGGCTCAAGCGGGGCGGTTCCGCTCCAACAGCTTCGTCAGGGCGGCGTCCTTGCGACAACCCTCCGCAGGGACATCGCCCAGGCTGAGCCGAGGTAGAAGGCCGGATAGAGCAGCGACACTCGAACCAGGGTGCGGAACAACTCCTCGTCCCAATCGAGGGCCAGGGCCGCCGAGAGCAACACCGCCCACGGCAGGCTGAGCAACAGCATCACGCGGTTGATTCGCCCCGGTTGTGTCGGGTATGCGTATCGACTCGGGACGAACGTCAGTATGGCCAGGCTCAGAATCACGCCAACGCCCCATCCGCCCGTGACCGGCAGCGCGTACAGGTAGAAGGCGACGATGTTCCAGTACGACGGGAAGCCGAGGAACGCGCCGTCCTCGGTTTTGATGTCCGACTGGCAGAACCCGTAGGCACTGGCGACGAGGGCCGCGAGCAGGACCCACCGACAGCCTTCCGGGAGCAGCCCGGCCCGATCGATCAGCAGCAGCGGCAGGCAGGTGTACATGAGGAAATCGACGAGGTCGTCGAGCCGGCGGCCGTCGAATCCGGGGACCGCCTCCTTGATGCGAACGGCCCGGGCCAGGGTGCCGTCCGTGGCGTCGACGATCACGGCCACGAGCATGAGCAAGAAACAGGTCCGGTAGGTTTCCGTCGTTCGCTCGGTTTGAAGCAAGAGGGACACGACCCCCGCCGCGAGCAACAGCCCGCAGCCGGTGTAGGCGTGGACGGCCCAGCCGAGGCACTTCCGAACCCGCGAGACCGGAGGCGGCATTTCCCCGCTCATCGGACGATCCCCCGACGCACCACCCGGTAGACGACGACTCCCGCGACCAAGAGGACGCCACTGTAGAGCACCGCCCCGTAGCGCTCGTACCATTCCGATCCGTAGAGCTGCTCGCGCGGCCAACCGATGTTCAGGATCAATGCGAACCCCCACCCGACGGCCAGCACGTTGACCGGCAAGCCCCAGCAGCCCAGGTACGAATCACCCGTTGACACCCGGCCGCGGAGGCGGTTCACCAGCAGTGAGCCGGTCGTGAGCAGGTACGCCAGATTCGACCAGACGATGCTGACGCACACCAGGGCCGTTATCAACCTCTCGGCGTTCCAGTTGACCACGAGCAAGGCACAGCCGAGGACGCCAACGACGATGGCCGCAACGTGGGGCGTCCGGTGTTCCGGGTGAACGCGGCCCAGCCGGGAGGCGAAGGGGATGGCCCGGTCGCGGGCCATCGCGAAGAGGATGCGGGACGTGATCGCGTGAACGGCCAGCGTGCAGATGAACGCCGCGAGAGCCGCCGCCGCAACGAAGACCGATCCCCGCGTTTCCCCCAACACCTGCGTGATGAGGTACGGCAGGCCGCCCGCCCCGTCGGACAGAAGCGGGTCGGCGAGGTCCGGGGCACTCACCAGGGCACCAATGAGGAGGAGCGCACCGAGGCCGGCCGCGGCTAGCAGTGCCTGAAGGATGGCCCGCGGCGCTCGACGGCGCGGGTCGATCGTCTCCTCGGACAGGGTTCCCGCTGTGTCGAACCCGTACATCACGTAAGCCGCCATCACCGCCGCGGTGAGGAACGGCCCGACGGTGCCGAAGCCGGCCGTCGATCCGGGGATTCCCACGTCCAGCACGACGGCCGGGCCGCGAACGGCGTGCCCGAGCAGCAAGGCAATGAGCGCCAGCGCGGCGACCAGTTCCACCACGACGCCGGTAGTCATCAGGAGCGCGAGCCAGCGCGTGCCGAGGACGTTGAAGAACGTACTCAGCGCGATCAGCACGATCCCGAGAAGGGCGGCGTTGCGGGCCGGCGTGTCGAGTATTTGGAACCCCGGCCAGAGTGCCGGCAGCGTGATTTGCCACGCCAGCGCGACCGCCGCCAGGGTCACGACGAGGGAAGCCAGGTAGACCCAGCCGATGAGCCACCCCAGAACCGGGGAGCCGGACCGGGTGGCCCAGGCGTAGATGCCGCCGCAAAACGGGTACCGGCGGGCGAGTTCGGCGAAGCAGAGGGCCAGGCAGAACTGCCCCGCGAACACTACCGGCCACGTCCAGAAGAACGCCGGCCCGGCTTCGCGGTAGCCGAGGTGGAAGTTCTGGACGATGCCGGTGAGGATCGAAAGGTACGAGAAGCCGGCGGCGAAGGCGGCGAAGCTGCCGAGTCCGCGGCGGAACTGCGGGACGTAGCCGGCTCGCGTCAGATCGCGGTCGTCGGCCTCGGCGGGTTTGGGCATGGGGCGAACGGTTCGGGGAAACGCGGCCGGGTCGTTTCCGTTGTTTAGCGAATTCGGGCCGTGCGGGGTACCGGGCTGGGGCCGTTTACCCAAAAAGCTCAGGACGTGTCCGGAACACGGACCGCTCCGCTCCCCGGCCGGCGGGTGGCGTTACTTCGGCGGCACCCGGTAGACCACGGCCGTTCTGGTTCGCCCGTCATCGTTCGCTCCGGCTGACCCGGCCGGGAGCCACCTTCGCGATCATCAGGTCATCCCGTTGCTCGACATCCGCCTCGATCGGCACGCGGTCACAGACGTGGTCAAAGAACCTGAAACTTGTGCGTCTGCTAATTCCGCCACCCTGCGGGTTGTGCCTGTTGTCTCGAACTCGCGGAGGCTGCCGCCTCGGTCTGGTTACCGCTTTGGAGCGGGGCCGCCCACCGGGTGCGGCGTGAGCGCGAACACGAGCTTGAGCAGGTCCGGTTCGTACTTCGTGCGGGGGGTGCCCATCGATTGCATTTCCTCCCACGCTTCCCGGTTCGACCAGCCCTGCCGCTCGACCCGATAGCCAGCCACATGGGTGCCGGTCCGGTGGATGCCCGCGAAGCAGTGAATCAGGACCGGCTTCGGCACGGTCGGGTCGTCCATCAGGGCCAGGAAGCGGCGCACGTTCGCCATCAGCGGCATCGACCCGTCCGCCGCACCCCAGTTCAAACTGGGGAAGCGATAGTACCGCACGCCGGCCGCCCGGCAGATGTCGTCCTCGAACTGGTTCTGGAACTCCTCGGCGTCGTCCTTCGAATCCCGCAGGCTGATGACCGTGCCGATGCCCTGTTCGCGAACGATTCGCTCGAACCCTTCTGGATTGAGTTGCCCGCTGCGGAGCAACACGCCGTCCTCGACGACGTGCAAGTTCCGGTAGCGGCGTTCCTGTTCGACCTTGTAGAGCAGCGGGAACGCCACGACGGCGAGAACCATCCCGACAACTAGCAGACGTTGAAGATGTGCCGCCATCCGTGGCCCTTCGAAGGAATTATGCCGCCAGTGCCGGCGGCTGTGCCGCCCCGGACTTTCGGCGGACGCGATTCCACACGCCGATCGCCAGTCGGGTGCCCCAGCCGCGGCCGGGCGCCAGTAGGGGCGGTTCCAGGTCCGTCGCCGCCGGGCGGAAGACGATCAGCAACAATAGCGGAGTGTACCACAGCACGTACAGCCCGCCCCGGTCGGCGAACCAGAACTGCACGCCGATCAACAGCGCCGCCGACATCGCACTCACGTGTGCCATCGTCCGCACGGGCGGCCAGAAGAAGCTCGTGCCGACGAACACGGCGTACAGGATGAAGACCGGCAGTCGGTAGGCCCAGTTTCGCCCCTGCCACAGGCTCTCGGCGGTCGGCCGCTTCCACGGCTGCCAGTCGGCCAAGTGCATCACCTGTGACAGCCCTTGCGGGAAGTACCCGGCCGCCCACAGCACGCTGAGAGTTGCGGCCAGCGAGAGAAGGAGCGCCACCGTGAAGCCGATGGTGAACCGCCACGCCCCGCGCTGCCAGTAGAACCGCAGCCAGACCGGGAACAACAACACCGGGAAGAACGTGGACCCGGCCGCGAGGCCGAGGAGCCAGCCGCTGAGCCGCGGGTGGCGGTAGGCGAAGACCGCCCAGAGCGTCAGGGCCGCGAGCAGGACGTGGTGCAGTTGCGAGATGTGGTAAGCCGTGTACGGCAACAGCAGGTACATCGCGGCCATCGCCACGCCGGTCTCGGCGTCGCGGAAGTGCCGCCAGCCGACGAAGAACAGTCCGGTAATCACCGCCGCGTGGCCGAGCATCGCCAACGCCCGGACCGTCCAGACGCGGAGTTCCGCCCAGTGTTCCGGGTCTACCGGCTCGCCCTTCGCGACGACGACCGCCGCCCCCTCCGTCACGCCGGTAACCGCAACCGGCGGCCGGCCGACCGGCTCCCAGGCGTCGGCCGGCCGCCGCACCGCGACCACGGTCAGGCAGACGAACAGCGCGATGCCGAACCACGCGAGGCCGGGGATGGTCAGGTTCGAGCGGAACACCGGCCGTCGCACGGCGGTCAGGTCGAGGAAGCACCGTACCAGCCAGTACAGCGACGCGGACAACAGCCAGGCGTAGCCGAAGACCCGCTCGCCGGCCCCGCCCTGCGGGTCCGCGGCCGCCGATTGGTTCGCCTCTTGCAACAACAAGAAGCCGGGGACGAACGAGAAGAGTGCGATGAGGTCCCAGTTCCGCAGGGAGAACGGCCGGGAGAACTGGAAGAACAGAGCGACGGTGAGGAAGAACGAGAAGAAGAACCACGTCGTCGAGTTCGGCAGGTGGAATTCGAGAAAGATCGATGCAAACACGGTAACTCCTTCGCCGTGGGCACCTAACCCGGTCGCGTGGGTGGTGTTATATGGGCAAGACGAGCCGAAGGCAGGAACGAACTCGCCCGGCGCGGCCGGTTCTCTAGAATGGCGCGGCCCCCATCGGTTCGGAATTGCCCATGGCCCCTGTCACCTCCACGACGGACTTCCTCAACGCCCTGGCCGCGACCGGATTCCTGACCGACACGCAACTGGCCGCCCTGAAGGGGTGGGCGCAGATTCAGCGGCCGGACGCGAACACCATCGCCATCGAGTTGAACAAGCGCGGGTGGCTGACCGGGTACCAGATTAAGGAAATCTACCGCGGCCGCGGCCCGGGGCTGTCGATCGGGCCGTACCGCGTCGCGGACCTGCTCGGCGAGGGGGCCATGGGCCGCGTCTTCCGGGCCACCCACATGCGGCTCGGCCGCGAGGTCGCGCTGAAGGTGATCCGCCGCGACAAGCTCGCCAACCCGCTCACTGTCCGCCGCTTCCAACAGGAAATCCGGGCCGTCGCGCAGCTGTCGCACCCGAACGTGGTGATGGCGTTCGACGCCGACGAGGCGAACGGCGACCACTTCCTGGCGATGGAGTTCGTCGACGGCACCGACCTGACGAAACTCGTCCGCGAAAGGGGGCCGATGCCCATCCCGGTGGCGTGTGACTACATCCGGCAGGCCGCCCTCGGGCTGCACCACGCCTACGAGCGTGGCATGGTCCACCGCGACGTGAAGCCGAGCAACATCATCGCCGCCAAGACGGGGCAGGTGAAGGTTCTCGACCTCGGCCTGGCGATGCTCAACACCGCGACCGCGAGCGAGAGTTCCACCCGCGTGACGCAGGAGGGGTTCGTCCTCGGCACGCCGGACTTCCTCGCCCCGGAACAGGCGCAGAACCCGCAGCAGGTGGACACGCGGGCGGACGTCTACGCCCTCGGCACGACGCTGTTCTACCTGCTGACCGGCCAAACCCCCTACGAGGGGGGGAACTCGACCGAGAAGCTGTTGAAGCACATCACCGATCCGCCGCCGCAATTGCTCGCCCGGATGCCGACCGCCCCGCCGCAACTCGACGCGATCATTCAGTGGATGACGGCCAAAGACCCGCGGCACCGCCCGCAGACGCCGGTCGAAGTCGCGCACGCACTGTTGCCGTTCTGCCCACCGCCCCCGCCCGGCACTCACCCGCACCAAGCCCTGCCGCCCGCCCCCGTCGCGCCGGTGTTTGCTCTCGACCCGAAGGGGAGCAGCCACCTGTTCATGCTTCCGGCGTCCGAAGCCCCGGCCCGCATCCGCGAGCGGAGTCGGAAGTCCGGGAGCCTGACGGGTTGGCTGGTCGGCCTCGTCGCACTCGTGACCTTCGGGGTGGGCGGTTACGTGGTCTACCGCCTCGCCTTCCTGGCCGACCCGCCGCCGACGGCCGAGTACACCAACCCGCTCGGCATGAAACTCGTCCTCGTGCCGCCCGGCAAGTTCCTGATGGGATCGCCGGACAGCGAGCGCGGCCGGGGGTTCGACGAGGGGCCGGTCGGCGAAGTGACACTGGAGAACGCCTACTACATCGGCGCGACGGAGGTGACGAACGGCCAGTTCCAGCAACTCATGGGCAAGTCGCCGGCCCGGACGGCCGTTCGCATCCGGGGGGCCACCGACTACCCGGTGGAGACGGTGACGTGGGCCGAGGCCGTCGAGTTCTGCAAGAAACTCACCGAGCGCGACCGCACGAAGCGCCGCGGCTGGGCGTACCGCCTGCCGACGGAGGCCGAGTGGGAGTACGCCTGCCGGGCCGGCACGACGACGGCCTACCCGTCGGGCGATCAACTCTTACCGGCGCAGGGGGAGACGTTCGACCCGTTGGGCAAGGACGACCCGCCGCCGGACGACCCGAACGCGAAGTCGCCGGGCCAACCGAGCAAGGTCGGACAGGCGAAGGCGAACGCCTTCAACCTCTTGGACTGTCCCGGTAACGTCGCCGAGTGGTGTTCGGACTTCTACGCCCGCTCGTACCCGGCCGGTCCGCGGGTGAACCCCACGGGACCGGCCACCGGCGACGTGCGGGCGGTGCGCGGCGGGGCGTTCGATTCGCCGGCGGCCCGCTGCCGTTCCGCCGCCCGTGCCGGCCACCCGCCCGACACCCGCGAGCCGAGCATCGGCTTCCGCGTGGTGCTGGCCCCGGTGCCGTGAGCCCCCGGACCTTTCTCCGAAATCGCTCTTGCACCCCCGCCGTCGTTCGGGCTACCTTGGCGGGGAACTTTTCCAACCGGCAGGAAGCCGACCGTTGACCGACAAATCCACACCGCTGATCCTCGACGCCCTGACGCGGGCCGCCGCCGAGCGGAGCGGCGTGCCGTTGCACGCCTCGAAGACCGAAGCCGGCCTGTTCCCGAACACCGCGGCCGGCAAGGCCGCCGCGAAACGCTGCCGGGATGACCAGATGCTGCAAACCCTGCCCGCCGACCCCAAGAGCAAGCCGCGTGAGGTCTGCACGATCACTGAGCGCGGCCTGCAACACCTGATGCAACAGGTCAGCCCGAAAAAAGTGCTCGAAGACTTCGTGCGCATCCTCGAAGAACGCCGCGGGCAGGTGGACGAACTGCTCGCGGACGTGAGCCGCATGGCCCAAAACCTCGACGGATTGAAGGCCGCCGTCGCCGCGGCGCTGCCGGACGTGACCACCGCCCGCGTTCCCGTGCCTGGCCCGGTGAACCGCCTGACTGAAGCGGACCACGCCGCCGCCCCGCGAACCAACGGCAGCGTGGCCACGCTAGTCGCGAAGACCACCGTGACCGACGTGGCCGCCGCAATTCAAACGCACCTCTCCGACTGGGCGGCAGAGGCCGCACGCGATTGTCCGTTGCCGGAACTGTACCAAGCCATCTCCTGCGGCCACGCGGGGTGCAGCGTCGGCCTCTTCCACGACGCCCTGCGGCAACTTCACACGGCCGGCCGTGTGTACCTGCACCCCTGGACGGGGCCGCTCTACGCCGTGCCCGAACCGACGTTCGCCTTGCTCGTCGGCCACAACGTGGCGTATTACGCCAGCGCGAGATAACCCAAAACATCCGCCGCACGGTCGCGGCTCTTAACTTTTGTCACGGAGGATCAGCATGACTGCAACGGCCACCCTGTCCCGCCCGACGCCGACCGGCGAGCGCGAACTCCTGAAGCGGGCCGGCAACCCGTTCCGCAACTACTTCGCCCGCAACCCCGACGACGACGTGTGCGGCCGGTTCCACGTGCCGGAACTGTTCGTCGCCGAGCGCGACCTGTTGCACGCGATCATCGACCTGTACCGCAACGACCCGACCGCCCACAGTGAAGTCGTGCCGATCCTCGGGAACAAGGGGGCCGGCAAGACGCACCTGCTGCACAGCATCAAGCACGGGGCCGGCGGCGCGTGGCAACTGCTCGTCACGCCGGGCACCTTCCAGAAGGACACGGATTACCTCGAATACCTGCTGTTCCAGATCATCGACACGCTCCTCGGCGGCGGCAAGCAGAAGGGCGTCCGGCCGCTGGAACAGATCGGCGAGCAACTCGTCCGCACCATCCTCGGCACGGCAATCAAGCAATTGACGAGCGACGAGAAGGTCGAACTCTTCCCGCCGCCGGGCATCGGCCGGTGGGCACGCCGCCTCGGCATCGGCCACGCGCAAGCCGCCGAACGCGCCGAATGGCTGGCCGACACGCTACTTGGCAAGGGCACGACGCCGGTGCGTCAGGCCATCTCCGACGCCGGGCTGACGCCGGAGCGGGCCTTCGACCTGATCGCCGCGCACGTGCAGAAGACCGAGCCGCACAACGCGACCGGCCTCATGCGGCGGAACGTCATTAATGGCTTCACGAAGGCCGTGCTGCTGAAGGACGAGAGCGAACTCGCGAACTTCCTGACGTTCGGCTTCACCGAGATCGACTTCCAGGTCCGCCCGACCCGGCAAGACCTGGTGCTCGCGCTGTTCAAGGTGATGATGCAACTGATGCGCGAGTTGAAGATTCCGGTGGTCGTGGCCTTCGACCAGTTGGAAGACCTGCTGCTCGCCCGCCGCAACGACGACTGCCACCGCGTGGCCGAAGCGTTCTTCGCCGGCATCGTGCAGATCATGCACCAACTCGACGGCCTGTGCTTCCTGATCTTCGCCGAGCGGGGCTTGTGGAACCGCTTCGTGCCGTCACTGGACGGGTACATTCAAGACCGGCTGAATAACCCGGTTCACGTCCCGAACCACGGCACGGTGAAGGCCCTCCGCCTGGAAGCCCCGCCCGCGAACCTCGTCCGCCGCGTGGTGGAAGCCCGCCTGCGGCCGGTGCTGGACACGATGCCGCACGCCGACGGCGTGTCGGACATCTACCCGTTCCTCGACGAGCAGATTTCGCAGGTCGCCCGCACGGAACCGACGCTGCGGGACATGCTGCAACAATTCCGCCACCTGTACGACCACATGGTCGCCGATGATCACGCCGTCACGCGGATCGAGCCGATCGACAACATCGTGAAGGGCGGCGGCTTCGATTCCGCCGTGGAAGAGGAAGTCCTTCCGTTGGAGCCGAGTTACCCGACCGCGACGCCCGCCGAAACCGCACCGGAAGAGACGAGCAACCGCGTGAGTGCGCTCCTCGGCCACGACTCGCCGTACAGCGTCCGGGCGGCCGAAATCATCACGACCGTGCCGGTCACGCAGCCGGCCGAAGTCGAAGCACCGCGGTCGGGGCTTTCCCCGGCTGCCCTCGCCGACATGTGGGAGACGGAGTACCGTTCGGCCCGCCGCAAGCTGGAACCAGACGGGGCGCTCACGGGGGCGACGCGGGAACTGCAATCGGCCCTCGGCACCTTCCTGACCGCGTGCCACGAGCACGGCGTGAAGGTCGGCCCGTGGCGGTTGCAACACGTCGTCCCGGAGTGGAGCTACGGCGACCACCCGACCTACGGCATCGTGTCGCTCGCCCACTGGGCGTGCAAAGACGGGCAACCGTGGAAGGTCGGCGTCGGCCTGTTCCTCGCGAAGGGGCCGGGCAAGCCGAAGGACCTGGAAATCAAGCTCGGCTCGATGACGGTGCAGCCGACGGTGGTCGATCACCTGATCCTGATGCGGACGGAAGACGACCTGTCGCTGACCGGCAAGAGCAAGACGCTGTGGGCCGACGCCGAGAAGCGCGGCAACCACGCCCGCCTGGAAGCGGTGACGCTCGACGCCTTTGCGATGGTCTACAGTTTCCCCCGGTGGCTGGCCGCCGTCCGCGAGTCGCTGCCCGAAGGCACGCCGCTGCCGAACCTCGCCGACGTGATCCAGGAGAAGTGCGAACGGCTACTGGAACAGGTGTGCATGCCGGTGCAAGGCTGATCTGTGTTTGCCCCACCCGTCGAAGCGACGGGTGGGCTTTCGGCACATCAATTTCCAAACTGCCCCACAAGACAAGACCTAAAAGCCCACCCGTCGCTTCGACGGGTGGGTTCTTTCATTCATCACCCGAAGACCTGACGGTACGCATCGTCGGTGAAGCCCACGACCATCGTCGTGCCGACCTTCGCCGTTGGCGCGCGAAGGTTGCCCGTCGGCCCCATGATGAGGGCCAGAATCGCGTCGTCGTCCGGCCGGTCGTGCTTCAGGTCAAGCGTCTCGATCCGCTTCCCCTTCACGGCGATCAGTTTCTCGACGCCTGCGAGGTGCTGTAGCGCCTTCTTGGCGTCGATCCGCTCCTTCGTGGCGTTGACCACCGTGGCCGCGGTCACGCCGGCCGGCACGAGGTAGGCTTGCGCCCGCTTGCACGTCGTACAAGAGTTGCGGTGGTAGAGCCAGTCGATCTGCTTCGCCACTTACGCCCCCTTCACTTGCGCGAGCTTGTCGTGGTAGGCCTTCGCCCGCGTTTCGTCGCCTTGCTTCTGGAAGCACTCGGCCAGGCGGATGACCGCCTTCAACACTTCCTCGTGGTCCTGGTTGTCCACCACCTCGACCCGCAACAGTTCCCACATCGCCTCGCGGGGCAGGTCTACCTGTGTGTACAACTCGCCGAGGATGTTGTGGCCGAACGACCGCACGAGTGGGTCGGCCGTCTTCGCGATCACGTCGTCAATCACCTTCACGGCCGCGGCCGGCTTCTCCTTCGGCTTCTTCTCGCCGGAAGCCTTCGTGGCGGCTTGCAGGATCGTGAGCTTCTCCCGTAGCGAACCGGCTGTCGGGAAGCCGGCGGCCTTCGACAGTTCCTCCAGGGCCGGGGCGGTCGTCAGGGTGTTGCCGCTGCGGAACAGCATCTCGGTCTCGCTCAGTTTGGCGTCGAACTTCATCTCGGGCGGCAGGCCCTCGACTTTCGCGAGCTGTGAATAGATCGCCCCGGCCTCGGTGTATTTGCCGAGTTCGAACTGCATCCGGGCGGCCAGGTGCGCGACCGGCCACACCTCCCAGGCGTTCTTCTTGCTGTACTCCTGCACGAAGCCGATCAGCTTTGCGACCGCGGCCGGGGCCTCGGCCTGAAGGGCGGGGCCGGTCTTCTCGTCGGCGGTGCGGGCGGTCCAGTAGGCTTCACGGTATTCCAGGAACTTCTTCGTCTTCGGGTCGGCCGGGTTCTTCTTCACCTCGGCCGCGTACAGGTCGCGGGCCTTCGCGGCGTTCCCCTGGTTCTCGGCCGCGCGGAGGTCGAGGATGATCTTGTCCATCCCCGGCAGGTTGCCGTAGTCCACGGCGATGATGTTGCCGGCCGCGACTTCGGTCACCTCCTTGTTGGCGGCCGTGACCTTGATGCCGCCGGCCGTCTCCTGCACGGCCCCGAGGACGCGGTCTTCCTGGTAGTCTTTCTTCGGGTTGCGGAACTTGACCGAGTCGAACGCCGCTCCCCCCTGGCCGTTCGCTTGCGGCGGGCGCGACAAAGTAGCCAGGCCGGCCACGAGGAGGACGAGGGCGAAACGGCGGATGCGCATAACGAACTCCAATTGCGGATCGGTGGAGAGGCCGGCGGGGCACGGCCCCGCCGCTCGCAGGATTTGGGAAACTACTTCTTCTCGGGCGTCGCAGGGGCGGTGGCTGGCTCGGGCAGATCGGCCGTCGGATCGAGGAAGGCGGTGCCGCCGTCCTTCTTGTACCCGTCCTTCATCGCGGGGTACTCGTCCAAAAGCGTGGCGAACCGCTGGCGGATCTCGGTGTTCAGGCCCTTCTCGTACCCCTTCTCCAACCGGGCGATGTCCTTGCCGAGTTTGGTCAGCGCGTCCGTCTGCTTCGCCGGGGCGGCGATGAGTTGCATGTTCGCCTTGGCGAAGCACCGCTTCTCTTCCACGAACAGGTCCAGGATGACCGGGTAGATCCGCTCGCGGTCCTGCCGAACTTTGGCCACGTCGTCGGTCTTCTTGATCGGGGCCGTGACGAACGCGAGGTACGGCC
Organism: Limnoglobus roseus; assembly: GCF_008254045.1. Lineage (GTDB taxonomy): Bacteria > Planctomycetota > Planctomycetia > Gemmatales > Gemmataceae > Limnoglobus > Limnoglobus roseus. The sequence continues at coordinate 9,178,286 of NZ_CP042425.1, read as the reverse complement.
GAATCACCTCGGCCCACGCCTGGGTCGCCTTGACCCACAGGTCACGCTTCTTATCGGCTGGGGCGTCGGTGGCGCGGTCCTCGATCACATAGACGCGCTCCTTGCGGAACTCCAACGACTTCGCCCAACCGCTCTTGCCGTCGGCCCCGAGCGCCGCGGTGAGGATTTCGTCGGCCTTGTCGAACTGCTTCGAGAGCCGGTAGACGCGGGCCGATTCGATCTGCCCGATCTGGTAAGCGATCACCGCGTCACGCTTCTCGGCGTCCAGTTCGCTGATGGGTTGCCGCAACGTCGCCTCGTCCACGGAAGGAACCTTCGCCAAGACTTCGTGGGCCTTATCGTGCAATCCCAGGTCGCGGAGGGCACGACCGAGGAAGGCCCGCGGGCGGGCGGCGAGCTTGTCCTTCGCGGCCTGATCGGTCAGCAGCTTACCGACTGTGTCCATCAACTTCTTGGCCTCCTCGTCCTTCATCTGCTTCTTGAGTTCGTCGATCTGCGGGCGGACCTGCGTGACGAGGCGAGCGAGGGCTTCGGTGGTGGCTTCAACGCTGCCGCCGAGTTGTTCGAGCAATTTGAAGAGTTCCGCGGCCTGGTCGAACGCCCCCTCGCGGATGCGGGCTTGCAGGGCGAGCACGATGAAGTCGCGGCGGTACTTGTCCAGGCTGTCGGCCGCGACGACGGCGGAACCGGTGTCGCCGTCGCCCTTTTCGGGTTGCTTGCCGCGGTAGGCTTCCACCTCCGTGGCGGCCGGCCCGGCCTGTTTCATGTCGAGCAGCGTCTTTTGCGCCCGGTCGGCCAGTTCCTTGTACTTCGCGTCCTTGTAGAGCGGCAGGAGTTGGGCGTACTGCGCCCGCAGGCGGACTTCTTCGGCGGAGAACTTCGCGGTCTTCTTGTCCCCCGCCGGCATCGGGGCGGCCGCCACGCGGGTCACGTTGCCCGTGGCGATCGACTCGGCCTTGGCTAACTGGCCGCCCCCCTGAATGAGGTACAGTTGGGCGAGCACGTTCCGCATGATGAAGAACGCCCGCAGGTTGTCGGGGTTGGCCGGCTCGGGCACCGCCTCGGCCGCGGTCCGCGCCCGGGTCAGCAGGTTCGTCCGCTCCTCCGGCGACAGCGGCGAGTCTTTACTCTGGAAGAGGTAGAACGCCGCCCGGCCCTGCATGGTGCGGGCCCCGGCGGCCCCGGCGAAGCCGGCGTTGACCTTGTTGAGGATGTCGAAGGCGGCCTTGAATTGCTTCTCTTCGAGGTACAACTCGCCGAGGCGGGTGCGGACGCCGTCGGTGGCCGGGTCGGTCCCCTGGGCCTTGTCGATGGCCAGCCCCAGGTCGATCGCCCGGTTCCGGTCCACCGTGCGGGCTTCCACGTCGGCGGCTTCGATCTTCGCCCGCGACTCGCGGTAGCACTCGATGGCCCACAGGCCGGCTTTCGCCGCGATCGACCCGCGGGTCGTCAGAGCGACGTTCTCGGCGGCCACGGCCCCGGCCTGGGGGAACCCGCACCGGCGGTAGGCGACGGCGAGCCACAACTTCGCCTCGGCCGCGTCCTTCGCCGGGGTCTCCGGCGTGATCAGGTCGCGGGCCCGTTCGAACAGGGCGATGACGTCGGTCATCGCCTTCTCCTTCTGTTGCTCCGGCGTCAGGTCGCTTTTCGGGGCCGGCTTGTCCGCCTTCTTGTCCCCCGGTTTCTTGTCGTCCGCGGCGGGCTCGTCTTCGATCGCGTCGATCGCCTCGTCCAACCCGCCCAATCGCACCTGGGCGGCCATCAGGCACTCGTCGAAGTTCGTGTACTGCGCGGCCGGCTTGCGGGCATTGCCGACGATGAACCGAATCGCCCGCATCCGCTGCCGCGACGCCCGGTCGGTGTAGTCGTTGTCGAACTCAAGCAACTTCTTGTAGTCGCGGGCCGCCTCCTGCAATAACGCCCGCGCACTCGCTGTGACGCTGACGAGCTTCCCCGACGGCTTGCCCTTGGCGTCCTTCTTCTCGTAGACGTTGCCGAGGTCGCCCTCGGCTTCGCGCTGAGTGAGGATGGCGTGGTAGTAGGTCATGCTGAGCCGCTCGGGCGTCATCCGCGCCTTGTATTTGTCCTTGTCGAGCCAGCCCTTGGTCTTCACGCGGGCGGTGCGGACGGCGGGCAGGTCGCCGCCCCGGCCGCTGACGTACTCGCGTTGGGCCTCGAAAAACTCGACCATCCGCACGCCGTCGGCCCCGGCCGTGGGGTTGCGGAGGGCGTCGGAGCGGACGGCTGCGAAGGCCTCCTTCGCCTTGCCCATGTCCTGCATCTCGTAGTAGCACGCCCCGACCCAGGCGCGGGCGGCCCAACAGATGGGGTTGTTCACGTCCTGTTGGCCGAGGTCGGCGAAAATTTTCCGGGCGTCCTGGAGGGCCTTGGCCTGGTCCAGCAGATCCTGGCCTTCGGCCTGGATGTACGTGTCGGCCAGGTTGTACTGATTGATGCCGCGGTCCAACTCGGCCTGCATCGCGTCGCGGGCCAGACCCTTCCGGCGGAAGGCGTCGGTCATCGGGTTGTCCACGATTGCCTTGATCTGCTTGGCGGCCTGGCCGTATCGGTCCGTCGCTTCCTTGAACAGCGGGCGGACGGCCGCGTAGGCCGCTTTTTTGGCCTTCGCCTTGCCGTCGTCCGGCTGCCCGTCGGCCCCGACGGGCACGTCGATTCGCGCGGCCCGGTTGAGGGCGGTCTTCGCCTGCAAGGACAGCACGCGGGCGAGCGCCATCGCCGCCTCGGGAGCCCGCGGGTGTTTGGCGTGGTCGAGCAGGAAGAGGCCGAATTCGGTCTTCGCCAGAGCGATGGCGGCGTCGCGGACCGACTCGTCGGTTTCCTGTTGTGCGAGCAGGAGGTTCGTCTTCGCCTTCTCCAGTGGAATCACGACCTTCTGGTCCGCGGTCGGGTTGTTCTTGGCCAACTCGTCGAGGTATTCCATCGCCAGGTCGGACATGCCGTGTTCCCGCAACCCCTGCACGAGGTCGAAGGGGTTCGGGGTGTCGGCAATCGCGGGGCGGGTAACGAGAAGGGCAAGGGCGGTGACCACGAGCAAGCGGGACATCGGGAGAGCCTCTGACGCAGAAGGTCGCGAGCGAACCGTGAAAATGAGACGCCGGGGGGCCGTGGCGAGTTCCGGTATTATGATTCTTGCCGGGAGTGAAGCTGAGTCAAGGGCCGCCTCTCTCTTCGTTGGAGAACTTCAGAACGCCCCTTCTGCGAGCAGATTTGGAGAGTTTTGTGAGTGGAAATTGCGAAGATTAGCGTCTCGGGTGAAGGAATGGTGTTTGTTCGGTGAAAAACAGCCCCGTCGATAGTCTCGGTCTGACGCATTCATCATGATGATACGGTCATCTGCCGCCGACGCCCGCTGAGGGTGTCGTTCCATGCGTTCCTCGATCCAGAAAGTTCTTCCCGTATGCGATCGCCTACCCGTCGAGTGGCGTTTACGTTGATTGAATTGCTCGTGGTCATCGCGATCATCGCGATTCTCATCGGCCTGTTGCTGCCGGCCGTGCAAAAGGTTCGTGAGGCCGCCGCCCGGATCAAGTGCACCAACAACCTCAAGCAACTCGGCCTCGCGGCCTTGAATTACGAAGGAACGTACGGCGGGTTCCCGCACAACGGCATCACGAAGAACAATAGCCAGCCGCCGTACATCCCCTGGGCCGCCGGGTACACGGCCACGCAAGGCAACCTTGGCGCCACACAGGGCCGGTCCAGCGGTCTGGTCCCGTTGCTGCCGTTCGTCGAGCAGAACAACATCTACCCGATCTACACCTTCGGCCTCGACTGGAGCGACCCGGCGAACGTCAACGCCCTGGTGATCCCGTTCAAGCTCTTCCGGTGCCCCTCCAGCACGACGTCCGATGGCCCGATCACGGCCTACGCGACGAACTACATCACGGGCGGGAACACCGCGTTCGCCCCGCCGAGTTCGCCCGGAGCGACTACGAATTCGCTGGGCGGGGCCGTCTACCCGACGACCAAGAACACCTCGACCGGGACGGCGTCCGACTACGCCCCGTGCGCCCAGGTGAAATCGACCAAGGACTCGGCCGGGGCCGAGAACGGCTTCTCCAACCCGCTCGTCGTCGCCGGCGGCACCGCGTGGGCCGGCGGCGGGAGCAAGGGGGCGTTGCGGCAGAACGGCCCGACGCGGATCACGGAAATCACCGACGGCACGAGCAACACGACCTTGTACTCCGAAGCCGCCGGCCGCGACCAACAGTGCTACGCCGGCAAGAAGTGCAGTGCCTACGACCCCACGAAGATCACCGGCCCAATCTGGGCGGACTCTGACAACCGCATCACCGTGACGGGCACCTCCGCCGACGGCCTATCCGCCTTCGGCACCGGGGCGTGCATCATGAATTGCAACAACCTGCAAGGCGACATCTACAGCTTCCACACCGGCGGGGCCAACGCCGTGTTCGCCGACGGGTCGGTGCGATTCCTCCGCGACACGATTACGATCAGCACCCTCGCCGCACTCGTGACAAAGGGCGGCGGCGAAGTCGTGACGCTCGATTAAGACCAAGCCGATCAAACGCTGCGGCCCCGGACGAGAACCGTCCGGGGCCGCAGCGTTTTTCCCCACTCGATCAATACCGTAGGGCCAGCCGCGGGTACGCCTTGCCCGGCCGGTTCGCGAGCCACATGCGAATCAAAATCGCTAGCACGACCACGACATGGGCCAGGAACGCCAGGGCGTACCACGTCGTGGTCTGCACCGCGAATCGGCCTTGTTCGCCGCCGGTCTTCACCTGGACGGCAACCTTCTCCAGTTGCGTGTCGGCGGCCGCTGCGTCCGTCTCGTACTTTTGCACCGCGTACTGCCGCACAGCGGTTTCCAGGCCGAAACCGCGAGTCATCTCAAGCACGAAGAACCCCAGAAGAACCCCGCACAGTACGGCCAAGATCAGGAACCGTTGCGGCCATACCTTCGACAGCCACGCGAGCGGACCGGGCACGGTGACGGGGTCGATTTCGTGAACGAACTTTTCACCCCAGGCGAGGAGAACGCTCACGATCAGCAGGACCAAATACGGCAACATGACCGGCCAGTCCCGACCGGCCAGCGCCCGAAGCTTGGTTTCTTCGTCCTTCATCGTCACGGGGACCATGTTTGGCGAAATTTCCCGGAAGAGCGTGTCCCAGGCGTTCTGTGCGAACAGCCGGTGGCCGCCGGGGTACGCCCCGACCCAGGTGAAGAACGTCAGCACGAAGATCAGTGTCAAGCCGACGGGCACGATCCACTCTACTACCGCCGGCGTGAGTGTCACGCCAACGTCCTTGCCGTCGCCGGTGATGGCGGGGTAAGGCGTCACGGCCGGCCCCGGCAGCGGCGAAGCCGAGGCGGGCGGGATCAGGCCGGGCGGTGGGGGAGGGGCGTCATTTGCGGCCGGCGGCGGGACGGCGACGGCCGGCGAGTACCGGCCGGGGACGGGGATCTTCGCCCCGCACACCGGGCACGGCACGTCGGTGCCGGCCGCGGAATCGGGAACCTCGACGCTCTTCAAGCACTCGGGGCAAATCTGCTTCACGGGGTCGCGCCTCGTAGGGGTGAGTCACGCGGGAATGCTACAGACTTCGTGCCAAGATGGAATGGCGGCCGCGTTACGATTCGACTTCGCGCAGGGCCTTGCCGAGGTACGCCAAAAGGTCGCTGGCGATGAGGGCCGCCTGACCGACTTCGGCCGCCGCAATGTCGCCCGCCCGCCCGTGTGCCCACGCCCCGAGACACGCCGCGTCGAACGGAGAGAGCTTCTGACCCAGCAATGCCGCGATGAGGCCAGTGAGCACGTCGCCGCACCCGCCGGTCGCCATGCCGGGGTTGCCGGTCTGGTTCGTGTAAACCCGCGCGCCGTCGGTGACGATGGTGTGATTGCCCTTCAACAGCAGCACGACCTTGTGCCTCGCGGCGAACTCGACCGCGAGCGGTTCGCGGTTGGCCTGCACCTCGTTGGTGGTCTTCCCGGTCAGTGTCGCTAACTCACCCGGGTGCGGCGTGAGTACCGCGGGAACTTGCCGGCTCAAGTTGTCGAAGCCGACGATGTCCAGATTGTTCAAGCCGTCGGCGTCGAGGACGAGCGGCTTCTCCGGGTACGCCGCCAGATAGGTCCGGACCAAGGATTGTTTGTCCGGGCCGTAGCCGAGGCCCGGCCCGATGGCGATCACGTCGTAGTCCGGGCCGCGGGTGCGGAGATCGGTCGTGCCGGGCGACGTGAGACCGACCGTCGTGTAGCACGGATTTCCGGCCGCGACGACGTCGAGAATCTCGTCCGGACACGCCACTGTCACCAGACCCGCTCCACCGCGGAGAGCCGCACTGCCGCACAGCACGGCAGCCCCGCTCATGCCGCGGCTGCCGGCCACGACGAGGACGCGGCCGTAACTGCCCTTGTGGCCCTCCGGCTTGCGGGGCGGCAGTCGCGGAACGTCGGTGGCGCGGGAGAGGGTCATTTTTTCTTCTTCGGGGTTGGGGGGGCGACCGTGGCGTTCGGGCCGACGGTCAGCCACAGGTCGGCCGTCGTCGTGTCGAACTCCGTGAGGGTCGCCACGATCAGACGAGCGATTTTCATGCCGACGAGGTTCAACCGGAACGGCTTCGAGACGCCGCCGGCCTCGGCCGTGAACCGCAACTTCGGCTCCTTGTTCATCGCGTCCACCGGCACCAGTGCCACGGTCACGCTCGGGGGCAGCCCTTCGGCCTTCAACTTCAGGTCGGCCGTGAGTAGGGCAAGCGTTCCGCCCTTGATCGTGAATTTCAGTGGCACGTCGAGCGGCGTGCCCGGCACCAGGGCGATGCGGTCGGTCGCGATGGCCGCCTCGAAGTCCGGTTCGAGCGTCACGGCCCGCAGGCGGTAGACGAACCGCGGGCCGCCGTGGTGGTACAGGTCGCGGACCTCGACGCGCAGTGTCTCGTCCTTCGACGGCGTCACGGCCGCCTCGCAATCGGCGTTCGGCTGGGCCGGTTCCACCCGCGTCAGCACCTTGCCCGACTCGTCGAGAACCCGCAGCACCGGCGTCAGCGGCAGTTCCAGCTTGCGGCTTTCGACCTGAAATGTGACCGGCTTGCCCTTCGTCACCTTCACCAGGAAGACGTTCACCGCGTTCGGTTCCTTCACGCACCCCGTCAGCGTGAACGGTGGTGACAATGGGGTGTTACTCGGATTCTCGGTGAAGTCGAAACAGGGGTGAGCCTCCTGCCGCGGTGCGATGACGGATGGTACGATCGGCGACATGCCGAGGTTCCAGCCGACGGGCCGCGGCTTGATCGGCGAATCAGTCGTCACGGCCAGCGGGATCGCGTAATCGACGAACCCGGCCGTCGTGAGCGTGAGGCGGTAAACGCACGCTTCGGAGCCGAAAAAGCGGATGCTGCTGTCCGGCTGCGACGGGAAGGCGAAGACCCGTACGACGAACGTGCCGTCCTTCGGGGCGGTGAACGCGAGTTGCGGGTCGAGGCCGTGGTGGTCGTGGCTCTGGTCGAGAACGAACCCGTCGGCCGAGACGACTTGCAGGATCGCGTCCATCGGCGACCGCAGCGTGTGGTTCGCCAGCAACGAGGCAACGAGCGTCTGCCCCTTCGCCAACTTCACCGCGAAACAATCCACATCGTTGTTCTTGGCGAGCTTGCCGTTCACGACGCACGAGCGATCGACGAGTTGCGGCTTGGTCGCCTCGTCGTTCGGCTCCTTCTCCGCCACCTCCGGCAGCACGCCGACGACGAACGGCCGCAGGGCACTTGCCCCCGTGTCGTCGGACAACCGCAGCCACGCCACGCTCGGCTTCGCATCAGCCGCCACGGTGACGGCGAGTTTGCCCTTGTCCTTCGAGGCTTTCGCGGTGACGCCGGGCGAACTGCACCAGACTTCGACCGGCCACTTCTCGAACGTGCCCGTTGCGGTGACATCGACCGTCGTGCCGACCTGCCCGCCGGCCGGGAACAGCGACGTAACGGCGGGCGGGGCGGCGCGGGCGACCGTGGTGGCGGCGAGCAGCAGAAGGGCCGTGATGGGAAGGCGGTTCATACGAAGGGGTGTGTTGGAGGAAGGTCGTGCTAACGTAGCCCTCTGCGCCTCCGCGGGCCAGTGACCGCAGAGCAGGCGATCTCGCTCACGCGAAACGGGGCGCGCCTCCGTCCGACACCGATGAAGCAGAAGTGAGAGCCCAAACGGCGGGCGCAACACGCCGATCGCTTCCCGTTCTTTCCGCACAAGGGCCGACACATCGCCGACCCGCACTGAGGAGTAGGACCATGTTCCGCAAACTGATTCTCACCGCCGTGATCGCCACCGGGACCCTTGCGGGCTTGAACGCCACCGCGACGACCGCCGACGCCGGAGTGCTTGGATTGTTCGACCGTCATACCGTTCGGTTCGAGGTGAAGGTCCTCCGCCACGGCCACTGGGAATGTGTTGCCACCTACCGCGACCGGGAAGAAGCGCAATGTGCGGCGAGGGGCTTCGAGCGGCAGGGGCACGCCGTGCGAGTCGAAGTGCAACGCGGCCATTGGTAGGCGCGCAAAAAACCGGCCGCAGAGAGTTGAGGTGTCGCCCACTCACCCCAACAACCGCGGCCGGTCCGCAGACAGATACCAGCGACGAAATCGGCTCTTACACGCGCCGGGGAAAATTTTTCGTTCTTTCTCGGAATCCGTCCCGAACCTTTCGCTCCGGCTTGATGGGCTGACGCTTGCCGTCCCTCGTCCGACTGAAGTTCAACGGCGGCCCTGCCCAGCGGTCGAGAATCGCTCGCGTTCGGTTCCAACGATTCGGCCGATTCTCCGTTCGTCTCGCAGGTACCTCTCCCCGGAGCCTCCGATGACCCTTCGCTTACTAGCCGGCACGGTCGGATTACTATTTGTGCTGTTGCTCATCCCGTTGGTGTCCGGGCAGGACGGCGGCCCGGCCGCGAAGCCGGTGGACCTGCCGCTGACGCGGATCGTGCTGTTCAACGCCGGCGTTGGCTACTTCCAGCGCGAGGGCGTCGTCGACGGCAACGCGAGGGTGGAGATGCGGTTCCCCGAACCGGACGTGAACGACCTACTCAAGAGTCTGGTCCTTGAAGACAAGGACGGCGGGAAGGTGAAGGCGATCACCTACGACGGTAAACACCCGGTCGAGGTCACGCTCAAGGCGTTCACCATCGACGTGACCGCCAACCCGACCATCGGCGACCTGCTCGCCCAGGTCCGCGGCGAGAAGGTCGAGATCACCGACAAGCAGGGCGGTAGCGTCACCGGCCTTATCGTCGGCATCGACCGCCCGCAAGCCGTGACGACCACCTTCACGCAAAAGGACGGCGAGCCTTCGACCACCACCACGACCACGCCGACCGCGGCGGGCGAGACGCTGAACCTGCTCACAGCCGACGGCCTTCAGGCGGTGCCGTTGGCGCAGGCGAAGAAGATCAAGTTGCTGAAGGCAGAGTTGGAAGCCGAGTTCCGCAAGGCCCTCGAAGTGCTGGCCGCCGCCCGCGGGGCGTCCAAGAAGGCGATCACCGTGAACTTCGACGGCAACGGCCGTCGCCGCGTCCGCGTCGGTTACGTGATGGAAGCGCCGATGTGGAAGGCGAGCTACCGCCTGAGCCTGGGCGACAAGCCGACGGCCGGGCTGCAAGGCTGGGCGGCGGTCGAGAACACGACGGAAGAGGACTGGACGAACGTGAAGGTCGGCCTCGTCGCCGGCCGGCCGATGGCGTTTCAGATGGACCTGTACCAACCGCTGTTCGTGCCGCGGCCGACGGTGGAACCGGAGTTGTACGCTTCGCTGCGGCCGCCGGTATACCAGGGCGGTGTCGCGGCGGCCGGGCAGTTCGGCGGCGGCGGATTTGGTGGGGGCGGCCTTGGCGGGATGCCGGGGGCGGGAGCCGCGAACAACCTCGGGGCCGGCGGCGGCCTCGCGGGCATCGGCGGCTTAGGCGGCAACCTTGGTTTCCAGGGGCAGTACGGGATTCAGGGTGGGCAGTTTGGCCGGCCTTCGGCGAGAGAACTGATGGGACCGCGTCTTTCCTACGAGGAACTTCAGGGCCGGCTGTCGCAGAAGGTGGAAGGGATGGCCGGTGTTCCCGCGAAACCGTCCGGCCCGAACGGTGGCAGTCACTCGACCGTCCTAAGTGCCGCGGCCGCCGTCGCGCTCGGCGACACGTTCGAATACAAGATCGAAGACCCGATCACGCTGCCGCGGCTCAAGTCGGCCTTGCTGCCGATCGTCAACGACCCGGTCGAGACGAAGCGGGTGAGCATCTACAACGCGAACGTGCAGAACAAGCACCCACTGCTCGGCGTGCGGCTCACGAACAAGTCGAAGCTCCACCTCGCGCAAGGGCCGGTCACCGTTTACGATGGCGAGACGTTCGTCGGCGACGCCCGCCTGCCTGACCTCGCGGCGGGCGAATCGCGGCTCATCAGCTACGCCATCGACCTGCACACCGAGGTCGTACCGCGGGACGGCGAGGCCAAGCGGACGGTCGAGATGGTCGCCTTCCGCGGCGGCCGCCTGGTCACCCGCGAAATCACGCGGCAGACCACCGAGTACGTGATCCGCAACCGCGGCTCGCAGGACCGGCAACTCATCATCGAACGCCCGATCCGATCCGGGTGGAAGCCGGCGGCGACGACGAAGCCGAGCGAGACGACCCGCGATTCGTACCGCTTCGAGGTGACGGCGAAGGCCGGGGCCACGACGACGCTGACCGTGGGCGAAGAGTCGCTGACGCCGGAAGACCTGGTCGTGGAACGGATGGCGGACACGGCGTTGCAGTTCTACGCCGCTACGGCTGCGGCCAGCCCGGCCATCAAGCAAGCGGCGGGGCAAATCCTCGAACTCCGCGGCGTTCAGGAGGCGACGAAGAAAGCGTCAGCCGACGAGGACGCCGCCCTCAAGGCCATCGGCGAGGACCAGACCCGCATCCGGGCGAACCTGGAGCGCGTGCCGAAGGACTCGGATGCGTACAAGCGGTACCTGAAGAAGTTCGACGACCAGGAAACGGAGATCGAAAAGCGGCAGGCGAAGCAGAAGGAACTGAAGGCCAAGCTCGCGGCGGACGAGAAGGCGTACAAGGATTACCTGACGAAACTGAAGGTCGAGTGACGCGACCTCGTCGGGGCGGCGGTCGGCCCGCATCGCGGGCCGACCGCCGCCAGTTCGGTGAGATGCTCTCGAACCACGCCCACGCGCCACCGGCCGGAAATTTTGCGGGCCGGGTCACTTCAATTTCTTGATCGTCTTGATGCTCTCGCGGTCCTTGTCGGTCAACGCCCAGCCGTAGCGTTGCTCCAGGCTGACCAATAGGGCGATCCGTTTCTGCCGGTTCGCGGGCGAGAGGAAGGTGTAGCAGTAGGTCATCTCGTTTACCAAGGACTTCATTGCGAAGGAATCGTCAACCCGCAGGCGACCCTCCGTGGACGCCGCGTCGAGCAGGTCGAAGGCTTTCTTGAAGTGCTCGGCCGCCATCCCCGTCTTATTGTTCTTGACCGCGATCCGACCGCGGAGGTACTCCGGGACGAACGCCGTCGCCTTGATGGTCGGATCCTTCTTGAGCAGGGCCTCCCACTTCTCGGCCTTGGCGTCGGCCTGGGATAAGAGTTCGGTCCGCAGCTTGGCGTTCTGGCTGCCGCCGTCCAGACTCGCTTCCAGCCGGTGCAAGAAGAGGACCAACTGCCAGTACTCGCCGCGGAGAACGTGGCGATCGACCGCGGCCTTGACCTCGCGGGACTTTGAGGGATTCTGGAGGATGGCGTCCGCCGCCCGGTGGTGCTGGTCGAGAATGGCGTCCGCCTCGCCCGACCGGGAAGCCGGCAAAACACCGGAGCGAACGCCGTGGATCAGGCAGCGCGCGAAATCGACACCCCCTTGAAATTCTTGGTCGCTTTCGGGCGGGTGATCGATCTTCAGATATTCGAGGGCCCGCTGGTAGTTCGTGGCCGGGTCCTCGCGAACGAGCCACGCCTTGGCCTCGAAGACGCACCCGAGGAGCCGCCGTTCGTCGTACCGCTTGGCGAGGAGTTGTTTGTCCGACTTGGACATGTTTGCGTCGGCGTCGGCCCGCTGGTCGTTCGCCTTCTTCAAGGCCGTTTCGGCGGCATCGAGGTACGGCTTCACGTTGGCCATCTTCCCGGCTTTCGCGAAGTCGGTGGCCGCATCCAGGAGGAAACTCCCGCGCGCCGCCCAGAACGTGCTCAATTTGCGCGTCGGCATCTTGGCGGCGGCCGCCTCGAACGCCTTGACGGCCTTGAAGACCTTGGCCTCGGCAGCGGCGGCGTCCACCTTCCGCTCGGCCCTGGGGGCGGCGTAGGGCGGGAAGGCGTCAAACTCCGTCGCGATCTGATAGGCCGTTACCGTGTTGCAAGTGCGGTTCGTGGCGTCCAGCCGGAGGCCGCTCGCCGCGTCTTGTGCGATCGATTGCCACGCCTTCACTCGGACCGCTTCGGATGCGTCTCGGGGCGATGCGGCGGGCGGACGGGCGGGATCGGCCCCGGAGAAGCCCATGAACGTGACGTAGGCCCGGTACCCGTAAGCGTCGGCCTTGTCCGGGTGCGTATCGTCCATCCGCTTGACAAGGTCGTCTAGCTCGCGACCGAGGTTCGCCGGATCGTTGGCGATCAGGGGGTCGATGAGTACCCTGGCCCGCACCTTCGCGAGCCGCAGGGCCAACTGATCGGGGCCGTTCACCTCGGCCTTGCCCAGCGATTCGTCGACGACCGCCTCGATCTTCGGGATTAGTTTCGCCTCAAGGGCTTGGCCGTCTTTTTGCGTCGGGCAGCTGCCGAAGGCGTACTCCAGGATGCGGTAGGCCGCCCGCGCGTACGACGCCCCGGCGGCGGCCCGGACTGCCGGCTCGTCGGCCGCACGGACTTGGAGTTGAAGGTACGCGACGGCTAGCGGCAAATCCTCGTCGGCAACCTTGGTGTCGTCTACGGTCACGCGGGCCGTAACCGCTTCCACGGTCTTCCGGTCGCCGCCCGCGTCCGCCAACAGGGCCAGGGGAATTGCCCACCCCGGGTGGGCCTTTCCGTCCAGTTCGTCGGCCCGCCTCAACCACCCCAGAGCCCGCACGTTCTTTGAGAACGGGTTCGCCTTGTCACTCAACAGTTCCGCGGTCGTTTTATTCTGCGTGGGGGCGGCCATGCCGTTCGTCCCCAGTACCGCCGCCGCCCGCTTTTGGCGCGACGCGACCTTCAACAACGGCGAGGGCTTTCGGTAGAGTTGCTCCAACTGATCGGCCGCGGCCTCGTCTTTTTTCGCGACGGCGCGGATGTACGTCGCAAACTCTTTCTTGTCCGCCCCGGTCGCGGCCGTCGCGGGAGTCTTCTCGGCCTCGTCGAGCAAGGCCGTGATCGCCGCCGCATTTTTTTGACGGGAAGCGAGGAGTGGTTCGGCGGCCACCAGTTTCGCCCACCCGTGGGCGTCGTCGCTGCCGCAGGCTTTCAGAATCAGTTCCCAGTTCGGGTCGGGCCGGCTCAGGGCGTCTCGGACGTGAGCGGCCAGGATTTCCTGGTACACCTCCTGAACGCGGGCCTTTTCATCCGCGGCGCGTACGCTCCCACGGCTCACCCGGTCGCGGATCGCTCGAATCGCGTCGATCGGCGTCGACTCCCGGGCGCTGATGCGGATGAGTTCCACGGTGAACGCGACCGGGAACGGCCGTTCGGCCGATTCCGTCGCGAGCCGCTCCGCGAACGGCTTCAGGGCCGACGGGTTGGAGCGGGCGGCCGACCACGCGGAGGCGGTCGTGAGGAAATCGCGGACCGCGGCCGGGACACTTTCCGCCGAGGCGAAGCGGCCGTCGAACGTGTCGATGGCCGCTTGGAGTTTGCTCACCGCTTCCTGCGCGGCGGCGATGTCTTCGGCCGGGACCGGCTGAGCGTAGAGCTTCTGGACGGCCTTGAGGGCGTCGGCGTATTCCACCGATTCAAGGTGCGGCACGTGCCAGCGGGCGACTTCCGCTCGATCGGCCGTGTCGGGCACCCGGCTGGCGAACTGCGAACCTTCGCCCAGGGCGTTCGTGATCGCCGTCCGACGGTCCGGTTGCTGCTGGCCGATTTCGATCAATGTCTGCAACAGCGACTTCTGCTGGTCTGCGGCCGGGTACTTCGTCAACACCGCCGTCGCCGCGTCCTGAAGTCGGTCGGCGGGAATGGTTGTCAACTCGGCCATGTCCGCGGCGAACCTGTCAACGACCGGCAGTGGCGGGTCGACGATCGGCGAGGGTGGGTCGGTGAACAGCGGGGGGATGTAGATGCCGCCCGCCGCGAGGGTACCAAGGATCAGGCCGCCCGTGACCAACCTGGTCGGCCACTTCGATCTCCCCTTCCGCAGCTCGGGGAAGGGGGTTAACTTCACAAACGACTGTGGCGGGTCCCAGCTCTCGGCGTCGTCCGCGGCAACCGGCAACCGAGCCGGGGACGGCTTCGTGGGTTCCTCGGCAGGATCTTCGGCGGCGGGATTTTGGAGGAATTGCGTTCCCTCAAGGCCGGGCGTGTCAGCCCACGGCGCGGGGAGAAGGGGGGCCACGGCAGGTGTAACGACTGGCGGGGTCAAGGCCGACGGCCGGATGATGGCTTGCAATTCCGGAACAAGTGAGACGGTCCCGTAGTGCGCCCCCATGGGGTCCGCCGGATCGACGCTCATCTTGGGCCGGGGAGGGGGCGTCGGTTTCGCCGGTGGCGTTCCGTTCCCCGTGCGAGTGGCCGCCGGAGCGACCACGTCCGGGGCGGTCAGGGTCGGGCGGAACAGGGCGGAGTCTAAAAGTGACGTACTACCCTTGGGGGCATCGGGGTGGGTCGTGCTGTTAGCATTGAGGGCGTCCGCCCCGCCCGGTGCCAACTCAGTCGGCCGCGTCTCCTTGGGAAGTTGCGTGTGCGCGAGGCCCACGAGGTCGATTTGGGCCGGCGTCAGAGTGCCGAAGTTGCCGTTGTACTCGCCGGCGTTTTCGAGGGGGAAAGCGTCCGTGGTCCCGGTCAGTCCGCCGTTGTCGGCGGGGGGCTCGGCGGCGGGCGCGGGCGTCGTGATCCGGTCGGCGCGGGGCGTGATGACGTCGGGAGGAACCTTACCCACGTCGGCCGGGTGGACCGGCGGTTGGCCACGGGCCGCCTGCTCCAACTGCTTCACCATCTCCCAGCAGGACGAGTAACGTGTTTTAGGCTGGACCGCCGTCGCCCACTTCAGCACCAGGCTTTCGCCCTTCGTCAACGTGCGGTGAGAGAAGTCGAGTTTGCCCTCGGCGTGGGCGAGCATGACCTCCAACTGGCTCAGATTCCGGGGGATGGGCAATTGCCCGGTCCGGAGTTCGGAGTACGTGATGGCCAGCGAGTATTGGTCGGTGCCGGGCGACGGCTTGTTGGCGGGCAACTCGGGCGGGCTGTACGCCAGCGAGCACGACGCCCTCGTCTGCCGCGCGTCGGGCGTGACGAGGACGGCGACCCCGCAGTCGGCGATCTGGATCTCGCCGGCGACGATCATCAAGTTGTCGGGCTTGATGTCGCAGTGGATGATCGGCCCGTCGCCCACGCCCGGGCCGAGATTGTGGTCGGCCCGGTTCAGGTAGTCGATCCCCTTCGCCGCCCCGTACATGTAGCCGAGGACTTCTTCGAGCGGCAATCCGCGGTAATCGGCGGGACTCGCCCCGGGCGGGTGAGATTGTTTCAGGCGGGCCGACAGGCTGCGATCGCCGAGGCCCATCGCGATCACGAGTTCGCTGAGTTGGTCCTTCGCCCGGACCTCCTCCGCCTTGCCGATCGGCAGTTCGCGACCGTCGCGGTCCTTGATGCGGGCGGTGTAGATCGGGATCAGGTTCGGGTGGCGGAGGTTGCGGACGAGGTTCAGCCCCTTCAACTCCTTCAACGCGCTCGGGCTGCGGGACAGGTCGATGACCTTGAGGGCGACGTAAATCTCCGACTCGGTTTCGATCGCCTTCCAGACGGTCCCGAAGTTTCCCTCGCCGAGGAACTCGACGATTCGGTAGCCGGAGATCGGCTCGTCGTTCACGTCGTAATTGAGCGAGGACATGCGTGATCCCGTAACTGATTTTGAGGCGAACGGGCTGTTCCGGAAACGGACGCACGGCCCGCGGGGCGGGGCCGTGTGGGGTGTCTTGATCGCACGCGCCTACTTTCCGGCCGGCGGGCTGGGGACGTAGTACACGATGTCGAGGTGGCACATCGGCCACGGGTCGTACACCAGGGGAACTCTCACGATCGGGCCGTCCTTCTTCGTCTCGCCGGAACTTTCGATCAGCCCCCGCTTGCCAGCCGTGTACCTCCCCTTGGCCACCAAGGCGACGGCCAACCGGCCTTCTTGGTCTACAACATTGGTCGTGCCGCTGAGAACCTTCTGGGCGGACGCCAGACTGCCGGTGTTGCGAATCTTCCACGCCCCGCCCGCGAGGTCGATCGCCTTCGCCGTCGCTCCGTCGTCCTTCAACTTTTCAAGGTCCACCGACGGCGTAACGGTCACCTTCGGTTCCGCCGGGGCTTCGGCCCGTTTGCCGAACACCAGGAGGCTAATCCGGCCGCGGAACTTCTCGTTCAGTGCGCCGAACCGACGGGCCGAGGCGTTTTCCGGCAGCACCTCGAACGGGTTGAACTCGCCGTTCGGCTTGAGGTAGAAGCCTTTGATGACGGCGTCCTCCTTCGGACCGAGAACCCACTTCCGTTGTTCGTGGGGGGCCTTGTCGAGCAACGTGTCGTTGTCCATCGCGTTGGTGTTCTTGCCGTTCACGGCCAGGATGACTGCGTAAGAGTCCGTCGCGCTGGTGTTGGTGAGACGGAACGTCACCTTGTCCCCCGCCCGGGGCGTGACGGCGATTTTCGACTCGCCCTTGTCCGTCTGCCACGGTTGCTCCTTGCCGCCGAAGAAGATCTGGAGGCGCACCGGGCTTTGGGCGTCGTCCGGCTGTTGGTCCTGCGTCGCGATGGGCGGCTTGCCGGTCTTGTCCCGCTTGGCCGCGTCCTGTGCGGCTTCCGCGTCGTCCCCTTCCGCGTTCAGCGACCGAGCTTTGGCGGCCAGGTTAAAGCTCTGGCCGTAGCTCGCCAACATCCCGCGGTCGGTCCGGAGGGAACCGCCGGTGCCTTTCTCGTCGAACGTGCACAGTTCTTTCAGCGTCGCCGGGTCGGACCGCGTGAAGCCGTAGAACTTGATCGCAGTCGTTTTGTAGTCCGCCGACGTGATGACCTCGCCGGTCAGGAAGCCCTCGGGTGTTAATGCCACCTTCTCGTCCCACGCCAGGGGTAGTTTCGCGATCTGGGCGATGAGTTTGCGCCCCTCGGCCGTGCGCCACGTGATCGGCGTCTTCATCTTTTCGCCGAGGGCTTCGACGGCCGGACCGGCGTTGGTGAGGACCATCGTCGGGTTATCCGGGTCGTTCTTGAGAATCAGTAAGTGTTCCAGTCGGTTCGCCGTGCGGGCGTTGACGGTCCCGGCGTTGAACGACCCGGCGCCGTCGCCGACCTTGAAGGAGAATTTCAACACGGTCCAGTTCTTGGCCCCGAGCGATTTGGCGGCGGCGAAGAGTTTGTCCGCGTGTTCCACCATCCGCTTGTCGATCTGGTCGGCCCGCGCGGTCGTTCCGATGAGCGTTACGGTGGCGGCCAGTAACAGCAATCGAATCACGGTGCACCTCTTGCGAATTCCGGGGCGAATTGTGTGTTGTTCGGCACGATTGACGGTTTGGTTCTCGGCCCCTTTCACACGGCTGACGGGGAGGCCCCACAGTGGGTTCGGCGACACCTGCGCGGTTTGGGTAAGCTTTTCATACCGTTACACCAATTGCGGCACGCGGTTGAGGGTGAGCTCGAAGATCTTGCCGATGGTTAGGATTTCAGGGCCTTAAAATTGTCAAAGATGGCCTTTCCGAAAACCTCCGCCGCGCTTTCGCTACCCGGATTGTATCCGACGTAGTACCAGCGCCCGGCTCAACGAAACCGTTTTTGACCTTCTGCCCAGCCTCCAAGACGCTGAAACCTGATAACTACCGACGGCGACGCAGACTCGCTTTTATCGAACTCAACCATCCGCCCGTTCGCCATCGCAGTAAGCCGTCCAATTTGGCGATGACCTGCGGAGCCAGTGACGTCCTTCCGGTCGAACAGCCGCCGCGGTCATTGGCGTGTGTTAACTACCAAAGCCCTCAACCCGTCGCGTCCCCGAGGGCGTCAAACGCCAAGGCTTCGGGCGGCGGGAGTGCGGGGGCGGGCGTTCCCATTCGGCGAAAAACCGTCTGTCTCGCCGTAGCAAGACCATGCCGATCTTAGCCTAAGTACGATTCTGGACGCGAGTTGGATTCATTTTGGTGGGTAGTCCTACCGTTGCAGCTATCCGTGGTGGGTTCACCCGATGCCCGAACGGGCGGGAAAAGCCAGCGATCAGGCGTGGCGAGAATGGCTCAAGGCTAAGGTTTCGGGAAGAACGGCAACTGTCGGACGAGATGGGTGTGCCCAGCCTCTTTTCACCCTCCGTCGATCAGATGGGGTTGTCCCAAAATCCCCGCCGTCAGACGCAATTCGGTCGTCGGTGTGACGAATGACTGGATCTGACGGCGGGATCGAGAACGACTACAGAGCGCGTGCAAATGACCCGCACGCACTCTCCCCGCCGATCAATAGCGGTAGTGGTCGGTCTTGTAAGGACCATCCTTCGAGACGTGGATGTAAGCGGCCTGCTCGGCCGTCAGTTCGGTGAGCTGGACGTTTAACTTTTTGAGCTGCAACCGGGCGACGTGCTCGTCCAACTTCTTGGGCAGGACGTAGACGCCGACCGGGTATTTGTCGTTGTGCCGCCACAGTTCGATCTGCGCGAGGGTCTGGTTCGCGAACGACGAACTCATCACGTACGACGGGTGGCCGGTGCCGCAGCCCAGGTTGACCAGGCGGCCCTTGGCGAGCAGGATGATTCGCTTGCCGTCCGGGAAGATCACGTGATCGACCTGCGGCTTGATCTCCTCCCAGCGGTAGTCTTCGAGCGACGCCACGTCGATCTCGTTGTCGAAGTGACCGATGTTGCAGACGATGGCCTGGTTCTTCATCGCCTTCATGTGGGCGTGCGTGATGACTTTGAAGTTGCCGGTGGTCGTCACGAAGATGTCGGCCTTGTCAGCGGCGTACTCCATCGTCACGACGCGGTAGCCTTCCATCGCCGCCTGGAGGGCGCAGATGGGGTCGATTTCGGTCACCCACACCTGGGCGGAGAGGGCGCGGAGGGCCTGGGCCGAGCCCTTGCCCACGTCCCCGTAGCCGGCGACGACGGCGACCTTGCCCGCGATCATCACGTCGGTGGCTCGCTTGATGCCGTCCACCAGCGACTCGCGGCAGCCGTACAGGTTGTCGAACTTCGACTTGGTGACGGAGTCGTTGACGTTGATGGCCGGGAACTTCAGCTCGCCCCGCTTGTGCATCTGGTACAACCGGTGGACGCCGGTGGTCGTCTCCTCGGTCACGCCCTTCACCGCGGCCAGCCGCTCCGAGTACCACCCCGGCTGGGCCGCGACCCGCTTCTTAATAGCCGCGAACAGGATGCGTTCCTCCTCGCTGCCCGGCTTGTCGAGGACGTGGATGTCCTTCTCGGCCCGCGCCCCGAGGTGGAGGAGGAGCGTCGCGTCGCCGCCGTCGTCGAGGATCATGTTCGTGAACCCGCCGTCGGCCCACTCGAAGATCTGGTGGGTGTACTCCCAGTACTCGGCCAGCGACTCGCCCTTGTAGGCGAACACCGGAATGCCGGCCGCGGCGATGGCGGCGGCGGCGTGGTCCTGGGTCGAGAAGATGTTACACGAGGCCCAACGAATCTCGGCCCCGAGGTCCTTGAGCGTCTCGATCAGGACGGCCGTCTGGATGGTCATGTGGAGCGAGCCGGTGATCCGCGCGCCCTTGAGCGGCTGGCGGGCGGCGTACTCCTCGCGAATGGCCATGAGGCCGGGCATCTCGGTTTCGGCGATGGCGATCTCGCGACGGCCCCAGGGGGCGAGTGAGATGTCGGCGACGTGGTAATCCGTGAACAGGGCAGGTTTGTTCGCAACAGCAGTCACGTTCAAGGTCTCCTACGATGAACGGGCGCAGTTGATTGTTAGTGATCCACCCTCGCGAGCCTAGCGAGGACGCCTGTGCGTCCCGTCGCAGCGCCCCTCGCAGGGGTGATGTTGGCCGGGCTACGAATCGCCAAGCCAAAGTGCCGGGTCACCTGTTTTCGCCGGACCGTCTCGTTCGGCCTCGGCTGCGGGGGCTTCCCACGCTCGCGCCAGGGCGAAACGGTGGGGTCGGCCATGCTAGGTGTGCGACCGTTTAGTACGGTCTCGCTCTGGGCCACACGGCACTAGATACTATAGAGAGTTGTTGTGATTCGCCAGCCCTCGGCGGGTGAGATTATCGGGCCGTCGAAGGGGACACGGCGTGGTCACGCGAGATCGTTCCTGACCACGCCTTGTTCGGCAGCGGATCGTCGCCGGTGCCGCTCGCCCAAGAGGGGAGCAGCCGCCGGACTTGAACGCACTGCTCGCGGAACCACTGAAGTCGGGCATCTCTCGGTCGATGTGCCAGTGGTAGACGGCTGGGGAAGGGGTAGGCGAGTCCTCCGAGGCTACCGCGATCGCTTCAGCACCGCCATCGTCTGGCGGCTGTCCAGCGTTTCGAGGTACACCACGGTCTGCTCGTAGTCGGGGTTGCCCTTCAGTTGCACGTCTTCGAGCACGGCCCCGGTGGCGTCCCGCACCCGGACGTTCACCCCCTCTTTCTCGGAGCGGCCGATGACCGACCCACCGGGGAGCCGGCGGTACGGGCCGGGATGAACTGGGCGGGTGAGAATTTCCCACCCCTGTTTCGTGTCGGCGGCGACTGCGGTGTCCAAGTCCACGAACCCCCGCGCGGGGGACGACAATTGGGGTCCCCACTGCCAGACCGCGATCGCCCCGCAGACGGCGGCGGTGATCGCGAGCCGGACCCAAAACCCACGACGCTTCATCGCGTACCCCTCGGCCGCTCGGCAGGCGGAGCCGGCGGCTCGGTTAGGCTACACGTCTCCGTCGCGATCGCAAGGAGCGAACGTCCCCGTTGCGGAAGCCGGCGGCGGCATCACCCGCTCACAGACCGAGACCGAGTGGAAGTTCGAGAGGGAAGGGGGCGACGGCTTCACGGCGACTTGAAAGACCTTTCCCCGAGTAGAGGTATCTTCATGCGGGGAACCCGTCTCATCGCCCACTCCCCGAGAAAGTTACTCCGCAGGATGCGGCACCACTCCGGCTGGGCCTCCTCATGCGATCCCTCTTCGCCGCCTTAATCTGCTTCGCATTGGTCTTCTATGCCGCCTGCGAGTTTGCCTCCCTCCTTCGCGACTACGATCGGCAGCGAGAAGAGCAGCGGTCGCTGCTCGAACTTCACGACTGGGGCGTCCGATCTCAAGCGGCGGCGATTCGCTCCGAGGCCGACTACGAGCGAATGCCCTGAACCGCCTGACTCAGAACGTCCGGGCGGCTCGTCAGGTGCGAGCGGCTCGGTTGTCCCGGCCCTTGAGGCCGAGGGCTACCTTCCGGGCGCTGAGTGTTGCGTACCAACAGTTCTTCGACTTCCGCAACCACGGCGCTTGTGTCGCACGTGCCATCCCTGGCTACCTCCGGCGATACCGCTCGGATTCAATGCCCGAGATGGGGAGAATTCACTGCCCCGCGCGACTCAGAGGGAGTCGGAGTGGGCGAGGAGACCCAGATTCGCTAGGATTTCTAGGCCCCGCGAGGGTGGCGGAATTGGCAGACGCACAAGATTTAGGTTCTTGCGCCCGAAAGGGCATGGGGGTTCAAGTCCCCCCCCTCGCACTCCCGACCCCTCTTTCCGCCGTCCGGTGCCGCTCGCGAGTTCACTTCCCCCGAGTCTCCCGATGCCCAACGTCCTCGTCACGCCGCGTGAAGTTGCCCCGTTCGCACCCCGATTTCAAGACGCCCTGGAAGCCGCTGGGCTGACACTCGTCTTCCCGCTGCCGGGCGAGGCGAACTTGCTCACGCCGACGGAACTGCGGGCGGCCCTCGTCGGCGTGGAAGCGACCATCGCCGGGTCGGAAGCGTACCCCGCGGAACTCTTCGCGGAACACCCGCAATTGCGGGTCGTGGCCCGAGTCGGCGTCGGCTTCGACGCGGTGGACACGGTCGCGGCCACGGCGGCCGGCGTGGCCGTTTGCACTGCCCCCGGCACGAATCAGGAGTCGGTTGCCGAACACGTCTTCGCTCTGATGCTCGGCTTCACGCGGCACGTCGTCACCCGCACGAACGGCATCCGGGCCGGCGCATGGCCGCGGCACTTCAGTCTGCCATTACGGGGGCAAACGCTCGGGCTGGCGGGCCTCGGGCGCATCGGGAAGGCTGTCGCCACGCGGGCGGTCGCCTTCGGAATGAACGTGATCGCCTTCGACCCGGCGGCCGATGCCACGTTCGCCGGGGCGAACGGCGTCCGCCTCGTGTCGTTCGCGGAGTTGCTCGCCGCTTCGGACTTCCTCTCGCTGCACCTGCCGCTGACGCCGACCACCCGGCACGTCATGGACGCGGTCGCCTTCGCGGCGATGAAGCCGACGGCCGTGCTGGTGAACACCTCGCGTGGCGGCCTGGTGAACGAGGCCGCTTTGGTCGCGGCCCTGAAAGCGGGCAAACTCGCCGGGGCGTTGTTGGACGTGTTGGAAGAGGAACCGCCGCCTGCCGATCACCCGCTGTTCGCGTGCGAGAACGTGATTCTGACACCGCACGCGGCCGGGGTAGACGTGCGATCCCTCGGCGACATGGCCCGCAGCGCGGCCGAAGCGATCGCGTCGCTGTGGAAGGGCGAATGGCCGGCCGAGAAGGTGGTGAACCCGGCTGTGCGGCCGGCGTTTCGGTGGGGGCGGTGATGTTGAAAGTTCAGTACGAGCGGACGTTCGACGACTACGTGGACTTCGCGTTCCATCGCAGCCGCGGGCTCTCGTCGTTCCGCCAAGTCGTCTTGCAACGGCGGTGCGTAATACTGTTCGGGTTTGGGGCAACGGCCGCCGCGTTGGCGTACCTCGTTTCATCGCCGTTCGCCATTGCACTTGCCGCGGTACTCGCCGTGGCTGGGGGCGTGTTCTGGGTATTGATCCCGAAGATCGTCTGGAAGCAGGTAGCCGCAGCCGTCCGGTCGAACGTGGCGGAACTGGGCTACGAAACCACTACGGTCGAACTGGCCCTGACCGAAGAAACGCTAGTGATGGTGACCGACGCAATGCGGGTGGAAGTCCCGTGGGACCGGATGAAGAGCGTCGAGGTCGTCGGCGATTGCACCTACATCAACATGGTCGCCGGCATGGCCGCCGTTGTGGTGCGGGACGGGTTCGAAGAAGAGCGAGACTATTTCGCGGTACAGAAGTTCGCCCTGCGGAAACTCGACGGCGAATTCCCGAGGAACGACTGATCCCGGCGTCATAGATCCGTGCGGAACTTGCCCGAGAGGACGTACTCGTAGCCGTTCGGCTGGACCCGTTGCAGTCGGAGCAGCACCGCCATGCCGTCGGCCACGCCGCAGCCCTCGAAGGCGGCGAAGCAATAGCGGGTTTCCGGTTGGACGGCCGTCGTGCAGCAGAGGCCGCCGGCCGACACGTCGCGGCAGCGGGCGTTGATGACGGGTAACACCGCCCCGTCGTCGCCGATCGGGTAGAGCGTGACCGGCAAGTTCGTCGGTAGCCGCGGCGTTTTGCGGCGGTCTTCCACGTTTTGGAGTTGTGCCCGCACCTCGGCCATCAGTTTCGGCAGCACGTCGAGCGAGTCCCGCACGAAGGCGGCGTCGGGCGTGCCGAACAGGTTGCCGAGCAGTTCGACCTCGCCGCATCCGCGGCTCGTCGGCCAGTTGATCGTGACTTCCAGCCCGGACTTCTTGCCGGACAGCCGGCCCCATAGCCCGCCCGCCTGGATGTACTGGCGAAGGGCGAACTGGTGGGTGTCGGTCTGGGCGACCTCGTCAAACCACCCGGCGTCGATCATCGGCTCGCACTTCAGGGCCAGCATCGAGGAGTGCATCGTCGTCGGGAAGCGGCTCACCCAGGTGCCGTCGGTTCGCCGGCCCACGTCGCCGGGCATCTTCGGGGCGTGCCCGCCGGCGGCGGCCTTCGCCAGCACCGAGTCGATGATCTGGTCGGCCCAGATGGTCGCCTGTGGCACGTCGAAGCCGAGCAGCGTCGAGACCGTCACCACGGAGCGGATGTTGGGCAACCGGACGCCGCCCGCCGCCGGTGCGGGGGCGAGGTCTAACGGCTCCGGCTCCATGAACAGCGTTTTATTCGGGCCTTGCGGTCGAGCAGCGGTGCGCGTCTGGGGGGCGGCCACAGTCCCGGACGGGTTCTTTTGGGGTTGCCGCTCGACGGTGCGGAGGGCGGGTAGCGGTTCCGCGCCGCGGGCGGGAATCGTGCTACTGCCGCCGCGGGGGCGTGTCATCGCCAGCGACCCGGCCGGCACGCCAACGAGCGACGGCGGCCGCTGGCCTTGCCCTGGCTTCGGCGGCAGCCAACCCGGCGGCAGCGTCTCCGGCTTCGCCATGCGGTCGGTTGCCTGTTGGGCCTGGTGGCCGGTGGTCGGGCTATATCCGGAGTCGGGGATGAGCGGCGGGGCTTGCTCTTCCTCCGGTTCGCCGACCGGGGCCGTGATGAGGGCTTGCACGAAGGCGAGGCACGACGGGAAGCGGTCGTCGGCGTTCTTCGCCAGGGCTTTCGCGATGATTGCCTGGTCGCCCGGCGGCAGGTGCGTGAGGTCGGGCTTCGACGACACGTGCGCGAGCATCATCTGCTGAGCCGTGCGGGCGACGTAGGGGAACGTGCCGGTGAGCAGTTCCTGGTAGACGAGGGCGAGGCTGTACTGGTCGGACCGCGGGTGGACCTGGCCGCGGAGGACTTCCGGGGCGACGTACTTCGGCGTCATGCCGCGGTTGAGCATCGGGTTGCTGCCGCCCTCGGCCGTCAGCCGGGCAACGAGACCGTAGTCGCCGACCTTCACGTGGCCGCTGAGCAGGAACAGGTTCGCCGGCTTCACGTCCAGGTGTTGCAGGCCGTACTTGTGGCTGATGTGGTCGAGCGCCTCGGCTGCGTCGATCAGGTAGCCGAGCAGTTCTTGCCGCGGGATGCCGGGCAACCCTTCGGCCTGAGACTCGTGGTAGCGGTCTTCGAGGTGGGCGTCGGCCAACTCCATGACCATGACGAGTTCGTTCTTCAGCAACTCGACACGTTCGAGGGTCAACAGGAACGGGTGGCGGATCGCCTTGATCGTCTGGAAGGCTTCGAACTCTTGTTTGAGCGAGTGGTCGGACGTGTCCTCACTCGGTCCGGCCACGAACTTGATGGCCTTGTGCAACCCGCCGGGGGCCTCGCACAGCCACACTTCGCCGAACCCGCCGCGGCCGAGGGGTTCGATGATGCGGTAGCCGGGCAGCGGCTCGTAGCCGGTCACTTTCGAGTACGGGCGGTCCAGCGTCGCGGCCGGAGACTTAGTGGGCACCATCGGCTGCCTGGTCCGTAAGGGGCATAGTTGGCCGTGGAAGCTTAGTTCAGAATTTCGACGTAAGGAGTGTCCCGGTTACGGGGAAGCAAAAATTCGCCCGATCGGGACGGAACGATTGTACCGTCTGGGATAAATGGGATGTGTCTGAGCGTTGGTATTCAGGTCACAGAGTAATCGACGACGTCGGTTCGACTTCTCAAACAGTAGAAGTTGGGGTATTTCCGTCGTACGAGGGCTGGCAAGTTTGCCGGCATCATCTGCCCAAACGACCCGATTTCGGCGGGTCGGTCGAGGAACGGTCATGTCGCAGCGGACGGTCAACGCCCTCGTGCACGTCGTGCGGACGCTCTGGATCGGTACGCTCATTTTCGTGGCGGTCAAATCGTTCGTGACCCTGGACCGGCACTCCGTTTACCCCGATTACGCCGCCGCCGCCCGTGACTGGCCCACCGACGGCCCGTTCGAGTCGATGGTGTCGTTTCAGTACCTCCCTTACTTCTCGGACCTGTTGGCCCCGTTCGCGGCCCTGCCGAACTGGCTGGGGGCACTCAGTTGGGGGACGTTGACCTTCGCCCTCTACGCCACCGGGTTGCGGGCGTTCCTGACCCTCGACCCGCCCGACGGCCGGCCGAACGGCGCGGGGCGACAACTGGCCCTGGCGTGCGGAATCCTGATCGGCTGTGGCAGTTTTGCGAACCATCAGGCGAACGTCCTCGTCGCGGGCTGTTGGCTGTGGGCGGCCGTGGCCGTGCGAAAGCAACAATGGTGGGCGGCGGCCGTGCTGTTCGCGCTACCGATGTTCAAGATGTACACCCTCGCGCCCGGGCTGGTGTTCGCCGCCCTGTACCCGCGGCAACTCGGCCTTCGTCTCGCCGCGGTCGTCGCGGCCCTATTGGCGCTGCCGTTCGCGTTCCACTCGGCGGCGGTTCTCGGCTATCGCTTCGACAAGATGACGGAGTACCTGGTGAGCGGCGAGCACTACCGGAAGTTCCCGTACCAGACGCTCTACGAGGCGTGGCGGTTGTACGTCGGCGACGTGCGAGCCTCATGGCTTCTGCCGGTCCAGGCACTGGCCGGGCTGGCCGTGCCGTTGCTCCTCGTCCGGTTGCGCCGGGCCGGCGCGCCGGGGGCGGAAGTCGAACGCCATGGCCTGTTCCTGGGGGCCACATGGTGCATTTCGTTCGGACCGTCGATCGAGCCGCAAACGTACCTCGTGGCGGCCCCGGCGATCGGGTGGTGGCTGGCTTCGTGTGCCTTCGGCCCACGGCCGAATCGGGTCGCCGTCGCCGGCCTGGCGGTCGTTGCCGTCCTGGCTGGGTCGCCCCTGTACTCGTTCGGGCCGGGCGTTCGCGATGCGCTCATTCCCTACAAAATCCCGTTCCTGGCCCTGGCGGCCCTCCATCTGGGGTTGCTGTACACGGTGCGGGTGCAGACCCGTGCCCGCGAGATGATGTCACGAGGGGCCGCAGGAGTTGGCGTTCCTGTGCCGAGTGCCGTTGCTCCCGTGGTCAGTGGTTGAACGCGAACTCTTTCGAGTTGAGAAGGGCCCACATCAGGTCGCTGAACACGTCGGGCCGCTTCTCGCCGGCCGCGAGGAGCTTTCGCACGGCTGCCCGCTCGTCGTCCCGCGGCTGGCGAGCGAGGGTGCGGAGGAAGATGCCGTCCATCACCGCGTCGTCGCTCTTCTCGGCCGCGAGCGTCGAGTAAACCCACCCGGTCGCGGTCGTGATCCGGCTTTGCAGGGCCTCGTTGTTTTGCAGGTGCAGCAGTTGCGGGAGCGTTACGTCGCCGCCGCGCTCGCAGGCACACGCCGTCACGCGGTCGGACCGGCCGAACATTCGCAGGAACGATGAGTTCAAGTTCGGGTCGGCGACCTGAATCGCCCGCACGCCGACGGGGTAGCCGTCGAGTTTCTCGGGCACACCGGTCGCCTCGCCGATGGAGTCGTGCAGCACCTCGGCCGGTAGGCGGCGGGCGTAGTAGTGCGAGTAGAACCGGGCGTCGGTCTCGTTCAGCGGCCGCGTCGAGGAACTGAGTTGGTACGTCCGCGAGTTCAGCACCACCCGCATCAGGTGCCGCAGGTCGAAGTGGTGCGCGACGAACTCCGTCTTGAGCGCGTCCCACAACTTCGGCACCGTCGGCGGGTTGGTCGCCCGCAGGTCGTCCACGGGTTCGACGAGGCCGACGCCGAGGTAGTGCTGCCAGACGCGGTTGATCATCGCGCCGCTGAAGTAGGCGTTGCCGGGGTTCGTGATCCACTCGACGAGTTTCTCACGCGGGTCATCGGTCGGTTGGATGTCGGCGACGGAGCGGTCGAGCGGTTGCGGCTTGAGGAACTGCCCGGTGCGGGGTTGGTTCGTGCCGACCGGCCGCGAGTTCGTCTTCTCGTCCGGGTGGCTGACGCGGAGGGCCGTCGTGCCGCCCATTTTGGCTTCCTTGCGGTCGAGTTTCACCCGACTGAAGAACGCGGCGAAGTGGTAGAAGTCGTCCTGCGTGTATCGTTCGAGCGGGTGGTTGTGGCACTTCGCGCAGCCGATGCGGGTGCCGAGGAACGCCTGGGCGACCGACTCGCCGACCTCCGATTGTTCGGCGAGTCGGGCTTCGCCGACGGTGACGATGTAGTACCCGACCGGCGGTGAATCCGTGGTCGAACCCTTCGCGAGAAGCACGTCGCGGGCGATCAGGTCCCACGGCCGGTTGTCGGCCACTTGCTTGCGAATCCAGGCGTGGAACTGCCGGACGCCCTTCACGCCGCGCACGTCGTGGTCGCGCTCCTTGCGGTTCTGGAACAAGTCGCCGAGTTGCAGTGCCCAGTAATCGGTGAACGCTGGCGACGCCAGCACGCGGTCGATCAGCTTCGCCCGCTTGTCCGCCTCGGTGCTGGCGAGGAACGCCTTCACGTCGTCCGGCTTCGGCAGCACGCCGGCGGCGTCGAGCCACACGCGGCGGATGAACTCGGCGTCGCCGCACAGGTCCGACGGTTCGATCCGCAGTTCGGCCAACTTCGCGAAGACATGCTCATCGACGAAGTTGTTCTTTACCGCGAACTGGGCTGCATCGACCGTTTGCTCGAACGGCATCGCGAAGACGGCGACGGCGACTTCCGACTGGTACATCACCCGCACGGCCGTCGCCCCGTTCCGCTTCGCCGTGACCAACCCCGTCGGCGCGACCGTGAGGAAGGCGACATCGTTCGAATCGAACTTCGCCAGCCACGTCACGTCGGTCCGGGTGCCGTCTGCGAAGGTGGCCCACACTGTTAGTTGCACCGTCTCGCCGGGTTTCAGCGTCTTGGCGTCGGGCGTCACTTCGAGCTTCGTCAACTTGGCCGCGTCCTTCACCGCCCCCGGCGACCCGGCCGCCAGCCAGTCGCGCAGCAACTGGTACTCCCGGCTCTGCACGCCGAAGAGTTTGCCGCCCTCGTGGGGAGCTTGCCCGGTCGCCTTGCGCAACAGCAGACTTGCCTCGGGTTCCGACGGATCGACCCGGCGGGCGTCGAACTCGCGGGTCAGCCAGCGGTGGTCCTGGTCCGGTGCATAGCCGCGCAGCGACAGGCGGAAGCCGTTCTGCCCGGCCCCTTTGCCGTGGCACGCGCCCTGGTTGCAGCCGGCCTTCGTCATCAACGGCACGACTTCGTTCAGGAACGACGGCATCTCGGCCCGTACCGGGCACGCAACGGCAATCAGTAAAACAAGCGAGACGAAGCGGAGCATGAGAGACGAACCCGGAGCGGGATCGGTGGGGTAGGTATCGACACTTCAACTGTAGGCGTTGGACGGGATTCGAGCAAGATAAATCGGCTCTTCCGGAATGCCATTCAGTTCGGCCGGAACTCTTGGCCCATTCACTTCTTCCGCCCCAGTACTCGCCCCTGTTGCAGCCGGCGAACAATGGGAATGGCCCTTTGCCCGCGCCGCGGAGGTTCATCCGTGACCCCCTCCCGACGCGCCGCCGTCCGGCCGCTCCGTGAAGGCGTGGCGAACGCCCTCGCTCCGCTCGCCCTGGCGGAACCCTGTCGCGGCCGGAACGTCCGCCGGCGGCACCGCGCCCTCGACCCGGTCCCCCCCATCCACGTGTTCCTGTTGCGGATCCTCCACGGCAACACCGCCTGTGCCCACTTGCCCCGGTTGACCGGCCGGTCGGTCACGGCCGCGGCGCCCCGCCAGGCCCGCGGCCGCCTCCCGCTCGCCGTCCTCCGGTCGGTCACGGCCGCCCTCTGGCCGGCGGTCGATGCCGACGGCCTCTGGCGGGCGCACCGGACGGGGTTCGTCGCCGGCACGGGCGTCAGCCTGCCGGACACGCCGCCGCTGCAACGGGCCTTCGGCCCGCCGACCAACCCGGCGGCCGGGTGCGGGTTCCCGGTCGCCCGCGCCCTCGCCCTGTTCCACGCCGGCCCGGGCCCGCTCCAGGCGTTCCTCACCGCCCCGCTGCGGTCGCACGAGATCGCGACCGTGACCCAACCGCACCCGGACCTCCGGGCCGGCGACGTGCTGGTCGGGGACCGCGCGTTCGAGGCGTACGCGCGCCCGTACTTCCTGGCCCAAAACGGCCTCCACGGGGTGTTCCGGGTGAGCCGCCGCCGGGTCGTCGACTTCACCCCCGGCCGCACGCCACCGCCCCGTTGGAGCACGCGGAAGGTGAGCGGCAAGGCCCGCTCCCGGTGGGTGCGGAACCTGGGCCCGACGGATCCGGTCGTGGAGTGGTACAAGCCGGACCAGCGGCCGACGTGGATGACCGCCGAGGCGTACGCGCCACGGCCGGTCACGCTCGCCGTCCGGGAGACGCGGTACGCGGTGGACCGCCCCGGCTTCCGGGCGAGTACCGTCACCCCGGTGAGCACGCCCCTCGACGCCCCGGCGTACCCGGCGGCCGGGCCGGCGGGTCTGTACCGCCAGCGGTGGCAGGTGGGAACCGACCTGGCCCATTTGAAGACGACGCCCGGGATGGGCGTGCGGAGGTGCGAGACGGAGGCGGGCGTGAGGGAGGAGTTGGTCGCGTTCGCCATCGCCGACAACCTGGTCCGGGCGGTCCTGCTCGGAGCCGGCCGGCGGCAGGACGTGCCGTGGCGCGGATCCGCTTCGTGGACGCGCCGCGGTGGTTGACGTCGTCCTCACCGGGCACGCCGTTGCCGGACGTGGTCGTGAGCCCCGCGCGGAAGGACCGCGTCGAGCCGCGGTGCCAGAAGCGGCGGGCCAAGAAGTACCCGTACGTGACCCGCCCCCGCGCGGAGCTTCGACAACAGCGACTGGCGCAGGAGGTTCCGGCCGAACTGAATGGCATTCCGGGACAACCCCGTCTCAAGGCCGAACACCACGCCCGCTCGGCCTCGGCTCCGTCGGCGAACGCGCGGCGGTAGACCAAGTCCTTCTTCCGCGTGGCGAAGAACGACTCCGTCGGGGCGTTGTCCCAGCAGTTTCTCTTCCGGCTGAAACGCATCACCGCCGCGACCGCCGTCCGATACTCCCCGCTTGTGTACTGGCACCCGCGATCCGAATGCATGACAACCCCGGCCGGCGGGCGACGCCGCACGACCGCGGCCTGAAACGCGCGGCGGACCAAGGCCGTGCCCGGCGTGTCGCTCACGGCCCAGCCGACGACGCTCCGTGCGTGCAGGTCGATCACCACAGCCCAACCCACCCGCCGGCCGTCCACAGGTGCGTGATGTCGGCGGTCCGCTTGGCGTTCGGCGTACCGGTGGTGAAGTGGCGGTCCAAGACGTGGGGCGGTTCGGCCCGGAGGACTTTGGCCACCGTGTTCTCGCAACAGTTCACGCCCCGGCGGTTCAACACGCGGGCCAGTCGAGGGTTACCGTACACCTGCCGACAGTCGGTGAACGCTGCCCGCACGGCCTGTTAGAGCATCTTCAGTCTGATCCTTGCGGTCCATAGCCGGCGTGCTGGATGTACCGCCGACCCTCGTCCGCGGGGAACCAATCCGCTGCGTCCCCGCACAGACCCTCGGTCGCCGCGATCGTCCGCGGCTTCCGCTTTCGCATCTCGGCCTTTGCCTTCGAGAACACCTGTTCGATCGGGTTCAGGTCCGGGCTGTACGGGGGCAGGTACGCCACTTCCGCCCCAGCCCGGGGATCGCGGCCGCCACGCCGGCCACCTTGTGGCTCGACAGGTTGTCCATCACCACGATGTCGCCCGGCTTCAACGCCCGGACCAGTTGCTGCCGCACGTACGCCGCGAACAGCGGGCCGTTCATCGCCCCGTCGACGACCAGCGGGGCGACCACGCCCGTGGACCGTAACGCGGCGACGAACGTGACCGTCTTCCGGTCCCGTGCGGCACCCCCTCGACCACCCGCTCGCCGGCCGGCCCCCACCCGTACGCCGGCGTCATGTTCGACTTCACCCACGTCTCGTCCGGGAACACGAGCCGGTCCGGGTTGAGCCCGGACTGCCCCGCCCGCCACGCGGTCCGCTTCTGCGCCACGTCCGGGCGGTCTTGCTCGGCGGCCCGGGGCGACTTATTTTGAACGAGATTTTGAGCGCGTGCAGGGCCGCCCACAGGGTACCGATGCTGACCGCCCCGCCGAGGTGCCGGCGGAGTTGCTCAAGCGTCGGGTCGGACTTCCCGGCGACCGCGGCCCGGAGTTCCGCCTCACGCCGCACGTGGTACGGTTGCCGCGTGGTCGCGCGGCGGCGGGCCGCGATCTCGCCGGTCTTCCGGAACCGCTTGTACCCGCACCCACTCGGCCGACACGGTGTACTTGCGAGCGATGGCGGCGTACGTCAGGCCGCCGTGGCAGTCCGCCAGAACCCGCCGCCTCAGGTCGAGTGAGAACGCCGCCGGGCGCCGCTCCAAGAGGGATCGCCAGAGTGTCGCAGAAACACCCCCCGAGCGCAAGGATCAGACTGATGATGCTCTAACCGGCGGGTCGAAAAGTGGTTCAGGCCGAACCTCAACGGCAGGTGAACAGCCTTACGTTCTTGCATTCACACCATCCCCACGGGTTACCCGACGAACACCCCCGCCGTCGAGTCGTAGGCGTCAAAGTCAAGAGCGGTCGCGGGAGTGCCAGCCGCCCCGACGTTCTTACCCAAGTAGGCCGTCACCCGCGACCCGGCCCCCGCCCCGGACCCGACGATGATGTCCGCCCGAGCGTCGTCGTCCAAGTCTTTCACCGCCACCCGGATGCCGCCCCGACTGTTCACGTCGCCGGCGAAGAAGTTAGCCAGCGGCGTGTACTGGTCCGCCTTCAGGCTCTTCCCGTCGAACACGAGTACGCGCGGCCCGCCGCCCGGCCCGCCGCCGGCGATGAGGTCCGCGAATCCGTCCCCGTTGACGTCTCCGGCGGCCACGAAGATGCCGTTCCGCAGAGCTTGCTCGAACGCGAAAAAGTCGGCAAAGACCTTTCGCGGCGTGGACGTCAGCGACGTCCCGTCGAACCCCGCTACCCGCGGGCCGCCGCCGAACCCGGCCACGACGATCAGGTCGCCCACGCTGTCCCCGGTCATGTCCGAGATGGTCGCCCGCGCGCCGCCACGGAAGGTGGGGTCGTCAATGCCGAAGAAGCTAATCAACTTGGCGAAGTCGGTTCCGTTATACACGTCCACCCGCGGCCCGCCCCCCTCGTCCGGGGTAACGGCGAGGTCGGCCACGCCGTCCCCGTTGACGTCCCCCGCCGTCACATAAACCCCACCCGTGAACGACGCCTCGAACGGATCGCTGGCGAACAATTGCTGTTGCGTGACGCCGTCGTAAACGATGACGCGAGTGGCCCGGCCGGGGCCGGTGCCGACGACGAGGTCTGCCACGCCGTCTCGGTTGAAATCCGCGACCGCCGTTCGCACGCCGCCCGTGAACCCGGGGAACGGCGTGATGGTGAACCGCGGCGTCTTGTCGGCGTTGAACAAACTTGCCGTGCCCGACCCAACGTCGGTGCCCGCCGCGAACTCGGACTCGCCGACGAGGGTGGCCCGGGTGACGGCGTTCACGCGCACGGTCACGGTGGCGGTTGCCCGACCGCCGACACCGTTCGTGACGGTGTACGCGAACGAGGTCGTCCCCTGGAACTGGACGTCCGGGGTGAACCGGACCTCGCCGTCTTGCAAACTGGCGACACCCCCGCCCGCCGGGGCTGTCACCGCCGTGACAGTCAAGGTCCCTCCGGAAATCGGGTTGTTCGAGTCGTTGCCAAGTACGTCCACGACGACGGTCCCACCGTTCTCGTTCACCACCACGGTGTCGTCGGTCGCTCGAATCTGCGGATCCACCGCCACGGTCACCAACTTCGACGTCGTGAGCGGGTCGGCCGCATTGCCGGCGGGGGCGCCGGTGTCCGTGACCGAGTACGCGAACGACGCCGAACCCGTGTACCCTAGGTCGGGAATGAACCGGATCGTGTGCCCATCGGCCAGCAATTGGACCGTGCCGTGGTCGGCACTCCGAACCGAGAACACGAGATCGCCCGGAGCGGTTTCCCGGTCGGAGACCAACGATCGCAGATCCAACTCCACGGCCGTATCGGCCGCGCCGTTCGAATTCGCGTCCCGCGCCGTCGGGGCGTCGTTGGCCGGGGTGACGGTGACGGTGACGGTGCCGACGGCGGTGCCCCCGTTGCCGTCCGAGAGGGTGTACGTGAACGTCGCCGTGCCGTTGTAGTTCGCCGCCGGGGCGAACCGGACGACGCCCGCGGCCAGCGTCACCGCCCCGCCGGCCGCGGGCTGGGTCACGCCCGTCACCGACAGCGCCTCGCCGACGTCGGGGGCGAACGAGTCGTTCGTCAGCACGTCAACAATTGCTTCGCCGCTGTCCTCGACTACCGTGATCGCGTCCGCCCCCGACATCGGCGGGTCGTTCACCGCCGGTACCGACACCGACACGGTAGCCGTCGCCGTCAGCTCGCGCCCAAGCGTCCCCGCCGGATCGCCGGTGTCCGTGACCGTGTACGTGAACGTCGCGGTGCCGTTGTAGTTCGTGGCCGGGGTGAACCGGGCCGTGTGCCCGTCGGCCAAGAGTTGTACGGTCCCGTTTGTCGCCCCGCCCACGGCGAACGCGAGTTGGGCTGCGGGCGTCTCCACGTCCGACGCGAGCGGCCAGAGGTCCACATCGGCGAAACCGTCCTCAGACGCGGATACGGTTGTCACGCCGGCTGTCGGCGGGTCGTTCACGGCCGTCACGGTGACGGTCACGGTGCCGACGGCGGTTCCCCCGTTCCCGTCCGAGAGGGTGTATGTGAACGTCGCCGTGCCGTTGAAGTTCGCCGCCGGAGTGAACCGGACGACGCCCCCGGCCAGCGTCACCGCCCCGCCGGCCGCGGGCTGGGTAACGCCCGTCACCGACAGCGCCTCGCCGACGTCGGGGGCGAACGAGTCGTTCGCGAGCACGTCCACGACCGTCGCCCCGCCGTCCTCGCCCACCGTGACCGCGTCCGCCCTCGCCGTCGGCAGGTCGTTCACCGCCGACACCGATACCGACAAGGCCGCCGTCGCCGCCAATGCGTTCCCTGCTGTTCCCGCCGGGTCGCCGGTGTCGCTCACGGAGTAGGTGAACGACGCCGGCCCGTTGTAGTTCGCCGCCGGGGTGAACCGGGCCGTGTGTTGATCCGCCAGGAGTTGAACTGTCCCGTTGCTGGCATTCGACACGCTAAACTTCAACAAGGCCGTGGGCGTCTCCACGTCCGACGCGAGGGGCCGGAGGTCCACGTCGACGAACCCGTCCTCCGCCGCGGTCGCGGTCGTCGCACTCGCCGTCGGGGCGTCGTTCACGGCCGTCACGGTGACGGTGACGGTGCCGACGGCGGTTCCCCCGTTCCCGTCGGAGAGGGTGTACGTGAACGTCGCGGTGCCGTTGAAGTCCGCCGCCGGGGTGAACCGGACGACGCCCGCGGCCAGCGTCACCGCCCCGCCGGCCGCGGGCTGGGTCACGCCCGTCATCGACAGCGCCTCGCCGGTGTCCGGGGCGAACGAGTCGTTCGCGAGCACGTCCACGACCGTCGCCCCGCCGTCCTCGCCCACCGTCGCCACGTCCGCCGCCGCCGTCGGCGGGTCGTTCACGGCCGACACGGTCACGGTCACGGTCTGCGGTCCGGTCGTCCGCGCGTTCCCAGCCGTTCCAGCGGGGTCGCCGGTGTCGGTCACGGAGTACGTGAACGCGGCCGGCCCGTTGTAGTTCGCCGCCGGGGTGAACCGGGCCGTGTGCCCGTCGGCGAGCAGTTGCACCGCCCCGTGCGTCGCCCCGCCCACCGCGAACGTCAACTGCGCGGCCGCTGTTTCCAAGTCGGAGGCGAGCAACTGAAGGTCCACGTCGACGAAGCCGTCCTCCGCCGCGGTCGCAGTCGTCGCGCCGGCCGTCGGCGGGTCGTTCACGGCCGTCACGGTGACGGTCACGGTCTGCGGCCCGGTCGTCCGCGCGTTCCCAGCCGTTCCGGCCGGGTCGCCGGTATCGGTCACGGAATATGTGAACGCGGCCGGCCCGTTGTAGTTCGCCGCCGGGGTGAACCGGGCCGTGTGCCCGTCGGCGAGCAGTTGCACCGCCCCGTGCGCCGCCCCGCCCACCGCGAACGTGAGTTGGGCTGCGGGTGTCTCCACGTCCGACGCGAGCGGCCGGAGGTCGACGTCGACGAAGCCGTCCTCCACCGCGGTCGCAGTCGTCGCGCCGGCCGTCGGCGGGTCGTTCACGGCCGTCACGGTGACGGTGACGGTGCCGATGGCCGTACCCCCGTTCCCGTCCGAGAGGGTGTACGTGAACGTCCTCATACCGTTGAAGTTCGCCGCCGGGGTGAACCGGACGACGCCCCCGGCCAGCGTCACCGCCCCGCCGGACGCGGGTTGGGTCACGCCCGTCACGGACAGCGCCTCGCCGACGTCGGGGGCGAACGAGTCGTTCGCGAGTACGTCCACGACCGTCGCCCCGCCGTCCTCGCCCACCGTGACCGCGTCCGCCGCCGCCATCGGCGGGTCGTTCACCGCCGACACGGTCACTGTCACGGTCGCCGTCGCCGACGTGCCGTTCCCGTCAGACACGGTGTACGTGAACGTCGTCATACCGTTGAAGTTCGCGGCCGGGGTGAACCGGACCACCCCGGTGGCGAGGGTGACAGCCCCGCCGCTGGCCGGCTGCGTCACCGCCGTCACGGTCAACGTCCCGGGCAGGCCGGCGGAATCGACGTCGTTGCCCAGCACGTTGACGACCGTAGCCGTGCTGTCCTCGGCCACGGTCAGCGCGTCGTCCTTCGGCGTCGGCGGGAACCGGGTGTCGAAAACGAGGACCAGCCCGGCGTCGGTCGCCCCGAACGAGTCGTCGTAGGGTTCCCCGATCAGAGCCTTGTTCGTGGCCAAGGCGACCGAGAACCCCAACTTGTCGTTCGCGGCGATCGTCGGATCGAGGAACGAGCGCAGGTAACTTCCGTCGGTGGCGTCGAACAGGTACGCACCGCCGGCCCGCACCAACCCGGTCGTGTCGTCACCGATCGTGCCGAGCAGCACGCGGCCATCGGCAATAGCCACATCGACGGAATAGACCGTCGCCCCCGAGGCAATGACGGGGTCGCTCAGGGGCGCGATGAACGCACCGGTCGACGCATTGAACAGGTACGCCTGGTCGAGGGCCCCGACCGCGATCCGGCTTCCGGAAATGCCGACGGACGTGCCGAAGTACGGAAGGATGCCGAGGCCGGGCTTGTTCAACGTGTTGAGCAAGGCTCCGGTCGAACGGTTGTAAACGTACGCCTGACCGAGTGCCAGGTTCGCCGCGGCGTTGGTCGTTCGCGCGCCGATGACGACGGTGTTCCCGTCTATGGCGATCGCCGACCCGTACGCCTGGTCCCGGTTCGGCGGGGACGGGTCGGTAAACGTCCGGAGCAAGGTGCCGGTCGTAGCGTTGAACGCGAACACGCGGCCCGTGCCTTGCAACCCACCCCCATCGATCTGGTTGTCTTCGTACGCGCCGACGAGAACGGTCGAGCCGGAAATCGCGACCGAGTAGCCGAACCAACCGGCCGAAACGGCGGTCGGGGCGGTCAGGGTTTGGACCAAGCTGCCGGTCGTAATGTCGTACACGTACACGGCCCCGGCCGCACTCCTTCCGCCGACGGTTTGGCGGTACTGGCCGATCGCCACCAGATTCCCGGCGATCGCCACCGTGTGGCCCATGCCGGTGATGTTCGAGGGCGACGACGGCGGCGTCAACGTGCGGAGCAAACTCCCCGATGGCACGTCGAAGACGCCGACCGTGCCGGCCGTCTCGTTGGCGACGGCCATCACGTTCCCCGACGCCGCCACCGTGCTGCCGAACGCCTGGAACGCCGATGCGCCGGCCACCCCTGGTAGGACGCCGGCCGGCAGGAGCGGGGGCGGGTTGCCGACCCGGACCGTGACCGTGGCCGTCGCCGTCACCCCGTTCGCGTCCTTGACGGTGTACGTGAACGTGTCGGTGCCGACGAAGTTGAACGGCGTCGTGTACCGCACCGCGGTGCCATCGTAGGTGTCGACCGTGCCGCCGTTCGCACTCGTCGAAGCGGCCGTTACGGTGAGCGAGTCCTGGTAGTCGCCGCCGGCTGAATCGTTGACCAGGACGCCGAGGAGGGTGGTCGAATTCTTGCCGACGAACGCCTTGTCGTTCACCGCGACGGGGGCGGCGTTGAGGTCGTAAACGGACACCGAACCGGCATCGGTTTGCCCGGCCGGGTCGTCCAGCGGGACGGCCACGACGGCTTGGTTCTGGTACACCGCCACCGGCCCGAGCCGGTCGAACGCGGTGGGGCTTGGGTTGTTCAAGGTCGCGACCAGCGAACTGGTTCGGACGTCGAATTCGTAAGCCGTCCCGGCGTCGGTCACGCCGGCCGGATCGTCCAGCGGTGCCGACACGACCGCCCGGCCGAGATGGGCCGAGACAAACGCTCCGAAGTTGTCGCCCGTCGCCGGACTCGGGTTGTTGAGAGTTTGAAGGAGGCCGCCGGCGAACGAGTCGAACACGTAAGCCGTCCCGGCGTCGGTCACGCCACCGGGATCGTCGAGGGGGGCCCCGATCACTGCCAACGCGGAATTGGCCGCGAAACTGACGCTGAACCCGAACCGATCGCCGGCCGTCGGCGAAGGGTTCGCGAGAGTGGAAATGATGCCATCGGCATTGCCGTTGTAGATATAGGCCGTGCCCGCATCGGTCACACTGCCGGGGTCGTCGTACGGTGCCCCGATCAGCAAATCCAGCCCGCTGTTCAAGGAAACGGATTCCCCGAAACGATCGCCCGCACCGGGTTCGGGGTTACTCGCCGTGCCGTAGAAAAAGTTCCCCCCACTGTACGCGGCCAAGTACGCCCGACCCGCGTCCGTCGCCCCGAAATCGTCGCCCGGTGCACCGATGCCGAGGTAACTTGGGAACGAAAACGTGTCGCGCGTGAGGGAAAACCCGAATTGATCGCCCACCGCCGGGCTGGGGTTGTTGAACTGGTCAGCCACCGACGCGCTCAAATTGAAGAACCCGTATACGGTCCCGCTGTCGGTAACGCCGCCGGGGTCGTCGAACGGCGCGCCGACCCACAACAAGCTACGATTCTCGGAAACCACTACGGAATAGCCGAACTGGTCGCCGGCGGCCGGTGCCGGGTTGGGAATGGTCGCCATCAGACTGCCGGTCGTGCGATTGAAGACGTAAACCGAGCCGGCGTCGGTCACGCCGCCAGGGTCATCGAACGGTGCCCCCACGACGACGAGGTTGCCGTCCACCGCCACGGAAACGCCGAACTGGTCCAACGCCGCGGCGGCCGGGTTCGCGAGTGTCCGCAGCACGTCTCCGGCCACGGGCGTGGTGCGATCCTCAAGGGGTTCGACTCGTAATTTGAACTTCTTCTTTCCATTCAACAATGGGCGGCGGATCATGCTTGTTCCAGGTGAAATCAAAGACAACAATGAAAGCAGCCACGGTACAAACATTTTCGTTTCAAATCAACCAGTTT
Source organism: Limnoglobus roseus (assembly GCF_008254045.1). GTDB lineage: Bacteria > Planctomycetota > Planctomycetia > Gemmatales > Gemmataceae > Limnoglobus > Limnoglobus roseus. The sequence continues at coordinate 9,138,914 of NZ_CP042425.1, read as the reverse complement.
CATTCGTCGGATGACTTTTTGGCCTCCCTCTGAAAAAGTCCCCGAGCGAAGGTAAGAATGATTTACTCAGGTTGGGTATCACGAGCCGTGATTCGGCGATCGAGGCACGCTCCCGCCCGTGTGCATCCGGCGATCGTCTCGAACTCTTTGTCCTCCGGGGAACGTCAGAAGGACGTGAGACTGGCCAGCCGAGGGGCCGCTCTGGGCCAGTGACTCCCCTGTCGTGAAGGAATGGCAGGGGTGCGGACAACCCGCGGCTAACGGGGTGATCGCGTGGATGAGTTGACCTACTACACGGTGATCCCTTGCGCGCCACCGTGGCCGCGGGGGGAGGCCCGCATCCACTCCGGCGGGCGGGAAGTGGCCGCGGTTCGGTCGGAACCGTGGCCGGACGTGTTGACCCGACCGTGGCCGGACGGGCTGAAGGGACTCCCCTGGCTCCCTTGGTTGTTGGGGCACAAGCACCGGACCGCACAAAGTCGCTTCGTCGTCCGGGGAGCGGACGGCCGCCCGATCCTCCGGTTGCACGAACGCGAGCCGATCTTCCGGCCGACGGTGGGCGTCTTCGACGCCGAGGACGTGCGGGTCGGATACTGCGGAGGAGCGTTCAAAGGCGGTGGCGACGGCATCGCGGTGCGGGACACGGCCCACCGGATCGTAGGCGCGCTTGCAAAGGCGGACGGCTCGTCCATCCGGTTCATCGCCGCGGACAAAGAACTTCTGGGCGAGATCACCGGGACACCGGCGGGTTATGCGGTGACCGCCGCAAGCGACCGGCCGAACGCCCGGCTGTTCCTGCTGGCGGCCACGCTGGTGCTGATCGCCTGGGGGAGGCTGTCGAGACCGTGACCGGCCTCTACTTCACGTACCGATGGCCTTCCTGTTCCCTTCGGCGTCGGGTTCGGCGTCTAGGCTACCCCCGTAGGTCGATGTCTAGAGCGGTTCCCGGTCGGGCCTAGCGGAGCGGACTCGGTTATGCTCGGTGTACCACCGTGAGGGGCACCGATGCGGGCGTATTCGATGGACCTGCGGGAGCGGGTGCTGGCCGACTGCGACGGCGGGGCGAAAACGCGGGCCGTGGCCCGGACGTTCTCGGTGAGCGAGTCTCGGGTCCGCCGGCTCGAGCCGACCCGCCGGGAGGCCGGGCGGCCGGCCCCGGCCGCCCACGCCGGCGGCCGGCCGACTGGGTGGCTCACGCCGACCGCATCCGCGGCCGTCGCAGCCGACCCGGACGCGACGCTGGACGAGTACCGCGCCCGGTTCGATCCGCCCCTGTCCCGGTCGGCCCTGGCCCGCGCGTTGGGGGTGCGGGGCCTGCCGCGGAAAAAAGTCGATCCGGGCGGTCGAGCAGGACCGCCCGGACGTGAAGCAAATGCGAGACACCTGGCGACCCGGCCAACCGGCCCTCGACCCGGCCCGGTTGGTGTTCGTGGACGAGGCGTGGAACCGCACGGACATGGCCCCGACCCACGGCCGCGGCCCGAAGGGTCGGCGGCTGGTCGCGGCCGTCCCGCATGGGCACGGGAAGACGACCACGTTCGTGGCCGCCCTGCGGGCCGACGGCATGACGGCCCCGACGGTGATCGACGGGGCGGTGACCGGCGACCTGTTCGTGGCCTACCTCGAGCCGCAGTCGGTGCCGACGCTCCGTCGGGGGGATGTGGTGGTGATGGACAACCTAGCCTGCCACAAGCGGGCCGGCGTCCGGGTGGCGATCAAGAAGGCCGGGGCGGAACTGCCATACCTGCCGCCGTACCGCCCGGACCTCAACCCGATCGAGAGGGCGTTCGGCAAGCTCAAGAGCCTGCCCCGGTCCGTCGGGAAGCGAAGCATCGACGGGCTCTGGGACTTCTTGGGGAAAGCCCTTGATGCATTTGCGCCGGACGAGTGCCGGCGCTACTTCCGCCATGACGGGTATGGCCCCAAGCCGACGCTACAAGGAATTTGAAACGAGACTAAGCGTGAACGCCAGGAACCGGCTCTTCATCGTCGCGCGTCCTCCGCGGCCCAACGAACAAGGTCACCGGCCCGGCCGCGATCAGCGACCTACTTCTGTCCCAGGACCAATCTCCGCGGCCGGGCCCGGTGCCGCGCCGGGTTCGGCGTGCCTTTGTTACCCCGCGAACGCAGCAACCCGTCGGACCAAGCCCAGCACTCGCGCAGGATCGAGTTCCGTGAAACTCCGGCTGATCCCGGTCGCCACCAAGAAGCAGTCCGCATGTGGCAGGTAGGTTCCGACGTTCTCCGGGGTGATGCCGCTGGCGATCGCCAGCGGCGTCCCGCCTAGCGCCCGCTTCATGCGGGCGATCTTCTCGACTTCCGCCGCGGCCCCGGTACCGGGGCCGCTGGTCGTGACCACGTCCATGTACCGGGCGGCGACCCGGCAGGCCGCCTCCAAGTCCTCGACGGCCCGCTGGTACTTGAACGCGACCCCGCCGAAGTACAGGCCGGCCGGGGCGTGGGACCGGTGGGCGGCCAACACCCGCTCGGCGTACGGCTGATCGGGCTGCCCCTCCTCGATCCCAGCGTTATCGGCCCAGACCCCGCTGACGTTCGCGGGGACCGCCCGGAAGGCTTGCTCGGGAGAGAGCCCGAGGCAGTTGACGCCCACCCACCAGGTAGGGTTGGCGTCCGCGACCGCCCCGTGGATGTCGAGGAGTGCCTCGTCCGCCATCCCGTGGTTGATGAGGAAGACCCCATCCGCCCCGGCCTCGCGGGCGGCTCGGGCGTTCCGGTGGGCCTGCTCCAACGAGTCGACGTGGATGACCGGCAAGACGGTGTGCCGGCGCGAAAACGCCTGCCGGTATCGGCTCACGTGTGCTCCCATCCGATGCGCCTCTCCGCCGCCGAGTGACTCAGTTCAGTGGCCCCGCGGCTCGACCGCCGTCACAGCGGGGAATCGCTGCGTGCCGCGGGGGCCACTGCCTCGCCGGGTTCGGCCGTCTTGGCGAACAGCTCCTGACGTAACTCATCGGCAGGCCGACGAGTTACGCCTCCGTGAGCACGACCGACTTGGCCGGGGTCCGCGGGTCGGAGATCAGCCCGGCCGCGTGCAGCCGGTCCATCGCGTCCCAGTCGAACCCCTTCCACACCCGCGGCCCATCGTCCAGACCGAGCGAGAGCAGGGCGAGGAGCGCCGCGTCGATCTTGACCGGGTCGTGTTCCATGACGAGGGCCATTCTACAAGCCGAACGACCCCGCTCACCAGGCCGGCTGCGATCAGAGACATCAACAATCCTAAAATCAGTGCACGCGGCCGGATCGGGTGCCGCGCCGGGTTCGGGGCTACCCGCCCGTCCCGTCCAGGAACGCCTGCATGCCGTGCCGTGTGGTTGGCAACCCGCGGGCGGCCAAGAGCGGGGCCGTGGGCATGCAGAACGTCCACACCGCGTCGTCGCCCGTCAGTGCCACCAGTACGGACTGCTGCAACTCGCTCAGTGCCGATGCTGTGGGGCGGCCACCCTCTGGGAACGACAGCGAGACTGCTGCCAGTGCCACCTCGTAGAACTGCCGGTCTCGCTGCCAGAGGGCGACCAACTCGGGCACGGCGAAGTCGCCCGACCCGGCCGGCAGCCGGGCCAGCGCCAGCGCGATGTGCTGCCCCAAGTCCCAGCAGTCCTCGCCGTCGTCGGTGGCCCGCGTGTACTCCGAGATCAGTGACGAACTGACGGACGCCCGTGACACTCGTCCCAGGGTGCCCAGCAACTCGCGGGCAACCGCCTCCGGGAGTGCTCGCGGGTGGTGGAACGCGAGCTGCACTGCGGCCATGTGCCGCACCAAGTCGTCGGGGTCCGACGCTCCATGCCGCAACCGCGGGAGCGCCTCCACCGGGTCTGCGTTAGTATCCCGGTACAAGGCCGCAGCCCGCCGGACGTCGCCCATTGGTGCGCCCTCTTCCGCCGAACGACCCCGCTCAGCAGCGGCGGGGCACCGGGGAGCTTGTCGTCCCAAAAACCAATCACGCCCCGCCGTCAGGTGCAGCGGCATCACATGTTACCATGCCGGGGTCGTTGAGGCGACAGTCTGGCGGTCGGACCAACCGCATGCCGCGCATGAGGCACCCGACCTCGCGAACCAGGTGGCGGACCGGCCGCCGGTGCTCCTCGACCTCGGGCGCTACCCGGCGGGCGGCTCCTCCCGAGCCGACCCCGCATCCGTGAGCATGAGGGGAGGGACACCTTGGGCACCGCCGCCACGACCACCGTCATCGGGATCGACATCTCCAAGGCGACGCTCGACGCCTGCCTCCTGACGCCGGACGGGAAGGCCCGCGGCAAGGCGTTCCCCAACGCCCCGGACGGGTTCGCCGCCCTCCTGGCCTGGGCCGACGGCCACGCCCCCGAGTCCACAACCCACTTCGGCATGGAAGCCACCGGCGGGTACGAGGGCGCCCTCCGTGCCACCGGCACGCCGCCGGCCGGGTGGTGAGCGTCATCAACCCGACCCGGGTCAAGTACGCCGGGGTGATGCGCGGCCGGCGGAACAAGACGGACAAGGCCCACGCCCGCCTGGGCTCCGCCGACACCCGCGATGAGGTCCCGCCCGCCTGGGCTCCGCCGACCCCGGATGTCCGGGAATTGCAGGCGTTCGTCCGCCACCGGGACGACCTGCGGCAACTCGCCGCGGGCGAGAAGGCCCGGCTCGAATCCCCCCTCCTGACCCCGGCCGCCCGGCGGTCGGTGGCCCGGGTGGTGAAGCTCCCGGGCAAGGAGGCGGACGCCATGCAAGCGGCCGCCGACGCGGTCATCGCCGCCGCCCCGGCCCTGGCCGACGACGCCGAACTACTGACCTCCATCCCGGGGGGGGCGGGCCGCAGACCGCCTCGACCGTCCGGGCCGAACTACCGCCGGTCGCACGGGTGCCGAGTGCCCAAGCGGCGGCGTACTGCGGCCTGTCGCCGCGGGAGTTCCGGAGCGGGTCGTCCGTCCGCGGGCGGACCCGGCTGTCGAAGTCGGGGAACGCCCGGCTGCGGAAGGCCCTGTTCCTGCCGACACAGACGGCCGTGCGGTTCAATCCCACCCTTCGGAGGTTCTTCGCAAGCCTCACCGACCCCGACCGCCGCGGCGGCCCGAAGCCGAAGATGCAGGCCATCGGGGCGTGCATGCGGAAGCTCGTCATGATCTGCGACGGCGTACTCAAAAGCCGGACGCCGTTCGACTCGACGTGGGGGTCAAGAATCACCTCTTGACAACACGCTACGTTCGGCCTCTGGGCACACCAGCCGCGACTCGCCCGAGCGGAAGAAGTCTGCGATGGCCTGCCGGGTGAACGGCCACCGCGAGTCGTCCGCCCCCCAGTCGTCTTCGAGGAACCCGATGATCTCCGCCGCGGACCACGGGCCGAGCGAGGTCATGTAGTCCTCGTAGGCGACTTGCACATCCCGCCACGACTCGTACTTCTGGCGGTCGAGAAGCATCTGCGACCGGCAGTAAACGATGTGTGCTTCTGGTGCGGCTTCGTCCATTGGTAGGCTACTCTTGCCGAACGACTCGGCTCACCGGCCGGCGGGGGGTGAGTGAACTTGAACCTTGAAAGTCGCTGATGCCCCCCGCCGCATCGTCTGGCTCGGCGGGCCTTTGCTGGCTACCCGAATATGTCCGGCCCCGCGACGAACTCGCCGGCCGCGTTGACCTAGAACTCGCCGGCCGCGTTGACCTGTAGGCTGAATCCGTGGCCCCGAACAATTCGCCGTCGTCGTAGATCAGCCGCGCCTCTTGGTCGTCATAGAAATTGATGCCGGACGGGGCCAACCTGCTGTGGAACTCCTCCGGCGGAGTCACGTCGTCGATCTCCTCATCGTACCAGTCCTCCCGCCACCCCAGGAACAACTGTCCGGCCATGTAGGCCCGCGCCGCCGGCTCGTTGGCCCGGACCCACCGCACGCAGGCTCGGACGCCCTCTCAGCCGTGATCCGCGGGCGGCAAGCGACTGTCAGGCGGGTCGTAGCTAGCCGGGACCGCACGACCGCCCACCGGTTCTGCGTCGAAGTCTCAGCACTTGCTCTGCGGATTCCAAGCGACGGGACCTCGCACCGGGTCATTGATGCGATCCCAATGGGCGTCGCGGATGTCATGGCGGTTGAACATGACGGGCCTCGGGGCGAGGAAAGTTCGTCGCCCCGATATCGCAAACAGCCCACCTCAGTTAAGACGACCTTACTCGCACAGTATTATGCCCCGCGAGCGTGATCGGTACGGCTTCGCCAGATGTCAACGGCATCACGAGCGACTTTTGCAGGCGCGATGCTTAATACGCCAAAGCGAGGCCACCACCTTTACCGATCCTATGTCGGCTCGATTACAATCAATGCGACTGCCTGCCGCGGCAGCGATATCTTGTACGTCATTTTCCCGCCCGCCGGTCGGACCGTCTCGACCTCTCCGATCCGTTCCAAGTGGCCGGCCTTCTCCAAGGCGGCGTACTGCTCCGGCGTCGGCTGGGCGGGCGAACCCATCTTCAACCAAGCCGTGTGCGAGTTACTGTGCGTTTCGTCGATGCGGTACTGGGTCAGTTTCGCCGCCTCAGCCTTCTCGGGCAAGCCGGTCACGGTCAGCGTCACCTCGGCCGTCGCGCCGGGCACGTCGTCGTCGTGGTAGTGCCAGACCAGCACGCACACCCGGTCGCCGTCCCGGCTCGCCAGGGCGGCCACGTCCGGTTCTCCCCGCACCCCGTCCCGCACGATCTTGTCCAACGGGATGGCCCCGTCACTTTCGGCCGCCACCCGCTTGCCGCCCATCTTGGCGAACATCCGGAACACGTTCATGACCGGCAGGTCGAGGCCGTTCGTCGCCAGCACCCGGAACCCGGCGAAGTACGGCTGGCCCTCGAACTCGAACGCCCAGGTCAACGCCCCCTCCAGGTTCACCCCGTGCTTGGCCGCCAGGTCGTGCTTGCGGGCGAAGCTGGCCGCCGTATAGCTCGAATACATCGTCGTGTTCCGGTACCCGAGCTGCCGCCCCTGGCAGGCCGCGCAGCCGTCCGGGTCGGATTCGCCGATCACGATCGGTTTGTTTTTGAGTTCCGAGAACGACGCGACCTGGGCGAACCCCTGGGCGATGGTGCGGAGTTGGTCGGCGATTCCGAGCCGGACGTGCCCGTCCACGAACTGCGGCGATCCCTTCGCGTGGAACGACACGAAGTCGATCGGGGTGCCCACCCCGCCGGTCGCGTAGTTCTTGCCGCGGACGCAGTGTTCGAGGAAATTGCGGCCCCACGGCCCGCCGTGGCCGGCGGTGTCCGGGCCGCCGACGCGGGCCGTCGGCAGGGCGCGGCGGACCGCGTCGATGGCGTAGTCGTGGAGCTTGCGGAACTCCTCCGGGGTGCCCCGCCAGTACGCGATGTTCGGCTCGTTCCACGTCTCCCAGTACCACGTCTCGACCTCGGCCTTGCCGTACTTCTGGACGCAGTGCGTGACCCACTGGTACACCAGTTCGGCCCACTTCTTGTAGTCCTTCGGCGGGTACGCCCAGCCGGTGTAGATTTCGTCGTACTTGGCCTTCGGGGTCCACTTGTGCTGGTACGGCTCGGGCTTCGTGGACATCTCCTTCGGCATGAACCCGATCTGGGCGTAGGGCCTCACCCCCCGCTCGAGGTAGGCGTCGAAGATGCCGTCGAGGATGGTCCAGTCGTACACCGGGTTGCCGGCCGCGTCCTCCTTGTAGGCCCCCGTCGAGCCCCACTTGAGGGCCGGGGTGCCGTCGCCGGAGGTGAGCAGGTTGTGGGTCCGGAAATACACGTTCTTCGGGGACAGTTCGCCGAGTTCACCGAGGAGTTTCTTGCCGTCCTTCATGGTCGCGTAGTTCGGCTCGTCGGCCCCGAAGAACCGCCAGATCGGGTTAAGTTTGCCCCGTGGTTGGTCGGCCTGAACGGCGACGGCCACGGCCCGCGGGGCGGGGGTGGCCGCCCGGACGGCGGGGGCGAGGAGAGGGGCCGACAGTCCGCCCGCGATCGCGCCAGAGGTTTTAAGGAAGTCACGCCGCTGCATGAAGAACTCCGTATCCGGGCATCAAGGGGAAAGGTTGTCGAAGAACGGCCGACGCTTCAGCTGGTACGGCCATCGGTTCGTCGGGCAAAACGTTATCGGGCGACTATGTCTACGATGTCTGTTGGAGTGATTCAAAGATATTCCACATCCGGTCCGCACGAAACGGGCAATTGCGCGAATCACTTTCGATACAGCACACTGTCACCCGCCCGGGGCATGGGACTGTCGGTACTCCCGCAGCGTCAGCCCTCCGCTGCCGAACGACTACGTTCATCGGTAAGGCCGCAATAGGGGACTGATGTACTCCCAGAACCAATCTATGCGGCCGGGTCCGGTGCCGCGGCGGGTTCGGCGGCAGGCATCCGCGGCGGGTAGAGCGGCAGGAGCAGGCGGGCCGCCTAGGGGTACGACAGCCCGCTCCTCGTCACACGCGGCCATCCCGCCAAGTGGCCGAAGTGAGACTCCAACGCCCGCATCGCCGAACTCCTCGCGGGTACCACCGACGCCCATCGCGTCGACCCCGCCTGCAGGGCGAGGAACGCCAAGAAGTGGACGAATTGGGCCAACCCATCCCGCTCTGCCTCGGTGTTCGCCGCGTCCGTCTCCTCGAATTCCAACCCACTCCAGTACGCGCCGGGGTCGAACTTGGTCAAGGGAGTCGGGGGCGACATCAGAGCGCGGATCTTCATGGCCTTCGCCATCCGCGCGCCCTCCGTGGCCGAGCAGAGTATTCGCCTGTGCCGGTGCAGACGAACACGGGAAGTGGATTGGACCGCGCCGGCGGCCGCACGTCAAGGCCCTGGGTCCGCAGTTACGGCGCCCGGCCCCCAACCGGTCGCGCAGCCTCACACGGTAAGGCACCCTGCGCCGCCCGGCCGTCACCCCGTGGCCCCGTACGGGATGAGGGCGACTAGCCGCGGGGTGCCGTCCAGGCGGCCGAGGACGTGCCGGACCTCGCCGCGGGTCCGCACGACGGGCAACCGCTTCGGGCGGGTCGCCCGAACGACGCGGAGTTGGTCGAGCGGGCGGGCGAGGACGTGCTCGTACCGGAGCAGGAGGGCGCACAGGGCTTGCGACTGCGTGGACGCGGTGACGTGCCGGTCAACGGCCAAGTCGGTGAGGAAGGCGTTCACGTCCGGCTCGACCAGGTCGAGCGGGTGTTGCTTGCCGCGGAACAGGATGAACTGCAGGCACCCGTCGTGGTCGGCGTCCTCGGTGCGGATCGCGTCGTGCCGCACCCGGAGGGCGTGGCGGAGTTGGTCGAGGGGCTTCGGCGGCGGGTGGGACACGGCGATTCCCACCGGGGACCGAGTTACGCCCGGCCACTGAAGCGTCCGCGGCTGCCGTCACCAGCCTACCGGGACGAGCCGGCACGCCGCCCGGAGTTCGGGATCGCGGGGGAAGGGGTCGATCCCGGTGAGGACGAGGGGGTTGCCCGGGAACCGGACGTCGAGCTTGGGCCCGGCCGGGTCGTAGACGAGGACCTCGGTCGCCCCGTTCGGGCGGACCCACGGGCCGGACGGGCGGTCGGGGGTGGCCTAGAGGACGAACACGCCGCCGGGCGGGGGTGCCGGCGGCGGGTGGGCCCGTGTGTAGGCCGCCTCGACTTCCCTTCACCCGCCGCAGTTTTGCCGACATGGCAACACCCTTGCTCAAACATCCAACATTTGCTCGGCGATGAGCTTGTGCGGCCCGCCCGGCGGAAGGACCGGCGGTCCGGCGGCCGAGTCGTAGATTACTTCCCGGGCCCGGCCGCCCCACCGCACGACTGTGCCGGCCAGCCGATCGGTCGTCGCCTCGACCAGGAAGATGGTGAGCGGTTGGGCGACTCGCCCGCGGGCCCTCATTCTCCTCCTACCGTCACCAGCATCCGGTCGCCCTGCCGGGGAGGCCCGTCAGCAGAAGCTGGCCGAGATGGACTGCGCGAGCGATCAGGAAAATGGGGTATCCCGTTGATGGCAACAACAAACCAGCCACGCGACAAGGGTCCCCCGGCAGTTGCCCGTCGCGTCACCTCTTCAGCACTTGCTTCGCCTTGTCGGTGATCTGCTTGCCGAACGTCGTGGCGAACTCGGCCACCGTGGACGTGAACGTCTCGGCCAGTTTGGCCGTCTGCGCGGCCCCCTCGGCCGCGGCCGCCTCGAAGCTGCCGGCGGCGGCCCCCAGCCCGACCGTCGTCAGCCGCATCGCGTTGCCCGACTGGGCCACCCACGCCGGCCGTTTCTCCTTCAGGGCCTTCGCCGCTTCCGACAGCGTCTTCACCGTCTCCTTGTGCTTCTTCAACTCCCCCTCCATGTCGTTCAACTGGCCCAGCCAGGTCGGCTGAGCCTCGAGCTTCTGGTCTAGCTCGGCTTTCAGGTCGGCGTGCTTCGCCAGTTGCTGCTGGCTCAGGTCGCCCGGCAGGGCGGCGGCGGCCGCCGCGATCTTCTTCCGCTCCACCTCCCACTCGGCCACGGCCTTCGTCAGGGCCTGCTTGCTCTCCGTCACTTCCTTGCCCATCTTGTGGACGGTCAGGTACCCCAGGTCGATGTGCCGGTCGAAGTGCTTGATGTCGGACTCTAGCTTCTTGATGCTGTCCGTCTGAGTCTTCAGGAACTCGTCGGCCGCCTTCGCGACGACTTCGCCCTTGGCCGTCTTCCACGCGCTGCCGTTGTACTTTTCGGTGATGGCGGTGAGCGTCTTCTGGGCACTGGCCAGATGCTTGTCCATCTCCTTCTTGTAGCTGTGGATGGTCCCCATCAGCTCCTTGCACGCCTTGTAGTTGCCGTACACGCTGAACACCAGGGACGGGGCGGCCGCCCCGAAGGTGGCGACGGTCGCGGCGATGGCGGCCCCGGTCCCGGCCACGCTGCCGACGACCATCAGGATGTTCTTGCCGGCCTTGTTCTGGTACTTCCGCCGGGCGACTTTGCCGGCCTTCACCTGGGCGAGGTACTCGTCGGCGATCTGCTCGCCGCCCTGTTGAATTCGGTCTCCGTGGGCGGTGATGATCGCGTCGAGATCGGCGTTGAACTGCGCGACCTTGCCCGGCCGGTCGGCCGCCGGCACGGCCGCGAACGTCTTGAACCGGGCGGCCAGGGCGGTGACCATCTCGCCGACGATGGTCTTAGCCCCGCCGGTCTTGAACTCCTCGATCTTGTGCTGGAACAGGGCGTCCTTCTGGTACAGCTTCTCGTGCTTGTCTTCGAGCTCCAGGTGCGGGTCGAACGGGACGGGGTTGGTCTTGACGGCGTGGTCCGGGGCGGCGTCCTTCGGCCGGTTGTCGGCGGCCAGCTTGGCGAACAGTTGGTCCAGTTTCAGGGCGGCCAGGTCGACGCGGGTCATGGGGAACTCCTGTGCGGGCCGCGGCGAGGCGGCCGGGTGGTGAAGGGATGTTGGGCCACTCACCCATGCGGAATCGGCGGCCGAACCCCGCCACCGATTCCGGGAATTCGACGACAGGCGGGAAGCACCGGCGAAAGGGATGTGTTGGAAAGGCCGTCACGGCTTCGGCTTCGTCATCGCCTCGATCGCCTTCTTGAAGTCGTCACGGTCCTTCAGGGCGACGAAGTCGGCACTCGTCGTCACGCGGTCCAGGTCCTTGTAGCCGGCGGCGACGGCCGCGCTGAGCAACTCGACCGACCGGTCGGCGAACTCGCCCTTCCGCGCCGGGGTCAGGCGGCTGGCGTGGGCACAGACCCAGGCGAAATGCCCCAACTGATCGGCGGGCCACTTCTTGACCTTGCCCAACTCCGCGGCCTCGTCCGCGGCCTTCGCCAACTGACCGACCTGGATGAGCGGGTGAATCCGATACATGCGGTACTGGGGTTCCTGGTCCTTCGAACAGAGCGGGACGGCCGCGTCCCAGTCGGCCAGGCCCTCGCGGTACTTGCTCAGCCGGTTGTACGCCCACGCCCGTCCTTCATGGCAGTCCAGCAGGAGGCGGCGGAATGTGTCCGACCGGCGGTCCGGCCCGGACACCCGGGCCAGGGCGTCGATCGCCTTTCCGAGTGCCGCAGCCAGGTCGGCCGGCTGCGCACCCGCGCCCATGTGCAGGGTGTGGCTCAGGTCGGCGGCGGTTCGGGCCAGGTCGATCTGGTAGTCCGCGATGCCGGGGGCGTCCGCCGCCAGCTTCTCGCGGACCTCGAAGGCCCGACGGAGAAGCTGGACGTATTGGATCAACGGCGCCTGCCTGCGGTCGGCCATTTCCTGCAGCGTGTTCCCCAGGACGCGGCGGTACTCCGGGGCGTCGGGAGCGTCGGCGGCGAGCTTCTCCAGGCGTTGCACGGCCTCGTTGTACTCCTTCTCCGCGAGCGGCCACTGGCCCTTGTTGGACAACCGCATCCCCAAGAGCTGGTGGCCCAGTGCCAGGTTCCGGCGGTACTCGGCCGCGGCCGGGAAGTCCGCCGCGAGCTTCTCCCAGACGGCCAGGCCCTCGCGGTACTCGGCTTCCGCCTCGCGGGGCTTTTGCGGCACGAGGGCGATGCCGAGGTTGAGGCGGCTGGTGCCCAGGTCGGAGCGATACAGCGGCGTCTCCGGGTAGTCCGCCACCAGCTTCGTCTGAATCGACATCGCGGCCCGGAACTGTTCCTGGGCCGCGTCGAACTTCTTGTTCGCCTTCAGCACGGAGCCGAGGTTGTTGTGGCCGACGGCCAGGCTGCGGCGGTAATCGAGGGTGGTCGGGAATTCGGCCGCGAGGGCCGTGAACGCCGCCACGGCCCGCCGGGCTGCGGCTTCCGCCTCCCCTTTGCGGTCGAGCCGCGACTGGATGTGCCAGACCCGTATCGCCGCCCGCCCCGCCCGGGCGCGGGACGCCTCGTCGGTCTGTGGCTCCCGTGTCAACTTCTCGAAATGCACGAGCAGTTGGGCGATGATGTTCTTCTGCTCGTCCGTCAGCGGCCGCTGCTTGTCGAGGAGCGACTCGCCGATGAGCGACGTGAGCAGCGATTCGAGGGCCTGCCGGGTCTGGTCGAGGGCCTGTTCGGCCCGCGTCCGCTCGGCGGCCTCGCGGCCCAGGGCCCGTTCCGCCCGCGCCCGTTCCCCCGCCTCGCGGCCCAGGGCTTCTTCCGCGCGCGTCCGCTGCTCAGTTTCCTGGCCGCGCGCTTCGTCCGCCTCCTTCCGCCGAGCGTCCGCCTGAATCAGCCCAGCCGTCGTCCCGGCGATGCCGGCGACGAGCGCGAACAACAGCAGGGCGGCGGCCACCACCTGCGGTCGGTTGCGGCGGACGAATTTCCGCACGCGGTACGCGGCCCCCGGCGGCCCGGCGAGGACCGGCTCATAGGCCAAGAACCGCTCCACGTCGGCGGCGAACGCGGCGGCCGACTCGTACCGCCGGTCCCGCTCCTTCGCCAGGGCCTTCATCACGATCCAGTCCAGGTCGCCGCGAAGGAATCGGCCGAGCGTCTGCACCTCCGTGCCGCGGTTGATTGCCGCGGTCGCGCCGTCGACGGTCGAGGCGAGGCGGTTGCTCGGCGTCGGCGGGTCGGCGTCGCGGATGAGCCGCAGGACTTCCTCCAGCGGCGCCTTCTTCGCAGCCTCGTGTTCGATCGGCGTCGTGCCCGTGAGCAGTTCGTAGAGGATGACGCCGAGGGCGTACACGTCGGCCCGTGTGTCCACGTCCACGGCGTTGAACGTCGCCTGCTCCGGGGCCATGTACAACGGCGTGCCGACGACACCTCCGAACTGAGTGAACAGCGTCTGGTCGGTCAGTCGCAACTCACCCGTGGCCTTGGCCAAGCCGAAGTCGATCACCCGCACCAGCGGCCGGCCGTCGTGGCTCTCGACGAGGACGTTGCCCGGCTTCAGGTCGCGGTGCAGGACGCCCTTCTGGTGCGCGTGCTGGACGGCGGCGCAGATTTGCACGAACAGTCGCAGGCGGTCCGGCACGGACAGGTGGTGGCGGTCGCAGAACACGTTCAGCGGGACACCCCGGACGAGTTCCATGACGAAGTACGGCCGGTCGGCCCCGGCGGGGTCGGTCGCTGCCATGGTGCCGGCGTCGAGAAGTTTGGCGATGTGCGGGTGGTCCATCAACGCGAGAGCTTGTCGCTCGGCCTCGAACCGCACGCGGAACGGCCGGGAGAACTGGTGCTCGTCGCGGACGAGCTTGACCGCCACCTCCCGCCGGACCGGGTGCAATTGGTCCGCCCGCCAGACGGTGCCCATGCCGCCCTCGCCGATCGACTCCAGCAACTTGTACCGACCGGCGACGACGGTGCCGGGTTGGTCCGCCGAGGCAGCAACGGGTGCGGCCGGCGGGTCGAGGAACTGGCCGACCGCTGGTTGGACCGCGAGCATTCGCTCGATCCGGCCCCTCAGAGCGGGGTCGCCATCGCAAGCCTGGGCCAGAAAGGTGGCCCGCTCGTCCGGCGGACGGTCGAGGGCGGCGAAGAAGATGGATTCGGCCGAGGCCATGTTAATCTCGCGGCAGAGCGGGCACAGCTCAATGCGGAATCGACTGCCGAACACCGCCACACCGTGGGAAGATTTATTCCTTCTCGTCGAGCAGTTCGGAGTAGAGCCACGACCGGGCGAACAGCCACCACCGCTCGGCCGTTCGCAGCGACACGCCGAGAGCCTGGGCGGCTTCCGGGGTGGTCAGGCCGCCGAAGAACCGCAGGGTGACGAGCTTGGCCATCTCCGGCTCGACGGCGGCGAAGCGGTCGAGGGCTTCGTTGAGGGCCAGCACCTGACCCGGCGTGTCCGGCTCGGGGTGCCAGTCGGCCAGCTCCACCCGCGTCCAGCCGCCGCCCCGCTTGTCGGCCTGCCGGGCTCGGGCGTGGTCCACGAGGATGCGGCGCATCGCTTCTGCGGCGGCCGCGAAAAAGTGCCCCCGGCCGTCCCACCCCGGTGTCTGCTCGCCGCCGACCAGTCGCAGGTACGCCTCGTGGACGAGGGCCGTGGCTTGCAGCGACTGCCCGGGCGATTCGTGGGCCAACTTGTGAGCCGCGAGCTTCCGCAACTCGTCGTAGACCAGCGGCAGGAGTTGACTGCCCGCCGCCGGGTCGCCGCCGGCCGCCGCCCCGAGCAGTTGTGTGATCTCCGTCATACCGGCCGATTATAACCTGCGCGGTGGGAACGTTCCACCACTCGCCGCCCCTGGCCTGTCGAAGCCGTCGGGAAATTCGTGGCGGGTTCCCGCGTGCGCTTCCGCATTGGTGTCAGACCAACCCCGCGAGCGGACCGCTCGCCACCCGTGCCGAGGAGACCGTGCCGTGCCTGAAATGTTGAACGAAATGGTCAAGGTGTGGACGCACAAGAAGTGGGTCGAAGAGCGGAGCAAGAAGGAGTTCGGCCCGGTGCCGTCCGGCGCGTGCCCGAAGGTGAAAATGGGCGAGGCCCTGGACGCCTTCTTCAAGGCCGCGCAGAAGGGGTGCCAGCTCGGGCACCCGGCGGCGGAGGCCCTGCAAGAGAAGCTGAAGACCTACCTGGCGGCGGTCGAGAAGAAGTATCCCAAGTTCCACGCGCACGTCAAAGGAATGCTGGCGAAGGCGGTGGAGGAGTACGCGAAGACCGCCAAGGACGTCGTCGGGGCGGCCGGGAAGTACGGCGAGAACCGGATGCTGATTCAGAACACCATGCTGAAGATCGTGAGCGGCATGACGACGTACCCGGCGGCGTGCAAGCCCCTGCACGACGCCCTGACCGCGTTTTGCGTTCAGGCGGCGGCCGCCAAGCGGTTCAACGCCGCCCTCGACGCGACCGACCGGGCACCGCTGTTGGCCGCGGTCGCGGAGTGGTCCCGCGACTGGAGTCGGCCCTCGTACGACAAGATGCAGGGTGCCTTCGGCAAGTACCCACTGGGGCTCTGAGGCATTCCACACGGCCGCTGCCGCCGACAGTTTACGCCATAGCCGCTAAAGGCCGAACAGGGCTGGAGGCCACCCGCCAGCCCCGAGCAGAGACGAATAGATCGGTGCCCCGAGCGAGGATGGGCGTGTCGCCCGTCCTCGCTCTGCGGGGTCTTTTGAGGAAGACGAACAGAACTCCCGGCGGTATGGGAACGGGCTCGCCGCTGTACCGCCTCCATCACCCGCCCCCAAGTCGACATGGCCCGCCCTCAAACATCCAACACCTGCCCGGCGATGAGCTTGTGCGGCCCGCCCGGCGGAAGGACCGGCGGTCCGGCGACCGGGTGGTAGGTGACCTCAGGGCCCGGCCGCCCCACAGCACGACTGTGCCGACCGGTTGGCCGTCGCCTCGACCAGGAAGATGGTGAGCGGTTGGGCGTCTGGGCGTGTCGCCTGCACTCTTGCGATCAGCCGGTCCAGACGCCCGTGCACCCTCATCGCCCACCCTCCGCCGCCAGGTACACGTCGCACACCCGCTCGAACGCGGCCCACACGGCCGGGAACCGCGGGGCCAGCCGTCGCTCGAGCCGCCGGACCGGGGAGCGGGTTCGCGTCACACTCTCCCACGGTCGTCGGGCCGGAAGTCGGCGTCCATCTGCTCCTCCAGGGCGGCGAGGCGGGCCGCCAACTCGATCACCTCCCGCACCTTAAGGCCCAGCTAGAGTACGGCCCGGGCGGCCCCGAGTCGGGTGGCCGGCGGGGGCCCCGGCTTCTGGAGTTCGAGGAGAGTTCGGACGGACTCGGTGGCGGCGGCGGTGAGGGCCCCAGCCGTGCGGGCGACGATGTCGGCCTGGACGGCCCGGAGGCGGCGGACGAAGTCGGGGTCCTGGAGGCGGCGGCGGACGGTGGTGACGCCGAGGCCGGCCTTGGTCGCGGCGGCCTCCTGGGGGGCCCCGCAGGCGAGGGCGAGCAGGAGCGTGTCGTCGGCCGCCGCCCGGCGGGGGTGGTCGCCACGGGGGCCTCCGAGGGGGGAAAGAGTCGGTTGTGGTCGGTCGTGGTGGGTTTTTCGGGGCGGGGGCGAGTCACACCGCCGCGGGAACGGCGTCCGCGGGCGGGACCCGCTCGGCCGTCCCGCCCGTGAGGTCCTCGTACCGTTTCACGATGACGTCACAGTACCGCGGGTCGAGTTCGACGAGGGCGGCCGTTCGTCCCGTGTGTTCACCCGCCACGAGTGAGGTCCCCGACCCGGCGAACGGGTCGAGGACGACCCCGCCGTTGGGGCACGAATTGCCGATCAGGTCGGCGAACAGGTCGACCGGCTTCATGGCCGGGTGGACGTCGTTCTTGGCCGGGCGGTCGAACGGGAGGACGGTCGCCTGGGCGCGGTCGGACAGGCACGTGTGGGCGGCCCCGTCGGCCCACACGTACAGGCACGGCTCGTGCCCCCAGTGGTAGTCGAAGCGACCCAAGGCGAACGCCGACTTGACCCAGACGAGGCACTGGCGGACGCGGAGGCCGGCGTCGGCACAGGCGGTTCGCGCCGTGAGCCCCTCGAGGTCGGCGTGCCACAGGTAGAATCCCGCCCCCGGGCGGAGGACGCCGTTGGCCGCGGCCAGGGCGCGGGCGAGGAACCGGCGGTCGTCGTCCCCGGCCAGGGCGTCGTTGGCGAGGGTGAGCTTGTCGGCCGTCTTCCCCTCGTACGCGACGTTGTAGGGCGGGTCGGTCCGGAGCAGGCCGGCCGGCGTGCCGGCGAGCAGCGTGGCGAGATCGGCGGGGTTGGTGGCGTCGCCGCACAGGAGGCGGTGGCGGCCGAGGAGCCACACGTCGCCGGGCTTGGTCACGGGGTCGGCCGGCGGGTCGGGGACGGCGTCCGGGTCGCCGGGGTTGGCGTCGGGTTCTCCTCGGAGCAGATCGGCCAGCTCGTCGGCCGTGAAGCCGATGGACGCGAGGTCGACGTCCGTCCCCTGGAGGGCGAGCAACTCGGCGACGAGCTTGCCGTCGTCCCACGTGGCGATCGCCGGCGTCAGGTCCGTGGCGACGTGCACGGGGACGACGGTCAGGCCGAGCGTGCGGGCGGCCTTGTACCGGGTGTGTCCGACGACGCCGCCGTCGGCGTCCAAAACGAGCGGCTGCTGCCACCCGAACGTGGCGATGGACTCGGCGGCGGCGGCGTTGTCGCGGGGGTTGTCGGCGTACGGGGTGACGGACGAGATGTCGCGGAGGTGGACGAGCATCGGGGGCCTCGAAGGAACGGGGGCGTTCGTTCGGCCCGACCGTGATGCCGGGTGCTTAGCCGCCGGCCCGCGCTCGTCGCCCTCCCGCGAGGGTGACAGCGTGAGTTGCTGAAGGGATTCTACCACACGTCGGGGAACGCCACAACCTTCGCCGACGTCGGCGGTTGGGGGCGGAGGGGCGAGGAAAGCAAGTGTGTCTAACAGTTTGGCCTTTCCGCCTGGGGTGGAGCGTGAAAGCGCGCAGGAAGGACCCGTGCGACTCGGGCCGCGGGCCGGGTCTCGGGAGGTCGACCAAGTCCGCCCCACGTGGTCCGGCCGGTCTGAGTGCCGGGGGGCGTGCGACCGCCGCACGCGGCCGGTAGCCTTCGGCGGGCGGGGTTATTGCTTCCCCCGCTTGTTGCGCTTCGTCGCGGCCCGTTTCGTGCCGGACGCATCAGCCGGTTTTTTGGTCGGCCAGGCTTCGCGGGTTTTGGTTTCGGTTCCCCGTCGCCGGCGGCCGGGTTGACAGGCAACCCGGCCGCCGGCATCACCCGTAGCCCGTGGCGGAATGCCGGCGGATCGAAGGCGTCCTGGCAGGAATTGACCAGGCGCAAGTCGTCGTCGCTCGCGACGTGGGCGGCCGCCGGCCAGGAGACCTTGTGATGAAGGCCAATTTATCGAGCCACAAGCGAATGGCTGCTGGGGGCGATTGAACGTGCGGAGTGTTCGGAAGTGCACCTGCCGACGGACACTCGTTTCTCGATACACTGCCCTTGCTCGCGGTGGATTACCGAGGAACGAGCGGTTGGGTTCATTCCGCCCAAGGAGGCAGGGTATGTTTCGGTGGGCCGCACTCGGGTTGCTATTCACGGCCATTCACGTCCGGGCCGAGCCCCCAGCGAAACTCGAAGGCCACGCGCGCGAACTCTATTCTTTGGCCTTTTCGCCCAAAGGGGACCGACTCGCGTCGACTGCCAACGACGGGACGATCCGCATCTGGTCGCTCGCCGACGGGCAGGCCACCGTGATCAAGACCGGCACCGGGTCGCGGACGGTGGCGTTTTCCCCGGACGGCACGCAGGTCGCCGGACGATTCGAGAACAAGGCCGTCATTTGGGATGCCGCGACGGGCAAGCCCGTGTCCCTGCTCGTCGGCAGCGATCCGTCATCGGACGGAACCGTCATGCGGGTCGCCTTCAGCCCGGACGGGCAACGTCTCGCCGTGGGCCATCAGATGGGCCTGGTCCGAATTTGGGACGTCACCACCGGCAAACCGGTCGCCGATCTCGCCCGCCCCGGAAAGGTGGGCGACCTGTCACGCTCGATCACCGCGCTGGCGTATTCCTCAGACGGCAAACTCCTCGCGGTCGGCGGCGACAAGGGATTGGCCGTCTGGAACGCTGGGGCGAATACCTTCTCGAAAGAGTTGTCGGAGTTCAAAACCTTCTCCGTGGAATTCACCCCCGACGGTAAGCGGTTGATCGTCAACGGGGAGGACCGTGTGCCGATCTTGCAAATCTGGGAGACGGCCAACTGGACCATCACCTACACCTCCAACGCCAAAGAAACGGCCGATCGGTACCTGAATAAGTTGCACCCGATCGACGACGCTCGTGCCCTGGGCGTCAACGATCAGGACGAATTCGAGCTGTTCGATTTGCAAAAGCTCGCCCGCACGCCGGTCCGCTTCGCCACCCCGTACAAGTATGGGCCGGGTGGATACGCCGTCAGTCCCGATGGCAAAACCGTCGCCCACTACTTCGGCGGCAACCAGTACGCCATCCACTTGCAAACACTGCCGAAATAGCTTCCCCGATCCGCCGCAGACGTCCGAAGAAATATGAACCGGACGAGACCCTCCCGGTCCTGTCCCCACTTTAGGAGGATTCGCAATGACGGCATGGATGAAAGGGTTGACGACCGGTTTCTTGCTGATGGTGGCGTTGCCCGCGTCGGCCGCCGACCTGCGGTGGAGCGTGTACGACAAGAAGACCGACAAGAAGCTGCTCGACCTCGGCGGCAAAAACGTCGACAACTCCGAAGGGAAGAAAATCCTCTACTTCGACGGTAAGCGGATCGAGAACGCGGACGGCGTAGGCCTCTTCGACCTCGACAAGGACACGACCACCGGCTTCAGCGTCCGCAAGCCGAAGGACCCGGACGTCCGCCTGCTCTGGTGTAACGGTCACGAGTTGTGCAAGAAGGTGCAAGAAGGCGTCGTCTTCCATTACGACGGCCGCAACCGCACCATCGCCGCCGACGCCAAAGGCCCCGCGCTGTACACGCTCACTTGCCACAATGGCAATCTCGATTCCCGGTTGGAGCCCTGGCAAGTGGTCGCCATCGGCTACGCGCTCCAGCCGAAACTGTTCGAACTCGACGCGGCCGCTCAGAAGGCCCAGCGCGACGAAGCGGCCGCGACCGGCAAGGCGGAGGACGCTCGCATCGCCAACCGGCTCAAGGGCGACTTCGACATCATCACCAGTTCGACGAAGCCGTTCCTCAAGGGGAAGGCCAGCGTCAAGCCCGTCGGCAAGTACTTCCACATGGCGTACGATTTCGCCGGCGGCCAGAAGCTCCAGGGTATCGGCCTGTTCTTCCCCTCCGCGGCGCAGGACGGCGAAGAGATCTTCACCGCTCTGTCCGCCGACGGCGTCGTCGGCCTCGGCGTTTACGAAATCAAGGACGGAGTCCTCGACGGCACCTGGCACCCGACCTCGCTCCTCGCCGACCCGAAGACGGCCCTCGGCGTCGAGAAGCTCAAGGGGAAGACGGGCGACGATCTCACGGGTCAGTTCACCATCACCGAGGCCAAAACCCCCGGCAAGGGCGAGGCATACACCGGCACGCTCGACCTTCAGAAAATTGAGCGTAAGGACGGCGGCATCCTGCCGTGCTACGCCATGACGTGGACCCTGGGCACGTTCAAGATGTACGGTGCCGGGGTGGCCGTCGAGCACCTTGGTAAGGACACGAAGAGAAAGAAGTACCTCATTGCCTCGGTGGGGACCGGGGAGGCGATCGTCGGCCAGCACTGGCACCCGTCGAGTAGTGGCGTGCAGTTCGATTTCGCGGCGATCGGCAAAACGATCTCCGGGGACGCCGCGGCCGGGTACATCATGCTGAGCAAGTAATCACCAGCCGGCCGGAGCCGTACCGTCGAGCGACCACGGGCGACGGAACCGAAGGTGGTGATGGCCGCCGATCTCTTCAGGTGTGGCGTCCAGGACCTGTCGGACTTTGCCGGCCAGCACAACCGGGGTGGCGATTTCCGCAGGAACGGTATGTCCGCGGACGACACTCCCTGGCGCATGTCGGCATCGTCCGTGTACCCGCATGTATTCGATCCTCGTCCCGCGTATACGGATGGCGGGTGATTCCCCCCGACTATTGCCCGCCTGAGGCGTGACCACGCTGTTCAAGTCCGGACGGCCGCCTCGAGACGTCGCGTCCGAGGGACCCAGGCTGGCCGAGGGAGCACGGACTCCGCACTTTCAGCCCTGGCCGTGATGGCGAAGTTGTGAATGTGGAACGACTCCCCCTCCGCTCCGACTGCCCGGTAAGGCAGCCGGCTCACGCCACGCCATTTGAGGAGGCCCACCGATGGTCACGAGGTTTTTGCTGTCCGTGCTGATCGTGTGCTTGTGGTCGGCGATCGGGTCCAGCGTCGATCCGCAAAAGGTGGCCGCCGATCAGGTTAACTAAATGGTATTCACGGGGTAGTGGGTCTGTTCACCCGAGAGGTTGAGAGCTTTTCTTCGTTCGTCTCGGGGTGCGAGACGAACCCAAGCGTTTCGCCTCGCACCCTCGATTGCGGTTTGTGAACTGGAGACTCTGTCTGAAATTTGAAAGTCGCACGGAAGGCTTGAAAACAAGCCGGGAAATGCGAACGGCTGAGAACACCCGCTCTCGGCCGTTTCCGGTAACCCGCCAGTCCAGACTTCCTCGACCGGCCGACGAACTCCCCGGGCCGAACAGACTTCAAACTTCCACGCGCGACTCTCGTCGTATTTAAACGCTTGTTTTGAAGGTGATTTCATCAGGCGGGCGGGTAAAGTGGGTTCGAGAAGCTACTCTATTTCGAATCCTACTCGGTGCCCGAGTGGAACAAATTTCGAACCCGAAATCTCGGGTTGTGTTTACCCGCGGGTGGAAAAGCGACTCAGGCCAACCCTTAACAGGTCGGGTTCACAGCCGCTCGGCCGCATGTCATCTTCTACGGCCCCATCTGATCACGCCTTCGATGGCGGAAGCCTGAGTTGATCGTTTCGGGCGAGGACGTTTCCCACCTGCTGACGGATGCGGGGGTCGCGGTGGGTCTGCTTTCCCCTCACGGCGGGTTCGACCTCGCGTGATGCGATGCAGGCGTTCATCAGCGCTGCGATTGCACTCGCCGCGAGTTCAAAGTCGGGATCGTCGAACCGGGCCAGCAGGGCCGCCCGGAACTCTGCCCCGGCCTGTCGCTGTTGGTCTGGCGTCAGTAGGCGAGGCCACTCCTCGTAAGTCATGGTCATCGCGGCAATCGCGATGGCGTTCACAGAATCTCCGATCAAGGCAACGGCCGCGGCCGGGGTGGGGTCGCCGAGCAGTCGGCACTCGCAAACGAGTCTCGAAGTTTCGACCCGGTTCGCACAGTCCGCCCGGGCCAGTTCTTCACGTGCGAGTTCCTCGCCACGGGACGCGACCGGTGCCATGCGTGGGTCGTTGAAGCTGCGGATCGCGATCAGCCGATGGAGGGGGTTAGCGGACCGGCATACGTCTTCGAGCCAGGGTAAAGAGGCCGGTCCGATTCTCCCCAGTGCCCCGACCGCCGCCCCGGCGACCGTCATCTGATACGCCGGACGAACCTCGGTACAGGAGGGGTCCATTGTCCAGTCCCAGTAGATGATCTCCTCGGGAACGGTGTACTCACCGGGGTGAGCGACATACCCGGCGACGGTGGTCAGTGCCGCGGGGTCTCCCAGCGTGCCGATCGACCGCAGGCATTCGACGAGGCCCTTCGCATCACCGGTCGAGCGATACCGTTCATCGAGACGCGCTAGCTCGGCCAACCACTGATCGACGACCGGCACACTCGGTGCCGCGGGCGGTTTCTTTCGGGGTTTGCGCGATTTTCCCAAAGCGAACCTCCGTCAGTCAAGGCGTGCCGCGTTCACTCCGCGATCTCGTTCGGTTCTGTCCCCTCGCTGCCGTCCGGCACCTGAACCACCTTGATCTCATAGGAATCGAATTCCTCATCCACGGTCGCGCCGGGCCACCGACCCTCGGCCGCCTTTTCGAGCCGTCGGATCTCCAACTCGGCCACCTCGCGCGATTCAAAGCGGCCGAGAAAAGTCGAACCGCGGTTCACGTCGAAGTCCAACTGCGTGCCGCCGGGGCGGCCGTACTGAACCCAGTGCGTGTACAACTCGAAGGTGACTTTCATGATCCCGCTCCTGTAAGTCCCGGTCCCACGATTCCTCGGGTATCACTCGCCTTTTTCGGTTTCGACGGTTGCTCGGAGGCAGCGACCCCGAATCTGATTTCTGTGAATTTGAGTCGGTCGGCAAGCTACTGCCGGATGAGATAGGAGGTGAGACGGCGATCCGCGGACAGCATACCACCCCGTCGGGAACACTTCCCGCTCGGATTAACTGTAGTGGTGTCGGCGGTCCCGGCGACCGGGTTCGGGTGGAGGTCATTGCACCGCGGACCGTTCCCGTTACAATCGGATCGGGCCGCGGTTCGCGTGACGGGGGAAACATGGACTACTGGTTTTGGGACGACCGGGCGGTGATCGTCTGCGCAGAGTACCTCATGTGGTTCACCGCCCGCGGCCGGTACTGGCCGCCGGGCAAGCCGGCGCTCGGACAGGCGTTCGCCGACTACGAGGCGAACGGGCCGTGGTTCCCCGACCTGCCGGCGCGGGTGGCAACCGAACTCGCGGCCGCGGTGGCGGCGAAGCAGGCCGGCGTACCGGCACCAGTCGTTCCTCCACACCCCTATCGTCCCGCCGCCGGGGCCGTGACCGAGTGGGAGTATTTTGGCCGGGAGGGCGTGCGGTTCGAGGGCGACCACTTGCTCTGGTACGAGCGCGAAGGGTCGGAGCGGTACGCCAGCGGCGGGGCGTGCGAACAGACGTTCGCCGACTTCGTGGCCACCGGCATCTGGATCGAGCGCGTCCCGGCAGACGTGGCCGCCGCGCTGGCGGCGGCGGTGACGGCTCGACTCGCCGGCGGGAGCACGTCGTGAGCGACGGGACCGCGTTTCGGGCGCAGGCCACCCGCCTCTTCCGCGTGGTGGGCGTGTTGCTGGCGTTCGGCGTGGCCACGGCCGCCGGCGTCGGGTGGTGGCTCGACGGGTGGATCGGCCTCGCGATCGGGGGCGGGGTGGCGGCCGTTTTCGCGGCGTGCGTCTACGCCGGGGCCGGGGTGTTGTGGGCGATGTCGCAGGACGGGGCGTGACCGATGGCGGCACCGAGAAAGTCGGTCGTCTTGAAGGTCGGCATGACCCACGGCCAGGCGTGGGCGGCGGTACAGGCGGTGTGGCCGCACCTCGACTTCTACCTCTATCACGCCAATGAAATCTACCACCGCGAAGGCAGCCACCACGAGGGCACGGGCACCCAATTCAGCGACGTGCTCGCCGCCGCCGGGGCGTTCTTTCGCGACCCGCCGCCCGTACCGTTGCCCAAAGGCCAGCCGCCCGGAACGGTGACGATCCGAGGCGCCACGACCTTCCCGCAACTGGTCCGATCGGTTTACGGTACGTTCGGCCTGATGCCGGAGATCGAGTACCCCGTGTACCGTTGGCGCGGCTCGCGGGAGCCGGAACCTGACCACGCCACCGTCACCCGACTCCAGACCGTGGCGGCGCGGGAGCGGGCGCTCTTCGTCCGCGAGAACAACCGGGAGCCGACCCCGGCCGACGTGCAGGTGCAGGCCGGTTGGTTCGGGTTCGGCACACCCTGGTGAGAAGATCGGAGGCGACGTGGCCAGCAAGCGACGGCCGAAGACGGCCACACTGCGGACCGGAATGACGTACAGCGAAGCCGCGGCCGCGGTCGAAGCCGCGTGGCCGGGGCTGATGTTCGAACTCTTCGAGCCGAGCGGGGACTACTACCACAACAGCATCTTCGCCACCACGGCCCAGGTGGCCGGCGACAAAGTCCTCGGCGACCCGGCGGCTGGTGAGCGGTCGTTGCGCGTCACCGCGTCAACGACGGAAAAGGAACTGCTGTCGTTCGGCATGTCCGCGTTCGGCCTCGCCGTCGTCCTGATGTACCGGCGGTACGGTGCCGGGGCGAACGAACGGCCGGCGACCGTGGGCGAACTGCACGCGCTCGCCGAGCATTACCGGGCTGCGTTCGTAGCGAAGAACGGCCGCGAGCCGCACAACGGCGACTCGGCCTCACTGGAGGGCTGGTTCGGCTGACTCACCCCGACACGTGGCACAGTTCGACCGTCGGCGTTTCGGGCGGCCGCCCCCACGTCCAGGCCCAGGTGTGGCCGGCGTCCGTGGAGGTGTACCAGCCCACCGACTCTTCCGGCGGCCCAACCGTCTCCCGCCGTTGCACCACGCGGACGAACAGCGTCGCGCCGGCGGCCCGCAACTCGGCGTCGTAGGAAAACGATTCGTCCGCGGCGTAGGGCACGTTCGTCCGCGGGAGGGTCGTGACCGTGCCGACCGCCGTCTCGACGCCGGCCACCGCGTCGCGGAAGAAAAGAGTAGTGTCGTCCGCCCATTTGTCCCGGTCGGAGCGGGCGATAAGGGTGAAGCCCAGCCGCCACCCGGCTGCGTGCCAGGTTTTCGCCGCCGTGTGGAATGCGTCGCGCAGCGCCGGCGGCACGGTGGCCCCGGCCGCGAACAGCTTGGTCGCGAGGTCGTGCTTGACCTCGGGCAGGAACTTGGAACCCATCACCAGCGCCAACGGTGTGCGGCCGTCTTGGTCAGCGGCGTTCGGGTCGGCCTTGTTCGCCAACAGCCAGTCGAACGCCGTCGGCCGCCAGATGCCGTCGGTCGAGGCTAGGTCGAGCATCCACGCCAGGGCGGTTTCGCCGCGGCTGTTGCGGGCGTTCACGTCGGCCCCGCCGCGTAGGAGGGCGTCGAACACCGGCAACTCCGGCTCGTCCCGCGCGGCCACGATTACCGCGCCCATCAGCGGCGTGAGCGTCGTGCCGTCGTCGTACTTCGCGTTCGCGTCGCCGCCCAGGTCCGCCAGCAACAAGCCCACCGCGTCGGCCCGGTTCGACCGCACCGCCCAGTAGAGCGCGTCCCGGCCGCCGGCGCGGGCGAGGGACGTGGTCCAGGTCGCACGGTCGCGGATCACGTCCACGGAACACGAACAGACCGCCGCGTGCAACCGCAGCGTTTGGAGCCACACCGGTTCGGGCTGCGCGAGGTTCGCTAGGACGTGTTCGAGAACCGGGACCAAGACCGACAGGTCGGACTGGTCGATGAGGCCAGCGGGCGGGCCGTCGGCCAAGAACTCGGCCAGCGGCAACGTCGCCGACTGCGGCGGGAATCCGGCCCGGCCTTCCGTCTGGTCCTCGTCCTCGCTGACGCCGAAGACGACCGTGTCCGGGGCCGGCATCAGGAACGAGAACATCTTCCACCCGCCCCGCCAGCCGTACTGCGGCAGCCCGCCGCTGCGGTCGTTCGGGTCGAGGTTCTGAGTGTAGAGCAATGCGTTGAGGGTGTACGGGCTGGGCACGCGGGCGTAGGGCAACTCGCCGGCCTCTTCGCGGCGGGCGAGGTCGTCGGCCCGCCACTTCAGCAGGTCCGCGTGGTACTGCTTCGCCGTCTCGTTCCCGGCCGCGGCGGCCGTGCGGAACCAGAGTTCGGCGTCCTCGAACGCAGCCGGCCCGCCGTCGGCCTTCTCGAACATGACGCCGACGTTGAGCTGCGCCATCGGGTCGCCGCCGCGGGCTGCTTGCAGGAACCAGTGGCGGCCGGCCGCCGGGTCTTTCGTGCAGCCGACGCCACGGACGTACTCCTGGCCGAGCCGGGTTTGCGCCGGGACGTGGCCGCGGCGGGCAGACCGGCGGAACCAGATCATCGCCTCGTCGTGGTCCGGCGCCTGGTTGCGGGCCGCCGGCTCCCAACAGATTTTGCCGACGTTCAGCATCGCCACCGGCTCGCCGCGTTCGGCCGCCCGCCGCAACAACCGCTCGGCCTTCGACGGCTCGGACTTCTGGACCAGGCTGGCGAGGTTGTTCTGCGACCGGGCGTCGTCGCCGTCGGCCCCCTGCTCGAACCACGTCCGCGCCGCGTCCGCGTCCTTCGCCACCCCGCCGGTGCCGGTGAAGCACCGCTTGCCGTACAGCCCCTGCGCGCGGGCCTCGCCGGCTTCGGCGGCCGTGCGCAGCAGGTCCGTCGCCTCGGCCGGGTTCCTTGCGTCCAGCAGTTCGGCGAGGTTCGTCATCGCGGTCAGGTCGCCGGCGGCGACGGCCTGCCGGTAGAACGCTTCAGCCCGGTCGCGGTCCTTCGCCTGCCAGCCGAGGCCGAGCAGGTGGCAGTCCCCGGCCAGTACCGCCGCGCGGGGATCGCCGGCGGCGTCCTGTTCCCAGGAAGCAATGCCGGAATACGCGAACGGCGTCAGCACGGCGGCAAGGTCCGCCCCGCCGTGCCGGGTGCGCACGGCCAGTTCCCAGACTTGTTGAAGCGCTTCCAGCGGACGCGCCGGCACCAGGCCGAGTACCCGCGGCCGCCGGGTATCGTCTTCGCACGCGGCGCGGAAATCGGCGATGACGGCGGCCTCGTGTTCGGCCGGCAGCACGCACCGCACCTGCACGCGGGCGGTCTCCAGGGTGCCGGCGTTCCACACCCGATACACGGACGCCGCCACCCGCCAGCCGTCCGGAAGCCCGGCCACGGAGTACCACCGCGACTCGTACCGCGGCACCGGGAACATCTCCTGCTCGGACTCGTCGTAACGAAACCGGACGGCGAGGTGCCGGTCGGCCGTGCCGACCTTGTACCCGCCGCAGCGGGTGTCTACGCTGTGCGTCTCGCGCTTCGTTTCGTCGGCAACGTCGAACCGCTCGCCGCCATCCCCCCACGCGGGCGAGAGTCGGCGGGCCGTCGCTTGCAGGAAGGGCACGAGCGTGGCGTCCGGGTCCACGTCCGGCGTCGGTTCGCTGATCCGCAAGCCGACGACCGCCTTGCTGAGCGTGCCGTTCGGGTGGAACAGGGTGACGGTGAACCCTTCGATGTCGTCGGTCATCACAGGGCCTCTGCGGTCGGTCGGCTCAGTCGTTCGTCGATCCGGGTCAGAGCGGCGTGAGCGGAATGTCGCACGCCGGAATCGGGGTCGTTCACCAGCGGCGCCACGGCCGCGCGAGCGGCCGGGGAGTAGGTGAGGTTACTCACGGCCTGCTCACGGACCCGGAAGTCTGGGTCCGCGAGCGCCTGCACGTTGAACGCCACCATCACGGGGTCGTCGAACGCGAGCGTGAACGCCGTCAGAATGGCGTGCCGAGCTTCGGCGTCGGCGCTCGGGTACCGTTCCATCAAAGCCGGGCGGGCCGGCGGGCCGATGCCACTCAGGGCGTGTGCGGCCCGCATCCGCAGGCTGAACCGCGGGTGCGAGAGCAACGGCAGCAGCAGCGGCACCGCGTCGGCCAGCTCTGGGATCGCGTGCGTCTGGAGAAACACGGCCGTCGCCAGGTCGCCGACGGTGTGGTCGCTCCGGCCGCAGAGGTCGATGTCGAGGGGATCGGGCGTTTCGTCGTCGAGCGCCGCGACAAGGGCCGGTACCGCGGCTCGGACGGCGGCCGACGGCCGAGTCCCACGCTGAAAAAACTCGACGACGGACGAGGACATCGGGTTCACTCCTGCCAGTAAGGAGAGCGCTGTGGTCCAGAGTCGCCTCGGGCCGCTCCGTCCCGTGCCGCGACTGTTCGACGTGCCTTTACGACTGGGGCCGTGGTGTGACTACCCGGCGAACCAATCGACCTCAGCCGGCCACACACCCGACCCCGTGAACGCAAGCACCAATTCCCGTGCCCGCGGCCAAGGCAGCGTCTCGTAGTGCGACACGTGCGCCGGGCAGTCGGGGTAGAACAAGTGGAATTCAGCGGCCCCAGCGGCCGCTTCCCCACCCGCGACCGACCGCCCTCTGGGTAACCCCGGCTTGGCGGCGTCTGCTTCGGCTTGGGTGGCATACGCCACATACGCCGCCCCTTTTCGGGAACAGGAGCCGATGAATACGATTCCCACTTCGTAGGTGGTCAGAACGGCCATCAACCCGACAGCGGATCTCTCTTCGTCAGCGCGAAAGCGGTCCAGAGCGTAGGCGAGACCCGGGCTGGAGGAACACCTGAGCGTGGCCTCAACCTCGGCTTCGAGACAGTAGGACAACTCGCTCGGGAACACGCCTTCCACGCCGGGACGCCCTCTCTTGCCGAAAGAATCCATGCAAGCCGTGGCGTACCGTGACGGTGTCGCCCGTCCCTTCCATGGAGGCTTGCGATGCACACCATTCTGGCGGTCGATCTGGAGGAGTACAACTCCGTTTCCTGCCACTACGACCGGGGCACCAAGGCCGCCCGGTTCCACATCCTCCGCACCACGCCCGATGAGTTGCGGAAGTTGCTCGGCCACGAACCCGTCGACCGGTCGTGATCGAGTCGTGCTCTTGGGTTGGGTGGGTGACCGACGTGCGTCTGTCGCTGGAGCCTGGCCGTGGCCAGTACGGTCGGGGAGGTGTGGTGGTGGAAGAACGTGAAGCGGAAAACGGACCGGGACGACCCCCTCAAGCTGGCGAGACTTGCCGGACCTCGCCGCGGGTCATCAGCACGACGGGCAACCGCTTCGAAGGGGGGCGCGGACGACGCGGAGTTGGTCGAGCGGGCGGGCGAGGACGTGCTCGTACAGGAACAAGAGGGCACACGGGGCCTGCATCTGAGTCGATGCGGTCATGTGCTGGTCACGTGCCGGGCGGCACACCGGATGGGGATCCAGGGCGACCCGACTCCGCACCGCGTCCGTGGCCCGGTGTGCCCTCACTGTTGCGGCGGGTTGACCTCGCGGATGGTCGCCCCCTGGTCGTCGCTGAGAATCAACACCGCGAACCGGGTGACCGGCTGCCGCTCCGGAGTGCTGACGCTGGCGTAGTCGAACCGGCCGCGGAGGTCGGTGTACCCGTCCTTGTGGAACTTCACCGTCCCGTCGGCCAGCTTCGCGTACACCTTCACGTACACCCTCGACAGCGGCTTCGTCCCGGCGGCGTCGGCCACCCGCACCTGGCCGTAGCTCTCCGTCGTCGTCACGTCCATCGCGTTGGCATAATAGGCCGCCGAGCGGGTCTTGCCGGCCGCCACCACCTCGATCAGCACGTTCTTCTTCAAGAACTCCTCGGCGATCGGGACGCCCGTCTTCCCGGTCGCGGCCGGCAGCTTCACCACCGTCGAGGCGTTCGGCCGGATCGACGCGAACTGGCCGCCGGACTGCTGCACGAACGGGTTGCGGCTGAACAGCAACTCCACGTCCATCTGGTAGTAGTTGATCGTCACCGCCTCGACGTTCTGCCAGCTCAGGTTGATCGCCTTGTTCTCGACCGCGAACTCGAAGCTCGGCTCCGTCGCGGCCAGCCGGCCCTGCTGCTGGTTGCGGTCGTCGGGGTCGGCCACCTTGCCCGCCTTCCCCTCGGCCTCGTCGAGTTGGCTGACGATGGTGGCGAACGTGTTCTTCCACTTGTCCACCGGGTAGTTGGCGTACTTCAGCGCCACCGACCGGGCGTGGGCCGTGTCCTCGCGGTAGAAGTCGAGGTACGCGGCACAGTAGTCGTACTGCATCTTCGTCGGCACCTTCTCCGCGTTCACGCCGCCGAACGTCGCGAAGGCCTCGTCCACGCGGTCTTGCAGCAACAGGAAGTACGTCGCCGCGAGTTTGTCGGCGTCGGTCAGGTCGCGGCGGTACGTCAGCAGCTTCATGGCGGCCACGTACTCGGCGTGGAAGCGGTCGTTGACGATCTGCCGCCGCTGGCCCAGGGCGTGGGCGCGGGCGTTCACGAGCGGCTTGTACTCTAGGTGCTCGTACTGGTGCCGAACCACCGGATCGACCACGAGCAGCGGGGAGTCGATCGGCCCGCCGACTTCATTCACGAACCCGTCGGCGTGCTGCAAGTACTCCCGCGCCGCGGCCAGGTCGGCGTGCAACAGGCCGTAGGACCACGTCGTCGGGTGGTACAGGTGGCGGTCCTGCAGCAGCTTCGTCACGGCGTCGAAGAACCCGCGGTCCTTCAGCCGGAACGCGATCTTGTCGAGGTTGAGTGCTCGCACGTTCTCGCGACCCAGGAACGCCAGCACCTCTTCGTTCGTGCCGTTCTGCGAGACGAACTCCCAGCTCGTGGTGTCTTGCTTCGTCGGCTTCTCGACCACGGCGAACGTGACCGGGGCGGCGGCCGCGACGAACCGCTCGGCCTTGCCGACGTGCAGCGGGAACTGCGGGAACGTGCCGGCCTTCGGGAAGTAGAAGAAGTAGTCGAACGTGTGCGTGCGGTACGGCTCCAGGTCGAGCACCACCGTCTTCGTGAACTGCCCGCCACTCAGCGGCACGGCCCCGACCGGCAGTTGCACGAGGGCCGTCAGCTTCTGGCGACTTGACGTGGGGTTCGTCACCACCACCTGCCCGCCGTACACGGTCTGCGTCAGGAACTCGCCGGTCACGAACTTGTCCAGCCGCTCGCCGTTCTCGTCCTTGAACCGATCGCCGTTGCGGTAGAAGTTCTGGCTGACCAGGATGGGCGTTTGTCCCGATTGGCCGTCGGCCGGGCGGACTTCCTCGTGGAAGGCGATGGCCCGGCTGGCGGCCGTCAGCGTCAGCGTGCCGGCGTTGAACTTCATGTCGTGCCGGGCCGAGTCGGCCGGCAGGTCGAGGACGGCCAGGGCGAACATCATCTCGGTGAAGTTGCGGCTGGCGTCGGCCAAGTGCCGGCTGAGGAACGCCCCGTCGCCGGCGTGCCGACTGTAGTCCTGCCAGAACGGGCTAACCGGCACCAGGTCGGCCGTCTGCTGGGCGATGACCAGCTTGTAGTAGTTGTTCTCGGCCCACTCCATCGTCGGGTCGAGTTGCCGGTACAGTTGCCGCACCTGGGCCCCTGTTCGCTTCTCGGCGTCCTCCTTGCTGAAGAACCGCAGGTCATCGGCCAGTTGCTCCCTGGCAGGTCGGTCGGATTCCCCAACTTTCTCCGCCATGTCCCTCTTGGCGTCGTCGAGTTGCTTCGTGCGGCCGTCGCGTTGCTGTTGCGACTCCTTCTGGAGCATTTCCCGCATCGCCTTCGGCTCGCCGCCGGGCCGACCGGCCATGCCGCCGAGCATGCCACCGCCGAACCCGCCGCCGGCCGGTCCGGACCCGGGCGGCATGGCCGCCGGCGCGAACGCTGGCGCGTCTGCGGCCCTTGCCAGCGGCTTCGCCTCTTCCAACCGCCGCTCGCTCTTGGCCCGGTTCAGGGCGTCGTCGCCGAGGCCGCCGCTGGATACGGCCGTGTCGAACAAGTAGATGTCGCGGTCCGTCCGCGGTGGCAGCAACCGCAGCAGGTCGTTGAAGTGCCGGCTCGTCTTCGCCGGCTCGCCGGCGATCCGCTGGGCCAGCAGCACCCGCTCGACACTGTTCAGCCGGTTGTAGTTCCACGGCTTCAGGTACTCGCCCAGGTCGTGTTCCAGCAGGTAGTGGTCGAGGAACGTCTTGTCCTTCTTGTTGCCGAGGTACGGCCGCACGACGGTGGCGAAGAACTCGCAGTCCTTCTTGAACAGGAAGAAGTTCAACTCGTGCGAACTGTACTTCGAGTACAGGGGCCGCTTCTCTTCGGGCTTCAGCTTCGGCCACGTCAGGAGGAACGCGAACTCGGTCAGCTTCGGGTCCTTCGATAGCGTCGCGTACAGGCCGTACACCTTGGCCGTGCTGTCCACCAGCTCGAACCGGCTGCCGGTGATGTCCTTCAGCGTGAACACCTGCCCGGCGTCCAGCACGCTCACCTGCTTCTGCTGCGTGAAGTGCTTGGCCGGGTCGAGGCCGGTCGCCAGCCGCAGGTCGAGGAACTTCGCCTCCTGCTCCGGTAGCGTGACGCTCTTCACCGTCGTCGAGAGCGGATCGACCGCGACGACGTGAATCATCGCCTGCGGCCCCAGCCCCCGCCGCGGGATGCGGACGACGCCGTCCTTGTCGGGGATGAGGTTCACCACGACCGTCGAGGCGTCGGCCAGGAAGTCGAGGTTGGCGAAGCCGGGCGTGGCGGCCGCACCGCCTTCCCCGCCCCGCATCCCGCCGCCGTCCTCCTTCTTGGCCGACTTCGGCTCCATGATGCCGCCGCCGCGGCCGAAGAAGTCGCCGCCGAGGGCCTCCTGCTCGCCGGTCGTAGTGCTGCGGACGGCCCACGGGTTGAGCAAGAGTTCCGGCCGGTCGAGCATGTTGCCGGGGTACTTCTTCTGGGCCTTGCGCTCGAGGACGTAGCGGTACTCGTCGCCGATGTTGCGGCCGGTTTGGTAGACGGAAATCGCGTGGCCGGGGTAGACGCCGGCGAGTTCCGCGTCGCGGACTTGCAGGTCGTGGAAGGCCGAGTACGCCGGCTGGTAGCGGGTGGCGAACACGTGCACGCGGGCGAACTTCGACCCGTCGGTCAGTCGCACCAGCAGTTCGTCGGGCGTGGTTGTAATCTCGCGGACGGCCACCGGCTTGATGGCCGGCAGTTGCATCTGCCGGACGGCGCCGAGGACGTAGCCGTTCCGCACGACGCCGTCCACGACGCGGATGCGGACCTTCTCGCCGGCCTTCTTCACGTACAGGTCGTAGTCGCCGGCCGCGAGGCCGTGCATCTCCAGCAGACCGTTGGCGACCTTCAGGGCGTCGAACTTGTCGGCCCGGATGCGGTCGCCGAGCACTTCGAACAGGGCGTACTCGTCGCGGGTCGGCTCCTTCGCCGCGCCGAGGTGCGGGACCGTCACCACGTCGCCGGCCTTCGCGTGAAGGAGGCGGCGGTAGGTGTGCCGGTCGCGGTCGAGTTCCCAGGCGTGCGACGTGCCCTCCGGCCCGGTCGCCGTCACGGTGGCGATGTCGTTGAGCGCGCCGAGGTAGATGCGGCCCTTCGCGTCGGTCTTCAGGGCCACGTTCACCGGCTCGCGGAAGTCCTTGTGCTTCAGGTACAGGCCGACGCCGCGGTCCGGCTTCGCCTCGCCGGTGCGGCCGAGCAGTTCGATCACGTACTCGTCGCCGAACTTCGCCAGGTGCAGGTCTTCGGTCTTGTCCGTGCGGTCGATCTCGTTCAGCGGGAAGTCGCGGCCGGCGACCACGTCGATCGTCCGGCCGGTGCTCAGGTTCTTGACCTTCGCCGACAGCGTCACGCTCAGCCGCACGGTCCGGCCGGGCACCCGCAGGTCGTAGGTCGATTCGCGGTCCTCGTACAGTTTGAAGTCCGGCACCTCCAGCGTGGTCGAGATGTTGTTCAGGTCGGTGGAGTAGATCCGCAGTTTCACCTCGTCGAGCACCTTCACCGACACGGGGATGCCGTTCAGGTACAGGCCCGGCCGCACGATCAGTTGCGCCAGCCGCTGCGTCAGCAGGCTCTCGCGATCGACGTGGAAGCCGGCCACGAGCGTGTAGTTCTCGGCCTTGTGGTCGAGGTGGTCGAGGCTGGCGAAGTCGCCGCGGCGGAGCACGACCGGCCGGCGGCCGGGGGCCGTACTGTACGGCACCGTGACGACGCCGTCCGCGTCCGGCGTGTACTCGGTGCCGCCGAGCCACACCGTCGC
Organism: Limnoglobus roseus; assembly: GCF_008254045.1. GTDB lineage: Bacteria > Planctomycetota > Planctomycetia > Gemmatales > Gemmataceae > Limnoglobus > Limnoglobus roseus. Next base: position 9,104,221 of record NZ_CP042425.1, on the reverse strand, counting down.
GTCGGCCACCGGCTTGTTCGCCTCGTCCACCACGCGGACCTTCTCGCCGGCCGCCCCGACGGTCACGACCGGCCGCAGCCGGCCCTTCCGCACGAGCGCCCGGCTGCTCTTCCCGCCGCCGATGAAGTCGACGACGTACACGCCCGGCTTCGTCAGTTCCGGGAACTCGAACGTGCGGTCGATCCGCCGCAGCGGGGCGTCGGTGTAGGCGTACACCTTCTCGCTGTTGGCCACGAGGCCGTCGAGGTTGATGTCCGTGTCCACCTCCCGCTGCGTGTTGCGGTACAGGTTGACGGTGTTGATCTCGAACACCTTCACGAGCAGACTCGGCACGTTTTTGACGGCCACGGCGAGCTTCACCGGCTCGTCGGCCGCGTAGTCGGTCTTGTTCGTGGCCGCGAAGTCGATGTCGATCCGCTCCTTGATGGCCCGGAACAGTTCCGGCGGCAGTTTCGCGGCCCACTCGTCGGCGTCGCCCAGGCCGTTCTCGGCCTTCGCCTCGGCGAACAGGTGCCGCAGGTACTCGTCCTGGAAGTACGCCTCGAACTCCTTCGGCGACGCGGCCGCGACGAAGAAGTGCTTCAGGTAGCCCCGCACCAGGTCCTCGTCGCTCATCACCGGCGGCAACAGCGACAGGCCGGAGAAGTCGGCGTTCAGGTCCACCGGGTAGCTCTTGGCCGCCTCGGATTCGAGCCGGGCCGCGGCCATGTACGGCTGCCGCCGCGGGAGCTTCAGGTAGGCGACGAAGCGGTCCTTGTCGAACTCGCCGGTCGCCCGGTCGAAGACGAGCCGGTGGTACAGCGTGTGGGCCTTCAGCGAGTTGAACGCCGGCGGCAGCTTCGCCACGAAGGCTTCCAGCCGGTCGAGGTACGCCTTCGCCAGCTTGCGGTCCCGCTTCCAGTCGCTGTCGGCCCCCGGTTGCAACCGCACGAGGTAGGCGTTCACGAGCGCCCCGTTGCCGAGCAGGTCGCCGCGGGCCTTCAGCAGTTCGTCGAGTTGGGCGAGGGTGAGCTGCGCGTGGATGCCGAGCGAGCCGAAGCCACCGCTATGCTGCGCCTTCAGGTCGGCGTCGATGAGATCGACGAGCTTCGGCACGTCCGGCCGCGTCAGGCGTTGCAAAAGCAGCCGCCGCTTCTCCCAGCCGAGTTCGGTGCTGGCCAGCCAGTCGAGGGCGGCGTCCTCGAAGTTGTTCAGGTCAGTCCACCGGCGGAGCGAGTCGGCCAGCAGGGTGCCGCGGGCGATGCGGGTGGGATCGAGTCGCGTCGGCAGGTTGGGGGCAACGCCGAGGACTTCCTTGCGGTGGTCGAACGTCACACCGACACGGTCGCGGACGTAGGCGAGCACTTTCTGCGGGTCGCGCTCGTAGGTGAGCAGCATGAACCGCGTCTGGAGTTCGGTGAACCGGGCCGTGCGGCCGTGGCGTTCGAGCCACGGCTTTTGCAGGCCCTCGAGTTTTTCGAACTGCTCGGTGTTGAGGTAGTGGAGGCCGTGGTAGTAGTAGTAGTCCTCGGTGCCGGGGATGAGTTGCTTGAGGACGGCCGCCCGGTCCTTCGCGAGGGCGAAGTCTTCGGCGAACGGCACGTCGGCGGCGAACCCGCCGGCGGCGAAGGCGGTCATGACGGCGATTCCGAGGGAGAGGCGGAACATGGTCGCACCCTGCACGAAAGGACGGTGGTGCGAACAGGGTAGCAGAAAGTGTGTTTCGTGTCTGTAACGGCAGACGAGTTCACGTCTCAGACGGGGGAGTCTGATCTGGGAAGCCGAACGAAATGCGATGCAACCGTTTCCCACGGCCGGCATCCGGGATGCTGCCGGGCGGAACGGGCGAATGGTTACCGCCCGGCCACAGGGGTGGGCAAACGAATGGGGCGAAGTGTACGCCCCGGAAGAGGATTTCCCCCCGCACGTTTTATCCGAACAACCACAGGGCAACACTAGACGGGGCAGGCGGCTCGCACCCCACCCCGGGACTCGGCCACGCGCCGTCACTGCCGAAATAGCATCCCTGATTCGCCGCAGTTATCCCAAGAAAGCCGAACGGGACGAGACCTCGCGGCCCTATGTCCGCAACAACTTCCTTTCGGCCTCCGAAGTGATGGTGCTACTCAACGACATGCGTTGCCAGGTATCTATTCACTGGTCGTGACGGTACCTGTTCCGCATTTCGAACGAATCAAGGCTGACCTCTCGCAACGGGCTACGGCGTCGTGAGCTTCGGAAGCACGGCATCGGACCCTGGTTGCGGAATCTTTTCCGGCATGATTTCCGGCACAGGCGGAGTCGGAACGGGGGCCGGCGTGCCCTCGGGCGGTGAGGGTTGAGGTGCTGCCGACGTTGGTAGCTTCGTGGTCGGGACCGGGAGCGGCATGGGCTGCGACGAAGGAGCCGTCGGGACGGGCGCGGACTTTGTGTCCGGAGCCGGCGGTGGCGGAATCGGAATCCCTTGCAGCGGGGGCAAAGCCGACATCGTCACCGGCGGGTAAGGTATCGGCTCGTTAATCCGCGTATAGGCTTTCGTGTACGGCCACGTCACGATGTCGCCGACGAGACTGAACGGCAGGTCCGCCGCGCAGACGAAGGCAGCCAAGGTCCCCGGAGACTGACCCGACCCGGCCGGATGGTGAGCCTTGCCAGCGCCTCCGCCGATCCCCTCTCGAACAAACGCCATGTCGTGCTTCACGCCGCCGAAGGGAATCTTCCCCTCCCCGTCCGGCCCGTGCGTGACCACGTTGGCAATCGTCCCGCATCCCGTCACCGGAAAACAGGACAGTAACAGAGCAGTACGGACTCGCCGAAATGTCATCTCGCCATCCCCCCGGGCTACCGGAGGATAACGACAGCGGATGAGCAGGCAAGGTCAAGTGAGAAGTCCACTCCCCCGACTAATGCAGGCCGCTCGTTCTCCAATTGAAAAATACATCAACCCTTGCTAGCCTCACCTTACCACCCAGTAACCAAGCTAAACAGTTCGACCTCTCAACCCTCCACCAGTCAGGATGCTGACGGATGAAGCCGGAACACGACGCCCTTTTTACGCACGAAACTTGGAAGAATCAGAAAATGGCGGGCGTGGTTTGCGACGCCACGGTCATTGGCCTCAACATCCTCGTCCACCACTACAGCGAACAGATCAAGGGCATGCAGCGGCTCATCGGGCTGTTGCGGGCGGAGGTGCAGAGGGGCGTGCGACGCGACGGCGATCTCGCGCTGACGACCCTGGAATCTGACGTGGCAAGGTTGATCGACAGCAAAGAGCGGATGGAACGGACCGCAAAATCGGCCGCACCTGTTAATTGAAAAATTAACTCGGGCCGTGTCACCCTCCCGCGAACCAAGGAGGGTGCAGGCGTTACGAAAAACAAATCGAGCCGACGCCGGAAATGCTCGCCAAGGGCACGGCCATCATCCACCGCGACTCAGACGGTCACTTCCTCTCCGCAGAACCACGGCACATCACAATTCTCCAATGGCTCGACGACATGCGGGTGCTGTCGTCGGAGTGCGTACGGGCGGCGCGCCGGTTCGTAGCCTGCCAGCACGCTCACGAGCGGCGCGTCCGTGGCAAAAGCACGTTCCGGGGCCGCAGCATCGGGGAGGGTGAGGGCGATCCATTCGAGCCAACGATGGTCGAGGACTACTTGAAGTTGGCGAGACTGCTTTCGCGGGAAGAGACTGCGACGGTGGATCGAGTTTGCGCCTCCGTTTATGACGCGAGCCACCGGGGCATGCTCTTTACGCACCGGTCGCGGCTTCAGGAGGTTTTTGACAAGTTGGCGGCAGCGGTTGAGGCAGTGCATGATGCTCGGGCCGGTGGATGAGGGGCGGATCAAATAACTTACACTCCGTTCGTTAGCTTGATGCCGATCAAGAGCATCATTTTCGTCGATCAGCGCGGGGGCTGAAGATTGATCTTGGTGCTGAGCGTTTCAGCTTGCGAAAGCAGGAAAAATGGCTGAAAGAGGGCCTTTGGACTTCCGGTAAGCCTTACAAGCTGGTAATTGAAAGGCTTTACCTGACGAAGTCGCCGGAAGACCCATGATCCGAATTTTCTTGCTCACCTTGGCCTCGGTCGCCACCCTAATCGGCGCGAACGAGTACTGCGAACAGCACTACGGGAAAGGACTGCTGGCCCAGAGCGGGATCGAGCGGTACCTCGACCGAAAACTCAGCCCCTCCGGAACCGGCCGAGCGAGTCTGGTCAACCTCGTCGCCACCGGGTTCAAAGCCAACAACAGCCTCGGCGGGTGCCAGTGATTTCGCAAGAACATTTCCCTTGCGAGTAACGATTCAATGTGGTGGTGGAATTCCGTGACGGGTTCGTCACGCCTGTAATTTGACCCACTGCCCAAAGCTCCGCATCACCCGCCAACCCTCGGCGGGTTTTTCATTTCTCCATGAACCTGACACCCAAGCAAGAGAATGCGTCCCAAGCGTTCGTCGCGTGCGGGGTATGTGCGAGGCGTATCGGAGACCGCCAGAACTCGCGAGGCGTGCGGTAGCGACTCCATGCCAATGAGAGGAAATACCTATACACTCAGCCGCGGCGGCCGGTGAATCTTCGTAGCGGTCGGGGCCGGGCACTTGAGATGAACGCTTGACGGCTTGCGGTCGGGCGGCGAAAAACGGTCCCCGCTCACGTGTCTGTTGCAATGCCATCGGGGTCCGCGTGCGGGACTTTGACCAACAGCATGGCGATACCGAGCAGGAAGATCATGACGGCGAACAGGTGCAAGGCGGGGAGATACGATCCCAAACGGTCGCGGCAGATGCCGAGAAGCAGTGGCCCGAGGGCGGACGAGGTGATCGTCACGACGTGAATCGCGCCCTGGATTTGAGAGAGGTCTCGCCGGCCGAACGCATAGGCCCAGACCGAGAAATACACCACCACGTAGACCGACCACGCCAGCGACTTCAGCAGCGACCACACGTACACGTTATTCGGCGTGTCCAGGAGCGAAACGCTCCCCACGACCGCGCTCGACAGCAGCATGCCCAGCGCCAACACTTTCCCGATCGACCACACGCGGCACAGCCACGCGACTAGGAACTTGAACACGACCAGAGAGAGCACCCCGATCATCAACGAGTCGAAGAACATCTCCCGGCCGAACCCGCGGTCCTTGAGTAGCGACTCCATGAACACGTCCATGCCCTTAACGGCCGTGCCGTTTATCAAACAGTACAGTCCGAAGACGATGAACAGCGGGTGCCGCACGGCCTCCCAAACCGTCTTCTCGCCGGCGGGGGATGCCTTCATGGCCACCCGGTCCGGGGGGAGGACCGTCGGCGGGGTGATGAACAGCATCGAGAGCATGGCCGAGCAGCCAATCCCAACGGCGATCACAAGCCAGACCGACCGCCACGTCCACTCAAGTTCGACCAACCCGACCCGGATCCACTGGAGGACGCCCGCGTAAAACACCGCCGTGAGGGCGAGGTACACGGCCGCGGCGATCGGCGCATGCCGCGGGCGAAAGGACTTGCCCAACAAACTCGTGCTGGTAACCGCGAGCACGCCCTGCCCGAACAGTCGGGCAAGGGTGACGGCCGCGAACAACGTCCACGGGCCGTCTGCCAGGGCCGTTAGGGCCGTGGCCGCAGCCGTCAGAGCGGTCATGGACCATGCGGATCGGTACAACCCGAGTCGGTCGAGTAGGGTTCCGAACCCGAACGAGAGCACGGCCACGATCATTGTGGCCCAGAAGTTGAGTTGGCCGAACGCCGACCGGGAGAGGTGGAATTCCTCCAAGATCGGCTCGGTAATCACGCCCATGTACTGGGTGCGACCCGGGTTCGTGCAGATGTAGATCAGGGCCGCGACGATCAGGTTCGTCCAACTGGCGAACAGCGGGAGTTCGGACCGCAGGGCGGGGGCGGGTTGCTCGGTGGCGACGGCGGTCATTCGATTTAACTTGTGAGTACGCGGTGCTCGCCGGCTCAGTTCAAGGGGGCGAAATGAAATGCCGACCCGGCCGCGCTCTTGCGAAGGAGTTCAGCACGGCCCGCGGACACCGGCACGGCCACCCCGCGGAGAAACACGATACCGTCGTCGTCGGTCATGCGGGCGAACGGGCCTTCGTACCGCGCCGAGACGGCCGGAAGATCGTTACCGGCCGTCTTCCAGGCGGTCAAACTCAGCGTTCGAAGGTTGACGCCACTCGTATCGCCGACGCAGCACGCTTCCTTCCATGTCTCGATCTCAATGTCACGGAATCCGGCGGCCGCGATCGCAGCAAGAGGTTCACCCGGGACGGGAACGTATCGGTACTTGGCGGACAGTCCGGGGAAGTCTGGGGTGCCCGGGTACGGGCGATCGCCCGCCAGGCCGCGGACCGTAAGCCGCCCGCCCGGGCGGAGCGTCCGGGCCGACTCGGCCAGGGCGTGAGCGAAAGCGGCCGGACCGCCGGCCGAATTGAACGTGTTGAGTAGGGTCACACCGTCGAGCGAGGCATCTTCGAACGGGAGACGCACCGGGAACGGATCGGGAAGCGCGTGGGTCCAGCAGCCGTCAACGGCACCGCCGATCGGATCGGCAGACGCGGGCACGGCCACGGGCGAGTGGGTTCGCCCGTAGTGGCCCAAGTTCTGGTGAACCGTGTAGACCTCCCACCGCACGCCGTCGGGGTCGGTGACCCAGAATTTCGTCTGGAGGGCGTAACAGCACTCGACCCCGTCCTCCCGGATCGTGGAGTAACCGGCCCGCTCCAACCGTCGTTGCACCTCGACCAACCCGGCCGCGTCCGGCAAGCGAAGGCCGGCGTGGTTCAGTGACTCGCCACGCGGGGCCGGCTGGGGCAGAAAGGAGAGGACGAGCGGCGGCTCCTCGACCTCAAACTTGGCGTAATCCGGGTACGATTTATGCGGCTCCCGTCCGAAGAGGACGCGGTAGAACGCGACCGTCCGGCCCAGGTCGGCCACCCACAGGGAGAAGTGGAACTTCGAAACGTCCGCCGGGGTGACCGGGCTTAGAACGGCGCTCATCGACGGCTCCGTGCGGTTAACATTGCCGGCTCGTAACAGTCGCAGGAGTCGGGGCACCGAACACGAACTGGTCGGCCGCCGGCCCCTGGCGGAGATTCTCCCACACCGCCGCGGGAACGGTCACCGACTCGCCGCGGGGAAACGTGCGGCCCTCGCCGTCCGTCAGATCCCGGAACGGCCCCTTGTAGACGACGACGCGAGGAGAATCATCGCCGCCGGTCGCCGGTAAGCCCTGACGGATGCCTGTTACGTCGCCGCCGGGCAGGTCTTCGGAAACGATGTAGACTTCCCACTGGTGACCGTCTGAGTCCTCGACCCAGACCTTGGTCTGGACGGCATAACACCCCCGAGTACCGTTCTGCTCCCGGGTTCGCACTCCGGCGGCCTCCAACCGCTTCTGAACCGCCCGTACCGCCGATTCGGACGTGAGCCGGAGGCCAAGGTGGGACATGGCCCCGCCGGCCTTGGCCAAGGTGGGCACGAGAGAGAATACCACCGGAGGGTCGGCGAGTTCGAACTTCGCGTAGTCCGCATAACACTTGACCGGTTCCGCGCCGAATAAGACGCGGTAGAAGGCCAGCGACCGGTCCAGGTCCGTCACGTTCACGGCCAGGTGAAACGCGACCGGGCGTTCGATGACGTTCAGGGCGGGGGGCATGGAGTTCTCGGGACGAATTATTCGGAGATCGTCAGCGGTAGCAATTCGTTCACGGGCTTCTTCTCGATCCGCACGCGCAGCGGGGACGACTTGGGGTCGAGATACTTGGCCGGAGGTAGGGCCACCTTGGCCGCGCCGTCGGGCATGGGGGCCTCGCGGATGGTCGCAATGTATTCACCGGCGGGGGCACCGTCGGACACGTCGTAACACGTGATCGAGAAGCCGCCATCGGCCCGCACGGCTCCGGTGAGGAGCGTCGGTAATTTGGGGGCGGCCGGATCGGTCGGGTGCAGGACGACCATGAGTCCCAGGACTTTGTGGCCGGCCCACACCAGTGTTCCGGTCGTCTTGTTGACCGGAACCCGGCCGTCGCTGTTGCTGCACCCGACGGCCAAGAGCGAGGCGAAGGCAACGGCCGCCCACCCCCGACGGAACGAGATTTTGGTCACGGGAACCTCGATATTATTCAAAGGCGACGACTTCGCCTTGCGACTTCGTGAGCATGTCAATGATCAGACCGGTCGGCGTGCTCTCGTGGAGGAACCGCACGGACCCGTCGCCGAGGAGGAAGTTGGCTCCGCCGGTGTGGTAGCTGTAGTAGTTGTGGTCGTTCGTCCTGTTGATCGCGAACGGGCCGGGCTGTCCGATACCGTCCCCCGTGGACCCGTAGATCTGCATGGCGGACAGGGCGTCGCCCCAGCCGCCGGCGTGGCTGAGGAGCATTCCAACGCCGGTGTTGGGAGAGCCTTGGGGCGAGGGTGCCGTCGCGGTCGGATTCCCCGGGGTGCCGATGTTGCCCGGCCGGTTGGCGTCGTCGGTCCAGTCCTTGCCGCGGATGATGAACCGCGGTCGCCCCGATCCTTCGCCGAGCAGGATTGTGTTGGAAAGGCCGTCGGTGATGGCGAGAATCGGGGTATGCCCGCTCAAGATGTCTTTGTCGGCCAGTTTGAGCATGCAATCCCGGATGTACTTGTCGTTGACCCCGTCGATCAACGTCGCCACACTCGAAACGGGCTGTTTGCCGACCATGTCCCACGACTCGGTGCGGATGCCCTGACACGGCATGTAGTCCCCCCGCGCGCTCCGCCACCGCTGGTCCGCGGGCAACAAAACGCCGGTTCCTTGCCAGTTGTACTCATAGGTTTCCGGCGAAACCCCATTCGACGGGCAGTACATCATCTTGACCGGCGTCAAGATGATCGGCTGGTTGTTCGCGCTGGCCTGGTCTTCGTCCCACTTGTACTGGCGATGAAGGGCGTCCTGTTCGATGTACGGCAGGATGAATGTCCCCCAGCCGTGTTTCATCGCTTGCAGCCCGCCCAGCGCCTGGCTTCGCACCGACGCCGGCGGCAACTTGTCGTTGTTGGTGGAGCAGTAGGCGTGGTACGCGAGCCCGAGTTGCTTGAGGTTGTTCGAGCACTTCAGCCGGGAAGCGGCTTCCCGGACCTTCTGCACCGCGGGCAAGAGGAGGCCGATGAGGATGGCGATGATCGCGATGACGACGAGCAACTCGATCAACGTGAACGCGGGACGACGACGCATGCACAACCCGTGGGTAGGAAGTGTGATTGGGGCGGGAAAAACAATGTCAAATGGTCTATAAACAAGATGTTAGAGACGACCTACGGTACCGGCCACGCGATTCTTCACGTGAAATACTTCTCATCTTCACCATTGTCAGGTTCGAGGCGGACTATTTTGGGCCTGTCAAACACATTTCTGAACAGGGTTCGCAGCCCGTTGGATAACCGCTCGACGGCCGGACGAAATAGCTCGTGAGCCACGATTCTTGGTCGAGTGCTCGCGGGCCAGTGTGATGGACTGCCATTGCGGGCGGGCGGCAATTTCTGCAAACGTCCACGCAACAACCCGACGACGGGAATCGCGACAGTTTGACGCGGAGAAGGTTTTCGCTGAGCACGCTCTCCGCCACAGCCTTCTCGCAACCGCGGGACGTGAAGGCGGAATCTCTTCATGGAAGCATTTTTCGACCGGGAACGGGCGATAGAACTTTCCTGGGCTGCGTCCGCGAGTTGTGGAACGCCCGCCTCGGGCCGATTATAATTGGCCTCCATGTTGGAGATCACGCAATTTCTGGGCGAGGCGGTCGGCGGCGACCGGGTCGCGGGGGATCAACTCCTGCCGCTCGTCTATGACGAACTGCGGAAGTTGTCGGCCCACAAACTGGCCCACGAATCGCCAGGGCAGTCGCTACAAGCTACGGCTTTGGTCCACGAGGCGTACCTGCGGCTCGTCGGCGGCGAGCAAGCTCCGGGGTGGGACGGCCGCGGTCACTTCTTCGCGGCGGCGGCCGAGGCGATGAGGCGCATCCTCGTGGACCACGCCCGCGCCCGCCAAGCCGACAAACGCGGCGGCGGGTGGACCCGCGTCGAACTGGCCGACTGGCACCCGCTGCCGGACACCCCGGCCCAGGTACTCGCACTGAACGAAGCCCTCGACCGGTTCGCCGCCGCCGAGTCGGAGATGGCCAAGCTCGTCACCCTGCGGTTCTTCGGCGGCCTGACTTCCCAGGAATCCGCGGACGCCCTCGGCGTGTCGCTGCGGACGGCCGAGCGGTGGTGGCTGTTCGCCCGGTCGTGGCTCTACTCCGAACTGCTCGACGAGAAGGAATAAATCTTCCCACGGTGTGGCGGGATTCGGCGGCCGATACCGCATTGAAGGGTGCCCGTTCCGTCCCGAGATCGACCGCCATGGCCCCGGCCGAATCCATCTTCTTCGCCGCCCTCGAGCGCCTGCCGGGTGAGCGAACCGCCTTCCTGGCTGAGGCGTGCGCCGGCGACACGGCCCTGAAAGCCCGGATCGAGCGGATGCTCGCGGCCCAACCGGCCCTCGGCCAGTTCCTCGCCCCGCCGGCCCCGACCGCGGCCGCCCCGGCCGGCCAACCCGGCACCGTCGTCGCCGGCCGGTACAAGCTCCTGGAACGCATCGGCGAGGGTGGCATGGGGACCGTCTGGCGGGCCGAGCAACAGCAGCCGGTCCGGCGGGAGGTGGCACTCAAACTGGTGCGGGGCGAACACCAGTTCGCGCGGCCGTTCCGCGTGCGGTTTGAGGCCGAGCGGCAAGCCCTGGCCCTGATGGACCACCCGCACATCGCCAAGCTCCTCGACGCCGGAACGACCGGGCCAGCGGAGATCGATGCAGTCGGGGTCGATCGGCCGTATTTCGTCATGGAACTCGTTCGGGGCATCCCGCTGAACCTGTTCTGCGACCAGCGGAGGCTGTCGATCCCCGACCGCCTCCGGCTGTTCGTGCAAATCTGCTCCGCCGTCCATCACGCACACCAGAAGGGCGTCCTCCACCGTGACCTGAAACCGGGCAACGTCCTCGTCGAAAGCCACGACGGTCGGCCGGTCGCTCGGGTCATCGACTTCGGCCTCGCCAAGGCGACTGGCGACCTGCGGCTGACCGAGCAAACGCTTTTCACCCAGTTCGGTGGGGTGGTCGGGACGCCCCTGTACATGGCCCCGGAGCAGGCGACGTTCAACGCTGTGGACGTGGACACGCGGGCGGACGTGTACGCCCTGGGGGTGATCCTGTACGAACTGCTGACCGGCACGACGCCCATCGAACACGAGGCGGCGAAGCAGACGCCGCTGGAAGACGTCTTGCGGCTGATCCGCGATTCCGACCCGCCGACGCCGAGCAACCGCCTCAGTTCCACGGCCCAGAGCGCCGCCACCGCGGCCGCCCGCGGGACGGAGCCGGCGAAGCTCGACCGGTTCCTCCGCGGCGACCTGGACTGGGTCGTCATGAAGGCACTGGCGAAGGAGCGGGACCGGCGGTACGAGTCGGCCGCCGCGTTCGCCACGGACGTCGAACGGTTCCTGCGCGACGAACCCGTACTCGCCGGCCCGCCGGGGGCCGCCTACCGGGTGCGGAAGTTCGTCCGTCGCAACCGGCCGCAGGTAGTGGCCGCCGCCCTGCTTCTGTTCGCACTGGTGGCCGACATTGCCGGGACGACGGCGGGGCTGATCCAAGCGGAATCGCGGCGGCAGGAGGCGGACCACGCGCGGGGCCAGGAGGCCGGCCAGCGGACGCGGGCGGAGGAGGCCCTCGGGCGAGAAGGGCAGGAGCGGACGCGGGCGGAACTCGCGCTCGGGCGGGAGGCCGCCGAGCGGGCACGGGCGGAACAGGCCCTCGATCAGACCCGGCAGGCCCTCGAGTCGTTGCTCACGTCACTGATCGGCGAATCGCTCCTCGATACGCAACGGCCCCTCACGGACGAACAGAAGAACATCCTCGCCCAACTGCTCGCGCACTTCGAGAAATTGGCCCAGGAACCGCCGGGCGATGAGGCGTCGCGCTTCCGGGCGGGGCGGGCGGCGATGCGGGTCGGGCACATCCAGACGCGCCTCGGTCGCAAGGTGGATGCGGAGGCCACGGACCGCCGCGCCGTAGCGGCGTTCGCGGCGCTTGCCGCCGACTACCCCGGCAACCCGACCCACCACCGGAACCTGGCCGGTTGCCACAACAACCTCGGGTCCAGGCTGAAAGCGAGTGGCCAGTTCGAGGCGGCTCTGGAGCAGTTCAAGACGGCCCTCGTCATTCAAACGCGCCTGGCGGCGGACCACCCGAAGGAGTCGGAATACCGCCTCGATCTGGGCATGAGCCATCACAACCTCGGCCTGGCGTACATGGCGCGGAGCGCCCGGGAGGCCGAGGTACACTACCGGGAGGCCATCACGATTCGCAAGAAACTGGCGGATCAATTCCCAGACGCCCCAGCGTACCGCCGGCAGTTGGCCTCGACTTACGCATTCCTGGGGCAACACCTGGCCTTCCAGAAGCGATGGCCGGCCGCGGAGGCGGAGTACGACCAGTTCCTGGAAATCATGGAGAAGCTGGTCGCCGATTTCCGGAACGTGGCGGAGTACCGCCGCGACCTGGGGGACGCGTACAACGACCTGGCCGTGCTGACGCCGCCTGAAAAGGGGTTGAAGGAACGCCGCCTTCGCCAGGCTCTCGAAATCCGTGAGAATCTGGCGGCCAATGCCCTGGACGTGGTCGAGTACCAACTCGTCCTGGGGGGCAACTATTGTGATCTCGGCAAGCACCTCACCCGCGCCGGCCGGCCGGCCGACGGGGCGGACCTGCTCGGGAAAGCGATCGACACCCTGAAGGCCGTTCTCGACCGGGACCGCCGGTCGGATCAGGCCCGGCAGTTTCTTCTGATCAGCCACGTGGGCCGGGCGCGGGCCTACGAAGCCCTCAACAAGCACCGTGAGGCCCTGGCCGATTGGGACCAGGCCGTCCCGCTCTGCCCGAAGGACCAGGAGGCCGGCGTCCGCAAGCTGCGGGTTCACTCCCGCGAGCGGAACGGACTGTTGGCACAGGCCGCGGCCGAAGTCGCCGAGTTGGCTCGGGCCGAGAAGTGGACCGGAAACCAGTTCTACGAACTCGCCTGGATCTGCGCCCGGGCCAGTCGCCGGGTCGTGGACCGGAAGGACGAGAACGCCGACCGGGCTGTCGAGTTGCTCCGGGCGGCCGTGGCCGCCGGGTTCAAGAACGCCGAGGGCCTCGCGAAGAACGAAGACTTCGCCCTCCTGCGGGACCGCGACGACTACAAGAAGGTGATCGAGACGATGATGAAGCCGAATCCGTAACGGCGGTCGCCGTCACCCGCTTCGGGGTGACAATCTCACGGATTTCATGGCGGGCTCCGGGGGCCGTTCCCGCATGGGTAGGCAGCCCAACTCACCCACCCCGGACACCTCTGAAGGACAACCGACCATGGCCGCAATCACCTCGAACGTGGAGAGGCTCAAGTCTCTCGTGGACATGCTGACCGGCTACGAGGACCTGATGAAGACCGACCTCGGGCAGAGCATCGCCGACCGGAACAAGCACCGGAAGGATTGGCTGGATCTGTACGCGAAATTTGACGAGAACCTGACCGGCAAGATTAAGGGCATCGGCAACCACTCGGGGACGAAGCGGGCCGCGGCGGCGGCGGCGATCATGGACGTCGGCAAGTCGTACCGCGGCAAGCTCGCCACACTGCCGGCGTTCGACACCACCAGCGATACCGTGATCCTTATGAAGGGTTCGCTCGCCGGACTGGAAAAGAAGGCGGCCGACATCCAGTCCAACCCGGGGGACGACGCTAAGATGAAGGCCCTCCGGGACGAGAGCGACAAGTGGTCCAAGAACAAGGCTGCGGCGGACAAGATGATGAAGGACATGATCGACAAGGCGAACGCCGCCGACAAAGCAACGATCGATGACGCGGTCAAGTGGACCAAGTTCGTGAAGAAGGAGATGCCGCCGGCGGCATTCGACGCCCTGGCGAAACTCGACGGCGTCCAGGGGGCCACCCGGGTGGCGTTGGCCACGCAACTGAAGGGGATCTTCGACATGCTCAAGGCCGCCCTCGACCAGTACATCGACAACGGCCCCGCGCGGGGCGGCACCAACGGACACGCCCTGCCGCGGGCACGGTGCAAATCGATTCAGGACGAGATGATGATCGTCGAGGCCGAGTTGACGGCAGCCATGGTTCCGCCCCCCGCACCGGCTTCCTAGCCCCCGCGGCGTGCTCGTGGGGTCGTCGCCCACCGCTTCGACTTCAGTGTGAAGTCCGACGCCATGCTCTACTGGCTCTGGCTCAAACCGGGCGGTCTGTCGTCTCGCTGCCCGTGGCAGATCGCGCGGAACAACTCGTCGTGCCGCCGCGACCCGCAACTTCGAGCGCGGGTCGCGGCGGTTCAGGTCGAGATTGATGGCCAGTCAGCTGCCGTCGGGCAGCCACGCCAGGCGGTGCCAGATGCGGCTGCCGGGGCCGCGACTGTTCCCGTGAGGCTCGGGCGCTTCGCCCCAGTCAAGAGACTCGATATCTTCGAACGGCACGATGCGGCGTTCGGGCGATCACCGTTCCCGCCTCTTGACGAGTTTCACGCGGTTCCCGGACGGGTTGTACACGACCTCGTCCATGAACGCCCGCATGAGCATAATGCCGCGACCGCTCGGCCGGTCGAAGAACGTCGGGTCGGTCGGGTCGGGCAGCTTCGACACGTCGAACCCGTCGCCGCCGTCGGCGATCACGAACGTCGCCGCGTCCGGCGTCAGTCGGGCCGTCACCTTCACCCGGCGGTCACGGTACGGGGCCAGCGTCCGCCGCTCGGCGACCTGGTCGTAGAACGCCCGCTCGTTGACGGCCTTGAGCTCGGAACTGACGCCGAGGTTGCCGTGATAGATGGCGTTCAGCAACGTCTCTTCGAGGGCGATGCCGACGCGGGTCACGGCCGTTGCGTCGCAGATGCCGAGGGCCGTGAGGTCGTGCTGGAGGAACGTGACCAGCGGGGTGACGACGGTCGGGTCGTTGTCGAGCACGAACCGGGTCGTCCGCGTCCGCAGGCTCCGCAGCGCCTTTGCCTGCCCGTCGTCGGTTTGCGACGCGGCCACCACCTGCTCGACGGCCTGGGCGAGGTCGGCGGCCAGCGCCCGCTTCGTGACGTAGCTGGCGGCACCGGCCCGCAGCGCGGCGACGGCGATCTTCTCACTCCCCTGGCCGGTCATAATGATGACCGGCACGTTCGGGTAGTCGGCCCGGATGCGTTGAATCAGTTCCAGCCCGTCCATCCGCGGCATCTGAAGGTCGGTCACGACCGCGGCCGGTAGCTGCTGGCCGAGGGCTTCCAGAGCCTCTACGCCGTCGCTGGCGTACACCACCCGCCAACTGGTTCGCTTTTCGATCAGGCGGCCGGCCACCCGGCGGTCCACCGGCGAGTCGTCGACGACGAGGATGGTCGAGCCGTCCAGGCCGTGGGAGTGGCTCGTGAGTTCCGGTGCGGGAGTTTGCGTCATCATGGGTCGGGTCATCGCTCAAGTGAGGGGGTAGTCGGATGGGCCAGCGCGTCCGCGAGTCGGACGACGTCGCGGGCCAGCGCCGACACTAAGTCGGAAGCGGCGATCAGATTGTTCTCTTCACACAGTTTTTCGAGCCGTTGGGCGATCGCGACGACGGCCGTACCGCCAACGTACCCGGCGGCACCTTTGAGGCCGTGGGCGGACCTTCGGGCGGCCACCGCGTCGCCGGAGGTCAGGGCGGATCGGAGGTCGTTGAGCATCTTCGGCGAGTCGGAGCGGAACACCTCGGCCACTTCAGCGAACAATTCCTCGTCACCGCCGAGCCGATCCAGGGCTTCCTGGCGGTCGAACACGTTGGCCGCCGCCGGCGCGGGCGTCTGCGCCGGGGCTGGCGTTTGAACCAGCGTCGCGGAACCGCGGTCGCGGGTTTCCGCCGCCCACGCGAGGACGCGGAGGAGTTCCGCTTGCTGCACCGGCTTCGTCAGGTACTCGTCCATGCCGGCGGCCAGGCACCGCTCGCGGTCGCCTTTCATGGCGTGGGCGGTCATCGCGATGATCGGCGTTTGCGTGCCGGCGATCGCGTCCCGGTCGCGGATGAGTTGCGTCGCCTCGAACCCGTCCACCTCCGGCATCTGCACGTCCATCAGGATCAGGTCGAAGTATTCGCGGTCGAACGCCGCCACCGCCTCGCCGCCGTGGTTGGCGATCGTCACGGAATGGCCGAGCTTCTTCAACAACAGGTCGGCAACCCGCTGGTTGACGATGTTGTCCTCGGCCAACAGGATTTTCAGCGGTCGCGTGGTCGGGACCGTCACCGGCTGCTTCGTGCGGGCGACGATCGGCCGCGAGCGGTCGGGCATGGCACTGTAGATCGCCCGGTGCAGTTCTGTGGCCTTCACCGGTTTGATGAGGTACGCCGTCACGCCGAGTTCGCGGCACCGGGCGGCGTCGCCGTTCCGATCGCCGGACGTGAGCAGAATGATCGACGCGCCGACGAAGTCCGGCTCGGCGGTGATCTTCTCGGCGACGGTCAGGCCGTCCATTCCGGGCATCATGCCGTCGAGCAGGACGAAGGCGTACGGCCGGCCGGCGTCGAACGCGGTCCGCATTTCTTTCAGCGCGGCCGGGCCGCTGTCCACGCACGTCGGGACGACGCCCCAGTGGCGAACCGTCTCGTCGAGGACGCGGCGGTTCGTGGCGTTGTCGTCCACGATCAACACCGCCGCCCCGTCTAGCTTCTCGACCGGCCGGCACATCGCCCGCTCGACCGACTCGCGGGGCTGGCCGAAGCGGACCTCGAAGTGGAACGTGCTTCCCTGCCCGGGCTCGCTCTCGACCCAGATGCGGCCGCCCATGAGTGCGACCAACCGCGTCGAAATGGTCAGGCCGAGGCCGGTGCCGCCGAACCGCCGGGTGGTCGAGCCGTCCGCCTGGGTGAACGGGTCGAAGATGGCGGCCTGTTTGTGCTTCGGGATGCCGATGCCGGTGTCGCGGACGGCGAAGTGGAGCAGGAAGTCGCCACCGGGTGCCGGCCGGAATTCGACCCGCAGCACGACCTCGCCGCGGTCGGTGAACTTGATCGCGTTGCCGACGAGGTTCGTGAGCACTTGCCGCAGCCGGCCGAAGTCGCCGACCACCGCGTCCGGCACGTCCGCGGCGAAGTCGCAGGCGAGTTCGAGCCGCTTGACGTGAGCGCGGTGCGCAAGCGCCTTGAGCGCGTCGCCGACCACGTCTCGGAGGCCGAACGGCAGCGGGTCCAGGTCGAGTTTCCCGGCCTCGATCTTCGAGAAGTCGAGGATGTCGTTAATGACCGTCAGCAGGGCGTCGGCGGACGACTTCACCAGGCCGAGCGAATCCCGCTGAGGCTGCGACAGGTCGGTCTCCAGCACGAGGTCGGTCATGCCGATGATGCCGTTCATCGGCGTCCGAATCTCGTGGCTCATGTTCGCCAGGAACTCGCTCTTGGAGCGGTTCGCGTCCTCGGCCGCCGCTTTAGCGTCCAGGAGGGCCGTCTGCGCCTGCTTCCGGGCCGTGATCTCGTTGGCGACGAAGACGAAGTGGATGAGTTTCCCCTCGTCGTCCCACACCGGCTGACAATCGACCTCCACCCAGTACAGGCGGCCGTCCTTCGTCGTGTTCTGGAACTCCTGCCCGGCCCCGCTGTCCGTCTGGCGGACCGTCAGCCGCGAGTTCTGTGCGACCTCGCACGCCTGGAGCACCTCGGTCACGTTCCGGCCGACAACTTCTTCGGGCTGATAGCCCGACACCCGCGTGAACCCCTGATTGGCCCACTCGATTTCTTTCGTCGGTCCCGTTATCAGCACGGCGTTCGTCGTCCGACTGGCGACGAGCGCGAGTTTCCGGTTCTGCCCCTCGCTCGCCCGCAGTGCGTCCTCGGCGGCCTTCCGCTGCGTCACGTCTTGAACCTGCGAGACGAAGTGGACCGGCCGCCCCGTCGCGTCCCGCGCTAGCGAGACGCTCAACAGTGCCCACACCACCTGGCCGTCCTTGTGGAAGTACCGCTTCTCCAGTTGATATGTCGCGATCTCGCCGTTGAGAACCTGACGGACCAACTTCAGGTCGCCCTCCAGATCGTCCGGGTGGGTGATGTCCTGGAACCGCCCGCCGAGCAGTTCCGCCTCCGCGTAGCCGATCATCTGGCACAGTGACGGGTTGACCTGCAGCCACCGGCCGTCCGGGGCGACGAGGGCCATGCCGATGGCCGCGTGGTCGAACGAACTGCGGAACTGCTCCTGGCTCGCCCGGAGTTCGTTCGTCCGCTCGGCGACGCGGGCCTCCAGCGACTGCCAGGCGTCTTCGAGTTCGGCTTCACGCCGGGCCGCGACGCGGATGTCGCGAAGGCTGTGGATGCAGGAGTAGACGAGAAACAGGTCGATGAAGACGACCCAGCCGGCGTGTTCGAGCCACCGCCATTGGCCGCCGACCGGCGTGCCGTAGATCGACTCCGGCCAGAGGAAGCCCCGGGCAATGTGGTCGCCGGCGGTGATGGCAGAGGCGGTGATGAGCACCCGCCAGTCGCGGTAGAAGGCGAGGAACGCGAGCGAGCCGAACACGTGGAAGTGCGTCTCGGTGCGGCCACCAGACAGGTGGATGAGCAGGCCGGCCATGAACATCTGCCCGGCCGCGACGACGTGCCGCGTGGCCGCCGCACCGGGGCGGAACAGTGCGAAACCGATCGGGAGGCTGACGATCGCGAAGCCGAGGATCAGCGCCGCCCAGACGTGCGGGTGCGTTTCACTGTCGAGGCCGCTCCACGTCCGCGGCGACACCCACAGGGCCAGCGCGATGCTGATCGCCCACTCGAAAACGAGCAGGCCGGCCAGCAGGCGGTCGGTGCGAAGGATGACTTTTTGCCAGGCGGCCGCAGCGAGCGTCTCGGTGCGGCAGTCGATCGAGGACGGGAGCGATGGTACGTTCATTCAGAGTGGCATTTCGTGACGTTGGTACAATCCGACGGGTCCAGCAACGGGCAGCCGAACACGTCTGCGGTATCGGTCGGCGGCTCTTGCCCTGCGAGGGCCGCGAGAATCGCCTCGCGGCCGGCGGCCGCGCCTCGCTGCCCCCGCGATCGGGTCAGGCCGCCCGAGAACCGCGGCGTCCCGGCCGCGTCGAACAGGACCGCGTGGCCGGAGGTTGCCGCGCCGGCTCGCTTGGCCTCTTCGCCGCCGGCATCGATGTTCACCTCGACGCCCGGCAGGGCGTTCGCCCGGTCCCACAGTTTCGTCCGCTCCCAACCAGGAGCCGCCCCTGGCGGGCAGACGAACGCAACACGGAACCGGCACCCGCCCTTCACGCGACCGACGATCTCGGCGAATTCCGCCACGCTCGCGACCGCACATGGGCAGTGTGGGTGAAGGTACAAGACCAGCGTGAAGGCACGGCCGTCGGGGACATGATCGTGCATCGGGGCTAATTTTTTGCCCGGCGTCGCATCGTATCGCGCCCACCCGTAAAACCCGGCGACGATCGCAGCCGCCCACAGAGCGATGAGAAGAATGGTTTGTTGATAGGAAGAGCGAGGCATGGGTGCTCAAGGGTCAGTCAAGGGGGCCCGCGACGTTCGGGCCACGCCGGAGCCGCGGTGAAATCTGTACCCTAGTTCGGGTTCTGGGTGGACGGTGATGAAATTGCCGAAGTCTGAGCATCACGATTGAAGATTTCTGTTCTGGGACGCAGACCGCAACCCAAACGTGTGAACTCTTGCGGATACACGACCGAGAGGTGGCGTTACCCGCCTCGTGTTGATGCGACAAGCAGCGACGACCAACGGGCGAGAGGATCGACGGCCGTACGAACAGACCGACCTGCGCCGCGACTTGTGGCGGCAGTGATGGGTGTGACATCGGGAATCGTGGTGGACTCGCCGACGTAGATCACGGTAGGATGTCGCGCAGGGTTGAGGGATGTCGGTTCGGACCACGTCACCCAGCTCTTCTTGACTGAGTTTGGTCACACTCGCGAGTTAACTTGTGATGCGATTCCTTGCCCTCACCGTCATCCTCTCTGTTGCCTCAAACGTGCTGGCCGGCCCGACGACTTACGACGGCCAGCACGAGATCGGCACCATCAATCTCACGGTCGCCTACTTCGTACCCAAGGACCGCACGCCACTCCCTGACTGGAAAGACCGGATCGAATACTACGTCCGCCGGGTCAGCGCATTCCACTACCGCGAACTCGACGGGCGCTCGAAGATCAAAGCCGCCGTACGCCCGAAACCCTTGGTCGCGGAATCGGTGGCCGCCGACTTCCGCCAAGGCGATCAGAACAGGGCCTTCTATAAGACGATGGATGACGTGAAGGCCCTTCTGAAATGGAAGCCCGACGGCACCGCTGGTTTTCCCATCCTGCTCGTCCTCAGCGACATCAACTGGCGTGAATTGGACGACTTCCGCCGCGTGCGGACGATCGACGGCCGAGACGTTCACGAGGGGAACGTCTCCCTGAACGGTCGGCACTTTCCGGGCGCGGAATCGGGCGGTGCGAGGGCGGTCTACATCGCGAAAGGCGGTTACGGCATGGGCCTCGTCAGCGGCGACGGGTGGCGCGTGCCCTACTCCGGTGGCTCGGACTGCGTCGTCTATCACGAGGGCCTCGGCCACACGATCGGCTTGCCGCACCCGGAACCCATCGACAATACCGTCATGGGGACCGCCCAATACCAGTTCTGGATCAACGAGGCGAAACTGAACGTCAAGCAGAAGGAGAAACTGGGGTAGAAGCCGCCGGAGAAGGCGTCGGACCGCTCCGGCGACCTGTTTACGCACTTCACCGCCCTCCAGGAACCGCTTGTGCCGAAGGCCGGTCAACCCGTTTCACTCTCGCTCAAGTGGCCGAAGGCGGCGTCCGTCAAGGAGTTCAAAGTCCGCGTCCAGACGGACCTGTTTGCGAAGTGGGAGACGATCCCGACGAATGTGATGGGGGCCGCTCCGGACCGCGTGTCGCTCAAGACGTTCGACCAACCCATGCCCGCCAGCTACCGGGTGGACGTCACGCTCGACGACGGGCAGACTGCCGAGATCTGGGGATACTTCCAGGTGAAGAAGTAGAATTGCGATTGTTCATCACGTCGGCGTTCCCATTCCCCGCCCGTTGACCCGGCGATAGGGGCGGGTAGGGTGAGGGCGAACCGTTCGGCAACGGAGGCATCCCGTGGCGGCGTGGCACCGACGGTACAATGTGTCCGGCACAGTCCATGTCGGCGAGTCCGTAGAGAACTGGTGTCGCCTGCTGCGTCAGGTTCTCCAGACGGACGACGTCGCCATCATCGGCCACTACTCCGGGGCGGTCAGCGTGTTCGCGTTTTCGCCGGTGGCGGATGTCGTGTCGTGTGGTCACAAAGACCACGACTTCTGGGCACTGGTCCCCGGCGAGCGATCCGACTGGCAGCAATTTGCCGTGACCCTCGCGGCCAGTCTCAACGCCGCCGGTCTCCCGCGCTCACTGGTGGTACACGACGGGGTGCTGTTGTTGGAATAACGTCAGACGGCAATTGGCCACAGAGGCTCGTGCGTGAAGGCTCCCGAATACTGCCTGGACCGACTCCGTGCCGCCGGACTAGTCGTGTCGGAACCGTTCGTCCCGGGCCATATCGCCTTCCCGGACGGCGTGACCGTCGGCAAGCCGAACACCGTGGCCGGCAATTCTATCGACGGGTATGAGTGCCATTGGGGTATCGACGGCCCCGTTGTCGATGCCCCGTGCCCGTATCTGCACTACGAAAACGGTCAATGGCAGGTCACGGTTCACGAGTACATCCCCGGTCCCGGTCCGGGTGATTTCGTGAACTCATGGCTCACTCCCGAAGAAGCGATCACGGACATCTTGAACTACCTTCTCGGGAGCCACGAGCAGATGCGGGTCAAACTGCGGGGCCGGGCGGCGTTCAAAGAGCGGTTAGCCCGAATCGAGGCCGAGGAGCGTTGATTTTCGTCGGGCTAACCGAACCCCGTCGCGACACCTCGCACAGACCACGCCTCCGCTTTCTACTCGACACGCACGTCATCGGTTCCGTCATGATCGAGTTCGAAGTTTCAGGCACGCAGGCCGCCACGCCTGATCAGGCCCGGTAATCCGCTCGGCCGAAAACGAGTGAGCGGATTCCCGGGCCCCACGGCGACTCAGATCCACGAAGCGGCGACGAGTCAAACGTAGCCCGCCGATCACTTCTTTCCGGATTTGAGTTCGAACGGAGGGAGGGTCGCCGTACCGGTGATGCTGGTCTTCAGCGTCGTGGCCGAGTTGTACTCCTTTGGAACGTACATCTCGATCACCGGCTCCTTGTGTCCGGGGTTGGTGGTCGTGTCGAACTTGTCCGGGACGACGCGGGTGGCCCGGATTTCGACCGCCATCTCGCCGGATTCGGCCTTCACACTGTAGTCGCCGTTCACGATCGGGCCTGAGAACGACCCCTTGTTGCCCGCCAAGTTACGGAAGGAAATCGTACCCTCGGGAATCGGCGCGCCGTCGAGCGTTACCTTTCCCGACACGGTGTTCACCTTCGGGCCGGTCCCACCGCCGCCGCAACCAATTGCCGCAATCGCGAAGCTCGTTGTCACGATGGCCAGACCCAAACTACGGACAATGAAAGAGATCACGAGAACAAATCCTCCGAAAGGGGCGTGGAGAAACGCGGCCCACCAACAACGGGGGGGCCGCAGAACAACGGACGAAAAGGGTAGCGTCAGTCGGTGCTGGTCGCGACTTGGCCGTCGTTGCGAGTGCCCATTGTCCGCCAGGTGAAGAGATCGATCGTGTTCCGAACGAACCGGACCGACGCATCACCCATGACGGCGTTCACACCGCCGGTGTGGTAGGCGCGGGCGAAGTTCCAACGGCCCGCCAAACTGGGGTTCCCGTCCTCGCACGGGGCGTTGTTCGGCGCTCCGATGTAGCTCGTCGCACGGCACTTGTACACGCGGTCCGCCACCGCCGTGTTTGGCAGTTGGAACGTCGAGAAGCCGTACGCCCCGTGCGGGGCACCGCCCCACACGCCGCCGAGTTCACCCCACGACCCGCTTACGGCCGTGCCACGGATGATCCCCTCGGAGGCCATGAGCGTGTTCGACGATCCGTCCTGAACGTCACTGATCCGAACTTTCGAATCGCGGAAGAACATACCCCCACAGTCCGGGGCCGCCGTGTCGACGGTGCTCACTTGCGTCGGTGTTGCCGGCGACGTGGCGGTAGACCACGTCATCCCGCCGTTACTCACCGAGTAACTCGACATGAACCCGGTGGTCTTGCCATTCCCCCCCGTTCCAGGAGCGTTTCCGTCAGACGGGCACGACAACGTCGGGATGTTGACCGAGATTTCCGCCCCCGTCATCTGGTGGACGTACTGGTCGTAAGTGTTGCCCGTGTTGAAGCCGGTCGTGTCGGCTTGGTACAAGGTGAATGCGGATTGCTGCTCAAGGTACGGCAGGGCCAACTGGAACCAACACTCCCGCATCTTCTCGATCTTCGGCGGCGTCTGGGTCGCGCCGGCCGTCTCTCGGAAGCCGTACATGAATTTCTGGTTCGTGTCGTGGTAGTTGTGGAGCGCAAGGCCCAGTTGCTTGAGGTTGTTCGAACATTTCGCTCGGGCCGCGGCCTCGCGGACTTTCTGAACGGCGGGCAGAAGCAGGCCAATCAAGATGGCAATAATCGCAATGACGACTAACAGTTCGATCAGCGTAAATCCGCGACGGACCTTCTGACTGCGCATGGGTTGCTCCTGAGCGAGGGAAAATAACCGCCGTACCCGGGGAGAGGGGCTTGGGAGAGGAGCAGCCGGCTGGTGACACACAATTCGATGTGAGTCTCTGAGGTAGGCACACGAAGCCTGGAAAAGAGGCAAAGAAGACCAATTTCCAGGATAAGACAACGATACGGGACAGGCAGCAAGTCAGAGGCCGCGGATTGCGTTCTCACGACTTGTTCAGATTCACAGGTCGAGAGTTCATCGCTTCTGGATTTGGTCGGTTTCTGAAAAAATACGAGACGTTTCAGATAGGGAATACCAGGGCCGTTGTGCGGACTGGGCGGGCTTTATCCAACTAGAAGTAGGTGTCGTTCAACCCATCCAGTCATAACTGCGTGGGCCGTCGTTGCTCCTGTCCTACTCGCTTCAGGCCGTGCCCGACGGCATCCGGGACGGGCTCGCCCGCCGGGAGGAGCTATGCCTCCCGGACGTGGTGCGTGAGGGCGCTATCCGCGGGTTTGCATCTGGTAATCGCGGTCCCCGTCGCGAAGACTGTTAGGCGGACTTCCTTCGCATCTCTCGCTTATCTCGCAGTCCCCTGTGAGTTGGGAGCGAGGTTCGCCGGGCTTACTTCGTCAAATTCGTTTCTATCGTACTGCGGTTGAGGTACGCTCGGCGGAAGGTCATCTGGGGCAGTCCGCTCCCTGTGGACCTCGTAAGCGGTATCAGTCCGCGGCGTGTGCTTTGCCAGGGAAGGTACTGTCCCACAGGGCGGGCGAGGAAGTGCGAGACCGAGTTACGTCGCCGGGTCTCGTACATCCTCCGGTTCGGTGTGCCTTCTCTCGGGCGGGGGCCCACCCCCCGCCTCGGACTCGGCGTAGGTCACTTCCGCTTCAGCGGCGTCCCCTCGAGCGCCAGCTCCGTCACCTTGTCATAGTCCCATTGACCGACGGCGATAGCCAAATCCCGGCCGACGTTCGCCCAGTCGCCGCTCACCCCGGCCGTCACCGGCACCAGCACGATGTCGGAGAACGACAGCACAAACTCGAACACCTCGAACCCCTTGCCCTGCTGCTCCTCCAGCCCCTTCACCTTGGTTTCCACTGGCTTGATCGCCGCCTCCATGTTCTTCACCCGACGTTGCAGCTTGCCGATCTCGCCGATCAGGTCCATCAGCTTCTGATTGAGCGGGGTGACGGACTTGTGCAGCCGCTCCTTGATCTTCCCGACGTGCTTGCTGATCGCCTCTTCGGACACGCCCTTCGCGTCCAATGACAAGTACGCCTGGCTGAGCAGTTCGGTCTCGAACGCCTCGGACTGCTTGATCACCTTGTTCAGCGTCTGTGCCAGGGCGTGCGACTTGAGGTCGATGCCCTGCGTCTTGGATTTCACCACCTCAACTTGCTCGGACGCCTGCTTAATGGTCGGCCCGGAAATGCCGAGGAACTGTTTGAGGACGATCCCGGCCGCCTCGTTCGCCTTGCCCAGGGTCGTCACCTTGCCCTTGGCGGTGACGAACGCCTTTTCGAGGATGACGATCTGCTTCTCCAGCAGCTTGAACGCCGTCTCGACCTCCAGCAGCGCGCTGCCGATCTCCGTGAAGATGGTGATGCCGCTCTTGATGATGCCGATGATAGCCACCGCCCCGGACAGCCCGCCGGTGAACGGGGCGGTGGAGGTGGTGGCGATGCCGGCCGTCAGCCCGATCACCCCGCCGACGACCTTGGTGGCGATCTGAATCTTGTACTTCTTGTACTCGGCCCGGGATTCGAGGTACTTATTGTAGCAGGCGAGGGCGGCCTTGTTGGCCTCATCCTTGGCGTAGTTCAGTTCTTCGTCGACACTCTTTTTGATCTTTTCGAGCAGGCTCTTCAGGCCTTCGGGGTCGACGAGGTCCCGCTTCAACCGGCCGGCCACCTCGAACGAGGCGAAGCTCTTGCCGAGGTCCTTGACCAACTCCGTGTACACCACCTTGACGGCGTCCTGCATCTTCTGCATCAGGAGCGGGTCTTTGCCCATCGCCTTTTCCAACTCCGGGGGCATCTCGATCTCGACTTGGAAGTCCAGACCGGTCGGCATTGTCAGCACCTGCAACACGCCGGCGGCCTTGGCCACGTCGGACGGCATCTTCCCCTTGTCGTCGAACACCACATGCTTGCCCACAACAATCCCCGCGGCTCGCCTGTCGGTGGGCGTGTCGGCGCGAGCCGGCCGGCACGGTCCGTGGCGGGTGCGACCGCCACGACCCACAGCGTAATCCTGTGCGACGAGGCGGTCAAACAGAAAGGCCACCGCGGCGGCTTCGGCTCCATGACGCACGGCTCGTTTTGCGAAGGTTAGTGCGAAAGGCAGAGTGTCCCCGTTGTGTAAGGCATGAAAGTAGCGCAGGATATTGAGCATCGAGGTGGGAAATAACTTTCACCCGATAGAGGGCATTCAGAGCGGCAGGACAGAGGGCGCAAAGAGACAGGGGCCTTGAACCCCCGTTGCGCTGGTCGGGTCGTTGATGGACTGGCGAACCTCGGCAGACCGGGACAAAACCCGGCCTCCGCGCTGGTGGACGTGGGGTCTGCCGTCGCCGACGTGATGAAGGCCGTGGCGTGGGTCGAGAACATGCTGTCGGGGCCGTGTGCATGCCCCGTCGCGGCGAAGGGTGTGTGTTCTGCGACCGCCGCGGGTACCTGACGACGGCCGCGGCTCGGTGAGCCACCGTGGCTGGCCACCAGCCGATCGCCGCGGCGGGAATGGTAAACGGAACCCGCTTACGGCTTCAGTCGTTCATCGGGGGAACTAATCGTCGGTGGACGAACCCGACGTACGGGTTCGTCGAGGCTCCGTAGGAACGCTTCCAGGTCGGCCAGGTCTTGCTTGTTCAGCCCGAGCGGCTTCAGCAGCGGTGACTTCACCGGGAACTTCGGGTCGTCTTTCTGCGATTCCTTCCGGCGGATCGTCGGCATCCCGGCGTTGTACATCCGGAGCACGCCCGGCAGTTCGAACAGGCCGTTGTGCATGTACGGCGCGGTCCGGCCGGCGTTCCGCAGCGACGGCGTGCGGAACGCCCCCACGTCCTTCGTCGCCCGGTACCGGCCCAAGTCCTCGAACTCGCGCTCGTAGTAGCTCAGTCCGACTTCGTGGAACTTTCCGTCGGAGAACGTCGGCCCGTTGTGGCAGTTCAGACACCGGCCGTCGGTGCGGAACAGGTGCAAGCCGCGGACTTCCGCGTCGGTCAGCGATTCGCCCCGGCCGCTCAGGAACGCATCGAACTTGCTCTTGCCGCCGACCAGTGTTCGCTCGAAGCAGGCGACCGCCTTCACCACGCGGTCGAGCGTTACGGCCTTGTCGCCGTAGGCCTTCTCGAACAGTTCGGGGTAGCCCGCCTTCTGCTCCAGCCGTGAGACGACGGTCTTTTCGTCGGCCCGCATTTCGTCCACGTTCGCGAGGACGGCCAAGGCTTGGTCTTCGAGCGACGCCGAGCGGCCGTCCCAGAAGTAGCTCGCCGCGAAGGCCGCGTTCAGAACACTCGGCGAGTTCCTCCGGAGTTGCTTGCGGTCGTGGCCGAACGACGTGGTCCGCCCGTCGGCCCAGGCCAGGTCCGGGTCGTGGCAGCTCGCGCACGCCGCCTGCCCCGTCCCCGAGAGCCGGCCGTCAAAGAAGAGGGCCTTCCCCAACTCCGCCTTGTCCTTCGAGAGCGGGTTGTCCTTCGGGTGCGTCGCCTCCGGCAGCCGGCCCAACTCGCGGTGTTCGACGCCCGCGTCCAGCGTCGGTTTCGGCCACTCTTTCGCCGGCTTGAGGTACTCCGCCCGCAGGTCGGCGGCCAGCGCCTGGTACTGAGCCGGGGTCAACTCTGCCCGCGCGGGAAGCCGCTTCGGCAGTGCCGGCTCGTCTTGAGCGACCACGCCCGTCGCGAGTAGGCCAACGACCAAGAGTGCCCATCGCATCAGTTGTCTCCGGAAACGACTTCGCCGCCGATGCGGGTGAGCATGGCGGCCACGGTCTGGGCGGTGGCCGTCTTCTGCAAGGACCGCACGGAGCCGTCGGCGAGTAACACGTTCGCCACGCCGGTGTGGAAGGCGTAGATGCCGTTATTGTTGTTGCAGTTGACCATGCACGGGCCGTTGGCCGTGCCGTCCCCTTGGAAGCCGTTCACGACGAACATGTTCGGCACGGCCCACCCGCAGTTCGCGGCCGTCGGGGTCGAAGCCGGGTCCAGCACGCCGGCCTTCCACCAGTCCGGCCGGCCGGCCGACTCCGCGAGGGCGATGGTGTTCGACGTACCGTCGGCAATCTCGACGATGCGGACGAACCGGTTCTTGGTAGACCCAAAGACGCCCTCGGTCTCGCCCGGTGCCGTGCCGGAGATGAACCCCAGTCCGGCCGTGCCGTTGGCTTTCGTGGTGTACAGGTTCGTGCTCGGCCCGTAGTGCCCGGCGTAGTCGGCCACGGCCGTCGGGTACTTCACACCGCTCTCGTCGGCCGAGTTCGTGGTGCCCGTGCGGCCGGGGTTCGGGGCCGACGGGCAGGTCATGATCTGAATGGGCGTGGCGAGGACGCCCTTGTTCGACGAGTGGTTGTACTTCTGGCCGAAGTTGTACTGCTTCCGGACGTTGTCCTGCTCGATGTGGGGCATCAGTTGTAAGCCCCAGTAGCTCACAAAACTCACCCCGCCGATGACCTGCTCCTCTTGGGCGCAAGGGAACCCGCCCCGCGTCGACTCGAAATTGTTCATGGCGAGGCCGAGTTGCTTCAGGTTGTTCTGGCACTTGATCCGGGCCGCGGCTTCCCGCACCTTCTGGACGGCCGGCAACAACAGGCCGATGAGGACGGCGATGATGGCGATGACGACGAGCAGCTCAATGAGCGTAAAGGCAGCGCGACGGCGCATGGAAGCTCTCCGACCGGGGTAGAAGTTGTGTCAGTTGAGCAGCGGTGCGGTCGGAAGGTGAGCGACGGAAGCGCGTCCCATACGGTGGCGGAGCAAACTCAAAGGCGATTTCTCATGAGACGCCGTCTCATGAGTCTTTTCTCATCTTACGGCGGTCGGGCCGGGAAACAACCGCACGCGGAGAATTCGTGGAACGGTCCCGGGCGTGCGCCCGGCGCGAAGCGGGTCGCTCGGGGCTCGATTCCACTCGGAAGACCGATTATCATCATCGCACCGGAGGGCGAGGGATGACGGAAGCGGAGTGGCTGGCATTCGTCGACCCGTACCGGGCACTTGAGTCTCTTGCCGAGAGCGACCTACTGACCGATCGGAAGCAGCGACTGATTGACTGCGCGTGCGTGCGACGGGTGCCCAACTTGTTTGATATCGACTGTTGTGCTCGTGCCGTCCTGGCCGCCGAGCGGTTCGCGGACGACCTCATCGGCCTCGATGAACTGCGCGACGTTCAGGCGGAAGTCCTTCAAGAAAAGGACGCGCAAGTCTCGTTAAACGTTCAGCGATATTTGGCCACGGATTACAAGCCCGATAACCGCCTGAACGGTCTACTTCCGCCCGACGCCCCTCAGATACCGAACTTGTACTCGTTACTGGCCGCCGCCGGGGGCGTCGCGTGGGAATATCGTGGCGGAACGGACCCTTTACGCCATGCGGCGGAAGCCATCGCGTGGCGAACCATCGACCAAGGAAGTGTGTCCGCTGGCATTACAGCAAAGGGCCGATTCCATGCCGAACGGGTGGAGCAAGTTCGCCTCATTCACGATGTCATCGGCAACCCGTTCCGCCCCGTCGCCTTCGACCCCGCGTGGCTCACGACCACTGCCGTCGGCCTCGCGGAAAGTATCTACGCCGACCGCGCGTTCGACCGCCTGCCGATTCTCGCGGATGCGTTGCAGGACGCCGGGTGCGAGGACGGGGCGATTCTGGGCCACTGCCGGGGCGACCGGGTTCACGCGCGCGGGTGCTGGGTCGTCGATGGCGTGCTCGGGAAGGGGTGAGGGGCGGCCGACCGACAGGAAGAGGGAAACAAGATCTCGGGGGCGGTGTGGGTTCTCGGTCTGCCGGATAGTGGGAAGTCGTTCGCCATCGCCGGGTTGACCGGTTGGTGCGTGGCGAGCCAGGACCGAAGATTCGAACGCTTGTTGGCGGAACACGGGCTGCCATTCGACACCCGCGAACACACCGACGCGATGGCGGTGCGGTTCGCAGAACTCCGGGCAGTCGCGGCGGTTCGCGTGGGCTTTGATCCCGGGCTTCCGCCGCCCGGGCCAGCCGATCGCTTACGTGATGGACCGGCGACACGCCCGACTTGCTGGCCGCCGAAGTGCCCTGGATCGTCAGGCAGGGTATCTCTGCCTGTCGGTCGGCCTGTGCTGCTCGCTGCACGATTGCCTGCAACGGAACCGCTGCCGCTGCTGCGTCCTGCGGGACGAGGTAATGCGGGCGTGTTGGCACATATTCCAGCAGCATCTCGCGGCCGGTACTTACCCAGCCGAAGGCGTAGAACTCCGGCGCGGGCAAGCGGACTAGGAACCACTTCGCAGCCTTCCGGCCGCGAGACGGTGTAAGCGACGCCGCCGGACCGGGCGGCCGTGACTTCGAACTCGCAGAACGGATTCTCGGGTGGCCGGCGATCGTGGCCGGAAACGGTCCGGCGGAACGGGGTCGTGTCTTCGCCCGTGCCGGTCGAGAACTCGGATCACTGGAGGCGTATCAGCGTCCGCGGGTCGCCGTAGCCGATCTGGCCAGTATGGCGGTTGGTTCTCGTCTGTGACCTGTCCATGCCCTTGAGCAGGAAGGACAACCCGCCTGCGGCCAGGGAGACGTTGAGGTGCAGGGTCACGACGCTTGAGCCGTCCGGCTCCGTGTCGCCGACCCGGCCCCGAACGCGAGCTTCGTGTCCTCGATGACCAGCCCTGCGTCGGGTAGCTCTTGGTAGGGGCGAGTTCGCCGCCTACCATGGCCGGCGGGGTTGCAACCCCGCCGGCTTCTGCTTCAGACTTCTCGGACTCGACGGCGGCCGGGCTGGTGCAGCCCAGAGGCCAAAGATCGGGATGATTAAAAATGCCGCCGTAGGGTCGCATGCGCATCCCCCGTCGGAAGGCTGACATTTTCGCCCCCCCGGGTGATTCGGCCATCGGGTGGGCGGCTTTCGAGATGCCGCCCGCCCGATGGCCGCACAACGGCGTCATTTTGCGTCGAAGTCACTCGTCACCTTGCAGTCCGGCAGGGCGGCTCGCAGTTTCCTCACCCCGGCGGCCGTCGCCTTCGACCCCTTCAGGTTCAACTCCTTCAGTGTCTTGACCTGGGCCAGCGTCTCCAGCCCAGTGTCGGTGACGGCTGACGGCCGCAGGTCAAACCGCTCCAGCGCCTTCGCGTCGGCCAGCGGTTTCAGGTCGGCGTCCGTCACCGGGGATCGCCACGGAAAGTTCGGGACGGCGACGACGGCCGTGAGGCCCTTGATCTTCGGCACGCATTGCAGCACGGCCGGCGTGAAGCCCGGGCAACTCACTTCCAGTGCCCCCAAGAACGCCATCCCCTCAAGGTGTTTGATCCCGGCATCCGTGACGTTGGTGCCCCCGACCAGTTGGAGGGAGTCCAGCCGCTGGACGGCCGCAATGTGCTTGAGTCCGGCGTCCGTGATCGGGGGGAAGATGAACATCACCTGTCTCAGTTTCGCCATCCCCTTGAGGTGAACCATTTCCGCGTCCGCCAGTTGGGGGCACCCGTCGAGGTTGAGGTACTCGACGCCCGTGCCCGCCAAGTGGGCGAGGCCGGCTCCGGTGATGCCTTTCGACCCGCCCATCGCGAGGTGCGTCAGGGCCGGGAACTTGGCCGCGGCGCGGAACACGCCGTCCGCGCTGCTGCGGAGGAACAGGGCCGTCACCTTCGGCGCGAACGGGAATCCGGCCAGCTTCTCCACCCCCGCGTCCGTGATGGCCGAGTGATGAATGTCCACCACGGTGAGCGAGCCGAGGGCGCGGAAGGCGTCGAGGTCGGCATCGCAGAACCCCTCCTCCTTCAGGGCAATCTGCAACAGCCCGAACGGCGCCGGTGGGAGGTTCTTGATCTGCCCGATTTCCAGGTACGGGTTGTGGTTCGTCACGACGGTCCCGCCGCGGTTCAGGACGAATTCGGCGGCCGTGCGGTCGGCGTCGGGGATGGCGAAGTCGCTCTCGATCTTGCACGCCGGCAGGGCGGCCCGCAACTTCTTCACGCCGGCGGCCGTCGCCTTCGACCCTTTGAGGTTCAACGCTTTCAGCGTCTTGATCCGGGCCAACGCTTCCAACCCGGCGTCGGTCACGGCCGACAGATCGACGTACAAGTCCTCCATCGCCTGGGCCTCGCCCAGTAGTGTCAGGTCGGCGTCCGTCAGATGGGGATAGTCTGGGCCGGGCGGATACGCCGCGAGGAACTTCATGCCCTTGATCTTGGCCAGGCTCGCCACCGCGGCTGGCGTGAGAAGCCGGCAATTGGCGCTCAACGCGGCCAATCGCTCCATCCCCTCGAGGTGTTTGATCCCGGCGTCCGTGATCTTCTGGCACCCGTGGATCGACAGCGAGTCCAACCGCTTGACGGCCGCGACGTGGGCCAGCCCGGCGTCGGTGATCGGGTCATTGTCCAGGCCGAGGTGCATCAATCGCGGCAGCGCCTTGAGGTGCGCCAGCCCCACGTCGGCCAGCCGCGGGCATTGCAGATCGACGTTCATGAAATTCGGCCCCGGTAGGTGCGCGAGGCCGGCGCCGGTGACGTTTTTCGACGACAGCACGAGGTGCGTGAGGGCCGGGAACTTAGCCACGCTGCGAAACCCTTCGTCCGTCACGCCGTCGCACAAGTAGACTCGCAGGAAGTGGACCTTGCCTGCGAATGGGAACCCGGCCAGTTTGGCCAACCCCGCGTCCGTTATGCCCGGTCCGCACACCTCGATCCATTCCACCGACGCGAGGGGTCGGAGGACGTCGAGGTCAGCGTCGGTTGTCGTTTCCGACAGGAGTTTGACCTGGGTTAGATCGAAGGGGCCAGCCGGTAGGTCGGCGACGTTGGCGATGATCCGGCCGGGTTCGGCCGTCGTGACGACCCCGCCGTTGCGGTTCAGAACGTACTCCGCTGCCGTGCGGTTCGGGTGGGCGACGACCGCCGACTTCTTCGGTTCGGCCTTCTTCGGCTCGGCTTTCGCGACCGGTTTGTCGTCCTTCGGCGGATCGACCTTCGGCTGCCCCTTCTTCGCCAGGACGAACGCGAGGCCGGCGACGAGGAGCAGTGCCGCGAGCGCCCCGCCACCGAGCCGCAGCTTCTTGTTCGTCGTCGGCCGCGGGCCGATCGGGTGTGGCTTCTCCAACCGGGTCGTGTGGACCTGGACGCCCTCGTCCGCGGTCAGGTCGCCCCACACCTGCGGCGCTGCGTCCGTCGCCAGCACGGCGATCGCCGGCGAACTGGTCGGGGCCGTCTTGTTCGCGTCGGCTAGCCCCTTCTCGATGGCCGTCAACTCTTGCAGTGCCGCCTTCGCGTTCGCCGGGCGGCCGTCGGGGTTCTTCGCCAACAGGCGGTCTAGGAAGTCTGAGTACGCCTTCGGCACGTCGGCCCGGTGGTCAATCACCGGCAGCTGCGTCTCGAACCCAATGGCCGCGAGCGTCTCCATCAGGTTTCCCCGGGCGAACGGGTTCTTCCCGGCGAGCAGGTGGTAGAAGACGACGCCGACGCTAAACAGGTCGGCCCGCGGGTCCACCGACTTGCCGGCCGCCTGCTCCGGGGCCATGTACGCCGGCGTGCCGATGACAGCCCCTTCCTGGGTCAGTTGATCGTCGCCGGCGTTGCCCCGCGTCAGGCCGAAGTCCAGGACCTTCGTGCGGGCCGTGCCCTTCTCGATCCACAGGTTCGCCGGCTTGATGTCGCGGTGGACCAGCCCCTTGTCGTGGGCGGCGGCCAAGCCGCGGAGGGCGTCCCGGACGACCCGCACGGCGTGCGGCAGTGGGACCGCCTTCTTATGCCCGCGGAGCCACACGTCGAGCGGCAACCCTTCGAGGAACTCCATCGCCAGGAACGGGACGCCGTTGGCCTGCCCGACCTGGTAGATGGTGATGATGTGGTCGCTCTTCAAAGCGGCGGCCGACCGCCCCTCGCGGAGGAAGCGGTCGGCCGCCTGCGGCTTGGCCGCCACCTCTGGCCGCATGACCTTGAGGGCGACGAACCGCCGCAGGGCCGGGTCTTCGCCGCGGAAGACGAACCCCATACCGCCCTCGCCGAGCTTCTTCAGGATGCGGTAGTCGCCCAGCCGGCCGATCTCGTCGGCGGCCTGGGGTGGGGACAGAAACGGGTACCCCGGCACCTCGCCCGACACGTTGCGGCCCCTCGTCCGAGAATCCACCCAGATCGTCCGGGGCGACGTTCTCGACCCGCCGTCGCTGGCCGAGGCCATGCGGGGCGTCCACACCGCCTACTACCTCGTCCACCTGATGTCCGACTCGAAGGACTTTGAGAAGGACGACAAGCAGGCGGCGGCCCATTTCGCCGCCGCCGCCAGGGACGCCGGGGTGCGGCGGATCGTCTACCTGGGCGGCTTGGGGGACGACGACGACCCGAACCTGTCGCCGCACCTGCGCAGCCGCCACGAAGTCGGAACCATCCTGCGCTCTTCCGGCGTCGAAACGGTCGAGTTCCGGGCCGGGATGGTGATCGGGGCGGGGAGCCTGTCGT
This sequence comes from Limnoglobus roseus, assembly GCF_008254045.1. Taxonomy (GTDB): domain Bacteria; phylum Planctomycetota; class Planctomycetia; order Gemmatales; family Gemmataceae; genus Limnoglobus; species Limnoglobus roseus. The sequence continues at coordinate 9,069,919 of NZ_CP042425.1, read as the reverse complement.
ACCAGCTGGTGAAGTCGCTGACCGACCGCCTGCCGGTCATGCTCTGCCCCCGGTGGCTGACCACGGCGACCCAGCCCGTCGCCGTGGACGACGTCCTGTCGTACTTGTTGGCAGCGAGGGAGATGCCGCCGGGCGGGAGCCGCACGTTCGAGATCGGCAGCCCGGACGTGACGACCTACGCCGACCTGATCCGGGAGTACGCCCGCCAGAAGGGTCTGCGGCGGTGGCTGATCTTCGTCCCCGTGCTGACGCCGTACCTGTCGGGCCTGTGGCTGGCCCTCGTGACGCCCGCCAAGTTCGAGGTCGGGCGGCACCTGATCGAGGGGTTGAAGAACTCGACCGTCGTTCGGGAGAAGACGGCCCGGGATGCCTTCCCGGTCCGGCCGATGGGGGTGAAGGACGCCATCCGGAAGGCCATCGCCGACACGACCGGGTGACGGGCCAGAGCGTGTGGGCCAACGGCGGACTGGTCGGGCGGCGGTTCCAGGCCACTTCTGGGGACGAACGATGAAATCGACGGTGGAAGAAATTCGGCAGCGGTTCGACGCCGACGTGGAGCGGTTCTCAAACCTCGAAACCGGGCAGTCGGCGACGGTCGATGCTCCTCTGGCGATGGCACTCGTCGCTCAAGCGGCAGCGGCCACGACGCCCCACGCCCGACACGTCTTGGACGTGGGGTGCGGGGCCGGGAACTACACGCTCAAGTTGCTGGAGGGGCTGCCGGACCGGGACGTCACTTTAATCGACCTGAGTCAGCCGATGCTCGACCGGGCCAGGGAGCGAGTCGGCCGAGCGACCACGGGCGGTGTCACGACCGTCCAGAACGACATCCGGGAAGTCGAACTCCCCGAAGGTCGATTCGACATCGTGCTGGCCGCTGCGGTGTTGCACCACCTGCGAACCGACGAGGAGTGGCATCAGGTCTTCACGGCGTTCCACCGGGCATTGCGGCCCGGCGGCTCGATGTGGGTCTTCGATTTGGTACAAAGTTCGATCCCGTCCATTGAGCAACTGATGCAGCACCGTTACGGGGAGTATCTCACCTCCTTCCGGGACGACGCCTACCGGGACCACGTGTTCGCCTACGTCGAGAAAGAGGACACGCCCCGCCCACTGATGTTTCAACTCGATCTGTTGCGTCACGTCGGGTTCCCCCAGGTCGAAGTCCTGCACAAGAACGTTTGTTTCGCCGCCTACGGTGCGGTAAAGGGGTAAGTACAAATCACCTTCAGAAAACCCGAGTCCGTTCGGCGAATCTCACGAGATGACCGACACAATCATGCTCGTGGGTGGAAGCCGAGCGGCAAAGGCGAGGTACGAAGAGGGACGAACACAATGCCTGAACACGGACGCACTAGTTTCGAGAACCTTTACGCCGGGCAACCTCGGTGGGAGATCGGCCAGCCGCAGGTGGCGATCCTCGCCGTGGCCGACCGGATCACCGGGTCGGTGTTGGATACCGGGTGCGGGACGGGGGAGAACGCCCTGTTCCTCGCCCGTCAGGGCCAGCAGGTGATGGGCATCGACTTCCTGGCTGAGCCGATTACCCTGGCGAAGCAGAAGGCAGCCGAACGGGGTCTGACGGTGACATTCCGAGAAATAGACGCCCTGGCCCTCAAGGATTTGCCCGAGGTCTTCGACTCGGCCATCGACTCCGGGTTGTTCCGGAATGCCATTCAGTTCGGCCGGAACTCTTGGCCCATTCACTTCTTCCGCCCCAGTACTTGCCCCTGTTGCAGCCGGCGAACAATGGGAATGGCCCTTTGCCCGCGCCGCGGAGGTTCATCCGTGACCCCCTCCCGACGCGCCGCCGTCCGGCCGCTCCGTGAAGGCGTGGCGAACGCCCTCGCTCCGCTCGCCCTGGCGGAACCCTGTCGCGGCCGGAACGTCCGCCGGCGGCACCGCGCCCTCGACCCGGTCCCCCCCATCCACGTGTTCCTGTTGCAGATCCTCCACGGCAACACCAGCGGTGGCAGGTGGGAATCGACCTGGCCCATTTGAAGACGACGCCCGGGATGGGCGTGCGGAGGTGCGAGACGGAGGCGGGCGTGAGGGAGGAGTTGGTCGCGTTCGCCATCGCCGACAACCTGGTCCGGGCGGTCCTGCTCGGAGCCGGCCGGCGGCAGAACGTGCCGGTGGCGCGGATCCGCTTCGTGGACGCGCCGCGGTGGTTGACGTCGTCCTCACCGGGCACGCCGTTGTCGGACGTGGTCGTGAGCCCCGCGCGGAAGGACCGCGTCGAGCCGCGGTGCCAGAAGCGGCGGGCCAAGAAGTACCCGTACGTGACCCGCCCCCGCGCGGAGCTTCGACAACAGCGACTGGCGCAGGAGGTTCCCGCCGAACTGAATGGCATTCGGGTTGTCCCGCGGAGTTGGTGAAGATCGCGGATTAGTATGACGGTCGCCCTTCTCCGGTGAGCAGGACGCCCGTTCATGGACCCGAATGATTTCTTCCCCGCGGCGGCGGACTTCGCCATCTCGGCCACGACCGTCACGACCGACGCCATCCTCGTCGCGGTCCGATGCGCGGCCCCGACCGCCGATTGCCCGACATGCCACCGGCCGTCGGACCGCGTCCACAGCCGGTACGCCCGGACGGGGTCGCCGACCTCGCCGTCCTCGACCGGCGGATGATCGTCCGCGTCTCCGCCCGTCGGTTCTTCTGCCCCAACCCCGGCTGCGAGCGGGCCATCTTCTGCGAACGCCTCCCCGGCTTCGCCTCGCCCCACGCCCGCTTGACGACCCGCCTCGCCGCGTGGCATCGTGCCATCGGCGAGACGGCCGGCGGCGAGGCCGGCCCCCGGTCGGCCCCGGTCGGCCGGAGCGTGCCACACGCCGGCCAGCGGCGACACCATCCTCCGACGGGTGGCCGGTGGAACGGTCGAACCCGAACCGGCGTACCGGTGGGTCGGGATCGACGACTTCGCCCTCCGCAAGGGGCATGTGTACGGCACCATCCTGATCGGCCTGGAGCGGTCCCGTGTCGTCGATCTGTTCGACGGCCGGGATGGCGCGGCTGTCAGGGCGTGGTTACGGGCGCACCCGGGCATCGAAGTCGTCACCCTCGACCGCGGGTCGGCGTACGCGAAGGCGGCCGGGGCCGCGGCCCCGTGGCACCTGCTGAAGAACCTGCGGGAGGCTGTCGAGCGGCTGTTCGAGCGGTACGCGGCGGCCGTCCGGGCGGCCCTGACGCCGGCCCGGCGGCGACCGTTCCGACCCCGTCGCCGGACCCGGTCGGGTCCGGCGTCCCGATCGCGCCGCCACCCGCGGCGGCCGACGCCCCGGGTCGGCCGCCGCGGGTCGAGAACCACCGCCGGGCGCACGAACTGCACGGCCAGGGGCACTCGCACCGGCAGATCGCCCGGCACCTGCGGCTGTCCCGCGCCGTCGCCCGCCGGTACCTGCGGACCGCGCAGTACACCGACGGGCGGGCCGGGCGAGTGCACCCGACGCGGCCGGACGGGTTCGCCGCCTACGTCGTCAACCGCCGGTTGGCCGCGGCGGGGCTCCGGCGGGTGCGGGCGAACGCCGCCCCTCCGTCTCCTCCGGCCCGCCGTCGGGGCGGCCGTTGTCGTACGAGTTCCTCCGCCGGCCGAGCGGTCGGCTGGCGAGCGAGACCGGTTGGCCCGGCGACGACGGCCGGCGGGCCGCCCTCGACCTGGCCGCGAAGTTCGTCGCGATGGCCCGTCGGTCATCCTCTGTCCCGCTAAGCGACTGGCCGGACCGGGCGGCCGGCTCGAGGTCCGCGGAACTCCGCGGGTTCGCCGCCGGCGCCTTCGGTCGGACGAGCCGGCGGTGGCCGCGGCGTTGACGGAGGCGTGGAGCAACCGCCCGGTCGAGGGCCAGGTGAACCGGCTGAAGACGATCAAGCGGCAGACGTACGGCCGGGCTGGGCTGCCGCTCCTTCGCGCCCGCGTACGGGCGAAGCCATGAACGGCGGACCGCACCGTTCGTGTGGCGTGGGGGGCGGACACTCTCACCAACTCTGCGGAAGAGCCGATAAATCGAACCGCTGGCGGCACACTCGGAAACCGCAGAGATCATTTTATTCTTGTTCGATCTTTCTCGTTCCGGTACACTCCGCCGGCGTCACTGACGGATCGCTACAACCTGAACGGAGTCCGCCCTCGTGAAATCCCTCCTTGGCTATGCCTGCACCTGCGTGGCGGCGATTACGATCGCCTCGCCCGCGTCGGCTGATCACGTCTACCTGGCGCTGGGTGATTCCAGCGCGTACGGCGAAACAAACCGCACACTCGACCCGTCGAACGGCGACCGCGGTTACGTCGCGCCGTTCGCCGATTACCTCGCGACGCAGAACGGTGGCGTGCGGCCAACGGTTCTGAACCTCGCCATCAACGGCGAGACGTCCGCTAGCTTCTTCGCCGGCACCGGCCGGGTGTCGTCCGACGGGCAGGGGTTCAACACCAACTACGTCGGTCGGCCCGACCCGTTCCCGCAGTACCAGGAACTTCTCAGCCGCAACGCCGGGTTCGTCGCGAACGGCGATCAGGTCACGACCGTCACCGTGCAGTTCGGGGCGAACAACCTCGACGGGGCGGCGTCCAACCCCGCATTCCTGTTGCTCACGCCGCAACAGCAACAGGCCGCGATCCAGGGGATTCTCGCCCAGTTCCAGGCGGACTACGTCAACATTCTGGGCACCGTGCGCAGTTTGTACCCGACGGCGGACGTGTACGCCATCGGCTACCACAACCCGTACAACGGCGACCTGTCGCTGCCGATCTCAGCCCTCGCAGACCCGGCCGTACAAGGCTTGAACCAAGTGATCGCCGGGGTCGGGGCGGCTTTCGGGGCGAAGTACGTCGATTTCTACTCGGCCATCCACCCGAACGAGGCGTCGCTGACCTTGATCGGCACGTACGCGACCGACCCGGTGAACTACGTCCACCTGAACGATCAGGGGTACGCCGCCGCGTCGCAGGCGCTGATCGCCACGGCCACCCCGGACCCGGTCAGCGTGCCCGCGCCACCGGCGTTGGTTCTAGGGGTCGTCGGGTTCGTCGCACTCGCCGGCCGGCGGGTGCGAGTTTCGCGTAAGACATCTTGCCCGGCGTGAGTACATTAGGCGTGCCCGCCGCGGGTGCGCGCGGGTACATCCCCCACGATAGGAGTTCGCACATGGTTCGATGGTTCCTCGGCCTGACGGCGGCGGTGGCCGTGTCGCTCTCGGCGACGGCGGCGGACAAGTACAAGCTCGACGGCGACAACACGAAGATCGAGTTCACCGGCACCAAGAAGGACGGCAAACACGTCGGCGGCTTCCACAAGCTCACCGGCGAAGTCACCCACGAAGGGGACTGGAAGATTGACGTGACCATCGACACCAACTCGCTCTACTCCGACGACGAGAAGCTGACCGGCCACCTGAAGGCCGGCGACTTCTTCGGCGTCAAGGACCACCCGACGGCCACGTTCACCAGCAGCAAGATCGAGAAGGGGGCCAAGGGCTTCACCGTTACCGGCAAGTTCACCCTCTGCGGCAAGTCGAAGGAGATCAGTTTCCCGGCCGAGATCACCACCGGCGACACCTTCACGCTGAAGTCTGAGTTCAAGATCGACCGCACCGACTACGGCATGACCTACGGGGCGGGCAAGGTCGATAATGAAGTCGCCCTCAAGGTGACCGTCTCCGCGAAGAAGTAACCGGCCATGCAACTGCCGCCGACGCCGATGATTCTGGACGAACTCCGCACCACCGTGGGGCCGTCCTTTCTTATCGGCGTCGGCGTTCTCATCTTCTACCGCCTCGTCCTCGGCAAATCCTACACCCCTCTCGCGGCCGTCGTCGCCCTTGTCCTGAGTCTGGCGGTCGGCAATCACCTCGGTCAACTGAACCCGGCCTGGTGGCCGACCGAGAAGCGGTTCACGTGGCTGCTCTGGCTCGCCGCCGCGGGTAGTCTTGCGGCCGCCGTTGTGCGGTCGTTGAAGTGGCCGACTGTTGGGCACGCACTTTGGGCGGCAGTGGCGGCCGTGGCCGTGATCCGCGTGGTCCCGAAAGACTACCTCACGACGCCGACGTGGGCCGTCCCCGCGTTCGTGCTGTTGGCGGCGGCTGTCGGCTTCGGCCTCATGCGGCTGAGTGAACGCCGGCCGGGGCCGTTAACGCCCTTTGTGATGGCGGCGGCGCTGATGACCGCCGGGGCGGTCGTGATTCATGCACACTCGAAGAGTTTGCTCGACGTTGCCACGCTCGGCGGCATGTGCCTGTTCGGCATCGCGGCCGTGGTGCTGGTCACGAAGGGCGATGCGGGGCCGGCGCTCCCCGGGGCGGCGTTCCTGCTGACGGGCGTCCTGCTCGCGGGCCATTACGAGACGTTCAGCAAGGTGCCGACGACGGCGTTCGTGCTGCCGGCCGTGGCCCCTCTGCTGGCGCTGGTCGGGCTGATTCCCGCCGTGGACCGGCAACAGCCGTGGGTGCGACTGGTGATCGTGCTGCTGCCGGTGCTGGCCGTGTTGGCCGTCGCGGGGGGACTGGCCGCGGCGAACGAGTCACTGGCGTTCGGCGAAGATGAGTATTGAGCCACACTTCACCGGCGGTTCCTATAACGCTCCCAGACCGGGCCGTTCCCTCTCCACTTCGGTGACTGCGAACGCCCGGCCTTCGGAGGTTAACCCATGCGGATGTTCGCGATCGCGGCTCTGGTGCTCGGCCTGACCGGGCTGGTTCACGCCGACGATAAGAAGACCGACCCGACCGGCACCTGGAAGTGGACGGTGGAGCGGAACGGCCAGAAGACCGAGCGGAGCGTGAAGCTCGAACTCAAGGACGGCAAACTCACCGGCACGTCGCCCACCCCTGACGGCAAGGAAACGAAACTCGAAGACGGCACGTTCAAGGACGGCGATGTCACGTTCACGATTCACCGCGAGAACAACGGCCAGAAGATGACGATCAAGTACAAGGGCAAGATCGAAGGCGATTCCTTCAAGGGCACCGCCGAAGTTGACGCCGGCGGCGAAACCCGCAAGGTCGAGTTCGACGCGAAGCGAGAGAAGGCGAAGTAACCTGAACAGAGGATGATCGAGGAAGATACCTTCCTGGCATCGGTTTGCTCGCAGCCGCGGGATAACCAACCGCGGCTGGCTTTCGCCGATTGGCTCGACGAATCTGGCGACTCTCGGTGACGCCGAGTTTATCCGACTAACCGCTCACCGTCTGGACAAAACGTACTGGTTGCCAGGGCTAAATCCCCGGATCGGTTCGACTCCCACCCACGAGACGGCCGCGAGGCTTACAAATCGGAGAGAACCAGAAGGTGCGATTGCGTCGGCGGCTCGCGCTATAACGGGTTCGGAGCATCCGTCACCGCCCTCAATCGAGTATTGAATCCTATCAAGTTTTGGCCTGGGTCTGAGGCCCTCACACTCGGCTCGTCGCGAGCGAAAGCACAGAAATTAAAACGGGTTCCTGACTTTGCTTTCCGGTCTGATCGCCTCACATACACTACTTTCCACCTGCCTTCCGCTCTTCTCCGACTGGAGTTCTCCCCGATGATTGCCCTCTCACGCTGCCGCTGGTTGGCCGCGGCCGGCGCGCTGTTCGGCGTTGCGCTGCTCATGACGTCCGACGTCTTCTCTCAACAGAAGAAGGACGCCAAGAAAAAGAACGACGGCCCGTCGATGCAGACGGCCGAAGAGTTTCTGAAGCCGAAGCCGCGGCCGAAGAAGGACGCGATCCCGGCGAGCAAGTTGCCGCTAGAGTTCGTCAAAGGCGAGCGCATCGCGTTCGTCGGCAACACGACCGCCGAACGGATGAGCCTCTACGGGCACTTCGAGACGCTCCTCCACCTGCGGCACAAGGACAAGGAACTCGTCGTCCGCAACTTCGGCTTCCCGGCCGACGAAGTGGGCGTCCGGCAGCGGTCGTCCGACTACACGAAACTCGACGACCCTCTGTTCGCCTTCAACCCCGACACGTTCCTTTGCTTCTTCGGCTGGAACGAGTCGTTCAAGGGGCCGGCCGGCGTTGCGAAGTTCCAGGCCGACTACGAGAAGTTCATCAACGATTACACCGCCAAGTACCCGCGGGACGACGCGAAGTCGCCGGCCCGGTTCGTGCTGGTGTCGCCGATCGCGTTCGAGAACACCGGCGACAAGTTCCTGCCGGACGGCAAGGCCGAGAACGCGAATCTGAAGCTGTACGCCGACGCGGTGAAGGCGGTCGCCGAGAAGCGGAATCTCGCGTTCGTGGACATCTACACGCCGACGCTGGCCGCGTTCGAGAAGGGCGGCGGCAAGCTCACCGTCAGCGGCTTCCAGATGAACGAGGCCGGCGACAAGGTTCTCGGTGAAGCCCTCGACGCGGGCCTGTTCGGCCCGAACAACTCGGCGGTGAAGGCGGGCACGTCGGAGTTCGAGAAGATCCGGGCGGCGGTCATCGAGAAGGGGTGGATTCACTCACAGGACTACCGGATGGTCAACGGCTGGTACGTCTACGGCGGCCGGCGGACCTACGACACCGAGACGTTCCCCCGCGAGTACGTGAAGCTGCGGAACATGGTCACGGTTCGCGATCACTACATCTGGGACATCGCGGGCGGCAAGGCCGTGCCGGAGAAGCCGGACGACAGCAAGACGGGCGAACTGATCGTGCCGCCGACGCGGTTCGGCGGACCGGACCGCGCATACTCGGAGAACCCGCCGGCGATGGGGCCGGTCATCGCCCCGCCCGCGGAACTCATCAAGGGCGCTCGCGTGCCGGCCGGGTTCAAGCTGGAACTGTTCGCGGACGAGAAGATGTTCCCGGAACTGGCCAGCCCGGTGCAGATCAACTTCGATAGCAAGGGTCGGCTCTGGGTGGCGTGCATGCCGACCTACCCGCAGTGGCGGCCGGGCGACGTGATGCCGAACGACCGGCTGTTGATCCTCGAAGACAAGGACGGCGACGGCAAGGCGGACAAGTGCACCGTCTTCTACGACAAGCTCCACTGCCCGGGCGGGTTCGAGTTCTACAACGGCGGCGTGCTGGTCATCAGCCAGCCGCGGATGCTCTTCCTGAAGGACACCGACGGCGACGACAAGGCCGACGAGGTCACGTACCTGATCGACGGGTGGGCGACCGACGACACGCACCACACCTGCAACGCCTTCGAGTGGAGCCACGGCGGCCTCTTGCACATGCTGGAAGGGATTTCGACCAGCACCACGCTGGAAACCCCGTGGGGGCCGCACCGCAGCAAGGGCGACGGCGGCTGTTACGTCCTCGACCCGCGGAGCATGAAGGTTCGTCAGTTCAAGCTGCCCGGCATGTACAACATGTGGTGCTACGTGTTCGACGAGTGGGGCAACGGCATCGTCGGCGACGGCACCACCGCCAACCAAACGTGGGACGTGCCGCTCTCCGGCCAACCCTACGACGGCCGCAAGGGCGTGAACTTCATCCTGCCGAACGGCGAGCGGCCGAACCTCGGCAACGAGTGGCTGGTTTCGCGTGCCCTGCCCGACGACGTGCAACGGCAATTCACCTACGCCTGCGTCATCAACCTGAACGGCCTCACCCGGTACACCATGCGGGACGACGGGGCCGGGTTCATGGGCGAGCGGATCAAGCCGAAGGACCCGAAGGACGGGAAGTGGGACGACCTCGTCCGCAGCCCGAACAAGCACTTCCGGCCCGGCGACCCGCAGATCGGACCGGACGGTCGGCTGTACTTCGTGGACTGGGCCAGCCCGCTCATCGGGCACATGCAGTACTCGCAACGCGACCCGAACCGCAACCACACGAAGGGCCGCGTCTACCGCATGGTCGGCGCGGACAAGCAGCCGATCGCGCCGGTCACGCAGCAGGGCAAGAGCGTGGCGGAAATCCTCGAACAACTCCGCGAGTACGAGTGGCGGACCCGCTACCGTGCCCGCCGTGAGTTGCACGACCGGCCGGCGGCCGAGGTTCTCCCGGCCGTCGCCAAGTGGGCCGCGGAGTTGAAGGACACCGACCCCGACTTCGACCGCCTGCGGTGCGAAGCCCTGTGGGCGCAACAGAGCCACCACGCGGTCGACGCGAAGTTGGCCGACGCGGTGCTGGCGTGCAAGACGTTCAACGCTCGGGCGGCCGTTGTCCACATCCTCGCCGACGAGCGGGACCGCATTCCGGGGGCGGTCGAACGGTTCAAGAAGGCGGCCGGCGACGAAAGCCCGCGCGTCCGGGCGGAAGCCGCCCGCGCGCTCAGCTTCTTCGCCACGGCCGATGCGATGAACGCCGTCGCCAGCATCGCGCAGAAGCCGCTGGACTACTGGACGAAGTACACGGTCGAAGCCGCCCTCTCGGCGAACGTGTCGGCGTGGCCGGCGGACTTCACCCTCGGCAAGTTGGCGGCGTCCAACCCGGAAGCGGCGAAGTTGATCACGGACATCCAAAAGAGCAGCAAGGCCGGCGAGGGGGCACTCCCGCACCTCAAAGTCCTGCTCAGCCTGGACCCGCAGCCGAAGGAAGTGCGGAACAAGGCGATGACCGCCTTGGCCGGTATGACCGGCAACCCGACGAAGGGCCGAGAGGTGTTCGTTCGCGCTTGCACCGCCTGTCACAAGGTCGGCAACGGCGAGGGCAACGACTACGGCCCGAACCTGGACAAGGTGGCGACGAAGTCGAAGTTCAAGCAGAAGGTCATCGAGTCGATCATCGACCCGAACGCCGAGGTGGACGCGAAGTACCTCTCGACGAAGATCGACCGCCTGAGCGGCGGCACCGTGACCGGGCTGATCGTCAGCGAGGACAAGAAGAACGTCGTGATCTTCGACGGCAAGGAGAAGAAGACGATCCCGGTGGACGACATCGACACCCGGACGACGCTGAAGCAGAGCAGCATGCCGGAAGGCCAAGCCGGCACGATGGCCCCGGTGGAGTTCCTCGACCTGGTCGAGTACCTCTGGTCGCTGAAGTAACCGAGCGGGTTCATCCACACAGGGTGAACGCCAGAAGCCCGGCCGGGTTGCGACAGGTTGTCGCGGCCCGGCCGGGCTTCTACTTTTGGTCGCGGACAGTCGCCTACTTTTGCAGGTACAGATCCGCGTAACTCTTCACGCTGGCCGCCACCTTCTCGGCGGTGGCCTTGAGCTTCCCCTTGTCGCGGAAGTCGCCGCCGAATTCCAACTGGATCGCGTCGACGCCGTAGTCGCCGCTGCCGTAGGTCTGCACGATGTTGCCGCCGTTGAGCGTGGCGTACTCCGTGTCGGTCAGGTTTGCCGGGAAGACCTTGCACCCGTTCGTGGCCAACAGCCCGAAGAAGCTCTTCGGCCCAGTGTGGGCTTGCGAGCCGAAGCGACTCGTGAGAAGGCTCACCGTCTTGCCGTCCTTCGTGCCGCGGATGACCGTGTCCTTCATCGCCCCCTGCCCGTGAACGTCGAGCAGCAGACCGCTGCCGTGCTGCTTCTTTACCTCACGGCAGTACGCGGCGAGTTGGTCCCGGTAGGCGTCGTAGGTCGGCTTCGCGGCCTTATCTTCGTAGGCGATTTCGGGCGGCCGGTTGGCGTCGATGAACTTGCGGTGGAACTTCGCGGCGACGAGGTACGGCTTCTTGCCCATCGTCTTCTCGATCGCCTCGGAGATGGCGGCGGCCAGCTCTTCCGTGTTGCCGTCGCGGCCGGCGAAGAACCCGTTGCCGCCGGTGGGCAAGCCCTCGCCCTTCCGCGGCTTCACGCCGGGCACGTCCTCGGTGCCGCCGTGCGGGGCCGACAGGATCACGGGCAGCGCCCCGTGTTGGACCGTGACCAGCTTGTTCGCCACCGGCTTCGGCGGGCCTTTCGAATCGTCCGCGAGGGCGACGGTCACGGTCAGGGCGAACACGGCACCGGCCGCGAGTCGGATCAGGTATTTCATGGTGGAAAGTTCGTGGGGTGAAGATGGAAAAGAAGGTGGGCCGGGACTTCCGAATCCGCCGTGAGCGATTGGCGGATGGTGCGGAAGGCCGGCCCACCGGGCGGGTCGTCGGGTCGATCAATAGTCCGAGAGCACTTCGCCGTTGGCCCGGGTGATGAGGGCGGCGACCATGCCGACGGTGATGGAACTGCGGATGTACGCCACCGATCCGTCGGCCCGCAGGATGTTCATGCCGCCGGTGTGGAAGGAGTACGGCTCGGCCCCGTTCGTACAGTTGATCGCACACGTGGCGGCGGCGGTGGTCGTGTCGGTGTACGACAGGCCGGTCGCCGGGTCGGACCCGTCGAAGACGGAGTAGGCCCGGTGGTCGGCCCACATCTGCGTGTCGGCCGTGTTCGCACTGGTGCTGTCCGGCTTGCCGAGCTTGTACCACGTCGGGCCGCCGGCGGATTCGAACATCAGGGCGGTGTTCGACGTGCCGTCCGTGATGCTCGTGAACGACGTGTTCACGTTCGGCTGAATCGCCGCGCTCCAACTGCTGTTCACGGTCGTCGAGAGCAGCGTCGTCGTGTTGATCGTGCTGCGGTTGCGGGCGAAGACCATGTAGTCGGAGACGTACCCGGTCACCGTGCCGCCGCCGTAGGTCGCCCCGGGAGCGAAGGACCGCGTCCGGTCGCCGCCCGGAGCCGACGGGCAGAGGTAGATCGGGATCGAGTTCGCCACGAGCGGGCGGTTCACCAGTTCTCGCCAGTCGAGGTTGATGTCGAACTTGTTCTGAATGTTGGCCTGCTCGATGTACGGCAGGATCGTGAACTGGAAGCTGCGGGCCGCTCGCGTGCCCTTCGGGGCCGGGAACGGCAGCGTCGAGGGGGCGTTGCTGTCGAAGTCGATCGCGGCCGGCGGCAGGCCGCCGTAGGTGCTCTCGTAGCCGTGGGACGCGAGACCGACCTGCTTCAGGTTGTTCGCGCACTTGATGCGAGCGGACGCTTCGCGGACTTTTTGCACGGCCGGCAACAGCAGACCGATGAGGATGGCGATGATCGCGATGACGACCAGCAGTTCGATCAGAGTGAAGCCGCGGCGGGTACGGGGGAAGCGGTTCATGGATAAACTCCTCTGTTGGGTGCGGATGAATGCGGGCGGATAAGGCGAGGAGAGTCGCCGGGATGGAGCGAACGATTACTTCGTGGCGGTCCAGTCGAGGGCGGCCTTGAGCATGGCTCGCGTCTGGTCCGAGTTCGTCTTTTCGGGGTGCGGGCTGAAGCAGAACACCCGGCCGGTGCCGAACGAGCCGCGGGCGGCGGCGGTCGTGCCCTTCATGACGCCGGGCTGAGCGCCGCCCTTGCTGTGAATCTCCGTCTCGTAGGCGGCGAGTTCTTCGTAATCGGGGATGCCCGCGTCCTTACCGGGGGCGAGCAGCGGCCCTTGGCCGTAGTAGATGCCGACCGTCTCGCCCTTCGCGGCGAAGAAGTCCTTGCCGGTGCGGCTGAACTTCAGTTCGACGTTGCCGGTGCCACGGGCCCAGTGCGCCCGGTCCACGACTTCGGCGTCGAGGATGTGCAGCGACCAGTCGTAGCTCTTGCTGGCGAGGTACGCCCCGGCACAGATGCCGATGTACCCGGAGCCGTTCTTGACGTATTCCTTGATCTTGGCCCGGCCGTCTTCGCCGAGGTCTTTCGCCTGGCCGGACCCGCTGCCGCCGGGCTGGATGAGCACCTGGAATTCCTTCAGCTTGCCGCCGCGGATCTCCTCGGCCGTCACCAACTGCGTCTCGTAGCCGGGCAGCTTGTCGATCACTTCGCTGACGGGGCCTTTTGTCTTGCGGGCACCCTCGCCGGCGAACACCGCGACCCGAACCGGTTTCCCGGCCGGCGTTTCTGCGGACGCGAACCCGCCGATCAGCAGCAGGGCGATGAGTGACAGTGGGCGGGACATTCTTCTCTCCCCGAAAAGGTGGTTCGTCGTCGGGCGGCGAGCGGGAGCGAAGAGAGGGTTGCTCGCACGGCCCTACAAACCCTATCACGACAACCGGGTTTGGACTGTGACACGGGTCGGAACATTTGGTACGATAATTTTTCCCACTCTCGCCCTCTCCGTTCCTCACACCGTACCGGGGCGATGGCCGACGAAGGCTCGATCACCACCTGGATCAACCGGCTTTCCGCCGGCGAATCGGACGCGGCCAGCCCGATCTGGGACCGCTACTTTCAGCGCATGGTTTCGCTCGCCGTCGGCCGCCTGCCGGGGCTGAAGGCCGACGCGGAAGACGTGGCCCTTTCGGCGTTCTTCCAGTTCTGTCGGGCCGCTACCGAGAACCGCTTCGCCAAGCTCGCCAGCCGCGACGACCTGTGGCACCTGTTGGTGGTGCTAACGGCCCGCAAGGCGGTGGACTGGCGGAAGTGGCAGACCGCCCAGAAGCGCAGCGGCCCGACGCAGGCGATTTCCGACGACGTCGCCGACCGAACGACCGACCCGGCCCTCGCAGCGGTTGTCACGGATGAAATTCGCGGGATGTTCGAGAAACTGGACGATGACGACTTGCGGACCATCGCCCGCCTGAAACTGGAAGGCCACACGAACGAGGAGATCGCCACCCGCTTGAACTGCACGACGCGCACCGTCATGCGGCGGCTGGCCCTCATCCGCGACATCTGGGAAGCGGATGCGGTAGTATCGCCGAGTCCAGAATAAGTAGCGGAAAAGCCATGAAGGATCCGAGCCGCCGAACCGCCCTGATTGGCCTGACGGGAGCAGGAATCTCAGCTTTGCTATCCGCATCGCCGACTGCGAACGCCATTGAACCTGTGGAGGGCGACACGAAGGAGCTGTTTGTAATCGGGCCGTTTAACTTGGGTGACGGCTTTGCGAGGAGCAAGGTAGATATCGACGGGTTGTTCAATCCGGGAGCACCGGCACGCGACAAGATCGCAGAGTCGCTCAAACAGTGTCAAATATACGTTGTTGACCAGCGTGTTCGAAGTAAGACTGGCAGCCTCCGGTTCGGCGAGAAAGACTCCTTGCAAGTAGCGATCACTGGGGCGCTTTACCACGAATGGAAAGACAAACTGAATAAGTTCTCCATCCAGATCGCCTCACTCGAATCCCACGGCGTTGACACGAATCATGACACGAAGTTTCCGACCCGGCAGTTTTCGGTGATTATCAAGTTAATGTCGGCCGGGGAAACAGCACTCGCGACGACAACTGCCGCGACAAATTTCAGCATGAAGTTACCAGCGTATAACATCAACGGCCGACTTGAGAAGTGAACGAATAACTCCTTCACCATGACCTCATCGCTCTCACTCTCGAAATCGTTCTTCGACCTGCCGATCGACGCGAAGCGGCGGGTCGATGCCGTCTGTGAGGCGTTCGAAGAGGCGGGCCGTGGCGCGCGAATCGAAGACTACCTCCCGCAAGTCGAAGCCCGCTTTCGCGACGCCCTTTTGATGGAACTGCTGGCCGTCGAACTCGAACTCCGGCGGGCGGCCGGTGAGACGCCGACGCCGGCGCAGTACCTCGACCGCTTTCCCGATTCGCAGCCGGTCGTCCGGGCGGCGTTCGGCCCGGCGAAGCCGGCCGTCGGCGGCACGCTGGGGAAGTATCGCCTCACGGGCGAACTCGGCCGCGGCGGGATGGGCGTTGTCTACGAGGCGGCCGACCCGCTGATCGACCGCAAGGTCGCGATCAAGGTGCTGCCCGACCGCCTCTCGGCTGACCCGCACGCCCACCAGCGGTTGCTCCACGAAGCCCGGCTCGCGGGGCAGTTACTTCACCCGAATGTGGTGGCCCTGTTCGAAGTCGGCGAGGCCGACGGCGTGACGTTCCTGGTCATGGAGCGGATCGCCGGCGGCACGGCGGCGGAGCGCATGGAGCGGGACGGACCGTTCGACTGGCGGTTGGCCACCCGCATCATCGTGGACGTCTGCCGCGGGCTCTCGGCCATCCACGCGGCCGGCTTCCTCCACCTGGACATCAAGCCGGGGAACGTCCTCCTGCCGGGTGGCCCATCAGCCCCGGAAGCGGAATCGTCGTCGGGCACCGTGCTGGCAAAACTTAGCGACTTCAGCCTCTCGGCAACGGACTCGCCGACACCGGCTTTCGGCCTCGCGGCTGGTACGCCGGCGTACATGTCGCCGGAACAACGGGCCACCGGGGCCATCACCCAGCGGACCGACGTCTTCGGCCTCGGCGCGGCCTACTTCGCACTACTGACCGGCCGCGCGCCGTTCGGCGGCACGACCGTCACCGAGATCATGGCCGATCAAATCCGCCACCCGGCCCCCGACCCGCGGGCGGTGAACCCGGAGATCCCGGAACCCGTGGCCCGTATCGTCCGGCGGGCGATGGCCCCGTTCCCCGAGGACCGCTACCCGAACGCGGCCGCGGTGCTGGCGGACCTCGAAGCACTGCTCGCCCCGCCGCGGCCCCGTCGTTGGCGTGAGGCCCTGGCCGCCGTCGGCGGGGCGGTGGCGATGCTGGCGATCGCCGGCGGGATTTCGTTCTTTCTCGCGTCCCCCAACGTGAATCCCGTTCCGAACCGATCCGCACAGGCCCCCTTCGCCCGCCACGACGCCTGGGAGCCGCTGCTCGACGGGCAGGACATGCACGAGTGGCGGCCGGTCGTTCCCGAGGGCGGCACGCCCATCGGGGCCGGACCGGCGAGCGAGTTCGGCATGGTCGAGATGGAAGGCGGCCCGGCCCTCCGGGCGTCGGGCACCGGCCTGGGGTCGGTCGAGTCGGAGCGGGATTTCGAGAACTTCCACCTCCAGTTCGAATACCGTTGGGGCACCGCCACGGGCGACCACCTCGCGAGTATCCGCTACCACTGCGGCGGGCCGCTCGGGTCGAAGGGGACGCACGGTATGCAACTGCACCTTCAGCGGGCGGGCAGCTATCTGCGGCTGAACGACCTCCTGCGCATCGACGTGGGCGAAATCCGCGACGGTAAGATCGCGTCCGTGGAACCGGCCGGCCGGAGCATCCCGCCGCACACGAACAAGGAAGCCCCGGTCGGGCGGTGGAACCGGGCGGCCCTCGTTTGCCTGGGCGACACGGCCCTGCACGTCATCAACGGCACGCCCGTCCTGGCCCTCGCCCGGTCCCGCCGGGCCGACCCGCCGGACCATCCGCTCACCCGCGGCCGCATCCGGTTCCAGTCGGTGAAGGGCGAAGTCTTCTTCCGCAAGATCGAGGTGCGGAAGGTCACGGAACTTCCCGCCGAGTACCTCGCCGCCGCGACCGGGCGGTAGGATGTCCCCGGTACAGCTTTCACCCCTTTCCCTGTCACCCCACGGCGCGATTCGTCGTGATCTCCCGTAGAAGCCTCTCCGGTTTCCCCGAGTATCCCACCCATGACCGCACGTTCCGTCGCCCTCGCATTGGGCTTCCTCGTCCCCTCACTGACTCTGGCCGTTGACGCCCCGGCCGCGCCGCCGACGTTTGCCGAGCAGGTCAAAGGCTCGTTCGCCCGCTGGGACCGCGACCACGACGGGACGCTGTCCCGCGAGGAGATCGACCACGCCGTGTCCGACCCGAAGGTGAAGGGACCGGAAGCCGCGGCCGTCGTCGCCCTCAAGCGGGCGATGCGGAGCAAGACCGCGAAGTTGCCGCCGTTGACGCAGGACGCGACGACGCAGTTCGCGGCCGCGAAGCCGGCGAAGGATCAACCCGACCTGAACGCGATGTACGCCTCGGCCCTGACCAAGATCACGAAGGCCAACCGGGAACTCTTCGCGAAGGGCACGCCGAACCTGGACGACTTGAACCAGGGCAAGCTCGGCGACTGCTTCTGCCTCGCCCCGCTGGGGTCGATGGTCTGCCGCGATCCGAAGGACGTGGTGAAGATGATTCGCCAGCAGAAGGACGGCTCGTTCCTCGTGAAGCTCGGCACGAAAGACATTGCTGTGCCGGCCCCCACGGACGCGGAACTGGCCCTCACGGCGTCGGCCGGGGCGGACGGCTTGTGGGTGAACGTCTACGAGAAGGCCATCGGGCTGGTACGGTTGGAGAAGGCCAAGTCCGAAGGGACCGAGAAGGCGTCGCTCATCGACCTGCTCGGGAAGGGCGGGTCGGCCGGCACGATGATCGAAGTCGTGACGGGCCACGCCATCGTCCGGTTCTCGTGCAAGTACGCGAAGGAAGCGGCGACGACCGAGAAGGAACGGGAGGCGAAGTTGGTGGAACTTCGCAAGTTACTGACCGAAACGTTTGCCGCGTCGCGGCTGGTGACGTGCGGCACGGCCACCGGCGTGACCACACCCGGCGTTAACGGCAACCACGCCTACGCGGTCACGGGGTACGACGCCAAGACAGACGAGATTGGCCTGTGGAACCCGCACGGCCAGAATTTCACGCCGAAGGGCACCCCGGGCCTTGAGCACGGCTACCCGACGAAGGACGGCCGCTTCCGTGTGCCGCTTGCCCAGTTTGTCCGCACCTTCGCCGGGGTGGCTTTCGAAACGCCCGCGCAAGTCAAGTAAGTTTGAGCGTCCGGTTGGGGTGGCGGAAGACTTCCGCCTGTGGGAAAAAGATCGACAAGTAAAAACAACCGGGGCGTTCGCAGGGGGAGTGAAAAAAGTCGCTCCTCCCGCGGACGCCCCGTTGTAAAAAGAATAAACGTTTGTGGAATTTTCAATCGGCCCCGTCGGCCGGCATGCTGTCCGCGAGGGCCCCGATTTGGCCCACGACGAGCGAGTGAACGCGGCGAACTTTCGGCTCCACTTCGATCCCTTCATACCCGGCATCCCGCACCATTTGCCGTATTGTTTGCAGGTCATCAAGGCTTAACCGTTCCGTAGCCTCGATCGCAGTCGTGTCGTACCAATCACCGGCCGTCAGACGGGTTTCGCGGAGGCGGTTCGCCAGTTCGCGTGCGCTCAGCATGGGTTCGTACTCCGGTAAAGGTTACAGGGAAATGGTGCAAAATGCCCCCGAATGAAAGGTAGAGCAACCTCCACGCCTGAATGCCGGAATCAAGGAAGTCGTCTGCCGATTGCAAAAAATTCGAACCGCCATTTCTGTCAGAACTGGTTCAAGTTCAAGTCGAGTCGGCGGCGTGTAATGGCTGCGAAAGATGGCGAGGATGTGCGTGCTTTGGGATCGTCGGTCGTGTTGAGGCAGATCCGCTTCATCGTCGGAGGTCACCTCCCAAGGCGCGAGCCGTCGCCAGTGGGAGGTGGTCGGCCGATCTACTTTGGGTCGGCGGGCTGATCGGATTCGAACTCGTAACGGCCGTTTCCGCCGGTCATCTTGAGTTTGATCGTCACCGGGATGCCAGCGATTTTAGCGCCTTCGATGTCCCCGCGGCCGTTGCCGCGGGTGTCGACGTGGCCGGCCGGAGGGAAGTGCAATTCGAGGTCCGCATCGCCCCGGAGTTTGCCCGTGATCTTCCGCCGCTTCAGACCCCAGACTTCCGGCAACTGCTCGACGGCCACGCCCTGAGCGGTGACCTTGCTCTTGAAGACCCCGGTGGGCTTGGCGAAGTCGTAGACGCCTTCGGCCGTCAGCGTGCCGGAGGCGAGGGTGCCGTGCGCCTTCTGGATCGTGACCTTGTCGCCGCCGATCGTGATGTGCCCTTCCAGGTCCGTCAGTGTCGCCGACACTTCGGGGATCGTCAGCGAAGCCCGCAACGGTTTCAGGTCAACGCCGTATCCGAAGCCGCCCGCCGTTTGATAGCCCAGGGTAACGGTCGCCGCGGTCGGCCCTTCCGGCACGATCTCGTCCCAGACGTTCATCGGCACGTAAGGGATGCTCTTCAGAAGATCGATTTTGGCCGTGGCCTGATCGGTGTGCAGTTGGAACTGCCCCCCGGCGGGTTCGGTCGTGATGCGGCCGGTGATCGTCCACTTGCCCCACTTCGGGTCGTCGGCGTCGCCCGTCAGCGCGTAGGCGTCGCCGTCACGCTGGAGTTTGGCGTTCACGCGCGTCAGATCGAACTCGGGGTGGCCGGTTTGCTGGATGCGCACGCGGCCGTTCACTAACTGCACGGTCGGGATCGTCTTCGTCTCGCCCGGACCGCCGGCCTTGGCCTTCGGCAGCGGGGACAGGATTTTCCCGTCCGCGTCGATTCGCAAGAGGAACTCCACGTCCTTGACCGTCACCGCCGTCGGGGCGACGCGGCCGGAAACGAGGTCCATGAGCGAGATGTCAGTTTCGAGTGCACCGATTTTGAGCAACTCGGCCGGGGTTTCGGACGCCGTGTCGGTGATGCGCAGGGAAGCGGTCGTGGAACCGGTGCCCACGCTCAGGCTCTCGACGAGGACCGGCAGGCCGACGATATCGCTGATTTGAGTGGCGGCCGTCTGGCGGGCGTAGGAACTGTTGATGTAGGCTTTCAGCCCGAACCACGCGACGACCATCAGGCCGCCGGTGATGCCGAGAACCCACAAGAAGACTTTCCGAAGGCGCTTCATGACAACTCCCTGGTGCCGGTCGAACGCCACCAGGGAGCAATCGCCGTGCCGGGTTACTTTACGTCCGGCACGGGCGGAATCATCACGGCCGGGCCGTCGACCGGGGTCAGGGTTGCACACGTATTCGTGGCACACCCGGCCGCCCCGCCGCGGGCACAGGGGTACTGAGCCTTGCAGCACGACGGCGTCTTGATCCGCGACGGGCAGATGCTTTCCAGCGTCGTCACGCTCGGCACGAAGATGCGGTCGCCCGGCCGCAGTTGGTAGTTCGTCGTGGTGTCGCCGAGTTGCACGATCTGCGAATAGCAAACGGGCATGACCTCGCGGCAGCCGTCCGACGGTGTGGGGCGGACGAGGATGATCTTCCGCTCCTGGGCTTGCCGCGACAGGCCGCCGGCCGCCATCAGGCCGTCCAAAACGGTTTCCCGGCCGCTGAGCGGGTACGAACCGGGCGAGTTCACTTCCCCGAGGACGTAGTACACCTTGCTCTGCCGGCCGACGAGGCGGACGGTCACGGCGATGTCTTTCTTCTCCTTCGCCTTGATGATCGAGCGGACTTCCTGTTCGATCGTCGCGGTGGTCTTGCCCGTCACGATGGGGCGGCCGTACTCGCCGATCTCGATGGAGCCGTCCGGGAGGACCGGCTGATCGGCGGGAATGCGGATCGGCGAATCGAGTTCCACGGGCTGAATCAGCAGTACGTCGCCCGGTTCAACGAGGTACTCGGCCATCGGCGTCTTCGCCAACTCGCGGGCCAGGACCGGCGGCGGAACATTCCCCTCGCGGAACTCGTCGGCCTGCGGAATCAACTTGTACCGCGGTGACGAGATGCCGAGGCTCTGGCCGAGCGAGCCACAGCCGGTCATCCAGGGGCAGACAACTGCCAGTCCAAGCAAACAAGCCAACGAATACCGTCGCGCCATGGGTAGTCTCCGTACGGGCACTACCCCTCTTATCGGCACGACCTGCCTTACGAATACTGCCTCTTTTGCGAAGATTACCGGTTGAGCCGATTTACGGGTTGGAGCGTGGCGTGAGTTGGGGCGAGGTCACGATCGACCCGATGACCGTTTGGCGGAGCAGGTAGCGGATCGCCTCTTCCGTCAGAAGGGCGGCCGTGTTGAGCTGCACTTGCGGCGAGGAGGTCATACCGGTGACCGTAAGGCGGACCGTTCTGTTCGAGAGCAGATCGCTGGCCGCCCGAATGACCTGAAGCGGCAACGGCGTGGCGAGCGCGCCGATCTGACGAATCAACGAGGTGTTGACGCCGATTTGCCCCGTGCGAATGATTATGGCTAAATCGAGTCGGCCGTTCAAACTCACCGAGCCGTCGGCGTACAGGTCGGTGTTCGGGCTGGCGAGGGTCAGGCGCTCGATGCGAAACACGCCGCGGGACAGCCGCGCCCGCAGTTCGCCCGTGTCGAACGGTTTCAGCAGGGCGGTCGGGCTCACGAACGGCACGATCTGCGTGAAAAGCGGCAGGTCGCGGCCGCTGGTCTGATCGAGCATGGTCACGACCGTTGCCTTCAGGTCGTCGACCGAAAGGACGTTCTCGCCACTAATGTCGATCCGGCCGGTCGCCCGGGCGTTGCCGAAGTAGTTCGACTGCCGCAAGTCCGAGAGGATGTTGCCGATCTTCACGTTGGTGAACCGCACCTGACCCGTCAGGTGGCCGGTCGCCCCCCACTGCGATTCGAACTGGGCGGCCACGCGGCCGTTGCCGATCATCCCCGTCGCGTCGCGAACGACGATCTGCACACCGCTGGTGCGGGCCGTGACACTGAACGGCACTCGCACGTCGCTGGCCATGAGACCGGCTAACCGGCCGTGCGAGAGGCTCAGCGTGCCGGTGGCGCGGAAATCGGGGTAAATCTTCCCACGCACGGTCAGCGACACGCCGCCTTCGACCAGATCCGGCCGCGTGGTAAAAGCCGTCAGGAATCGACTCACGTCGGCTCGCTCGATGTCGAGTCGGAACGAGTTCCGCGCCGGGTTCTGAAGGCTCGCCCGGATGCGAGCCCGGAGTGTACCGCCGGCAACCGGCCCGGTCGAGTCGGCCAACTCGAACTGTCCGTTCCGCAGGAGGACGCGGCCCCCGAACTCCGGGATGAGCCGTTCGCGGCCGTAGCCGAGGCTACGGATGGCGTACCGGCCGCTGCCTTCGGTCAGGTCGTCTGAGAAATCGAAGCTAAGATCGATCCGGCCCCGCAGTGGCACGCCGCGGAGTTGCAACGCTTCCGCCAGCCGCGAGAGACTGATGTTGCGGATGCGCAGCGACCCTTTCTTGTCCTCGGCAGCAGGGGCGGCCGGCTGATCCTTTTGCTCCGGGTAGCGGCCGTTGATCTCGAACGACCCGCCGAGTGTCTTGCCCTCCAACTCGTACTTCAGGGCCGTGCCGTCGAGCGAGAGTTTGCCGACCAACTTCTCGGCCGGGATGCCCTGCACGGTGAGCTTGTCGGACGTGAGGTTCAGGTCGGCCGTCAGCGACCGTTGCTGATTCGGCTTCGCAACCGGGATCGTGCCGGCGACTTTTCCCGTCACTTGCCCGGTCACTCGGACAGGAATCTTGGGGAACACGGCCCCGACGGTCTTCGCGTCGATGTCGGTAAAGGTGAGTGCGAACTCGCCCTTCTTGTCGGCCTTCAGCGGCACGCCGGCCGAGCCGCTGAGTTTGCCGTTGAACAACTCGGCGTCGAGGCCGGTCACAGTGAAGTGCTCCGGCGTGACGGCCCACTTTGCCACGAACTTCTTGCCGGGAACCTCGCCGACGGTCAGGTCGTTCGCAGAGATGCTGCCTGAGGCCGAGACTTCGAACGGCGTCAGCGTGCCGGTGGCAGTCGCCTCGGTTTCGAGTTTGCCCTTCACCGCGACCGGCACTTGCAGTTCCGGTGCGAGTTTCTGCAACTCGCTGACCTCCTGCGGTTGGGTGCGAACGGTCGCGGTGAACGGGTACTTGCCCGTCAGGGTGAGCGTGCCGTCGCCCGTGAGGGGGATGCCCTCGACGGTGGCCGACACGTCGGTGAGGCGGGCCTTGCCGTCCTTCACCGCGAGCTTTAACTTCGGGTTCTGGATCAGGCGTTCGTAGGCGCGGAGTTGCCCGGAGACGAGGTCCGCCGATGCCACCCACGTCGCGGTGTCGCTCAGGGTACTGATCGCCGCCCGGAACTCGGCCTTGCCGTTCACCGCCCCGATCACAGGCACGCCACCGGGGACCGCTTTCAGCAGTTCGCCGAGGGGAAGATTGGTGAGTTTCAAGTCGGCGGTCAGGTCGCCACTCGGATCGATCGCGGCCGTGGCCGTCCCGGTGAACGTGCCGGGTTTGTCGAGCGGGTCGTCCGACAACATCGTGCCGTGCAGGGCCGTGAGCGTGAGTTTGCCGTTCACGTAAACGACCTCGGCCGACAGATCGCGGACGTGAAGGCTTTCGAGTTCGAGTTCGTTGGACGTGACTTTACCGCGGATGGTGTAGGCGTTGGCGGCGGTCGCGTCGTCGAGGTTCACGGTGATGCTCGCCTTGACCGTGACTTTGCCGCCGACCTTGTACCCGAGTTTCACTTGCGTCTTTTCGATCAACTCGTTGATGCTCACGTCCTGCAAGGTGATCGCGGCCGTGACGGTGGACGGCTTGCCGTCGGGTTTCTTCTTGGCGTCCGGTTGAGCGGTCGCGTCCGAGGCAAGCCAACACCAGCAGCCAAAAAACAAGGCGAGTCGCAAGGCCATCGGTCACCCTCCTGGGCGGGGAATCCGGTCCTTCCCACGCGGTCCTTCACCCGTAACCATCGTCCGGCGTCGGCCGGCGAATCCCTTCCCGCCGTGTCGGGAGAGTGGGCAGATCGAGAACGCGACGGGCACAGGCGTCGCACATTCTCGAAACTACCCGGGCGGTCGAACTGTTACCACCGGTGCATTCGAGCGATCCGTCTGCCAGAGTCCGTCAAACGAAACCGCGGGGCCGGGGTTTGAAACCCCGGCCCCGCGGCGGATGAAAACTTGTCGTTACTTCGTCGCTTCGACCTTCACTTTGACGTCCACGCTGGTGTCAGTCCCGGAGTCGGGCTTGCCGACGACCTTGATGGTGTGATCGCCAACGGGGGCGTCCTTGTCGGCCGTGATCGACACCGACACGTCCGCCTTGTCGCTGGAGTTCACCGTGGTGTTCGCGAAGTCCACCTTGAGGCCCTTCGGCGCGCCCGTACTCAACTTCACGTTCTGCTTGAAGTCTGAGCCGCGGTCCACGGTCAGTGTGATCGTTTGCTTGTCGCCCTGCTTGATGGTGGTCGCAAGGGTCGGGGCTTTCAAGGTGAACGTGTCGCCCGACTTGGTCGTGGACTTGGTTTCCGCATGTCCGCCCGGCGAACTCTGGTTGCAACCGGTGGCGACCAACAAGCCGAACGCGATCGCCGTGGTGGGAAGGAGAAATTTCATGGTGCTGCCCTTTGATGGTGATGTTTTCGAGCCACTCATAGGAGCGTCTCGGCCCTTCGCAACTCTTGCGTCGGAGAGGGGAGCGAATCATGCAGTCCGCGTGCCCATGGCGGCGAACGCCTCCATAAAATTGCCCTTCCTTGTATAATCGCTTCACCTCGATTCTTCCCCCGCTTCGGCGGCTGATCTCACACCATTGGGTATTTCCCTGCTTATCCAGATTCGGCTCAAATCCATCGAAATCGCCTGAAAACGCCTCTCGAACTGAAATCCCGCTTTGGCACACCTCCTGCGTGATGTCACTCGTCGGCCGCGGATTGATTCGCGACCCACTTGACCCCCTTGCTGACCGTGTTGCAGGAGTTTTCCATGAGTCTGACGATGCTGGAACCCGCCACTCATGAGATCGAAGGCCGCGACGAACTGCGGGGCGAAGCCGCCGAGCAGATTCGCGACCAACTCCATCAGCACTTGATCGATATGAACGAACTCTGCTCGCAAGTCCGCTCGGTGTGCGACGCGGGCGGGGCGGATGAAGAACTTCAATTGCTTTACGCGGAGCTCGTCGGCGTTCTCGACCAGCACAACGGCATGATCGCCGAGCAGCTTTCGGACATGAGTCCGTTCGATGATCTCCCCAACTCGACTTGGAGTATGAAACCGCAACCTGCTCGCGATAAGTTTGCGGTCGTGAGTCCCTTCGCGGAAATGAGTGAGGTCCAATCATGAAACTGACAGGCACAATACTCCTGATTGTTGGCATCGTGGCCGGTTTGTTCACCGCGTTCCAATACCTGACGGGGGCGACCATGACCCACGCCCCGGAAGCCCCGAACGCAGCGGCCATCCCGATGATGCAATTCCTGTTCGCGGGCATCTTGCTCGTGTCGGGGGCATTACTGACGGTCTACGGCGGCACCGGCATCATCCGCACCCGCAACCCGGCCGTCCGCAACTAATCCAACGAAATTGACCAAAGCCGTGGCGAAACCGTCACGGGCTTGGTCAACGGCGAACGGCCGGGAGCACGTCTCCCGGCCGTTCGCCGTTGATGGGTTTGCCCCTCCGGCCCTTGACCCTTTCCCCGCTTCGGCTTTATAGTCTCCGCAAGCCCCCTTCCGCGCACCCGAGGCCGCCGTGCCGATTCAGATGGAACTTCGCCGGATCATCAGCAGCGTGGTCGACGACCACCACATCATCGTTCTCAAGGAAGTGGACGGCGAGCGGGCGTTCCCCATCGTGATCGGCATTTTCGAGGTGGTGAGCATCGGCCGGCGCATCCGCGGCGAGCAAACGCCCCGGCCGCTGACGCACGACTTGATCCTGTCCACGATCGAGCACCTCGGCGGCGAAATTCAGGACGTGATGATTAGCGACCTGCGCGACCACACCTACTTCGCGAAACTCCGCGTGCGGCAGGCCGGCGAGTTGGTGGAAATCGACTGCCGCCCGAGCGACGCGATTCCGATTGCCGTCACCGCCAAGGTGCCGATCTACGTGAACGAAGAAGTTTTGGGCGACGCGCTGGACGAGTGACCGTCACCGCACCGCCGACACGTCGGCGGTCTGGCTCGCGGTCCACGCTTCCACGGTGCCGATCGGCAGCCAGTACGACGCCTCCACCACCCGGAAGCCGCCTTCGGCCGCGAGCATTCCGACCGCTTCCGTGATCTCGTACTCGCCGCGGGGCGACGGCGTGAGCGTGAAGTCGAACACCCGCTTCGGGAACAGGTAGCCGCCGATGTTCGCCAACTGGGGCGGCGTGAGTCCCTTCGGCTTCTCGATGATTTCGCGGAGTGTGCCGTCCGGGTTGCGGAACAGGATGCCGAAGCTGTCCGGCTCGTTGACCGCGTGCGAGAGAATGCCCATCGGCACGGCGGCCAAGTTCGCCAGGTCGCGGCGGCCGATCAGGTCGTCGCCGTTCAGGACCATCACCCGGTCGGAAGACACCTGCCCCCGGCAACTCATCAGCGCGTCGCCGGTGCCGAGCGGCTGTTCCTGCCGCACCGTGGCCCAGTTCTTGACGTGCGTCTGCCGTCGCAGATACTCTTCGACCTGCTCGGCCAGGTAATTCACCACCACCACCAACCGATCGACCGGCGGGAGCGCCCCGATGATCCAGTCGAGGATCGGCCGCCCCTGGACCGGCAGCAGCGGCTTCGGCGTCGTCAGCGTGTGCGGCTGCAACCGCGTGCCCTTACCGGCCGCCAGAATGATGCAATCCATCAAAACCTCCGTTCGGATTCCGTCCCGAGAAGTCTACGCCCCGGCCGGCGATTGGGCACGAGGGTTTCATCGCACCTGCCGCCCCGTATCATGAAGTGTTACTTCTCCCCACGGTCCGCAAGTATGGGCACGATGCACGAACCCGAATCGCCGTCCACGTTCCTGCGCATCCACGGCACGCTGGCGAACCGCAACTTCATCGGCCTCCTCGTCGCGCAGTTCCTCGCCGCATTCAACGACCAGGCCATCCACGCGGCCGCGATGTTCTTCGCGATCAACACACAAGCCCTCACGGAGCGGGCCGCCATCTCGCTGATGCCGATCCTGTTCTACGCGCCGTGGGCGATCTTCTGCACCGTCGCCGGGTGGCTGGCCGACCGCTACTCGAAGCGGAACGCCCTCGTCTTCTGGAAGCTCGCCGAGATCGCCATCACGGCGGTCGCCCTCCTCGGCTTCTACCTCGGCCGGAACGGGCACCCGGAACTCGGCCCGTGGGTCGTGCTGAGCACCGTCTTCCTGATGGGCACGCACTCGGCGTTCTTCGTCCCGGCCAAGTACGGCGTGATGCCCGAGATTCTGCCGCCGCACCTGCTCTCGAAGGGCAACGGCCTGCTCGAATCGCTGTCGTTCCTGGCCGTGATCCTCGGCACCGTTTCCGGTGGCGTGCTGTCGTACCTCTTCCTCGGCAACGAACTCGTCATTGGCGTCATTCTCCTCGGCCTCGCCGTCGTTGGCGCGCTGGCGAGTTTCCTCATCCGCAAGATGCAGGCCGCGAACCCAACGCTGCCGTTCCCGCCGTACATCTACGGCCCGATCGTCGGCAACGTGAAGGAACTGTTCGCCGTCCCGGCCCTGCGGCTGGCGGCCCAGGGGATCGCGTTCTTCACGTTCGTGGTCGCGTTCATGCGGGCGGCCGTGTACATGCTCGGCGAATCGCAGAACCCGCGGTGGGACGAACTCAAAACCAGTGTCGTCGTCGGTAGCGTGGCCCTCGGCATCGGCCTCGGCAGCCCGGCGGCGGGGTGGCTGTCCGGTCGCCACGTGGAACTCCGCCTCGTGCTGCTCGGGGCCGTCGGCATGATCCTCGCCCTCGTCGGCGCGGCCACGTTCATCGACGAAGTGGCGATCCTCGTCAGTTGCATTGTCGCCATCGGCTTCTTCACCGGCTTCTACATCGTGCCGCTGTTCACGCTCCTCCAACATAAAGCTCCGAAGGAGCGCAAGGGGGAGATGATCGCGGCCAGCAACGCCGTCAACATCGTCGGCGCGATCTCGGCCTCGCTGTTGTTCTTCGGCGTCGTGTTCCTGGCGCAGAAGTTCGGCCTGTCGCCGGAGGTGACGAACCGCCAAGCGGTCGTCAGCGGCAAGCTGACCGACCTCGAACTGCTCCACGGCCGGCCGGTGTACTTCGAAGTGACGCCCGAGAACGGCTCCCGTGTGGAGGGCGGCCGCAAGCCACGGCCGCAGGAGGCGCGTTCCTTCGAACAGGTCGTGAAGCACATCTTCGAAGGCGGTCGCAGTCGGGACATTCTGGAACTGCACAAGGACATCGCGCTCGACCGGAAGGATCAGGACGTAGACGTGTCGAAGTACGTGATCGGCGAAGTCACACATTACGACCTCGTCCCCGCCGGCGTGCCGCCGACGCCGGACTACGACAACCACCACCTGCCGCGGTTCCTGTTCTTCGGGGCTGCCGCGATGACGTTGGCCATTTTGGTCCTGCTCGTGCGGCCGGTGTTGAGGCTGCGGAAGTCGGTTTGATTTGTCCCCATCCGATACGCCCGAGAGGGGTTATGGCTTCTCATAAAGCTCCCCTCGCACCCGACGAATACTCTTTCTGAGAGCGGCACTCATAAGGGCCGTCTCTCAGAAAGAAGCACGTCCCATGTTTGCCACGATCTGGGAAGAGTTCGGGTTCCGCGGCGCGAGTATTCTGCTCGGCCTTGTGCTGGGGGCGATCATCGCCCGCCTCGTCGCCCGCTGGCAGCGGCACTGCGAACGCCGCCGCATCTTGAAGGGCGACGCCCGCGACACGGTGGTGATTGCCCACCACATCGTCGAAACCGAAGACGATGACACCGGCCGGCCGCGGCCGCACGCGCTCCGCATCCGCTCGCTGGGTCAGGACCAACTGGCCCGCGTCATTCCGAACGGCCACCTGGCCTGCGTGTTCGCTCACAGGGCTGCCCACGTCACGCCGCGGCACACGCTGATCTCGATGGACGGCGCGGAAGGCTCGTACCTACTGGAAACGCTGACGAACTTCGTCTGCGACCGCGTCGGCAACCACGCCTTCGATCACGACCTTTACGTGATGGCCCCGTGCTGCGAGCCGTCCGGGCTGGCCCACCACCAGCCGATCACGGTGCTGCTGATCTCGGTCGCCGACCTGATGCTGTTCGAAGAATGGGCGACGTGCCGCGACGTGCAGACCGAACACCGCTCGGACGGCCCGCGCGTCCTGACGCTGTTGGAAATGGCCCGCCGCTTCAAAGAGGAGCAAGCGCAGCTGCGGGAGCTGCGGGCGAAGGGCGAGAAGACGCAGTACGTCGAAACGATGTACCTCCTCGACCTGGCCCTCGATAAGCGGTCCACGCCCGTCCCGACGCGGCCGATTCCGTGGCTGCGGTACGAGACTGTGCTGAAGGAGATGGGGTTCGCGTGATCGCTCAGGCCGATGGTGCCGCAACGGCGGTGACCGCCTGAACCGCCGGCCGGACGACCTCCGCGATGAGGTGGTCGGCCAGCGGGTCGCCGGGTTGTCCGCGGTACCCGGCCATCCGGTAGACCAGCCGGCGGTCGCCGGAGAACGCCCGCAGACGGGCACTGCCGTAGGCCGCCGACATCGCACTCGCGTCCGGCGGCTGGCGATTGAGTACCGTGAGGTACTCTGCGACGTGCTTGGCGTCGAGAAGTTCGTAATTATCCGCCGCCGGTAGCACGACCGCTAAAAAGCGCCGCCCGATCTCTTCACACAACTGTTTCACGATCGCCGCGGTCAAACCGCGTGGCAGGAGGTCGACCAAACGGATGTTGAGGTGGTCGAGTACCGACCAGCCGAACTGCGACAAACTGGGTTGTTGCTGAAGCGGCGCGTCGAAGAGTCGGTTCTTCAGGGCCGCACTGAGTTCGCTTAATTGGCTGAGATCGAAGTCGGTCGGGTAGGTTTTCAACGGGTCCGGGGCGATGGCCATAACACCCTCGATGATGAGAATGATCCGGCGGATGTCAGTCTCTTGGCAACGCGAATGCCAAATCCCGACCCCGGACCGTTCCGGGGATCGAGATTTGGCTGGGGAGCGATCGGGAGAGGTTGAACGGCGTTACGAAACCGACACGAGCTTCACCTCGAACACCAGGTCGGAGTTCGCGGGAATGCTGCCGGTGGCCGAACTGCCGTACCCGAGCGACGACGGGATAATCATCTGTCGGATGCCGCCGGCCTTCATGCCGATGAGGCCGTCCTGCCAGCCCTGGATCAACCCGGTCAGTTGGAACGACACCGCGGCCTTCGGGCTACGGTCGGAATCGAACACCGTGCCGTCCTTGAGCCATCCGGTGTAGTACACCTCGACCGTCGAGGCCGCCGTGACGGCGGTGCCGGTGCCGGTCGTGACGTCGCGGATTTGCACGCCGCTGTCGAGCGTTTGCCAGTCGGCCGCGGTCAGGTCCGGCAGCGTGTCCGTCATGCCCGCGTCGCCCGCGGCAATGGCGACCGGCCCCGTCGTGGTGACCGCGACCGAGCCCGGCAGGCCGGTGAAGGTCGGGGCGGTGATGGTCGTCACGGTAGTCGGGTCGAACGCGGCCATCGCCCCGGTGTTGCCGTCCATCGCGATCAGAGAGTTTGTGCCGCCGACGGTGGTGGCCCCCACCGACGCCTGCACGCCGTTCCGCTCAGTGGAATCGAACGCGAAGAAGTTCTGCAACACTTGCCACGTCGTCGAGTCGTAGCTTTGCACCCGCGGGCCGCCGAGATTGCCGGCCGAGACGACGACATCGGCCGCGCCATCGCCGTTCAGGTCACCGACTGAGACTGTGATGCCGCCGGTGAACGTCGATTCGAAGGCGAAAGTATCGAAAAGCGTATCCCGGTTGGCCCCGCTGAACACGGTCACCCGTGGCGCGCCGCCGTAGGCCGCACCCACGACGATGTCCGAGGTACCATCCTTGTCGAGGTCCGCCGTCGCAACGCTGAGACTGCCGGTGAACCCGGCGAACGGAACGAATTTGTCGACCACCGTCCCGTCGGACGCCTTGATGATTCGCACCGTTCCCACGCCGGAGTCCACGGCCCCGGTCACGAGGAGCGCGTTGCCACTGGCATCGGTTCCCGCGGACGCGACGCTGGCCCCGCTGGTGTCGCTCGGATCGCCGACGGTGTAGGACGTGAGCAAACTGCCGTCGGTACCGTTGTAAACTTTCACCGTCGGTGCCCCGCCGCGGCCGGGCGTGACGATGACGTCGGCCGTGCCGTCGGCGTTGACGTCGGCCGTCGTGACCTGGACCGGGCCGGTGACGTCACTAAACGGCGTGACCTGGAACACCTGGCTCCAGGTATCCGAAGAATAGGCCGTGACGACGCCGGACTGGTCCGAGGTCGCGAACAGAGCGGCCGGGGTGTCACGCTGCTCAAGCGCGGTGAGGGAAGGACGAAATCGAGGCTTCATGAAGGACGTTCTCCATCTGGGTATCCTTCATCTCTAGTGGCGCGGAATGGCGGTAAGCGGGCGCGGAAATTTTTACAAAAGTAGTCGCCGGGGAAGGGGATAGGGAACGTGGTCCTCGGTCGTGGTAGAGAGGGGCCGTTTCCGCAGTGGTCTCCCCTCGGGCGGCGATCACGGATCACCACAAAAGGGGAACGCGCTCACGTCGGGTTTGCCAAATCGGGGAACGCGACGGCCAGTCGTTCCAACGCGACCGTGGCCCCGAACTTTTCGAGCGACCGTTGCTGACTGAACTGCACCCAGGCCAGGAGTTCGGCCCGTTCCTCGGCCGTGAGGTCTTCCTTCCTCTGGCTCAGGTCCAGGATCCGACGGTCCAACTCGACGGGCAGCGTGTAATCCGCCAACCGGCGAAGGGCAGTTACGGACTCGGCCAGCGCGTCGTGGGAGTCGGCGAGGGTTGGCATGGGTGGGTTCCTCGGAAAAGTGTGCGGATATTCTAGTACCGCGTCGGCCTCTCGCCACTACACTTCCGCCCACGACGATGTTCGCGTTCGCGACACCGTCGAAAGGTTCCTTCCGATCATCGGCCGCCCTGGCCGGCGGGATTTCTCCCGATGCGGTATCAGGAACGCCGTGCCGGGGCGGTTGTGATGACGGAGGGGAATAAGATGACGGACGACAAAATGACCGGCGAGAATTAACTAACAGGTGAGTCGATGCTTCGCCTCGCACACAAGCACGACCGGGCGATTCGCTACCTGCACTGGGTGAATGTCCCGCTTCTGGCCGTCATGATCTGGAGCGGGCTGCTCATCTACTGGGCCTACGACCCGTACCAGATCGCCGTCGGGAACTTCGTCCTCGTCAAGTTCTTCCCGGACTGGTTTTATCAGGCGCTCGACCTGGAACACGGCCTCTCGACCGGCATGGCGTTCCACTTCGCGTTCATGTGGCTGTTCGCGCTCAACGGCCTGGCGTTCGTCGCGTACACGGTCTGGTCCGGGCACTGGCGGGAACTCTGGCCAAACCGCCGCACGCCGATCGAAGCCCTTCACGTCGTGCTCCACGACCTGAAGATTCGGAAACAACCGCTACCGTTGGGCAAGTTCAACGCGGCCCAGAAGTTGGCCTACTGCGGCGTCCTCCTGATGGGAGCCGGGTCGGTCGTCACCGGTCTGGCGATCTACAAACCGACTCAACTCGCGGGACTGACGTTCCTCTTGGGCGGGTACGAAGCAACTCGGCTGGAACACTTCGCCCTGACCGTCGGGTACGTTCTGTTCGTCCTGGTCCACGTCTCGCAAGTGATCAAAGCCGGGTGGAATAACTTCCGCGGCATGGTGACCGGGTATGAACTCGTCCCGACTTCCAATGAGGTGACGACCGATGTCCGACCCGAACCCGTCGCCGCTTCCTGAACCGTCGGGAAGTGCTGCCCCCGATGCGGCGATGCGCCGCCTGACCCGCCGCGGGTTCGTTCGCGGCGGCATCGCGGCTGCGGGCGGCTTCCTGGGGTGGACGTGGCTGCGCACGCGGTCGAAAGTCGACGGCATTTCGTGGCCGTTGCGGTCCGTGCAGCGGTTCAACGAACGGCTCTGGGGAAGTGACGGCCTGGCCCCGGAATTCCCGGCCAACCGGGCCGGCGACATGAAGCTGAACGGCCCCGTCGGGCAACCCGGCAATACCGACCCGGCCGCGTGGACGGTGACGACCTCGCAACCCAATTGGGTCGATCGCGTGTTCCGGCTGGCCGACCTCGCCGGGCTGCCGCGGGTCGAGATGACGACCGAGTTCAAGTGCATCGAGGGCTGGAGCCAGATCGTCACCTGGGGCGGCGTGCGGCTGGCCGATTTTGTGACCGCCCACCGACTCGGCCGGCGGACCGACGGTGTGTGGCACCCGTACGTCTCGTTCGCCACCCCGGACCGGGCGTACTACGTCAGCCTCGACACGCCGAGCGCCTTGCACCCGCAGACGCTCCTGTGCGACCGCATGAACGGGGCGGCGTTGTCCCCGGACCACGGCGGCCCGCTCCGGCTCATCATCACCGTGAAGTACGGCATCAAGAACATCAAGTGGCTGAACACGATCCGGTTCGAAGACGACCGCCCGGCCGACTACTGGGCCGAGCGCGGGTACGACTGGCACGCTGGGCTGTGAGCGGATTCTTCCCGGGGGGAGCGACGATGAACGTCAAACTGTTTCTGACGAGGACGCTTCTGGTGCTGGGCCTCTGCGCGTGGGTGGCCCTCGGCCGCGGTGAGGACAAGAAGGACAAGGTGATCCCCGCCCCGGAGTTCACCGGCATCACGGAGTGGGTGAACGCCAAGGAAATCAAAGTCGCCGACCAGAAGGGGAAGGTGATGATCGTCCACTTCTGGACGAACGGGTGCATCAACTGCATCCACAACTACCCGCACTACGTCGCCTGGCAGGACAAGTACAAGGACGAGAAGAGTCTGGTCATGGTTGGCGTCCACACGCCGGAGTTCGACGCCGAGAAGGACGTGGCCCGCATCAAGGAGCGGGCCAAGAAGAATAAGCTGACGTTCGCCATCGCCGTGGACAACGACTTGAAGACGTGGCAGGCGTGGGGCAACCGTTACTGGCCGTGCGTGTACCTCGTGGACAAGGCCGGCAACGTCCGCTACCGGTGGGAGGGCGAACTCGGCGACGCCGGGTACAAGAGCATGACCGCGCAGGTCGACGAGTTACTCAAGGAAGCCGCCCCGAAGGGCAAGTAGCGCCTCACCATGCCCGGGCGTACTGCGTCGGCGTCCACCCTTCGGGCTTGTCGCCGAGCGCGGCCGCGGCGGTCCGCGGCCAGTACGGGTCCCGGAGCAACTCACGGGCGAGTAACACCACGTCAGCCTGCTCCGTTCGCAGAATCGTTTCCGCCTGATGGGCTTCCGTAATCATGCCCACGGAGGCCGTCGGGACGTGGGCTTGCTGCCGAATATGGGCGGCGAACGCCGTCTGGTAGCCGGGGCCGACCGGGATTTTGGCCGTCGGCGAGATGCCGCCGGAACTACAGTCGATCAGGTCCACGCCGAATTCCCGCAGTTCCTTCGACAGCCGGACCGAGTCGTCGATCGTCCACCCGCCGTCGATCCAGTCGCTGCACGACAGCCGTACCGCGAGCGGCAGTTCCTTCGGCACGATCCCCCGCACTTCCTTCACGACCCGCAGCAAGAGCCGCGTGCGGTTCTCGAAGGAACCGCCGTACTCATCGGTCCGCGTGTTCGAGACCGGCGAGAGGAAGCTGTGGAAGAGATAGCCGTGGGCCGCGTGAACCTCGATGAGCTTGAAGCCCGCGGCGAGCGCCCGGCGGGTCGCGCTTTGCCACGCGGCACACAGGGCGTCGAGTTCGGCAACGGTCAGTTGCCGTGGCGTGGGGTAGTCGGCTGCGAACGGCTTGTTGCCGACGCCGACGGGTTGCCATCCGCCGCGTTCGGGGGAAACGGCCTTGCCGCCCAGCCACGGGGCATCGGTGGACGCCTTCCAGCCGGCGTGGGCCAGTTGCATCGCGGGCACCGCCCCCTGTGCGGCGATGAACTCCGCAATCCGCTTCCACGCGGCCGTGTGCTCGTCCTTCCAGATGCCGGCGTCGCTCGGCGAGATGCGGCCTTCCGCGGCGACGGCCGTCGCTTCCACCATGACCAATCCCGCCCCGCCGACGGCCCGCGAGCCGAGGTGAACGAGGTGCCAATCGGTCGGGAATCCGTCGTCGCAACTGTACTGGCACATCGGCGAGACGCCGATGCGGTTCCGCAGCGTGACCGACCGGAGCGACAGCGGTTCGAAGAGCTTGCTCGTGTGCATGACCCGTTCATCCGAAGGAGGGCGGAGAGGACGCGGGAGGATACCGCCGCGGGTGGCGAATGTTGCAGGAACGCGAGCGTTTGTCCCCCGCCGTCACAACGACGGCTGCGCCGTGCCGTCGGTCGTGCGGGGCGTTTCGTCTTTGCGGATCACTACCAAGTCGGCCCGCACGCGCGCCCGCTCGCGGTCGATCTGCTCGGGCGTGGCCCCGAGTTGCTGGAGGATCGCTTCCGTCAGGGCGATGGCAACTTCCCCCTCGCCGGAGAAGACGACCTCGGCCCCCGCCTCCTGGATCGCGCTCAACTCGCGGACGTAGCTCGACCGGGCCAGCACGCGGATCTTCGGGTTCAACTCGCGGGCCAGCCGGACCACCTCCTCGGTGCCCTTCATGCCGGACGAACTCAAGATCAGGCTCCCCGCCTCGCCGACCTTCGCCTCCTTCAGCGTTTCCAGGTGGGCCGCGTCGCCGTAGACGGCCGGGACGTTCTGCGAACGGAGGGTTCGCACCGTCTCGATGTTCATCTCGATCACCGTCGGCTCGATCTCGTTCTCGCGGAGCAACCGGGACACCGTCCGCCCGACCGGCCCGTAGCCGACCACGACCGCGCGGTGTTCGGGGTCCACCGCACTCGGCTTCGGCCCGTCCGGCAGGTCTTGCTTCGGCCCCGCCGCCAGCCACCGCCACAGGTGCGGCTTTCGCCCGGCCCACGCGGTTATCGAATCGGCCAGCCGGTAGATGAGCGGGTTCAGCGAGATCGTCACCAGGGCCACCGCCACGATCGTCTGCGTCGCCTCGTCGGGCAGGAGTTTCAATTCCTTTCCCATGGCCGCGAGGATGAACGAGAACTCGCCGATCTGCGTCAGCGACAGGGCCAACCCGACCGCGGTGGCGACGGGGTAGCCGCGCAACAGCACGACCGCCAGCGTGACCAGCGGCGTGCCGACGAGGACCACGGCCAGGGCCGAGAGGACCAGCAGCGGCGACTGCACGATGAGCGCCGGGTTAAACAGCATCCCGGCCGAGACGAAGAACAGCACGGCGAAGGCGTCCCGCATCGGGAGGGCTTCCGTCGCGGCCCGCACGCTGAAGTCGGACCGGCCGACGACCATCCCGGCGAGGAACGCGCCGAGGGCCATCGACACGCCGAAGAACGTCGCCGACCCGACTGCGATGCCGAGGGCCACGACCAGGATCGTGAGCGTGAAGAGTTCGCGCGACCGCGTCGCGGCGACGTACCGCAACAGCCACGGCACGAGCCGCCCCCCGGCCAGCAGCACCGTCACGACCAGCACGCCGACCTTCGCCGCGGCGAGTCCGAGGATGAGCGGCAGTTTCGACACTTCGACGGCTTCTTCCCCGAAGAAAGCCGGCAGCAGAACGAGCACGATCACGGCGAACAGGTCTTGCACGATCAGCCAGCCGACGGCGATGTGGCCGAGCGACGTGTGCAGGTCGTGACTCTCGCCGAGGACGCGGGTCAGTACCACGGTACTCGCGAACGAGATCGACAGGCCGAAGACGGCGCTCGCGGGCCAACTCCAACCGAACGCCTTGCCGACGATCGTGCCGAGGAGGGCGGCGAACAGGCACTGCACCATCGCCCCCGGCACGGCCACCCGCTTCACGGCGAGGAGTTCGTCCACGTGGAAGTGCAGCCCGACGCCGAACATCAGCAGGATGACGCCGATCTCGGCGAGTTGCTCAGCGAGTTTCACGTCGGCGACCAAGCCGGGCGTGTGCGGCCCGACGGCAACACCGGCCAACAGGTAGCCAACGATCGGCGACAGACCGAGGCGGTGGGTGCCGTAGCCGAGCGCCAGGGCCGCCGCCAGTGCGGTCGTCAGGGACAGAACAAATTCGAGGTTGTGCATACGCGGCTCCCTGGCCGGGCGGGTTCGGGTCGTGGGGAGAGTTGACAAGTTATACGGGCGGGGCAACGGTGGGACGTCAGATTCGAATGGGGCGAGACGAAGTTCGGCCGGGAGATTCACCCGCGTGCGAACCAACGTGGCGGTCGGGGCGTAGATGGTGAGTCGATTCCGCCACACGCGGCCGTCAGGGGCACCACCGGGTTCATCAACACGTCCGGCTGGTGCCAGGGTGGTCGCACCGTGGGGAATGACTAACGTGAACTCTCCGCCGTAGAAAGGCCGCCCCCGATCTACGCCCAGTCCGGTCGCCGTGCGCGCTTCTCACGATGCGGTGGAGGAGCGTTTCCGCTCGTTCGTTTCGAGCCGGAAACGCCGAACAATCTCACCACGCACTTGCGGAGGGCGCACGCATGCCGCCAACCCCGGAACGGATCTCCACGACACTCCCGCGCGACCTGACGGCCGGGTTAGTCGTCTTTTTTGTCGCACTTCCCCTGTGCCTCGGCGTTTCGCTGGCGGCCAACGCGCCGCTGTTCTCGGGCCTCGTAGCGGGCGTGATCGGCGGCATCGTCGTCGGCCTGTTGAGCGGGTCCCAAACGAGCGTCAGCGGCCCGTCGCCGGGGTTGATCGCCGTCGTGGCCGCACAGATCGCCATCCTCGGATCGTTCCAGACGTTCCTGCTGGCCCTCGCGGTCGCGGGCTTGATTCAGATCGCCCTGGGGTGCGCTCGCCTGGGCTTCCTGGCCGCGTTCTTCCCGTCGAACGTCATTAAGGGACTGTTGGCGGCCATCGGTGTCATCCTCATTCTCAAGCAATTGCCCCACGTCGTCGGCCACGACCCGGACCCGGAAGGGGAAATGTCCTTCGAACAGCCGGACCACCGGAACACGTTCTCGGAACTGATCGAGTTGCTCGAAGACATCCACCCCGGTGCGGCCCTGATCGGGATTCTGTCCACGATCATCCTCGTCCTGTGGTCGCGCGTTTCGTTCTTGAAGCGCTCGTCGTTCCCCGCCCCGTTGGCCGTGGTCTTGTTCGGGGTCGGGGCGAGTCGGGTTCTCGCCGGCTTCGGCAAGGGCTGGCTGATCGAGCCGACGCACTTGGTGCAGGTGAAGGTGACGGCCTCGTTCCAGGAATTGTTGGGCGAGTTCCAATCGGCCGATTTCTTCCAGTGGGCCAACCCGGCCGTCTACATCGCCGCGTTGACGATCGCCGGCGTCGCGACCCTGGAAACGCTGTTGAACCTCGAAGCCGTTGACAAGATCGACCCGCAGCAGCGGAACTCGCCGCCGAACCGCGAACTCCTCGCCCAGGGCGTCGGCAATTTTCTCGGCGGCCTCGTCGGTGGGCTACCGATCTCGTCGGTGATCGTGCGGAGTTCGGTGAACATCAACGCCGGGAGCCGGACGAAACTGTCGGCCGTCGTCCACGGGGCGCTGTTGTTCGTGAGCGTGGCGTTTCTGCCCGCGTACCTGAACCTCATCCCGATCTCGTGTCTGGCGGCGATCTTGTTCACCACCGGCGTCAAACTCGCTAGCCCGAAAATCGGCCGGCAGATGTGGAGGGAAGGCTGGAACCAGTTCGTCCCGTTCGTGGTGACGGTCGTGGCCATCGTGCTCACGGACCTTTTGATCGGCGTGCTGATCGGCCTGGGCACTGGCATCGGGTTCATCCTGCGGAGCAACGTCCGCCGGCCAATCCGCCGCGTGGTCGAGAAGCACCTGGGCGGGGAAGTCGTTCGCATCGAACTCGCGAATCAGGTCAGCTTCCTCAACCGGGCGGCCATCGCCCGGGCGCTCGACGAAGTGCCCGCCGGCGGGCACGTTCTCCTCGACGCGCAGGCCACCGACTACATCGACCCCGACGTGCTCGGCTTGATCCTCGATTTCAAGGAAGTAACCGCCCCGGCCCGCGGCGTCGAAGTGAGCCTCGTTGGCTTCCGCGACCGGTACCCGCTGTTGCGCGACCAGACGCAGTACGTGGACTACTCGACGCGCGAGATTCAATCGGCGCTGTCCCCGCCGCAGGTGCTCCAACTTCTCAAGGACGGCAACGAACGGTTCCTGACCGGGCACCGGCTCACCCGCGACTTGGGCCGGCAAGTCCACGCGACCGCGGCCGGGCAGCACCCGCTCGCCGTCGTCCTCAGTTGCATCGACTCGCGGACGCCGGCGGAGCTGATCTTCGACCTGGGCATGGGGGACATCTTTAGCGTCCGGTTGGCCGGGAACGTGACGAGTCGCAAGGCCCTGGGGAGTATTGAGTACGGTACCGCCGTGGCCGGGGCGAAACTCGTCGTCGTGATGGGCCATACCCGGTGCGGGGCCGTGACGGCGGCCGTCAACTTGGCCTGTTCGCACCAATCGCCAGCGGAAGCCACGGGGTGTCAGCACATCCACCATGTTGTCGGAGACATTCAGAAGGCCATTGTCGATCCGACGATGTGCCAAAACCTGAACGGACTCTCCCCCGCGGACAAGCAAGCGTTAGTCAACGAGGTCGCGCGCCTGAACGTGGTCAACGGCGTCCGGGAAATGACGGCCCAAAGTCGGACTCTCGCGGAGTTGGTTCGGGAAGGAAAGATTGTGATCGTCGGGGCGATGTATGACGTGGCAACGGGGGCCATTGAGTTCCTCACCCCTCCCGCCGGATCGCTCGCTCAGCAGTAGCAGACGTTTTCGCCACCGAGGGCGGCGAACCGCTCTCGGATCTTTTCCGCTTCCGCACAGTTGTGCGGGTAAACGCCGATCGCCACGCCGCCCTCGCGCAACGCCGCGTCGTAGGCGTGCGCATTTTGTTCCGTCATGCCGGCCCCGATCAACCGGCCGACCAACCCGCCGGTCACGGCCCCCGCACCGCCGCCCGCGAGCGCGGCCACGATCGGCCCAGCGATGAGGAACCCGAGGCCGGGGATGGTGACGCTGCCGAGGGTGACCACGGCCATGATCGACGCGCCGATGGCGGTGCCGATGGCCCCGCCGACGCCCATCCCTTCGGTGGCGTAAGTCCCGGCGTGGTAGCGGTGTGGGTCTCGACGGACGAGCGCATCGGCGTGGTGCTCGTCGGACATTAACACGTTGATCTCATTGTCGTTGTAGCCACAGTCGTACAGGAACGCGAAGGCTTCTTCAGAGGCGTCGTGGTCGCGGAAGACGACGCTGACCATCTTCCGATTGAGTCGGTTCTGCAACATAGCCCGGCCTCGGCTGTGGATCGTGGTTGTGTGATCGGATTGGCGGAAGAATCGGAACAATCGGTGCAGTGCAGCGCCCGTGCCAACGACCCGGCGTTCTCTCGGCGGATTCAATCATACCGACGCCAGAGTTCACGGCACCGCGGCACGTTCGTGGTCCCAATCCGTGGAACACGAACACCCGAGCAAGGCCAGTTCCAACTCTCGCACGTCCGCGAAGCGGTCGGCCGGGGCTTTCGCCAGACACCGCAGAACCACCGCATTGAGGTCGCCGGGGAGGGCCGCGTTCACGTCGCAGAGCGGTTTCGGCACGGCCGTGAGGTGGGCCGCCAGCACTTCGACGATCGCCTTCTGATCGAACGGCGGTCGGCCCGCCAGCAGAAAGTAGAGCGTCGCGCCGAGGGCGTAGATGTCACTCCGACCGTCCACTGCCTCGCCGCGGGCTTGTTCCGGGGCCATGTAATGCGGCGTGCCCAGGATTGTCGTCTCGTGCGTGAGCTTGCCCGAATCGGTCAGTCGACCGGGATCGAAGACGAGGCCGAAGTCGAGCAACTTCGCCACGTCCTGCAACCCGCCGCGTTCCGTCGCCATGATGTTGCTCGGCTTGATGTCGCGGTGGATCAACCCACCGGCGTGCGCTTCGCGCAGGCCGCGGCAGATTTGTGCGATCAGGAAGACGGCCCGGCCGGGCGGCAGGGGACCGTGCCGCTTCACCAGTTCGTCGAGGTTTGCCCCCGGCAGGTACTCCATCACGAAGTAGAACGTGCCCTCGGGCGTGTGGCCGTAGTCATAAACGTCGACGGTGTTCCAGTGCGTGAGCGTGGCGAGGATTTTCACCTCGCGCTCGAACCGGGCGAGCAGGTTCGCGTCGGCCGAGCGATCCTGGCGGATGACCTTGATGACGCTCGGCCGCTTCAAGAGGCGGTGTTCGGCGAGAAACACGTCGCCCATGCCGCCGCCGCCGAGCCGTTCGCGAAGAATGTATTGGCCGAACTGTCTGGCCGCGAACGCTTCCTTCCGCAAGGCTCCCGCCTGGGCCGCGCCGTAAGCAGCGATGCACGTGCCGATGGTCCCCCAGACGGCGTACTGGATGTGCATGTAGATCGTGCGGTTCCAGTTCAACGGCGGGATGGTGTACGCGGCGAGGACGGTCACGAGGACGGGAATGAGCATCGTGCCGAGGCCGAAGACGGCGGCCCGCCGGCCGGACATTGGCACGAGGACCGGGTAGCCGGCGATCAGCGCGAACCACGGGAAGAAGTTCGTGTTCGCCACGGTGATCTGGACGGTCGCGGACCAGTCGGCGGCTTGCACTTCCGGCTGGGTCACTTCGTACCGGAGGAAGTCGTACTGCAGGATGCCGAGGACGAACCACGCGAGAACGATCGTGGCGTACTGGGCGACCTTCCGCCGGCCGCGTGAGGCCGCGCGGCCGAACCGCACGGCGAGCGTGAGGCCGCCCTGGAGGACGACGCCGGCGGCGAGAACGTACCGCTGGAACTCGACGCCGCCGCGGTTGAAGAAGACGAGATCGCGGGCCAGGAACCCGGCGTACGCGACGAGGAAGACGTAGCACGCCCGCGCGAACCGCCGGGCGAGCAGGCGGTCGAACTCGCGGGCCTCGTCGGGAGCCTCGCCCTGAACGAGTTTCACGCCCGCGTTGGACGCCGGCAGCGGCAGGGTGGCCGGCAGGGCCGTGGCCGCCCCGCCGTCGTAGGCAATCGTCGGAATCATGGGGTGAATGATACCGGATCGCCCCGCCGCTACCACAACCCTAAAGAGGGGTGAACCGGGGTTACTTCTTCAACTCGATCGACTTGATCGACCCGTTCTTCGCCAGGTCCTTGTCGAACAGCAGTGTGACGGTCAACTCGACCTTCTCGAACCCTTTGATCGTGACCTTCGGCGGCGAACTGTACCCGGCCCCGGTTTCGGTGACGACGACCTTCGTGACCTTGCCGTTCTCGACGACGGCGTGCGCCTTCGCGTCCTTGTGTTTCCACAACTCGCCGTCTTGCGGCTTGAAGCGGTAGTAGTTCGACACCTCGTCGAGTCGGTCGTTCGTCACGTCGTGTGGCTTCAGCACCTTCATCAGCGCGTCCTTGTTCTTTCGCGCTTCCTCGCCGCTCGGCTTGCCGTTCTTCGCCGGCGTCACGCCGCTGAACGCCTCGCGGAAGACTTCCGTCTTCACGCCGAGGGCGGCCGCGATCAGCACGCACGGCCGACCGTGGTCGTCCTTGCCGATGTCGTGGCCCTCGGTGAACGTCAGGGGGTAGTCTTCCGGCTTCTCGGCTTTGCCGAGGGCCAGGAGGCCGATGGCCAGGACAAGGGACGCAGCGGCGCACGTCGGTAGTAGCCAGAGTTTCATAAGGGGCTCGAAGTGAGAGAAGTCGAGACAACTCAGAGACTAAACGGCCGACTGCAGAATCGGCGACAGCGATTCTGAGAGATTGCTCACGACTGCACCACGCGCCAAAAAAGCAAGCGGCGGGTTCGGCCCCGCCGCTCTCGGTTTTAGCCCTCGAACTTCGCCGTGCCGCCGCCGGTCAGGTCGGCCGTCGCCGTGCTGATCGTGCGGATGGTCTTCTTCGCCACTTCGTCCTGAAGTTGGGCGATCACTGCGTCGAGCTTCAGATCGCGCGTCTCCTTGTCGGCCACACGGTCGCGCAACGCCACAGTGCCGGCAGCGGCGTCTTTTTCGCCGACGACGATCATGTACGGCACCTTTTCGAGTGACGCTTCGCGGACCTTCGCGCCGATTTTCTCGCTGCGGTAGTCGGTGTCCACGCGGAAGCCGGCCGCCTTCAACTTCGCCTCGATGTCACGGCCGTAGGCCTCGGACTTCTCACTGATCGTCAGCACGCGGACCTGCTCCGGGGCGAGCCACAGCGGGAACGCGCCGGCGAAGTTCTCGATGAGGATGCCGCAGAACCGTTCGAGGCTGCCGAACGGGGCGCGGTGGATCATCACCGGGCGGTGCGGCTTGTTGTCGGGGCCGGTATACTCCAGGTCGAACCGCCGCGGCAGGTTGTAGTCGAGTTGCACGGTGCCGAGTTGCCACTCGCGGCCGATGCAGTCCTTCACGATGAAGTCGATCTTCGGCCCGTAGAAGGCCGCCTCGCCGACGCCGATGCTGGAGTTCAGCCCCGGTACCGTCTCGACGACCGCTTTTAGCGTCGCCTCGGCTTTCTCCCACAATTCGGCCTCGCCGACGTACTTGTCGGACGCCGGGTCGCGGACGCTCACCCGCACGCGGTAGTCGTTCAGGCCGAGCGTCTTGAGGACGAGCAGCACGAGTTCGATCTCGCTCCGCAGTTGCGGCTCGACCTGCTCCGGGGTGAGGAACAGGTGCGCGTCGTCCTGCGTGAAGCCGCGAACGCGGGTCATGCCGCCGAGTTCGCCCGACTGCTCGAAGCGGTACACGGTGCCGAACTCCGCGAGGCGGATCGGCAGGTCGCGGTAGCTGTGCGGTGACGCCTTGTAAATCTGGATGTGGTGCGGGCAGTTCATCGGCTTCAAAAGATAGCCTTCCTGCCCGCTCATCCAGTCTTTGAGTACCTTCAGCTTCGCGTCGCGGTCCTTCGCCTCCTGGTACTCCAACCACAGTGCGCGGGCGTCGAG
This sequence comes from Limnoglobus roseus, assembly GCF_008254045.1. Lineage (GTDB taxonomy): Bacteria > Planctomycetota > Planctomycetia > Gemmatales > Gemmataceae > Limnoglobus > Limnoglobus roseus. Next base: position 9,025,844 of record NZ_CP042425.1, on the reverse strand, counting down.
CTTCATCTCGCCGACGGTGAACCGCGGGAATTCCTGATCGGGGTCTGTCGGCGATTTGCCTTCGCTGACAGCCTGGATGGTGCCGAGGAACGCCTTCTCCTGGTCGTCGGTGAGCAGCTTCTTTTCGAGCAGCGTGTACCAGGTGTCCACGGTCTGCACGGTCGGGTTGAAGTACATCGGCGGGAACTGGGCGTCCGCGTAGTACGGGAAGTGCCCGCTGGTGCGGTAGAGGTTCAGGTTGCCGATGTGCGGGGTGTACACCGGTGAGTAGCCACGCTTGACGAGTTCATCCTTGATAAAGCTCTCAAGCAGCCCGCGGACGGTCGCCCCCTTCGGCATCCACAGGATCATGCCCTGCCCGGCCACCTGGCTGATGGTGAACAGTTTCAACTGTCGGCCGAGGACGCGATGGTCCCGCTTCTTAGCTTCCTCAACTTGAGTCAGGTACGCGGCGAGTTCCTTCTTGTCGAAGAACGCGGTGCCGTAGAGCCGTTGCAGTTGCTCGCGCTTCGCGTCGTTCTTCCAGTACGCTCCGGCGATGCTGAGGAGTTTGAACGCCCCGACCTTGCCCGCGTGCGGGATGTGTGGCCCGCGGCACAGGTCGATGAACTCGCCCTGGCGGTAGAAGCTGACGTTGTCGTGCGACTTGCCGAGGTTCTCGTCGATGTGCTCGACCTTGAGCTTCTGCTTCAGGTCGCCGATCAGTTGCCGGCCTTCCGGCACGCTCTTCTCGAACCGCTCGAACGGCTCGGCGGCTTTCACGATCTTCGCCATCTCCTCTTCGATCTTGGCGAAGTCGTCCTCGCGGATCGGCGTCGGGCTGTGGATGTCGTAGTAGAAGCCGTTATCGGTGGTCGGGCCGAACGCGAGTTCGGTGCCGGGGAAGAGCCGCATCACCGCGCGGGCCATGATGTGGGCGGCGCTGTGCCGCAACACGTCGAGCGATTCCTTGTCCTTGTCGGTGAGCAGCGCGAAGTCGGAATCGGCGGTGAGTTCGCGGTCGAGATCGACGATCTTGCCGTCGACTTTCGCGGCGACGGCGGCTTGCGCGAGTCGCTTGCCGATGGACTCGGCCACGTCGCGGGGGCGGGTGCCGGGCGGAACCTGACGAACGGACCCGTCCGGCAATTTAAGAGAGAGCATCACACCAACCTCCTGAAGGCCGGCCGCGCGTCGCACGCCCGAACAGATGGGTGTGCCCGCGGCCGGAACCGTCAGTTTATGGACGGGGTAGCACCTCGGCGGGTTCGGGAACGCACGTTGGGCCGGTGACGGCGATCACACGGCTGCGGAATCTTCTTCCAGTCTGCCACGCCAGAGATTAAAATTGGATCAGATTCATTTGCTGTTGTGAGGGCGTTTGTTTAGATTGCTAAGTTAGAGGGGAAGAACTTGGGATGGTTCCCTTCCCTCGCACGTCCTTTTTTTCAATCCATCCCGACTCGCCCAATTCTCCTGAGGGTTACATGAGAGTACTGTCACGCACTCGCGTGCCTCGTCGTGCCTTTACGCTGATCGAGTTGTTGGTCGTCATCGCCATCATCGCCATCCTCATCGGCCTGCTCCTCCCTGCCGTGCAGAAGGTCCGCGAGGCCGCCGCCCGCGCCAAGTGCACGAACAACCTGAAACAGATGGCCCTGGCGTGCCACGGCTACCAGGACACGTACAACAAGTTGCCGGCCGGGTGGTTCGTCACCAAGACGGTGAACCTCAGCCCTTGGTGGGACTGGAGCACCATCATCCTGCCGTACATCGAACAGGCCCCGCTGTTCACGGCCATTAACCCGGACCTGGCGCTCACCGCCACGCCCACGCCGGCCGCCCTGCCGTCTTCGCCGGCCGCCACCACCACGACGACGAACAACACCGCGGTGGCAAACACGGTCGTGACCACCTACCTCTGCCCGTCTGACGCCGCCCCGAACATCAGTTCGATTTGGGGCAATTACCCCAAGAACAATTATACTTGCAACCGGTGGGTGCTCGGCCCGGACGGAAGCACGCAGCCGACCAATCTGTCGATCCAAACGATCCAGGACGGGTCCAGCAACACCATCCTCCTCGGCGAGAGGGACGGGACGAGAAACGTCGCAGGCTCGACGTTCGTCCGGCACAACAACTCGTCGGCCAGTTTCGAGGGCCGCATCGGGTACAAGATCAACCCGCAGCCGGCGGCCGGGACCGTTTACACTAACGGCAACAACGAGCGGCTGGCGTACACCAGCCTGCACACCGGCGGCGTGAACTTCGCCTTCGCCGACGGGTCGATCCGGTTCATCCGGGACACGCTCGACTGCGATCCGGCGGATGTGCACACGAACTTCCCGACCCTGCCGGCCACGGCGATCAACTTCACGGGCGCGCGGCTCGAATTGCCGAACGACGGCCAGACGGTGAGCCTGCCGTAACCCTTGCGCTAACTCGTGTGCCGCCCGCGCGCCCGCGCGGGCGGTTTCTTTCTCCCCAAGAAGGATCGTACCCCATGAAGCGTTTCCGTCGCACGGCCACGGCCGTTGCCGCCGGCCTCCTGTTCTCCCTGCTCGGCAGCCTGACCGGTTGCGGCGGGGCCGCGTCCACCGCCCAGGGGATGGTAACGGTCGAGGGCATCCCGGTCGGCAGCGGGAGCGTGAAGTTCGTCCCGGAGGGCGACCCGAAGGGGCAAGCCGCGGCCGGGGCGATCAAGGACGGCAAGTACGAAGTGACGGCCGACCGCGGGCTGACCGCCGGTAAGTACAAGGTTGAAATTGCCTGGCAGAAGCCGGCCCCGGCCGGGAAGGCCACCGCCCCGGTGAAGAAGGCGGACCCCGACATGACTGGTCCCGACGGCCCGGCGAACACGGCCGAAAACCCGGTTCGCACGGCCACGATGCCGGCCGAGGTGAAGGCCGGGTCCAACACGATCGACTTCGCCATCCCGAAGTAGCCGTACCGCGCGGGGGACTTCCGCTCCCCGCGCGTCATTTCCCATTGCCCGCATTACCGCTTCCGCCACAATAGCGGCAGTCACGTCTTTCCTTCGCGGAGCCTACCATGAGCATCCTCGGCCGACTGCGCGGCGAGTTCATCGACATTATCGAGTGGACCGAGCCGTCGCAGAACGAAATCCTCGCCTACCGCTTCCCCCGGTACGACAACGAAATCAAGAACGGGGCGAAGCTCATCGTCCGCGAAGGGCAGGCGGCCGCGTTCGTGAAGGAGGGCCAACTCGCCGACGTGAAGACGCCGGGCATGTACACGCTCGACACGAACAACATGCCGATCCTGTCGAAGATCCTCGGCTGGAAGTATGGGTTCGAGTCGCCGTTCAAGTGCGAGGTCTACTTCATCTCGACCCGCCAGTGGACGGACCAGAAGTGGGGCACCCAGAACCCCGTCATGGTCCGCGACGCCGAGTTCGGCCCGGTCCGCATCCGCGCCTTCGGCAACTACGCCTTCAAGGTCACCGACCCCGGCACGTTTCTGAAGGAAATCGTCTCGACCGACCCGTCGTTCGAAGCGTTCGAGATCACGAACCAACTCCGCAACACGATCGTCTCGAAGTTCATCGACGCTACGGCCGCGGCGAAAATTCCCGTCCTCGACATGGCCGGGAACTACGAGCAACTCGGCAAAGTCGCCCTCATCAAGATCGCCCCGGAATTGGCGAAGATGGGGTTCACGCTCACGCAGTTCAACGTGGAGAACATCTCGCTCCCGCCGGAAGTCGAGAAGGCCCTCGACAAGCGGTCCGAGATGGGCGTGCTGGGGAACCTCGACCAGTACATGAAGTACCAGACGGCCGAGGCGATCCGCGACGCGGCCCAGAACCCCGGCGGCGGGGCAAGCCTGGGGGCGGGCTTCGGCGCGGGCATGGCCATCGGCAACCAGATGGGGGCGGCGTTCGCACCGGGGGCCGCCGCTTCCGCCCCGCCACCGCTGCCGACCGGCGTGAAGTACCACGCCGCGATCAACGGTCAGGCCGCCGGGCCGTTCGAGATGAGCGCGATTCAGCAGAAGATCGACGCCGGCGAGATCACCGGCGCGACGCTCGTCTGGAAGACTGGTATGGCAAACTGGGTGGCCGCCTCGACAGTGCCCGACTTCCAACCGCTGTTGGCCCACCTGCCGCCGCCGCTGCCAAAATAGCCAACTGTCAGAGATCAGAGGGCAGACAAGACCCGCTCTGATCGCCGAGTTCCGACCTCGGGTTTTGCTGACCTCTGATCTCTGACTTCTGACCTCTGCTTATGGCCGATCCCCAACAGAAGATTCCGACCGTCACGAAGGCCCCACCGGAAGGGCGGAAGTTTCCGTGCCCGCAGTGCGGGGCGCGGCTGGACTACGATCCGCGCGTCCGCGGCCTCGCCTGCCCGTACTGCGGCCACAAGGAGGAGATCGCGAAGGACAGCTCCGCCGCGGTGCTGGAACGCGATTACCTGAAGTACCTCGACAACCAAGAAACGGACGCCACGCCGATCCCCGGCCGCGAGACGCAGACGCGCTGCACCGGCTGCGGGGCGATGGTGCTGCTCGAAGAGAAGGTCGTCACCGACCGCTGCCCGTTCTGCGGTACGCACCTGGAGAACAAGCCGGTCGCCGTCGTCGGCATGATCGCCCCGGAGGCGATTCTGCCGTTCGCCGTGGACCTGCGCGACGCCCGCGAGGCGTTCACGACGTGGCTGGCCGGGCTGTGGTTCGCGCCGTCGGAACTGACGAAGATCGCCACCCTCGGCCAACTGACCGGCGTATACGTGCCGTACTGGACGTACGACACGATGACGTACACCTTCTACGACGGCGAGCGCGGCGACAATTACACCGACTGGGTGACGGAAACCTATCGCGACCAGCAAGGGAACACGCAAACCCGACAGGTGGCCGTCACGCGCGTCGCGTGGACGAGCGTGTCCGGCGAGGTGCAGCACTTCTTCGACGACGTGCTGGTGTGCGCCTCGAAGAGCCTGCCGCAGAGCCTCGTGGATGCCGTCGAGCCGTGGGAACTCGCGAAGCTCGACGGCTTCCTGCCCGACTACCTGAGCGGCTTCAAGACGGAGCGGTACGCGATCGGCTTGAAGGAGGGCTTCCAGGTCGCGAAGTCGCTGATCGGGCCGACGATCGACGGCCTCGTGCGGCGAGACATTGGAGGCGACCACCAACGGGTCCACGAGCAGAAGACGAAGCACTCGGCAATCACGTTCAAGCACCTCCTACTGCCCGTGTGGGTGGCGGTGTACCGCTACCACGACCGGACGTTCCAGATTTTGGTGAACGGCACGAGCGGTAAAGTCGTCGGCAAGCGGCCGTGGAGCACGATGAAGATCGTGCGACTCGTCGTGCTGATCGCGGCGGCGGTCGGGCTGATCGCATTCCTGGTGATGCACTTCAAGAAGTGAGACGGTCAAAAAAATCATCCAAGACGTGCGCTTGCTACTTTTCCGTCGGAGTCATGAACGCCGGTATGACATCATCCAGCGTTTAACTGCAATCGTCGTCATAATCACAAGCGATGGATGATGACACTAGGCAGGTTTTTCCGCAACGCCCGCAAGTCGTCTGGGCCGAACGAACCGTTCCTTCGAAGGTTCGGCCGTGCGCTTGCTCACCCGGCGAACGCGCTCTACGCTCTTTCGTCGTCGCTGATTCGTCACGACGGCGGCCCGGATCGATTCTGAGGGGGAGAGGTTCGGGACAACAAGACTACCGAAGGACGGACGGGTCCGACGTGTGGGACTGTTCACCGGACGGGATTACTCCCGTCCGGTTTTTTCGTGCGCAGTTCACCGGCCGACGAACGGGTCCGGCAGTCGTGCAAGATCAAGTTAGAGGGTGCGGTCGGTCGGAATGGTGATGAAGGAATCCCGCTCCCAGCTTTCGTTCCCACCGCATTCAACATCCGCCCAGACTGAATTTGGTCCGAAACGAGAACACGGGAGCGGGATTCGATTGGGACAATTGCAACCCGGATGCCGGCCCGCGGGAATCACTAAACGGCGGCAATTCCCAGGAAAGACCGGCGTGGGCGTGCAAAGCGATGGCCGAGACGCGACCCCATTGGCCGTCGGTCGTTCACATCCCCACTACGCCGCACTCCCGCCCTGCCAACAGACGATATCGAATCCGCCGAACGCGGCGCACTCGACGTCGAGGGCCAGGCACAGATTGAGCATGGCGTCCCACGACGGAACCTGGGTGTTGTCTTCCCACCGGGCGATGTGATCCGGGCACAGGCCAGATTCCGCGGCGAGTTTTTGACGGGTCCAACCTTTGGACGTGCGAATGTCGCGAAGCTTCAAACCAAACATAAAACCGCCCAGCTGCGGGCGAGCCTTTCGTGAGAGTTAAACGTGTCACAAGGAGACACGCCAAATGTCACTGGTTCGCGCTTGACGCGAACTCGGGGACGGAAAAATCAGTTATTGTTTGCCGTATCGGCCGGATGTGCAATCAACGGTGACAGTTGAGACAGCAGGACCTTCGACCGGGCTACTATACGTCGCCGGAGTTGAAATTGCAAGTTCCGAGGCCTTTCGTGACGGGCCAGATGAGGGGCTACTTCGCGGTGTACCTCTTCACCTGATACTTGACCCCGTCACCCTCAAGCCACTTCTTGAACTCGTCTCTCGTGTGGACTTGCTGATTCCCGTTCCCGTTGAATGGGGCCGGCTGCCATTTGTCAACCGCCGTCAGGCCGAGTCTCGTGAACGTCTGGTACGGCGTGGGAACGTCCTTCTCGGGGTTCTCCCAATCGGCATCGGCAACCGCGCTCAGGATGAGCTTGCTCTCCTCGGTCGGAACCCCCTCCGTCTTGTTCGTCTGGCCCGCGGTCGACGTGCGGTATTTTTGCACGAGGATGGCCGCCGCGAAGTACCGGTCTTTAACTTCCTTGCCCTTGAGGCCCTGGATCGGGTCGGCGATCACCGCACGGGCCCTTTTGACTTGAACCAGGGAGTTCTTGTATCCCTCCGCGGCCGCGTCGATCGGCTGGCCGTTATTGGTGCCCACGTAGAACGATCCGGTGTGATGCTTGGACACGAGGAACAGGCCGACGGCATTTTCCTTCCAATCGAACGCGGGCATGCCGACTCGGGCCGCGGCACCGGTCGTGGGGAACCCGACCTTGAGATGGGTCTGACCGGCCGCTCCGGCCAAGTCGTCCTCGATCTTCACGACTGCAATCCGGAACGTGAGCTTGTTGGCCGAGTTGGCGAACTGCGGGACTTCCACCTCTCCCGACTCCAAGGCCGTGATCTTGCCGATGGCCACCACTTCCGCCGTGGCGGCGCGGACGGCTGGCGTCTGAATTGTTGTGGCCGTTCGGGTGGCGAACGCCGGGGCGGCTTGTGCGAAAACTGCGCTCGCGGAAACCACGACCAGCGCAAGTATCACGACGAATCGCAACATCCTTGATCCTCACTTGCAGCATTCGGACGGGCATTGGACAGTTTAGGAACTGGGGCACTGTATCGACACGGTAGGCCGGCGACGTCGTCGATTCCGGATTGTTCATACGGAGGATCGATACCGGGTGGAATGAGAAGGCCGACCTGTGCTGTCCGACCGCGACGCCGCCGACGCCCGTGTCACGCGAACGGGTCATAGGTAGCGTGCAGGCTCGCTCACATCCCACCTTCTGGGTGTCTGGAAAATTTTCGGTAACATCACCGAATCAGCTGCCACGTCGCGGGCACATCTTCCATAGACCGGGACGTCGATCGGAGCGGACATGCCCCGCAATCGTTTACCACTGCCCTTTCTCACGGCCGGCCACGCCGCGGAGGGGCTGCCCGACGCCGATCTCGTGGCCCGATTCCTGATGGACCGGAGCCCGGCGGCGTTCGAAGCCCTTGTCTGGCGGCACGGGCCCATGGTTCGCGCCGTGTGCCGGTCCGTCCTCCGTAATACCGCCGACGCGGACGATGCGTTCCAGGCCACGTTCCTCGTCCTCGCCCACAAGGCAGTGTCGATCCGCCGGCCGAGCGCCGTGGGCGGGTGGCTGTACGGGGTGGCCGTGCGGGTCGCCCGCAAGGCGAAGAAGTCGGCCGGGAGGTTCCCCGTGACACAGGATCTGACCGAACGGGCCAGTTGCTCCGTGCCCGAACCGCATGACGACGTCTGGCCGGTCATCGACGAGGAGATTCAGAGACTCCCCGAGCGGTACCGGGCGGCCGTTCACCTGTGCTACGTCGCCGGCCTGACCACGGCGGAAGCGGCCGCGCGGCTGGGCATCCCCAAGGGCACGGTACTCTCCCGCCTGGCGTGGGGGCGGGGGCGACTGCAAGCCCGCCTGACGCGGCGGGGGATCACGGCGGGGGTGGCCGTCCTGACGACCACGGCCACCGGGGCAACGGCCCGGCTGCTCGACCCGCAATTGGTGCGGGCGACCGTCCAAGCCGCCACCGGGGGCATGGTGCCCGCGGCGGCCCCAGCGGCGTCTCTGACCGCAATTTCACTATCCCAGGGAGTGATCTCCGAAATGGCACTGCACAAATTCCGGGCCGCGGTTCTGGCCCTCGCCGTGAGCGTGTCGGCCGCCGGGGTGGGCGTCGGCGGGTGGGCGATGGCCGGCGGGGACGACGGCAAGCCGGTGGTCGAGAAGAAGGGTGAAACCACCCCGCCCCCGAACGACTCATTGCCCAAGGTAACACCGCCGGCATCGGACCCGCCGAAGGAAGCCTCGCCCAAGGTGGAGGAACCAGCGTCGAAGTCCGTTACGATGCAAGACCTCCTGACCCGGTTGGAGCGGCAGGAGAAACTTAACCAAGACTTGCGCAAGGAGCTGGACCGGCTCAATACGCCCCCGGCCGTTCCGACCCCGATGGCGTCCGTCTTACCGGTCCCCGTCACCCCACCGCCGCCGCCGTTGGATCTCCCGACGGCATCGCCTCCGCCCCTTTCCGTCGGCGGCGATCCCCCCGCGATTCCGACGGCGGCCGCCGTGCCCGTGCCGGCCAACCCCGCGGTCGAACGCGGCCCCGGGCCGGCTGCCAAGAACGGCACGATGACGATCGCGAAGCCGGGCGGCACGTGGTACCGCGTGTCCGGGGACGCGGTGTGCTGCCTCACGTTCACGGAGGATCGACTGACGATTACCAACGACCTCTACGTTCAAGGTGTGGAGAAGGGCGTCCCGGCCTCACGACCGGCGACGGTGACGATCGAGGCTGACTACGCCATCTCGAAGGACGGCGTCGTGTTCGGGTACATCACCGGGGTCGACGCGCCCGAGGGCGTGGGCGGGAGTTGGCAGGCCCTGGAAGAGCAACCGTTCGCGTTCCGGTTCCGGGCCGACGAGAAGGCGCTAACCGTCAAAGACGTGAAGCTCCGGCGGTCGGGCGGGGCAGGGCCGGCAATGCCCCCGCCGGCCGGTGAGATCGAGAAGCTGCTGATCGCCGGCCGGTACACGGACAAGAAGCCGGCCGTACCGCTCGCCATCCCACGGGCGGACCCGCTCGTCGAGTCGCCGCGCCCGGACATTATCCCCTCATCAAAGCCGGCCAGGAAGTAACGGGCGGCGACACGACTCGTTGAGGTGCCCGGTGACGAGCCGGGCACTTTCGCATGAAGGGCCGGCTGTCTGTCAGGTGCGAAATTCCGGTCCAAGTCGCGATCGCTCCCCGGTAGGATTAGCTCCCTCCTTCAGGTCGTGCGGAGTGTGGCGGACCGTGATGTACATCGGCCCGCGTACGCGGTACACGATCGAGCACCCGCGGGCGTGGCGGCTGGGCGAGCCGCGAGCTCTTCTTGGTCTGGGAGACTGGCTGGCGGGAAAGCTGCCGCCGCGCCAGATCCGACTCCTCACGAAGATCGTTACGCAGGCCGGGTCATTCGCCGCTGTCGGTGATTCAGCCTAAGATCGATCCTGAGCCACGCCTTCCCCTCTCGCGGCATGACTCGGCGCGCGGCCGCGCGGTCCAGTGATCCCCCACCTGCCACAAATCAATTCTCGAAAGGCCACTCATGATTTCACGACGGACATTTCTCGCCGCGACGGGGGCGAGCCTCCTCGGGGGCGACGCCGGGGCGCGGCCGGACGCGAAGGGGCGGAAGAAGCTCGCCATCGTGACCACCGAATGGCGGTACCACTCGCACGCCTGGCACATGGGCGAACGGTTCCTCACCGGCTACCCCGTCAAGGGCGGGTGGCACCGGCCGGAAATCGACGTGGTGTCGGCCTACGTCGATCAGGTTCCGAAGAACGACCTGAGCCGGGAGCGGGCCGCCGAGTTCGGCTTCACGATCTACAAGTCCGTGGCCGAGGCGTTGCGGTGCGGCACGGACAAGATCGCCGTGGACGCGGTTCTCGTCATCGGCGAACACGGTGACTACCCGGACAACGAGTTCGGCCAGAAGAAGTACCCGCGGTACGAGTTCTTCAAGCAAGCCGCCGAGGTGTTCAAGGCCGACGGCCGAGCGGTGCCGATCTTCAACGACAAGCATCTGTCGTGGAAGTGGGCGTGGGCGAAGGAAATGGTGGACACCGCGAAGGAGATGAAGTTCCCGTTCGCGGCCGGGTCGTCGCTGCCCGTGACTTGGCGGATGCCGGCGGTCGAGATGCCGCTCGGGGCGGAAGTCGAAGAGGTGATGTGCGTGGCGATGGGCGGCGTGGACAGCTACGACTTCCACGCCCTGGAAGTCATCCAGTGCATGGCCGAGCGGCGGAAGGGCGGCGAGACGGGCGTCGTCGCGGTACAGGCCCTCCGCGGCGACGCGGTGTGGGCGGCGATGGAGGCGGGGACATGGAAGGCCGGCGGTTGGGACGGGAAGCTGTTCGAGGCGTGCCTGTGCCGCAGCCAGACGCTGGCCCAGACGCCGACCGGCAGCCACCGCCACCCGACGCCGAAGCAGATGTCTGAGTGGGTCAAGTCGCCGGTCGCGTACCGCATCGAGTACGCCGACGGGTTGAAGGCCACGATGCTGTTGATGAACGGCCTCGTCGGCGACTTCACGTTCGCCGGCCGGATCAAGGGCGAGGCCGAACCGCTCTCGACGCTGTTCTACCTGCCGCCGAACCCGAATGTCACGTACTCGGCCTCCCTCATGGCGAAGGCGGAGCAACTCTTCCTGACCGGCCGGGCCGCCTACCCGGTTGAGCGGACGCTGCTCACGTCCGGCCTGGTCGAGGCTGGGATGCAGTCGTTGGGGAAGGGACAAACGCGGCTCGAAACGCCGCACCTTGCCGTGCGGTACGCCGCCCCGAAGGAATCGACGTTCTTGAAGGACTGACCCCGCGACGCCCGCGGCCGCCGTTCGGCTCTGGACACGGTCGGCTGCGGCGGGTAAGCTGAACTACCTGCCAACCGCCTCTCTCCCACCCGCCACGCCTCTCCGGCACCCCACGGCTCACCCCGATGCGATACGCTTTTCTCGGCGTCGTCCTGGTTCTGCTGTGTTCCGTCACGACGGCGGCCGATCCGATCACGTTCGAACGCCACGTCCGGCCCATCTTCAAGGCGTACTGCCTGGACTGCCACGGGGCCGGCGAGAAGATGTCCGGCGACCTGGACCTTCGCCTGAGACGGTTCGCCCTCGCGGGCGGGGCGACCGGGCCGGGGTTCGTCGTGAAGGACGCGGCCAAAAGCCTGATCGTCGAGCGGATGAAGTCCGGCGAGATGCCGCCCGGCGAGAAGAAGGTGCCGGCCGAGCAAATCGCGATCATCGAAAAGTGGATCACCACCGGGGCCGCGACGGTCCGCGACGAACCGACCACGCTGCCGGCCGGCCTTGGCATCACGGCCGACGAACGCGCGTACTGGTTCTACCAGCCACTCGCCCGGCCGACCCCGCCCGCGTTCGGCCCCGCCGACCGGGTGCGGTCGCCGATCGACGCCTTCGTGCTGGCGAAGCTCCGCGACAAGGGCCTGAAGTTCAACCCCGACGCCGACCGGCCGACGCTCCTGCGGCGGGCCACCTTCGACCTCACCGGTCTGCCGCCGACGCAGAAGGAACTCGACGAGTTTGCGGCCGACACGTCCCCCGACGCCTACGAGAAGGCACTGGCCCGCCTGCTGGCCTCGCCCGCCTACGGCGAGCGGTGGGGCCGCCACTGGCTGGACACGGCCGGCTACGCGGACAGCGACGGCGACGGCACGGTGGACACCGTGCGGCCGGAAGCGTGGCGGTACCGCGACTACGTCATCCGCGCGCTCAACGCCGACAAGCCGCTGAACCAGTTTGTGGTCGAACAACTCGCCGGGGACGAACTCGTGCCGCGGCCGTGGGCGAACCTCACGCCGGCCCAGGTCGATCTGCTCGCCGCGACCGGCTTCCTCCGCACCGCCCCCGACGGCACGGCCAGCCGCGGACCGACGCCGGCCGACATCGAACAGGTCGTCACCGACACCCTCAAGATCGTGACGGCGAATCTGCTCGGCACGTCCGTCGCCTGTGCCCAGTGCCACGACCACCGCTACGACCCCATTCCCCAGGCGGACTACTTCCAACTGCGGGCGGTCTTCGAGCCGGCCCTGGACCCCGGCAAGTGGCGACAACCGCCGGCCCGCCGCGTGTCGCTGATGAGCAACGCCGACCGGGCGAAGGCTACTGCCGTCGATGCCGAGGCCGCCAAGATGCAGAAGGAGTACGCGGAGAAACAGTCGGCCGCCGTGCGGGCGGTGTTCGAGGCGGAACTGAAGAAGTTCCCGGCTGACGACCAGCCGAAGCTCAAGGCCGCGTTTGACGCGCCGGCCGACAAGCGGACGGAGGAGCAGAAGAAGCTCGTCGCCACGAACCCGAAACTCAGCATCACGCCGGGCGTCGTGTACCAGTACGACAAGAAGGCCGACGACGAGTTGAAGGCGATGCTGAAGAAGATTCAGGAGAAGAAGGCCGAACGGCCGGTCGAGCAGTTCGTCGCGGCGATGACCGAAGTCCCCGGCCGCGTACCGGCCACGAAGCTCTTCCACCGCGGCGACGCCCGCCAGCCGAAGGGGCCGGGCTTGCCGCCGGCCGACCTGACGATCGCCGCCCCCGACGGCCACCGGGTTTCGATCGCCCCGACCGACGGGAAGCTCACTGGCACCACCGGCCGCCGGCTCGCGTGGGCGAAGACGCTGACGGCTGGCACGCACCCGCTGTTCAACCGCGTGATGGCCAACCGGCTCTGGCTGAACCACTTCGGCCGCGGCATCGTGGACACGCCGGCCGAGTTCGGCAAGCTCGGCCAACTGCCGACGCACCCGGAACTCCTCGACTGGCTCGCGACCGAGTTGCCGCGGCAGGGGTGGAGCCTGAAGCAGTTTCACACGCTCGTCATGACCTCGACCGTCTACCGCCAAGCGTCCACCCGTGAACCCGGCACGGCCGACCCCTCCAACTTGCTCTACAGCCGCTTCCCGCTGCGGCGACTGGAAGCGGAGGCCGTCCGCGATCGACTGTTGACCGTGGCCGGCCGGCTTGACTTGACTCCGTTCGGGCCGCCGGTCGCCGTCGTCGAAGACGCGACCGGGCAGGTCGGCACGCCCGACGACAAGCCCCGCCGCAGCGTCTACGTCCAGGCCCGCCGCAGCAAGCCGTTCGCGTTCCTCGCCACGTTCGACGCCCCAGCGGGGGAACTTCAGTGCGAGCGGCGGGCGTCGCTGACGACCGCGCAGCAAGCTCTGACGCTGATGAACAACGAGTTCGTGCGGACTCAGGCCGGCCACTTCGCCGCCCGCGTCGTCCGCGACACGCCGAAGGAGTCCGACCCCGTCACCACGGTCTGGCAGCTCGCTTACCTGCGGCCGCCCACCGCCGACGAACTCCGCTTCGCCACGGCGTTCCTGAAGGACCAAACCGCGACCCTGCGTGGCGGCAAGGCCAAAGACCCGGACCGGGCCGCGTTGGTCAACCTGTGTCAGCAACTCTTCGCCTCGAACGAGTTCCTCTATGTCGATTAACCCCGTGCCCCCGACCCGCCGCGGCTTCCTGTCACACACCGCCGGCGGCGTCGGCTTCTTCGCCCTCGCGCACCTGCTCCAGCGGGACGGCCTGCTCGCCGGCGAGGGGCCGAGCAAGCCGGGCGAGAACCCGACCGCGAGCCTGCTCGCCCGCAAGCCGCACTTCGCCCCGAAGGCGAAGGCGATGATCTCGCTGTTCATGCACGGCGGGCCGAGCCACGTCGATCTGTTCGACCCGAAGCCGGAACTGACGAAGCACAGCGGCAAGGACTACCAGGGGGACATCCACTTCAGCTTCGTCAACCGGGCGAGCAAGAAGCTGTTCGGCAGCCCGTGGAAGTTCGCCAAGCACGGCAAATCCGGCACGGACGTGTCGGAACTGCTCCCGCACACCGCCGGCATCGTGGACGACATCTGCGTTGTCCGGTCGATGCACACCGGGTTCAACGGCCACGAGGTGTCGATCCGCTACCACCACGGCGGCATCGCCGGGGTGACCGGCCGGCCGACGATGGGCAGTTGGGTCGTGTACGGGTTGGGCACCGAGGCCCAGAACCTGCCTGCGTACATGGTGTTGTCCGACCCCGGCGGCCCGCCGGTGGACGCGGCCAACAACTGGTCGTGCGGCTTCCTGCCGCCGCTGTACCAGGGGACTGTGCTGCGGCCGAAGGAGCCGCGTATCCTCAACCTCGACCCGCCGCCGGACGTGGACGGCACGACGCAGCGGCAGAACCTCGACTTGCTCGCAGAACTGAACCGCCGCCATTTGGCCGCCCGCCCCGGCGAGGCCGACCTGGAAGCCCGCATCGCCAGTTACGAACTCGCCGCGTCGATGCAGACGGCGGCGAAAGAGGCCCTCGACGTGTCGAAGGAGCCGGAGAAGGTGAAGGCGCTGTACGGGTTGGACAAGCCGGAAACCCGCGAGTACGGCACGCGGTGCCTGATCGCCCGGCGGCTGGTCGAGCGCGGCGTCCGCTTCGTGCAACTGTTCCTCGGCGGGCAGCCGTGGGACAACCACAACTCTCTTCGCAGCACCCTCCCGGCGATCTGCAAGCGGACCGACCAGCCGGCTGCGGCCCTCGTGACCGACCTGAAGCAGCGCGGCCTCCTCGACACGACGATCGTCCACTGGGGCGGCGAGATCGGCCGGCTGCCGGTGTGCGAGGGCGAACTGAACGACAAGGCCGGCCGCGACCACAACGGCCAGGGGTTCACCTGCTGGCTGGCCGGCGGCGGCATCAAGGCCGGCATGACCTACGGTTCGACCGACGAGTTCGGCCACAAGGCGGCCGAGAACATCGTCACGCCGAACGACTTCCAGGCGACGCTCTTGCACCTGCTCGGCCTAGACCACGACAAGCTCGTCTACCACCACGGCGGGAAGGCCCAACGGCTGACCGACGGCCGGCCGGCCCGAGTCGTCAAGGACATTCTCACATGATTTCCGGAACCCGGACCCAGTGGTGATCTTCGGCCGGGTATGTGCCGCGATGTTCTTGGCCAGGCCGTCACGGGACCGATGGCCGATCTCAATCAGCCGAGTCCGGCCGCCTTCTCTCGGAGGGTGTTGACGATGGACTGGATTGTTTCGTCCACGGCCGCCCGCACCTGTTGCGGGTCGGCCCCGGCGTCGAGCGATTGCTGGTGCGCGTCGAGTGCCTTGGCCCACGACCGGCAGTGGTCGAGCAGCCAAGCCTTGTCGGCCGCGGCGAGCGGGCCGTAGGCCGAGTGCATGAGCCGCGTGCACCCGATCCGCAACTCCGCGACCCGCGTGCCCACGCCAACCACATCGGTCGGACGGTACTGATGCCACTCCTCGGCGTTGGCCGCCAGTTTGGTGAGGTAGTCCCTCGGATTGGTCTGGTCGGTCGCCAGGCCGCTGGGCTTCCCCCATCCCCACGCGATCTGACTCTTCTGAATCGGTGGCTCGTCCGGCTCGCGGAAGGACAGGTAGCCGACCGCCAAGGCCAGGCATGCGGCGATACCGGTGGCGGTCGCCGCCCAAATTTTGGTCCCGCGACCGGTCGATCGCTTCGCCGCCTCGGACGGAACCACTGGGCGGCTCACCTTCACGATCGACGAGACGTCCGCCGCGAGGATGCCCGCGAGAGCTTGTTTGCCCTCCGAGAATGCTTGATCGAGGCCGGTCGAGCGAGCCAGCACGTCGTCCCAATACTCGCCGCCGTCGGTGGCGATCCTCTCCTGAAACGCGGCGAGCACGGCCGGGTACTGCAACAATTGGCTCAACACGTCCGGCGGCAACGGGTCGAGGCCGTCGGTTAACGCGACCGGTAGCCACCGGTCGAGGAGGTGGCGGGGCACGTCGGAAGCTGGTGCGCCTGGGAACACAGCCCGCAGTTCTGCTGCGAACGCGGCGAAGTCCGGGGCCATCAGGCGGTCTTCGAGCCAGCCGGGCAGGTCGGCCGGGTCGTCCGGGATGGTCAGGGCGAAGAGCGTCACGGCGAGATGCCCTCCACGCACGCCTGGAGTTGGGCCTTGGCCTGGTGGAACGCCCGGTACGCCTTGTCCGATGGCATGCCCGTCCGGGTGCAGTATGAATCGTAGCTCTCGCCGGCGACGCGGCTGCGGACCAAATCGGCCACCGCGGCGTTGGCCCGCTCCAACTTCTGAAGGCACTTGGCGAGTGCCGCTCGCCGCTCGGCTTCGACCGCCGTCGCGTCGTCGGCCTGCCGGTGATCGACGACGTTCTCACCTTCGGTGAGCGGTGCGAACCCCCGCTTGCGGCCGTGGTCGATGACCACGTTGCGGGCCACCTGGTGGACCCAGGCGCGGAAGTTCCCGCCGTGGTACCGAGTGGGCACCGCCTGCCACACTTTGGCCCACACGTCCTGGTGCACGTCGTCGAGGGCGGCCGCGTTCACCCGCCCGCCGAGGAACGCGAGCAACCGCTTGGCGTGGCGGTCGTACAGAGTGCGGAAGGCGGCCTCGGCCCGCGTTCGGGCCTGAGCCGATTCGCCGCGGGTGGCGAGCGTGGCGGCCAGTTCGTCGTCCGGAATTTCCACCGTGTCCTGGGTCATCGTGCGACACCTGTGACGTCGGAATCCGGAGATCATGATATGCCGCCCGTGGAGAAATGGAGACGGCCGGTGCGATCCGCACCGGCCGGCCCGCCGAGGCGGGAAAGTTACTGAATCACGACGTTGTCGCCGGGGCCGCCGTCGAGGACGTCGAAGCCCGGTCCGCCGATGAGCACGTCGTCGCCGGCCCCGCCCAGCAGGACGTCGTTGCCGGCCCCGCCCAGCAGGACGTCGTCGCCGTCGCCGCCGTTGGCCGTCAATTGGATCGACCCCGCGGCCAAACCCGACGCCTCCACCACGTCGTCGCCGGCCAGGGCGTTGACCGTCAGCCGGTCGTTCGCCGCCTCTGCCCCGGTGACGTTGATCGTCGCCGCGAGGCCGAAGACGCTCACGCCGGCGGCGGTGCCGAACGCCTGGATCACGTCCGCCCCGCTCGTGCCGTTCAAGATCACGTTGTCCGCCTGACCGTCGGCCGGGCCGAGGTTCAGGTTCACCGCCGTCACGTCGGTGCCGGACAGGTCGTTCACCACGATCGTGTCGGCCCCGCCGAGGGCGTTGAAGGTGATGCCCTCCACATCGTTCAGGTCCATCGTCACGTTGGCGACGTTGCGGAAGAACCGCGTCCGGCCGCCGTTGGCCGAGATGTCGATGTTCTCGGACACGTTGGCTCCGTTGAAGACCATCGTGTCGAACCCGGCCTGGCCTTCGAGCGTGTCGTTGTCGTCGCCGGGGTTCCACACGAACACGTCGTCGCCGGCACCCAACAGGGCCACGTCGTTGCCGTCGCCGCCGTTGACAACGTCGTTCCCCTCGCTGCCGATGATGAGGTCGTTGCCGAGGCCGCCGTTGACCGCGAGTTGAATGCTGTCGGCCCGGAGCGACTGGCTGTTGATGACGTCGTCGCCGCCTTGCCCGTTGAGCGTCAGCCGGTCGTTCGCGGCTTCCTGCTGGAAGATGCTGACGCGGGCCGTCAGGCCGAACACCGTCACGCCGCCCGAGTCGCCGGCCGCCCCGAACGTGTCGGCCCCCTGCGTGCCGTTGACCGTCACCGTGTCGGCCGCCCCGTCGCCGCCGCCGTTCGGCCCGCGGAGGTCGAGTTCGACATTCTTTACGTCGGTGCCGGACAGGTCGCCGACCACGATGTTGTCCGCCCCACCGAGCGCCCGGAACTCGATCCGCTCGGTGTCGTCCAGGTCCATCGTGACGTTGGCCACGTCGCGGGTGAACAGCACCCGGCCGCCGTTCGCGACGATGTTGATGTTCTCGTTGACGTTCGCCCCGAAGAACAGCAGCGAGTCGGTGCCGGCCTGGCCCTCGACGGTGTCGCTGCCGTCGCCGGGGTTCCACTGGAACACGTCGTCGCCGGCCCCCAGGAAGGCCACGTCGTTGCCGTTGTCGCCGAACACGAAGTCGTTGCCGTCGCCGCCGAAGAACGTGTCGGCCCCCTGGCTGCCGAGGAGCGTGTCGTTGCCCGCCCCGCCGTCGATCGTGAGTTTCACAACCCCGGCTGGCATTGTCGTGGCCGTCACCCCGTCGTTGCCACCGAGCGCGTTCACGACGAGCACGTCGTTCGCCCCCTCGGACCCGGTCACGTTCACCACCGCCGGTAGGCCGACGACGGAGTAGGACGTGCCGGCCCCGAATACGTCGATGATGTCGTTGCCGTTGGTGCCGGTCACGACCACCGTGTCGGCCGCGGCGTCGCCGACGACGCCGCCGATGGTGCCGGACTGGTTGACGTTGACCCGCACGAGATCGGTCCCGCTCAGGTCGCCGACCGTCGTCGAATCGACCCCGCCGAGCGTGTTCAGGTCGAGCGTTTCGACGTCGTTGAGGTCCATCACGATGTTGGCCACGTTGCGGGTGAACCGCACCCGCCCGCCGTTGGCCGACACGTTGAAGATTTCGTTCGCCGCGCTGCCGTTGAACACGAGTCGGTCGGTCCCGTCCTGGCCTTCGACCACGTCGCTGCCGTCGCCCGGGTCCCACTGGAACACGTCGTCGCCGGCCCCGAGCCGGGCCACGTCGTTCCCTTGTTGGCCGTCGATGAAGTCGTTGCCGTCGCCGCCGAGCAGGGTGTCGGCGCCGTTGCCGCCGAGGATCGTGTCGTTGCCCGTCCCGCCGTCCACGGTGATCGAGATGAGCGCGGCCAGGTTGCCGGTCGCGGAGAACGTGTCGTCCCCGCCGTTGGCGTTGACGACGAGCTTCTCACTCGTGCCGATGTCGAGCGAGAACGGGGCCGGGTTGACGCGGTCGAACCGGACCCGCGTGCCGTTGGCCGTCACGGTGAACGCCTCGGCCCCGTTGCCGCCGTTGACCTCGACGGTGTCGGTGCCGGCCCCGCCTTCGTTCAGGTCGGTGTCGTCGCCGGGGTTCCAGATCAGGCGGTCATCGCCGGCCTCGCCGAACACCTGGTCGTCGGCGTCGCCACCAGTGAGCGTGTCATTCTCGGTGCCGCCGAACAGGAAGTCGAACCCGCCCTTGCCGAGGAGCGTGTCGTTGCCGGCCTGGCCGAACAGCAGGTCGTTGCCGCTGCCGCCGGTCAGCACGTCGTTGCCGGCCCCGCCGAACAGATTCGCTTTCGGGAGGGCACCATTCGTCTCGCTCAGCGTGATGACGTCGTTGCCGCCCTGGCCGAAGACTTGAATCTGGGCCGTGTTCGCGACCGTCGGCGTGCCGCCGACGACGTTCACGGCCCCGCCGTTCACCAGGATCGTCCCGGCCGCGTTGCGGCTCACGGTGATCGTGTTGTCGAGGTTGTCCCCGAACACCGACAGCACGCCCGCACTCGGGGTGAACGTCGCCACCACCGCTGGCACCTCGCGGGCCTCCAGGCCCACCAGCGACGGGATGAACCGGCTGGTCGGGGCCGTCACGGCCTTCTTCGCCTTCCTCTGTCGCCGGCGAGCACCCCGGAGAAGGGCTTGGTACATTTCGCGCAACATCACAGTAGCCTCAAAGATTGGAGAGCAGGCGAAACCGAGTTCGACAGGGGAAACGGACGGCCCGGCCAAATCTCCACGGAAAATGAAAAATAATCGAGGCTGAAGTAACTGTGACCACAGTTTGAGCGGCGGGATGGGTCTGCGATACTGTCGGCCGTCGCGTGTGTTGGTCGAGTTGACGTAGGGTGTGGCGGAATTACTGGAACGGTCCTGCGGGTGAGCGTAGAATCGGGCCAACCGAAACACGGTTGGCCCGATTCTCTCTCTGAGCCGACGATGAAGACAACGAAATTCGCGCGCATCGCCGTCGTGATGATCCTCGTGTTCGTCGGCTATCTCTTCTTCCCGAAAGACCCGGATCGGTACTCCACATGGCATGAAACTCTCAACAAAACCCGGAAGCTCGCCTAGGTCTGTATCGCCTATCGGAATAATCCAAAGTACACCCACAGGTATCCGACCTCTTTCGACGAATTGACTCGTAACAAACTTCTCGACGAACCCGAATACTGTCTGCGGGACGGCTGGGGGAAAAGACTGCGGTATGCTGTGCTACCTGACGAGAATGACGAGGACGAAATCTACATTTGGTCAGAACGGATTGTGAAAAACGAGATGCGCCTTTGCGGCGCGAAGATTACGGCCGACGGCAAAGTGATCGAATTCGGTTTACCGCCCGACTGAATCCGTCGCCCCCCTCGCCGGCAACGCAAAGCAAGGACAGTACCAACGGTTCAGTTTCACGCCGAGGCCAAGCCCATGACCCGGGACGACGACGGTGCCAAAGTCACGCGATTCGAAACCGCGATGAAGCAGTTGATCGACCGAATCGCGGACGATCGCTACGTGCTTGCCGTTGTCCAGGTGGGGAGCTTGTCGCCGGAAACGATCTGGCACCGCGAGTCGCTCGGCCTCTGGATCATCGAAGCGGACGGCGTCAGCCGGCGCATGCCGAGCGACGGCAACAGCGAGCGAATCTTCCGCATCCTGGTCGAAAACGACATCAACATTCACGCCGAAGTCATCCCCCGCAGCCGGTTCAAGCAAATGGTCGAAGGGGCGTCGCGGACGGCTTTTTCGTGCAACTTCTTCGCCGAGCGCCGGATCGTTTACAGCAAGGATGCGTCGATCGAGAGCTGGTTCAAGAAGGCCAACAGCGTCGCGACGAAAGACCAGGAGCGGGAACTGTTGACGTTCTCGACGTGGACGATCCACGCGACTCGCCACGCGCGGAAGCGGTTGGAGATCAAGGGCGACCTGGAACTGGCGGCGCAAGAAATTCTCGGGGCCGCCCACAGCGTGGCACACACGGAAATCATCCGACAAGGTCGGGTGTGGGAACAGGACGTCATCTACCGGGCGATGGAAATCGACCCGGCTCTGTTTCAGACGATCTATCTCGACGTGCTGGCCAAGCGGAAGAATCGGCGCGTGTTAGCGACGGCCCTCGACGCGATCGACGGGTATCTCGAAGCGCACTACAAGGCCCACCTGAAACCGCTGCTCGCCTATCTCAAGAAGCAGAACCGCGTCGTGCCGTTATCCGAGATGAGCGATCATTTCGCGTTCTCGCAGTTGCACCCGTGGCACCTGGAATCGGCGTGCGAATGGCTCGAACAGAAGAGCGTGCTGCAAAAACACTCGGCCCCGTTCAAGCTGACCAAGCGCAGCCTGGAGCGGGTCGAAGAACCGGCCTACTTCCTCGACGGTTAACATGCGAACCACGATCCAGATTCACGGCGCGCGGGAAAACAACCTGCGGAACGTCGACGTGGAGATTCCGCGCGACAAGCTCGTCGTCGTCACCGGCGTGAGCGGGTCGGGCAAGTCGTCGCTCGCCTTCGACACGCTCTACGCCGAGGGGCAGCGGCGGTTGCTCGCGTCGATGTCCACGTTCGCGAAGCGGTTCGTCGGGCAACTCAAGAAGCCGGACGTCGATTTCGTCAACGGCCTGTCGCCGGTCGTGTCGATCGACCAGAAAACCGTCGGCAGTAACCCCCGCTCGACGGTCGGCACGATGACCGACATCTCGGACTACTTGCGGATGCTGTTCGCCACGATGGGGACGTCGCACTGCCCCCTGTGCAGGGAAGCACTCGCGATCCGCACGCCGCACCAGATGATGGAACACCTGCTATCGCTGCCCAGGGGTACGGAAGTCGAGGTGCGAGCGCCGGTCTACAAGATTCACGGTGAGGACTACGAGTACCTGTTCGAACAAATCCGCGTCAACGGCTACCGGCGGGCGCGCATCGACGGCAAGCCGCGGGACCTCGGCGACCACATCGAACTCGACGAGGACGAGGTGCACACGGTCGAGGCGGTGGTCGATTCGTTCGTCATCGGCCCTGGCATCGAGCAGCAAGTCGTCACATCACTGGAGCACGGGCTGAAGCTCGGCGACGGTCTGCTCGGGTTCCACATCGTGAAGCCCAAGTCGCCCGGCCGGGAACATCAGAAGTTTTACGACGGCTTCGGCTGCGCGAAACACCGCCTCGTCGCCGGCGAGATGCAGGCGTTCCAGTTCACGTTCAACGACCCCGCGGGGGCCTGCCCGACGTGCGCCGGCCTCGGTACGGCGATGCGGGTCCATCCGGCGCTGCTCGTTCCCGATCCGAAACGGTCCATCAACGAGGGGGCGTTCGTCTCGGCCGCGGTGGGCAACAGCCCCGATAGCTGGGGCGGCCGGCAGCTTTACAGCCTCGCGGTCCATTACGGGTTCAGCCTCGACACGCCCTTCCAGGACTTGGCCGAGAAGCACGTTCAAATCCTGCTCCACGGCACCGGGGGCGAGTTGTTCGAGGTCGCGATCCCGCCGAAGGCGAAGATCGGCCACCAGCACGCCGGCAAGAAGATGAAGTACGCCGGCATCGTGAACCACCTCGAACACCACTACCGGCAGTACCGCAAGCAGGGCACGTCGAACGCCGGCATGGACGAGTACCTGAAGAAGGTGATGGTCGAGTACGATTGCCCGGAGTGCGGCGGTGCCCGGCTGAAGCGTGCCCGCCGCCTCGTCACGATCGGCGACCGCAACCTCTACGAAGTCGGCGAAATGCACCTGGCGGATTTGATCGACTACCTCGGCGTGATCGAGCCGACGCCGAAGCAGCGGGCGATTGCCGACACGATCGTGCGCGAAGTCGCCACGCGGCTGGAACTGCTCGTCGCCATCGGGCTGGACTACCTCAGCCTGAACCGCCGGTCGGCAACCCTGTCGGGCGGCGAGTCGCAGCGGATCCGCCTGTCGTCCCAGATCGGGTCGGGCCTCATGGGCATGCTCTACGTCCTCGACGAGCCGAGCATCGGGCTACACCCCAAGGACAACGTCAAGATGATCGAGACGTTGGAACGCCTCCGCGACCTGGGCAACACCGTGATCGTGGTCGAGCACGACGAGGACACAATCCGGGCGGCGGACCACATCGTCGAGATCGGTCCCGGTCCGGGCGTCCACGGCGGCAAGGTCGTGGCCGAGGGGTCGTTGAAGAAACTCCTGAAGGACGACAACTCGCTCACCGGCCAGTACCTCAGCGGCAAAAAGACCATCGACGTTCCGCGCAAGCGCCGGCCGGCAACCGGCAAATCGATCCTCATCCGCGGCGCGCGCCAGAACAACCTCAAGAACCTCCGCGTCGAGATCCCGCTGGAACAATTCGTGTGCATCACCGGCGCGTCGGGGTCGGGGAAAAGCTCGCTGATCCACGGCATCCTTCAGAAACGACTCTATTCGTTGCTCCACGACAGCCGCGTCCTGGCGGGCGACCACGACGAGTTCACGGGCAGCGAACACGTCAGCGACGTGATCGACATCGACCAGTCGCCGATCGGCCGGTCCTCGCGGTCCAACCCGGCGACGTACATCGGCTTCTACGACGCGATCCGCACCCTGTTCGCCGAAACCGACGCGGCCAAGAAGTGCGGCTTCACGGCCTCCACCTTCAGCTTCAACGTCAAGGGCGGCCGCTGTGAAGAGTGCACCGGCGAGGGGACGATCACGACCCAGCTCTCGTTCATGCCCGACGTGGAAGTCGTCTGCCCGACGTGCAAGGGCGCGCGGTACAACCAGGAGACTCTTGAGGTCAAGTATCAAGACAAGAACATCGCCGAGGTGCTCGACCTGTCGGTCGAGGACGGTGTCGAATTCTTCGCGAACCAACCGACCATCGCCCGCAAGATTGCCGTCCTGAACGAACTGGGCCTCGGCTACCTCAAGCTCGGCCACCCGTCGACGATCCTCTCCGGCGGGGAAGCCCAGCGGGTCAAACTGGCCGGGGAACTCGGCAAGCTCAAGCGCGGCAAGCACAACGTGTACATCCTCGACGAGCCGACGACCGGCCTGCACTTCGCCGACATCGGCCGACTGTTGGAAAGCCTGAACCGGCTGGTCGATAACGGCCATTCGGTCGTGGTGATCGAGCACAACCTCGACGTGATTAAGACGGCCGATTACGTCATCGACCTCGGCCCAGAGGGCGGGCACAAGGGCGGGCACCTGATCGCGTGCGGCACGCCCGAGGAGGTCGCCGCGTGCAAGGCCTCGCACACCGGCAAGTTCCTGGCAGAGTTGTTGGACAAGAAACGGCGTCGGTCCGCCGGAGCATAGCCGCCGTCTGCTCCGGCGGACCGACGCCGGGGGCAAGTAGGCCACCACCGCCACCTTCGGTGCGACACCCCGCGTCATTATTCGCGGCGCGGAATGTTGCGTTCGTCCCTTCGGTTCACTTCTTTCAGGGCAGGTTGGCACCGACAGCCTTGGCCGGGGCGTCTTCGAGCGACAGCCGGTAGGAGAATGCCCCGAGCATCTCCCCCGGGCGTTCGTGACACGCCGCGCACTGCTTCCCGGCGTAGATCCCGCTCAGCGCTCGAATCGTCTCGCCCTGCTTCTCGGCTTGAACGAGTTCGCCGCCGCCCCGGATCACCTCCAGCGCCTTCGTCTCGAACGTGTCGGGCTGGCGCGTCTTTGCGTCCTTATTCTCTATTTCCTTCTTGTCCTTCCGCATCGCCCCATCGACCGCCTCGCTGCTCAGGTACACGACCGGGTCCTTGTGCTTGACCAGCCCGACCAACTGCACCTCCTTGACCACCCAGGTCTTCTTCGCGGCCGCGGAAGGAATGGCGGTCGCCTCTCCCACGGTCTTCGCGAACGAGAAGTGCGCGGCCTTCCCGTCCTTGTCTGGTCGGATGGCGACAGGGTCTTTCCCGGCCGGCCGCTGATCCGCCGAACCTTGGGCTTGCGACTTCGGCGGTTCGAGGACGTCCGTGAGGGGCGGCTCAATGCGGCGGATCCCGAACCCGAACTGGTCGATGAACAACTTGACGGCGTGGCGGTGGAGGGCGGTCAGCCCGGCCGTCTCTGCCTTGGTCGGGGCTTCGACAGACGGCTTGGGATCGGCTGGGACCGCTCCGCAACCAATCCCGACGAGAGCCGTGAGTGACCAGAACCTGCGATTCAAGCGCGTCGGGAAGCGTGGGGTCATTGATGTCCTCCGGGTGGGTACACGTCCAGTATGTACCGGCCTTCATTAACGGCACAAGGCACCGGTATCGGCTTGTTGCGCCGCAGTTACACCGCCCCGTGAGAATGCATCGCTCCTTGTCCGGCAACTCCCTGATTGCTCACTCGATCTCGTCAAGCGCACAGGGGCGTGGTTTTTCGGTGATCAAGTCGTCTGCGGGCGGATCATTTTTTCCTTCGAGCGTGTCTTCTCTCGCAGGTGTGAGGATCGGATTCAACCCCGGCCCGCCGGACCGCGACCCCCGAAGGGCAAACGCATGGGCCTTCAACACACAATCTCCATAACAAGGAGACACGCCCGCGGTGGAAAGATCGGGAAAACGTGCCGCGGTCGTCTCGGTCTGGCGGCTGACCGGGTGAAATCTGGACGGCGGATCGAAGACGTTCGCCGCGTGCGTCGCGAGAATACCCCGGGCGTTTGAGGTGAACGGGAGGGAACGAATGGACATTACGCGAAACGGCTCTCAACCATCGGGTCGGGGGCCGGCCGAGTATTTCACCGGGACGGTCCGCATCGACCCACTGTTCCAGACCGCGGCCCCGGCCCGCGCAGCCGCCGCGTCTGTTACGTTCGAGCCAGGGGCGCGGACGGCGTGGCACACCCACCCGCTCGGCCAGACCTTGATCGTGACGGCCGGGTGCGGTCGGGCGCAGCGGTGGGGCGGTCCAGTCGAGGAGATCCGACCGGGCGATATAATCTGGTTCCCGCCGGGCGAGAAACACTGGCACGGGGCCGCGCCGACGACCGCGATGACGCATCTCGCCATCCAAGAGCGGCTCGATGGCACGGCGGTCGAATGGCTGGAACACGTCACCAACGAGCAGTATCTGGCCTGATCGCACGAAGCCGAGTACGAACAGCCGCCCCGTGCCTCCTGCTCACGCTCGCCCCGGGCGGGCGAGCGGAACGAGACGTGGGTGACTCTCGGCCGCAGTTCACGTCACATTCCTTCGGAACTCCAGGGCGTCCGTGTCAAGTGCGGCGGCATGAGTGAGTGGAGCCGGCGGTTACGCCACCCGCGGGAGGGGATGGTGCTGGTCCAGCACGTCGGCCAGCACGCCCACCAAGGCGTCGATCTCGGTCGGCTGGTGGTTCGCGTTCACCTGCACGCGGAGCAGCCCACCGTGGTGCGGCACTGCCGGGAAGATCACCGACTGGACATAGAACCCGCGGTCGAACACAGCCCGCCCGGCCCGGAGGGTGGCCGCCTCGTCCCCGACCAACACCGACGCGATCGCTCCCACGCCGCCGATCACCGGAAGGCCGCGGCCGCGGGCGCCGCCGCAGAACCGGGTCATGTTCCGGCCGAGCGCCGCACGCAGTTCGTCGCCGTCCGCGGAGTCGAGGATGTCCACCGCGGCACACACCGCGTCCAGGTACGGAGGCGGCACCGGCCCGCCAAAGATCAGCGGTGCCGACCGGAGCTTGAGGAGGAACCGTACCCGCTCCGGACAGGCCACGAAGCCGCCGAAGCACGATACCGCCTTGGACAGCGACCCCACCACCACGGTGTTGTCGTAGTTGCCGAGGGCGTCGAGAACGGTCCCCCGACCGCGGGAGCCCAGCACGCCCGTGCCGTGGGCGTCGTCCACGTACAGTACGGCGTCATTGGCCGCCGCGACGTCACGCAACTCGACGAGGGCGGCCAGGGTGCCGGTCATGCTGTACACGCCGTCCACAGCAACTAGCGCTGATCGGTACGGCCGGAGGCTCTTGAGCGCCCGGTCCAGGTCGGCCGGGTCGTTGTGAGCGAACTGCCCGGTTTTCACCCCGCTCGCCTTTGCCAGCTTCACTCCCTGCTGCACGGAATTGTGGGCGTACTGGTCGGTCACGACCGCGTCTTGTCGCGTGAGGAGTGCCGGCAGAGCGCCCAGGTTTGCCAGCGTGACGGACGGGTAGATGAGTGCCGACTCGGCCCCCAGCCAGGCGGCGATCTTTTCTTCCGCCCGCACGTTCGATTCGACGCTCGAAAACGCCCGCGACGAACCGTTGTGACTCCCCCAGTGGTCCAGTCCGTCGCGGACGGCGGCCAGCACCCGCGGGTCGCGGTCGAGGCCGAGGAAGCTGTCCGACCCGAAGTTGACGACCCACCGCCCGGCCAGCTTCACCCGCCGCCCGGGGCCGGCCTCTTCCAACGTCATGTCCTTCATGTGGAGATCGGGGTGATCCCGGAAGAAGCCTTCCAAGTGACGAACCAACGGGCTGGCGGCGAGTCCGGCCGCCAGTCGATCGAGGGGGTGCTGCATCACAATTTCTCCGCATCCAAATCGGCAGCGTGGCGGCGCCGCAGGGTCTAAGGTTTATTCGGCCGGTGAGGCCTGGTGGGTTCAGGCTGGACTGGCGGATTAGATAATTTTATCCGCCGGCGCTGTCGATAATCAAAACGCGGAAAAGGAGGGGACTTGCGTGGCGGGGGCGTTTTTCGGACGGGTTGTCGTGGTCACCGGGGCGTCGAGCGGCATCGGCCGGGAGTTGGCCCGCCAGCTCGCCGCCGCCGGAGCGCGGGTCGGGCTAGTCGCCCGCCGGGAAGACGCCCTGCGAGAACTCGCAGAACTGATCCGGGCGGCCGGCGGCGAGGCCGTCGTGGCCCCCGCCGATGTGGCCGACCGTGCGCAAGCCACCGCGGCCGTAGCCGTGGTGCGGGACGCCTTCGGCCCGGTCGATTTGATGATCGCCAACGCCGGCGTCGGTGCGCCGACGCGGCTTGACCCGGTGAACGTGCCGGATGTGGAGGCGATGATCCGGGTGAACGTCCTCGGGGTCGTTTACGCCTTCGCGGCAGTGATGCCGGACATGCTCGCCCGCCGGTCGGGCCACCTGGCCGCGGTGTCGAGCCTGGCCAGTTACCTGGCGCTCCCCGGCGAGTCGGGCTACTGCGCCAGCAAGGCGGCGGTGAATACTTACCTGGCCGGGTTGCAGGCACACCTCCGCGGCCGGGGCGTGACGGTCACCACCCTCTGCCCCGGGTTCGTGAAGACCGCGATGACGGAGGGGAACGACTTCTGGATGCCGGGCCTCCTCACCGCCGAGGAGGCGGCCCGGCGGATGCTCCGGGCACTGTCTCGCCGCAAGGCCGTGTACAACTTTCCGCTCTCTTGCCGCTTGCTGGTCGGGCTGGCCCGGTGGCTGCCGGCGTGGGCAGTAGGCCGGGTGATGGCCGATTACAACGACACAGCCGCGGGGCACTAGGGCCGATCGCTCACTCGCCCGCGATCGGATGGGCCGTCCAGCGGGCCGGCGGATCCCAGGCCGGGGCGAGCTTGAGGTGCTTGTTCAGATACGGGTTGAGCGAGGCGTCCATAAACAGGTCGCGGGGGTAGGTGGCCGACGGCCGGGCGGTGGCCGCGTCCAGCAGCCCGGCCGCCACGCACGCCTCGGTCACGAGTTCCGAGCAGTAGTAGCTCGGCCGGTCGCCGTGCGGCTTCCCCAGGAATACGGTCTTGACCGGGCCGCGAGGGCGGAACGGCGTGAGTTGTAGGCCCAGCCGGCCGAGGGCGAACCGCTTGCCGTCGGTGTCCAGGGCGAACTTGGTCAGTGCTGCCGACTGGCATTCCGTCAGTGGCACGGCCCGTCGGCGGATCCAGACACGGCCCTTGGCCTCGTAGCTGTTCAGGTGCGGGAGGGCGTCGAGGGCGGTGCAGCGGAGGGTGTCGTGCGGGCCGCCCTCGATGATCGCCATCCTCCCGTCCGGGCGGCGGAAGAAGATGGCCGAGTGGGTCGGGTGGCTGGTCCCGGCGATCCGGTGCATGGTAATCCAGAACAGCGAGTGATCGGCCGCGAACAAGATGTCGCCGGGCTGCGGGTCGTACGGCCGGGCTGGCAGTCGGATCACGTGGTCCTCGCAGTACGACGGTTGGTAGAGGAACGACGCGGGGGCATCGGCCCCCAGACCGGCGGGGGCGAGGGCGACGGCCGACAAGATCAGCGCGAGCATATGCGTCTCCGTTCGGGCGTGGCGGGCGGCCCGGTAGATCATCAGCCCGGACGCGGGGCAGACTTCAGGCCGGCTCAGCCGAACCGCGGGACGGCGGGCAGGCCCGACCGGTCGTGCGGGTTCGGCCGACGATACTGGTCGGCAGGGGGAAGCGGATGGGCTGGGTCTACCTACTGCTGGCCGGAATGCTCGAACTCGGCTGGCCGGTGTCGATCAAGTTCGCCTGGGCTGACGACCGGCTTCGCGTCGGCCCGGCGTCGGCGGCCGTGGTCTGCATGCTCGGCAGCATGGGGCTGCTGCTCCTGGCCCAGCGGACCATCCCGATCGGCACCGCCTACGCCGTGTGGACCGGAATCGGTGCCGCCGGCACGGCCGCGCTCGGCATGCTCATCCTCGACGAGCCGGCGACCGTGCTGCGGGTGGTGTTCCTGTCGCTCATCGTGGCCGGTGTCGCGGGGCTAAAATTCACAGGATGATCCGAGGTGAGTGGGACGGTACTTCCCCACCCTCGATCACTCCGATCGGGAGTGGGGGAATAGCCGAGTCAAGGAGGGCGTGGGGTAAAACTCGTGTCACGCC
The DNA here is from genome assembly GCF_008254045.1 of Limnoglobus roseus. Lineage (GTDB taxonomy): Bacteria > Planctomycetota > Planctomycetia > Gemmatales > Gemmataceae > Limnoglobus > Limnoglobus roseus. Next base: position 8,995,976 of record NZ_CP042425.1, on the reverse strand, counting down.
GGCTCGAATCGTAGGCCGACCGCTCGGCCGGGCGCGGTCATACCGTCGGCGTGGCACCACCGGGCGGAAGGGGTAGCTCTGGAGCCATCGCCCGCCGCAGCCACGCTCGGGCGTAGGCCCAGTGCCGGTCGGCGGCGCTCGGCGAGAGGCCCATCGCGGCGGCCGCTTGATCCGCGGTCAACCCGGCGAAGTACCGCAGTTTCACCAACGCAGCCTTATCCGGGTGCCGTTCCGCAAGGCGGTCGAGGGCGTCGTGCAGGGCGAGCAGTTCCTCGTCCGGGGCCGTGGCGACGACCTGGTGCGCGTCCAGCGGTTGCCGCTGTCGGTCGCCGCCGCGCTTGGCGGCGTGCCGGCGGCGGGCCTGATCGACCAGAATTCGCCGGATCGCCTCCGCCGCCGCGGCGAAGAAGTGGCCGCCGCCCTCGAACCGCTGGCTCCCGACGAGCCGCAGGTACGCCTCGTGGACGAGGGCGGTGGCATCGAGCGTTTGCCCCGGCTTCTCGTGCGCGAGCCGCGCGGCGGCGAGCTTCCGCAGTTCGTCGTATACGAGCGGCAACAGGTTCGCGGCAGCCTGGCGGTCGCCGCGGTTTGCCGCCTCCAGCAGTCGCGTCACGTCGCTCATGGGGCCTTCGGCTCCGGCCGCGGGGTCGCGTCCCAAATGGTCACGGACCCATCGGAAGCGAACGATTTCGACGGGTGAAATTCGAGGCGGGCGCCGTCGGGGCTGAAGGCGAGACGCCCGCCGGTGGCGGCCCCGACCGGCTCGGGCAGCGTCAGCAACTCGCGGCCGGTGGCGGCGTCCCAGACGCGGGGCTCGCCGAACCGCGTCGTCCGCGGGCTGCCGAGCGTGGCAATCCGCCGGCCGTCGGGGCTGAAAACCATGTCGCGAATCGGCGAGGCGTGCCCCTTCAAGTGACAGACCGGAACGCCGGTGGCCGTGTCCCAGACCGCGATCGGGGCCGCCCCCGTGCCGTCGCCGAACCGGGTGAAGCCGTCGCGGCGGACCATGACCAGCCGCGTCCCGTCCGGGCTAAAAACCACGCGGCCGAGATCCGCCTCCGGCCGCAGGGCGACCCGCTTGACCCCCGTGGCCGTGTCGAAGAGAACGATGGCCGTGCGACCGGCCACGGCGAAGGATCGCCCGTCGGCAGTGAACACCGTCGGCCACGCGACCCCTTCAGGCCAGGGCGTCGTTTCCACGAGTTTGCCGGCCTCCACGTCCCAGACCTTGACCTCGCCGGCTATCGCCTTGTCGTCGGCCCCGAGCGGGCCGCGGTGGAACGTGACGGCCCGCCGGCCGTCCGGGCTGAACCGGGCGTGAACGACCGGGCCGGTGCGGAACTTTTCCTTCAAATCCCCGGCCGTCACGACCCGCGTGTCGTCGGCATTCCGGAGAGCGATCCACCGGCCGTCCGGACTGAATTCGCCGCCCTCCTGCCCGTTCACGAACCGGGTGGACCCGGTCGCCTTGCATTTCCAACCGACCTCGCCCGTTTCCGGTCGCCAGAGGATCGCTTCCTCATCGGAGACGGAAAACGCCCACCGGCCGTCGGGGCTGAAGGTCAAGTCGCGGACCGGCACGGTGTGCTTGCGGAAGGCCACGACCTCCTTGCCGGCCGCGTCCTTCACGTAGACCGTCGAATTGCCGACCAGTTGGCCGGTCTCAAAATCGACCGATCGGGCCTGATCGAACGACGCCTGCCGCGTTCGGGCGGGGTTCCACACGAGGGACCACAGGTCCCGGCGGCGGGCGGCGGCGGGCGGTGCGGCGTCCCACTCCTGGATCGTGCCGTCCACGACCGACGCCGGTTGGTTCCCCGTCACGTTGCGCGTCGTCAGCAGGCGGGCGCCGTCCGCCGTGAACGCGGCCGCAACGATCCCGGTCGTGCTCTTGACGGCCCGGAGGTTCACGCCGTTTTCCACGTCGAGAACGAGCGCGGGCTGGAACCCGTTCGTCAGCGCCAGCCGCCGACCGTCGGCGGTGAACGCAAACCGGATCGCGGGCACCGAGGACACGACGTGCGAGATCGGGGTCGAGTGCTGAGCGGTGAACCGCCCGTCGGCGGTGAGCCGCCAGATCGTCAGGTACGTCGGCGGCGTGTCCTTCGAGCCGCTGCCCGGCGACTTCATCCCGACGGTGGCCAGCCGCTGCGTGTCGGGGGTAAAGGCGATCCCGACCACTTCCTCGCCGACCATCGGATTGTTGACCTCACTCTGGCCGGTGGTCGCGTTCCAAACGCGGATCGTCGAACTCACGACGCCCGCCCGCGACGTGCGCGCGATCGCCGCGATCCGAGTGCCGTTCGCGCTGAAGCTCGGCGCGTTGGCCAGTTCCGACCCGGCGGCGTCGTTCTCGATCACGACCGCCGGCCGGTCCGGGTTCGACACGTCCCAGACGTTCAACTTGTCCCATCCAGAGTTGGGGTTCTGGAACGAGAACTTCTTCGGATGGCTCAGGACCGCGACGAGGGAGCCGTCCGAACTGAGGGCCGTTTTCTGTTCAAAGATGCCTTCTCGGTTGAAGAGCATCCGCCCGCCGTCCACGTCGTACACGAGGACCTGACAGGCGTGAGAAGCCACCTCCCGCGATCGATACGAGAACAGGAGCCGGCGGCCGTCGCGGCTGAGGGCGAGCCGGCCGTCCTGCACAAAGCCGGGCGCGCCGTTCCGCGGGATCGACACGTCGAACAGTTCGCGGCCGGTGGCCGTGTCCTTCACGCGGACCCGGAACGCTTTCTGGTCGCCGTTGTCTTCGTACCCCCAGTACCCGACCCGGCTGGCGTCGCCGCTCAGGGCGGCCCCGACCGTGCCGACGTGGGCGTGGAACGTCCAGGTCCGCCGAGCCGCGTGGGCGAGCCGGTCCCAATACCGCCACTCGAAGTTGCGTAGGTCTTCCTCGCCCGTCTTGGGGCGCTGTTCTTCCAGCAGTTCGATGAGGCGGGGCAGGTTGTCGTTGTCCCACGCGGCCTGGGCCAGACTCATCGACGAGGCGTACAGGCTGCGGCGTAGGTCGGCGTGCGCGGCCCGGGCCGCGTCCCGCTCCCGCCCGGCCGCCTGCCCCGCGTCGCGGGCCAGTTGCGCGCTGTGATCGGCGTCCTCCCGCCGCTCGTCGGCTTCCCGCCCGGCCCGCTGGGCCGACAGGCCGAAGGCGATGCTCAGGCCGGTCGCGGCCAGCAGCACGGCGGCGAAGGCGAACCCCACGCCGACGGCTACCGGTTGCGGCGGTACGCCTTCCGCAGCCGGTAGCCGAGCGTCGGCGGGCACGCCTCCACGGTCTCGCCGGCGAGGAACCGCTGCACGTCCTTCCCCAGGGCCGTCGCCGTGTCGTACCGGCGGCCGCGGTCCTTCTCCAACGCCTTCATCACGATCCAGTCGAGTTCGCCTCGCACCAGCCGCGACAGCCGGGCCGGGTCGGTGCCGCGCCGCGCGGCGATCGCCGGCAGCGCCGCGGACGACGACAGCCGCGTGCTCGGCTTCGGCGGCTCCTCCTCCCGCACGATCCGCAAGACTTCCAGCAGGGCCGCCTTGCCGACCGTCTGCCGATCGAGAGGCGTCGTGCCGGTAAGTAGTTCGTACAGCAGCACGCCGAGGGCGAACACGTCGCTGCGGGTGTCGATGTCGAGCTGGTTCAACTCGGCCTGTTCCGGCGACATGTACTCCGGCGTGCCGACGACCGTGCCGAACCCGGTGACGAGGGTGCGATCGGTCAGCGGCTGGCCGGCCGCTTTCGCCACGCCGAAGTCGATCACTTTCGGCACCGGCTTGCCGTCGTAGAGGGCGACGAGCACGTTGCCGGGCTTGACGTCGCGGTGGATGACCCCCTTCTGGTGGGCGTGCTGGATCGCCTGGCAGACCGGGATGAACAAGGCGAGGCGGTCCTGCGGGGAGAGCGTGCGGTCGTCGCAAAACTGGGTGACCGGCACGCCCTTGACGAGTTCCATGACGAAGAACGGGCGGCCGGCGGCGGTCGTCCCGGCGTCGAGGACGCGGGCGATGTTCGGGTGGTCCATCATCGCCAGGGCTTGCCGCTCGGCCTTGAACCGGGCGAGAACTTGGCGGGAGTCCATCCCCTCGCGGATGACCTTCACGGCGACGAGCCGCTTCACCGGCTCGGTCTGCTGGGCCATGAACACGGCCCCCATGCCGCCCTCGCCGATCCGTTCGATCAACTTGTACCGGCCGGCAAGGACGCTCCCGACGGCCTCGCCGACGACGTCCGGGGCCGCGTCGTACGCGCCGGTGCGGGCGAGATCCGCGGGCGAGCGGTCGAGGGGGTTGCTCGCGCCGTGGGCGGCGAGCAGTTCCTCCAGTTCCTGGCGGAGGTTCGGGTTGCCCGCGCAGCCTCGGTCGAGGAACGCGGCCCGGTCGGCCGGGCTGCCGATGGCGAGGGCGGCGGCGAAGAGCGATTCGTCGGTCACGGCTGACTCCAACACGCGGGGGAGGCTCGTCCCCCACTATGCGGAATCGGCAGCCGGATCGCACCAACGATTCCGCAAATTTTGTTCGTCGCCGTCGACGGCCGGAACAAACCGTCACGCCGCTCGGAGTTCGGGCTCGCGGGTGAACGGGTCGAGTTTCCCGCCGAGGGCGAGCGGGTTCCCCGGGAACCGGAAGTCGGGCTTAGGCCCGGCCGGATCGCGGCGATCAAGACCGGAATTACCCCCGGAAGAGGCGGACGAACTCGTCGAGTTCTTGGTCGTTGAGGTCGGAGACGGCCCAGTAGGTCATCCCGGCTCGTTGCCACTGACGGACGTGGAAGCCGTTTCGGCTCAGCCCCCGGACCGGCCGGTCTGGGGCGTCTGTGGCCGGCCACGTGTAGAGGTTGATCGCGTGTTGGCGGCGGTGGTACACCAGGGCCGCGACCGGCCGGTCGTCCAGGTAGTCGAGGCGGCCGCCGGTCAGCGGGTACCCTTGCGAAGCCAGGTCCGGGACGTCCGGGGAGAAGTCGAGTTGCCCCCGGAACCAGGGCTTCACCGTGTGCTTGTCCGACGAAACCACGTCCGTCAGGTGATCGACTTGGAGCGACCGCACGTGGCCGGCGACGACCCGTTCCGCGAGGCGGTCGTCCGCGGTCGTGCCGGACGCGAGGCTCGCGACCATCGCGACCGCCCCCAACAGGACCAGTACGCTCGCGGCCACGGCCGCGAGTCTCGCGTACGTCCGCCGAGGGCTGCGGGTACTCGGCTGGATCGGGAGTTGGAGTTTCTCCCGGAGCCCGGCCGGAGCGCGGTGGTAGAGCGAGGGCAGTGCCAGAGCGGTTTTGAGCGCACGCAGGTTTTCAACCTGATCGGTGCACTCGGAGCACTCGCTCAGGTGCCCTTCGACCTCGAGTTGCCGAACGAGGTCCAACTCGCCGTCGGCGTACGGGTGCAGGAACTGGTACACGTCCCGGCAGTTCATCGCACTCCCCCTTCCGGACAGCCGCTCAGCCGCTGCTGAAGTTGTTGCCGCCCTCTCGCGAGGCGGGACATGACCGTGCCGACCGGAACCTCAGTCACGGTCGCGATTTGCTGGTACGTCAGCCCTTCCAGTTCCCGAAGAATAACGGTTTCGCGAAGCTGTCGGGGGAGGTCGATCAGGGCTTGTCGCACGAGTTCCTGATCCCACTTGCGAACTGCCAAGAGAACCGGGTTCGATTCTTCGTCCCCGCGGTCGTGGGCCACTTCGTTGAAGGCCACCTCGTCCCGCTGGCGGTGCTTCGTCAGCCAGTCCAACGACGCCCGGCGGACGATGCCGAGGAGCCACGGCCGCCCGTCCCCGCCGCGGAAGCTGGCGAAGTATTTCGCGGCCCGCAGGTACGCCTCCTGTACCACGTCCTGGGCGGCGTGGTCATCCCGCGTCAACCACCGGGCGAGGTTGTAAGCGGCGTCCAAGTGGGGCAGCGTGAGGTCTTCGAACTGCCGCCGAGTGTCCGGGTCCAGGTGCAACGGCTCGTCCCGTCAGGGTGTCGCGGATCGGCGGATTCCGTCACCTTACTCTACCGACGGGTGGGCGGATTTATTCCCCCGCGGTCACGGATTTTTTTCGTGGGAATTTTCCGCCGGGTCGGCCGGTAGGGAGGGGCGAGCCGGGCGGGACGACCGCCGACGGCCGTCACCCCTTCGAGGACCGCGACATGCGGAACAATTTCGACCGAGAATTCCCGAACGAACTGCCCGGCGACGGCATCGACCGCCGCGGGATGCTGAAGTGCATGGCGTGGGTCGGCACCGGGCTGGTGTGGAGCGTGGCCGGTGGCATCCCCACGTCTCGTGTGCTCGGCCAGACGCCGATTGCAAAACCGACGTTCTCGTTCGTGCAGATCAGCGACAGCCACCTCGGCTTCGCCCGCGACCCGAACAAGGACGTGGCCGGCACCCTCCGCCAGACGATCGCCCGGATCAACGCCCTACCGGCCGCCCCTGCCTTCGTCTTGCACACAGGCGACGTGACCCACCTCGCGAAGCCGGAGGAGTTCGACGCCGCGGCGGAACTGCTCAAGGAGGCGAAGACCGAGAAAGTGCTGTACGTGCCGGGCGAACACGACTTCGACGGCGACGGGAACAAAGAGTACTTGAAGCGCTACGGCAAGGGCACGACCGGCACGGGGTGGTACAGCTTCGACCACCACGGCGTTCGCTTCATCGGCCTCGTGAACGTGGCGAGTGCCAAATCGGGCAGTGGCGATGGTGGCCTCGGTGTGATCGGGGCCGAGCAGTTGGCGTGGCTGGAGAAGGACGTGGCCGGCCTCAAGGACAGTACGCCGATCGTCCTGTTCGCGCACGTCCCGCTCTGGACCGTCCACGAGAAGTGGGGGTGGGGCACGACTGACGCCGAGCGGGCGTTGAAAACCCTGAAGCGGTTCGGCTCCCTCACGATCCTCAACGGGCACATCCACCAGGTGATGCAGAAAATCGAAGGCCGGGCGACGTTCCACACCGCGCGATCGACCGCGTTCCCGCAATCGGAACCGGGCAAGGGGACGCCCGGCCCGATCCGCGATCTGCCTGCGGCAAAACTCAAGGCCGCACTCGGCCTCTCGACCGTTTCGTTCACCGAGAACAGCGGCTCGCTCGCAATCGTCGACTCCACCCTGCAATGACCGGCGGTTGTCCATCCCGACACCGGCGGGATCAACCCCGCCGGCCTCCTTTCACGAACTCTCACTGAGGTGTGCGATGAACCGATTCACGGTGCCCTTCCTGATGATCCTTTTCGTCGCCCCTCTCGCGAGCGCAGCGGAAGGGGCGGGCCACGATGTGCGACAGATCTTCGCACAAAAGTGTGCGGCCTGCCACGGCCCGGACCTGCCGCGGCCGAAGGGGCGGTTCGGGTACGTCCTCGACCTGCCGCGGGTGGCCGCGAATCCCGAGATGGTGATCCCGTTTCGCCCCGACGAATCCGAGTTGTGGACGCTCATCAATCGGGACGAGATGCCGCCGTCCGATTCGCCGCACGGGCCGCTCACGGCCGCGCAGAAAGAAGTCATCCGGACCTGGATCGCCACCGGCGCGTCGGACAATCCGGCCGACTCCGCAGATGCCCCGACGGCGCAGGAAGAAATCACAGAATCAACGCCGTTGAAGGCCGCGGACCGGTTCGTCCGTTGGGTCGGCAAGTTTCACCTGATGCTGGTCCACTTCCCGATCGCCCTGATTCTCGCGGCATGGTTCTGCGAAGCCCTCGCGACTTGGCACCGTCGTTCGACCCCGTCCGAGACGGTCCGTTTCTGCCTGCGGTTGGGGGCGGTCGCCGCGGTTCCGGCGGCCGGGCTGGGTTGGCTGTTCGCGGCTGCCGGGAACGGAGTGGGGTCGCCACAACTCTTATTCGCCCACCGATGGCTTGGCACGATCACCGCCGCAATCGTGGTCCTAACGGCGGTGTGGGCCGAGCGCGACGCCCACGCGGGCGACCGAAGTCCTGGTTTGCGACTCTTGCTGACGGTCGGAGCGATCCTCACGGCCCTCACCGCGCACCTCGGTGGCTTACTCGCCCGCGGCCTCGACTTCTTGGACTACTAGAGGCGCGGCCGACTGTAGACTCGTCTCACTCCGCCCCGTCGCACAGTTCGGCGAGGGCCGATTGGAGGGCCCCGATGGCCGCGTCGAGATTCGCCAGGATCGCAGCCGTCCCGGCCCAGGCTTGGTCGCGCCCTATCTGTTCTAACTCCCACGCGCAGGCGACGACCTCCGCGGCTCCGAAGTTGGCGACTGACCCCTTGAGGGTGTGGGCCGACAACCGCAATTTCGGGCCGTCCTTCTGAACGACGGCCTCACGAATGGCGTCGATCAGTTTCGGGCACTCGCCCAGGCAGATCCCTGCCAACTCCTTTAGCAACTCCGCGTCCCCGCTCAGTTGCTCCAGGGCCGCCTTCACGTCGAGGACCGAGCGGGAGGGCGAAGGGCTAGGCGGGGGCACGTTCGGAGCGACGGCCGAGGGAGCGGCACCGGCGGGGACGAGCCCGTCCAAGACGGCGAAGAGTTCATCGGGCCGGATCGGCTTGGAGACGTAGCCGTCCATCCCCGCCGCCAGGCACCGCTCCCGGTCCCCCTTCATGGCGTGTGCGGTCATTGCGATGACCGGGGTGTGCGTGCCAGCGGTCGCGTCCTGCACGCGGATGGCGGCGGTCGCCTCGAACCCGTCCATCTCCGGCATCTGCACGTCCATCAACACGGCGTCGAACGACTCCCGCTCCAGGGCGGCCAACGCCTCCCGGCCGTTGTCGGCGAGGACCACCCGGTGACCCCGCTTCTCCAACACCGCGACCGCCAGCCGCTGGTTGACGAGGTTGTCCTCGGCCAGCAGAATCCGGAGACTTCGCGCCGCCTTGTGCGGCGCCGGCCGGCCGCCCGCGACCGGCCGCCCCGCGGTGACTCGCCGGGCGAGGCTGGTCACGATGGAGTCGAAGAGGACGGACTTCCGAATCGGCTTGGTCAGGTAAGCGGCGACCCCCAACTCTCGGCAGCGGGCCGCGTCGTCCCGCTGGTCGCCTGACGAAAGCATCATCAGGGTGGCCTCGACCAGACCCGGATCCTGCTTGATCCGCTCGGCCAGGGTGAACCCGTCCATCTCCGGCATCATGGCGTCCAAGAGAACCAGGGCGAACGGCTCCCCCGCCTTCCGAGCGTGGTCCAGGGCGGCCAGCGCCGTCACCCCGCCGTCGACGACCGTCGGCTTCATCCCCCAGGCGATCAGCATCTCGTGCAGAATGCGCCGGTTGGTCGCGTTGTCGTCCACGACGAGGGCGTGCAGCCCCCGGACCTCGGGCACCTCGGCCGACCGGGCCACCGGATTCTGGGCCAGGCGGAACCGCGCCGTGAAGTGGAACGTGCTGCCCTCCCCGACCTCGCTCTCCAGCCAGATCCGGCCCCCCATCATCTCGACCAGCCGGGACGAGATGGCCAGCCCCAGCCCCGTCCCGCCGTACTTGCGGGTCGTCGAGGCGTCGGCCTGCGAGAACGCCTGGAAGAGTTTCCGCTGCTGCTCGGGGGCGATGCCGTCGCCGGTGTCCCGGACGGAGAAGTGCAGGCTCACCTCGGCGGTCGGCAACTCGTCGCCCCCTCCGCCGGTCGGTTGGGCCTCGGGAGCCACCGACACGTCGAGCACCACCTCGCCCCGCTCGGTGAACTTGATCGCGTTGCCGATCAGGTTGACGACCACCTGCCGCAGACGGTGGGGATCGCCGACCACGTCCGAGGGCACGTCCGGCGAGACGTGGTCGGCCAGTTCCAACCCCTTCTTGTGAGCGCGGGTGGCGAGGGTGGCAACGGTATCGTCGAGGACGTCCCGGAGGTCGAAGTCGATGGCCTCCAGGTCGAGCTTGCCGGCCTCGATCTTGGAGAAGTCGAGGATGTCGCCGATGACGGTCATCAGGTGGTCGGCCGAGGTCTTCACCAGCCCCAGGTACTCTCGCTGCTCGGTCGTCAGTTCCGTGTCGAGGGCGAGTTCGGTCATTCCGATGATGCCGTTGAGCGGGGTGCGGATCTCGTGGCTCATGTTCGCGAGAAACTCGCTCTTCGCCCGGTTGGCGGCCAGGGCGGCCTCTTTCGCCAGAAGCACCGCACACTCCACTTCTTTCCGCTCGGTGATGTCACGGGAGATGCCGAAGGTCCCGATCACCCGCCCGTCCGGATCCCGTAGTGGCATTTTGGTGGTCAGCACCCACCGGTCCGGCCGGCCTGCCCAAGTCTCCTTCTCCTCCTTGCCCACCAGCGGTCGGCCGAACTTCATCACCTCCCGCTCGTCCTCGATCGCCGGCCGGGCGTGTTCCTCCGAGAAGAAGTCGGCGTCGCCTTTCCCGACGGCATCGGCCGCGTCGGCCAGGCCGAGACGCTCGGCCAGCGCCTTGCTGACGCAGATGAACCGGCTGCGGTCGTCCTTGAAGTAGACGCTGTCCGGGATGTTGTCCAAGAGGCTTCGGAGCAGGTGCCGCTCGCCGGTCGCCTCTTCTTCCGCCTGGTTCCGCTTCAGGAACTGGCCGATCTGACTGCCGACGGCCGCCAGCATCCTGAGCAGGTCTCCGTCCGGCGGTTGGACGTCGCGGGTGAGGAACTCCATGACGCCCAGCGTTTCTCCGCCGACCGTGATCGGGAAGGCGAACGCCGCGTGCAACCCCTCCTGGGCCGCGGCGTGCGCCCGCGGGAAGTTGGAATCCTCGGCGATGTCCCGGATCCAGGCGGGTTTGCCGTCGGCCCAGACGCGGCCCGGCAGCCCAACTCCGGGGGGGAGTGTGAGCCCCCGGCAGGTGGCCGCGAACTCGCCCCCGTGGGCGGCGGGAGTCCACAGGTGGCTGATGCGGAGGAGGTTGTCCCGTGGGTCCACCCGCCACATGCCGCCGACCTCCCAGCCGATGCTCTCGCACACCGCCTGGAGGATCTTCGGGATGGCGTCGGCCGGCCTAGGTTGGTCCGCCAGCACCCCGGTCGCGGTGTTCTGGGTGGTCAGCAGTCGCTCCGCCCGCCACCGCGCCCGGTCCATCCGGTCCAGCGACACGGCGCTCCACCAGACCAACGCCGTGAAGAAGGCGATGTTACCGAGCACGAACAGTGGCAAACCCAATGCCTGATGATCGACGACCTCGGCGCGCTGGGCGAGCCACCACACCCAGCCGATCGCCGCCGGAATGAGGACCGCCGCGGGGAGTAGCCGTCGCCCCATGACACCGCCGGCCCCGACGCTTGTGATGGCCGCCATGATACCCTGGTCGGGGCGTGCGCAGAGGAGACCGCCGCTCAGCAGGGCGAGCCCCAACGCGCTGTTGAGGGACATCGGTTTGAACCCCGCTACCCCGGTAAGGGTCTGTTCGCTGTAGGCGTACCCGAGAAGCGACAGGAGGGCCAGGAAGGCCACCGCCAGGGCCAACGCCTGTGCCGGCCGCAAGCCCCGGCGTGTCCGAACGTCCAATAGGAGTAGGGCAACGGCGACCAGAAGAAAGGCCACCGCCGTGTTCGGGGACATCCGGTTGGCGTGACCGGTTCGAAGGGCTTCCCGGTCGAGCGCGGCCCGGAACAGGAGTTGGTCCGGGCCGCCGTCCCACCCGATCAGGTAACCCCCGAGACGGAGCAAGGCGATCAGGAGCACGCCCGCGGCGCAGACGACGCCGAGTCGCCGAGCCCCCCTCGCCCGGTTCGTCCGTGCGTAGAGGGCCACGCCGCTCAAGAGGAAGGCAACCGCCGTCCCACCCGGGTTCATCGCGGTCAGGCCGGGGAAGGTACTCCGCAGGGTTCCGATGTCGAAGGCCCATCCGGCCAGCACGAGGCAAGCGATCAGGACCGCCCCCGCGGCAGCGGCTTGTGAGGATCGCCGAAACCCTGCGAGGAAGCGGGGGTGGGATGGGGTGATCATGATCGACCCTGGAGAAGATCAACGCGACGGACCTTCCTGGCCTGGTGACCAGGAATGAAGATCAATCGACTTGCGGAAGTTCCGAATCGGGACGGAAACCCATAGCTGTCGTCGAGTTCATTGGTGGCTGTCTGCCCAAGCATAACGCATAGGCAGGGGTTGCGACATCGTGGCGGACAAATCGCTCCACTTCGCGGCGGCCGAGAGCGGAGGAGGCTCCACTCGCCGAGTTGAACACTTCAACGCATTCGGTGTAATTAACACTACACCGTTAGAGATGGATTTTCCGCGATTTTCTAGGCCGGAGGTCGACCCCTTGTACGCGCGGGTGATGACCGACCCCGGCGGGGGGAGCCGTCGGTCGGCCGAGAATGGCGGCGTTGCGTTTTCGCTGTCGATCGGTGGTGTTCTGTGATCACCTCTTTCACGCACTCCTCTCGTTCGGCTGAATGCCGCACGCCGTAGGCACCGAAGCAATCCGGTGCGGCATTGACGCCGACGGCGGCCGGCGGCATACCCGGCCGCCTGTCCGCGGGAGTCTGTTTATGTTGCGACGATTTCAGACGGCGTGCCTCGCCTTGGTCGCCTTGTCTGGCTGCGAGACGACCGGTCCGACCGAGCGGGACGCCCGCCGCCAACGTGAGTTGATCGAGGTGAACTAGGGCTTGCCGGCCGGCAGCGAAGTCGGGCCGAAGACTCTCCGCGAGCGAACGGACCCCCTCAATTTCGCCACGACGGACGTGCCCGACCGGCAGCGGCGGCCGTGGTGAGAAAAGGATGGCACCGCCGTACCAAGTCGTGTCGATCCCGACTGCTCACGAATTCCCATTTTCGACCGACGCGCCGGGCGTCGGGCGTGGAATAAAACGGTAGCCGGGTCGGTCGTGATCGCCGAGGGTCGTTGGATGCCCAGGACCGCAATACAAGGTGTCGTGTCCCGCCTGCAGCGGGCGGCCACGCTGCGTGAATTCTCGCCGCAATCCTGCGGGGATCTCCTTGAGGCGTTCGTCGCGCGGCGGGACGCGGCCGCGTTCGCCGAACTCGTCCGCCGACACGGGCCGAAAGTCTATGCCGTCTGTCGCCGGGTGATCGGCCACCACCAGACCGCGGAAGACGCCTATCAGGCCGTGTTCGTCATCCTGGCCCGGAAGGCCCACACGGTCCGGCCCCGGTCGGCGGTCGGCGGCTTTCTGTACGGCGTCGCGCGGCACGCCGCGTTAAGGGCGTTATCCATGAACCGACGCCGGAAAGAAACCCTCGCCGGCGAGGTGCCGGACTGTGCGGCGGATCAATCCATCCCGGTCGATCCCGACGTGCTGGTAATGCTCGACGAGGAGATCGCCAACTTGTCGGACGCTTACCGGGCGGCCGTCGTGCTGTGCGAACTTGACGGCGTCAGCCGGGCGGACGCGGCCCGTCAACTCGGCGTCGCCGAGGGCACCGTGTCCAGTCGCCTGGCCGCCGCCCGCAAGCAACTCGCGGCGCGGCTGGCCAAGCGCGGCGTCGCCTTCTCGGCCGGCCTGTTCGTCGCCCTGTCGGAATCGGCCGGCGCGACGCTTCCTCCATTTCTCGAACCGACAGTGGCCCTGTTGCCGCCGACTGTCTCGGCCATCGCCGCGGGAGTGATGCGAACCATGATCCTGAGCAAGTTGAAAGCCGCCGTCACCCTCGGCGTGCTGCTGACCGCTTTCGCCGCGTGGTCGTTCGTGCCGTCGGCCGCGCCGAATGCGAACGCGGCCCCAGCCCCGACGCCGAGGGCGGAGAAGGACGACGCAGGGCTGATCTGGACCTGGGACATGGCGTCCGGCACGCTCACCGCGTTCGCCGAGGACGGCACGAAGGAGCGGGAAGTGGCGCTCAAGGCTGCGCGCCACTTCCAGGGCTTCGGTGCCGACGGCGAGACGCTGCTGTTCCTCGCCAAGAAGGGCCAACTTACCGACGACGAAAGCGGCCTCACTCTGCACTTCGGCAAGCCGGACGACCTGGCCGCCGCGACCGATACCGGCATCGCGTACAAAGCGAACGACGGGTACCTGTTGACCCGCGACAAGAAGCGGGTCGTGCGACACGAACTGACCCAGGTCGGCAGGGTCGGGGCGAACCCGCAACCGAAGCTCTTTCGGCACACACTGATCGACCTGAAGGATAAGAACGAGACGGTGATCGAGCTGCCGGACAGCGCCCAGATCATGTGGGAGAGCCGCGACGGCAAGGAGTGGATCGCGATGGTCTACAGCCTCGGCGCCGACCCGAAGCTGCCGGGCTACCGCTACCTCCGCATCCCCAAGGCCGGCGGCCAGCCGACCCCGATCTGCGACACGCACCATTTCGTGTTCTTCGAGCCGTCGCCCGACGGCCGGTCGTACCTCGGCATCGGCGTTGCGTTCCCACCGCCGGGCGACGCGGAGGCTTTCAGCCTGTATCACCTGACCGCCGGCGGCAAGGCAACCGAGCTTGAGCAGTTCGCGGACTTCGAGCAGCGGAACCTGTTCTGGTCACCCGGCGGCAAGCGGTATGTGATGAAGAAGCTCGGCGACGCCGACGTGTTCGTTGCCGACGCCGACGGCAAGAACCGCAAGAAGCTGTTCGCAATCCCGGACGCAGGGAAGCAGACGCACGTCGTCGGCTGGCTGCCGGCGAAGAAGAAGATCGCGGCGCTGCCGAAGCCAGACGGCCTCATCTGGACGTACAACGCCGTCAGCGGCAAGCTCGTCGGGTACGCCCCCGACGGCACGACGGCGAGAGAACTCACGCTGACCGACGGCGCGCTCTTCCTCGGCCTCACGCCGGACGGCGAGCGCATCCTGTACGCGGGCGTAAAGGGCAAACTGCCGGCGAACCCGAAGGACCCGCCGGGCGGCCTGACGCTGCACCTGCGGCCGCTCGGCGAGGCCGACGCCGGCACCGACCTCGGTGTGCCGTGGCACCCGAAGAACGAAGGCATCCCCTTCCATTTCTCGCAAGACGGCCGGACGTTCGTCTACTCGCCGCTCGCGTCACCGGATCAGGAATTCAGCTCGCCGCGGAAACACTTTCGGGTGGACCTGGCGACGAAAACGGCCACGGAAGTGGCGTTCTCAGCGGGCGGAGAGTTCATCGCCCTTTCGCCGGACGGCAGGTGGGCGATCGGCAACATCAACGGAAAGGTTCACAAGGTCCCGCTGAACGGCGACCGGACGACGCCAGTCGCGGACTACTGCCTCATTCACACGGCGGCCTTCACCCCGGACGGGAAGTCGGTCCTCTTCTGTGGGGAACGGGCCGCCCGGCAACCGGGCCAGCGGGAGTACCGCAGCGCGGTGTGGGCGCTCGACTTGGCCGCGAACCGCGTGACCGAGTTGGCATCGGCGGTGAACGCGGCAGACTTCCGCGGGGCCTTCTGGTCCCCGGACGGGCAGCAGGTCGTGTTCGGCTCAACTCGACTCACGCCGGCGTCGTCAACGCCGGATACGGTTGAGGCCGCGAAGGGAGGGCAGCCGGGCCAACCATCGCCGCTCGCGTTTAATCAAGCCGAGTACCGGATCGTCGTCGGCGACCCGCAGGGCAAGGTTGTAAAGATGTGGTCCGTTCAGGACCTGGAAAAAGAGAAAGAGCAGGAAGGCTACACGCAACTGCTCGGCTGGTTCCCGGCGAAGAAGAAGATCGCGGCACCGCCGCCGGAGGCCGGCACGATCTGGACGTACGACTACAAGACCGGCGACCTGACGGCGTACTCGCCGGCCGGCAAGCAAGAGAAGACGCTGAAGCTAAAGGACGGCCGGCAATTTCTCGGCATGACGCCGGACGGCAAGAAGCTCGCGTTCGTCGGCATCTCCGGTAAGCTCGTCCCGCCGGGGTCCGGGCCAGCACTGACCGTTCATCTCCGCGATGTGAACGATTCCACCGACGGCGAGAGTACGGGCATCGACTACCTTCCCGGCGACCAGTTCGTCTGGGCGAACGACGGCACGCGGGTCATCCGCGAGCGACCCGGGGCGGTGTTGTTCTCCGGCGCTTCCGATCTGCCGGCGTTCGACCACACCCTCATCGACTTGGCGACGAAGAAGGAGATTAAGCCCGAAGGTGTCGGCCTGCACGAACAGGTGATCGGCTGGGGACCGGACGATTCTTGGTTGCTGCTGGCCCAGTACACGGGGAAGGTGCGCGCCGGGGCCGTGACGAGCTTCCGCACCAAGCTGCACCGTTTCGCCTTCGACACGAAACGGTCGAAGGCGCTGGGTGAGGAGTTGCAAGTGTACAACCCCGTCGTGGCACCGGACGGCCGCACGCTGTTCGGCGTCGGCTGCCAACTAACCGACGCGACGGACCTGCAACGGTGCGCGATGGTACGGATTGAGCTCTCTACCGGGAAGACCACCGAGGTTGTTCACCACAAGGGGCAGGGGTTTGCCGCCGGCCGCTGGTCGCCAGACGGCCGGCGGGTGGCGTACATCTGGACCGATGCGGCATCGCCGGACCAGGCCACGTTGGAAATCCGCGACGCGGACGGCGGTAACGCCATGACGGTGACGATTTCGACGCCGGCCCAGGGCCAGCCGGAAGTGGCGGTCCTCGGCTGGTTCCCAACGGCGAGGAAGAAGATCAGTGTGCCGCCGCCGTCGCCCACCGACGTGAAGGCCGCGTTCCTGAAGGCGGCCGGCGACTCAGCCGCGGCCGTCGCCCTGTTCGACCGCGTGGCCGCCGACCCGCACCGGCTGGCCGTGCTGACCGAGGCGGTTCAGGACCCACGCCGCACCGGCGACTTGTACGCGGCCGAACTCTGGCGGGTGTGGCGCGCGGCCGCATCGCCGTCGGCGCCCGAAGGCGGCGTGCCCGCGGCCGACGCGGCCGTCTGCCTGTTCCTGGGTGGCGACCCGACCACGGCCGACGTGCTCCGCAATTACCCCGTCCCGGCCGATGCCACCGAGGGGTTTCGGACGCACGAGACGGTGATCCTTTCCACGGCCGTCAACCTTGAACTGTTCGCGAAGGACCGCAAGGAACCGTTCGGCCACTTGATCGCGGGGTGGGCGGCCGCGCGATCCGACCCGTGGGCTCGCGGCTCCGCGATTGAAACCGCCCGCACGTACCGACTGGCCGCGATGATCCCCCTCGCCCGCCGCCTGGCTGCCGACGTGAAGGCCGAGGCCCGGTTTCGGCTGGCCGCCGTCACGCTGCTCGCCGACCTCGGCGGCACGGCCGAACGCGACGTGCTGGTGAAACTGCTCGACGACAAGAGCGAGTGCGACTCGCGCACGTTGACGATCAAGGGCGAGGCCGCCCCGACGGTGACGCGGCAGGTCCGCGACGTGGCCCTCGGCTGCCTGCTCGTGATGGACGGCGCGAAGATCGCCGCCGTCGGGTTCGACGAGTTCGACTTCTGGAAGCCGGACTACCGGACGCCAGCGGAGTACTTCCGCCTCGCGCCGTTCGGGTTTGTGAACGACGACAGTCGGGGTCGCGCCCACGCGAAGGCGGCCGCGATCTTGAAGGCCCCGCTACCGAAGGAGAAGCCGGCCGCGCCGGGGACAATCGCGTTCTTTCAGCAGAGCGTCGGCCAACTACGACTCATCGACTCCGACGGCGGTAACGAGCGGACGCTTAAGGAGATCGCCGTTAGCGACCAGGTGCGACTGTCGCCGAACGGCAAGCAGGTGGCGTACCTCGTGTTCGGCGGCGAGCGGGGCACGCGGGCGGAAGTTCCCCGCCGCGTGTTCGTGCGGGCGATTGACGGCGGCGGGCCGGGGACGGACCTCGGCGTCCTCGGCCGCCACCTCGCGTGGTCGCCGGACGGCAAGAAACTGGCCGTCACCGACTATGACAATCCGCCCCCGCCGGCGGTGTTTGAGGCGACGCATGTCATCGTGGAAGTGGCGACGAAGGAGACGACCGATTTGAAGTTGCCGAAGGGGAATATACTGCTCGACTGGTCGGCCGACGGCAAGCAGTTCTTGACGGAGCAGGTCGTCACGAAGGCCGGCAAGCCGCAGAACAACCGGCTCGTGCTGTTACCCGCCGCCGGCGAGGAAGTGCGGGCGCTCGGCCCGGTGCGGGACACGATCACGGGCGGCCGGTTTTCGCCGGACGGCAAGTTCATTCTTGCGCTCGGGACCGGCGCCGGCAAGCCCGGCGAGGCGTTCCGTAAGGTGCCCGTGCTGATCGACGTGGCGACGAACAAGGTGACGCCGGTTCCGAAGGTGGACGACAAGGCGGACGCCGAGAGCGTGTGCTGGTCGCCGGACGGCAAGCGGCTGGCGTACTCGTGGAAGGTGCGGCCGGGCGGCACGCTCGAGGTGTTGGCGGGCGCTGACACGGAGTCTCGGGTGACCGTCTGCGACCGCGACGGCACGAACGCGAAGCAACTCGCCACGACCACCGCGGCCGGGGCGTTCACCGTCATCTTCGGCAGCCTCGACTGGCGGTAAGGCGCACGGGCACTCGGGTCCAGGCCCGATGCGGGCGAAAGAGAGTTCGACGCCGCGAGCGGCCCACGGAAAATAGTGAGCCGGTGGATCGCCAGTTTGTGTTCACCAGGGCCGCATCGGTTCGCAAAGCCGACGCCGCGAGGCGGAGTAAGCACTGATGAGGCCGTTCAGAGTATAGCCCCGGTTGAGGCCGCTCGGATTGGGAAGGACCCATGTCATCGCGCCCGCGAATTCCGTCGGCTGCTGTCCCCAACCGACCCCGGCCGACCCGAGGATGGCGGAATAGGCCCGCTTCCCGAGGAAGGCGATCGACCGCGGCGCGTACCGCCGCATCTTGGCTTCAAAATCCGGCCGTGCCTTTTTGAACTCTTCCGGCAACACCTCGTCCGCCCGCCGGGTCGGTCGCCGCACGACGGCCGTGACGCCGCAGCCGAATTCGAGCAAGCGACGCTCATCTTCCGGCTGGAGTCGAACGTCGGTGAACCCGGCGAGATGGATCGCTTGCCAGAATCGGTTGCGCGGGTCGGAAAAATTCCGGCCCGCCGCCACGGCACTCGCGGCCGGGTTGATACCGCAAAAGATCACGTTGAGGCCCCGGGCGAGGATGTCTGGGTCGTACCCGGTTACGACGTCCATGCTGTTCTCACGCGACATATCGGGTGTTGAGGGCGTCACCGGCCACGCCCTCCAGCCGAAGCAACAGGGCCTTTGCGGCCAGCCCGCCGGCGTACCCCGTCAATTTGCCGGACGACCCGATCACCCGGTGGCACGGGCCGATAATTGCGATCGGGTTCTTCCCGTTGGCTGCCCCGACCGCGCGAACGGCCTTCGGCCGCCCGAGCAGTCGCGCCAGGTCGCCGTAGCTGCGAGTCTCGCCGAACGGTATGGCGAGCAAGGCTCGCCATACTTGCTGCTGGAACGGTGTGCCGACGGCGAAATCGAGTGCGACCGAGAACACCTTCCGCTCGCCCGCGAAGTACTCGGTGAGTTGCCGCTCGGTCTCGACGAGAACCGGGTGTCCTGTGGCGACCGGCCCGGCCACAATCCGCACGCGCTGCTGGTCGTCGTGTTCCCAGAGGACCGCTGCCAGCCCCCGGTCGCTCGCAACGAGTGTGAGTTGCCCGATAGGCGATTTCATCGTCTTGTGCACGTGGCTCATCGTAATTCCTGGTTTCGACAACGATCGTTTTGGCGAACGGTCCCGCGGGGACTGTCTATCCCCGTGAAACCTGCTGAAGGATGCCGGCCACAACTAAGCTGTCGGTCCCCAAGGCAAACATCCCGAGGGCGAGCGTAAGCAGGTGGCGATCCACGACAAAACCCTTCAAGCCAGTGCCTTGATGTATCCCGCCGAGTACAGGACCTCACGTATTCCGCCCGGGGTTTCGTTGCTTTGATCTCGGCCAGAAGGGCCTGGCCTGGTCGGCGACTTTTCTTGCCCGGCTGCCAAATTCTATACTGGTGTCCCGTATTGTAAAATGACATAGAGACAGCAAATCCTGCCATGTTGTGCGAGGCATAGCCACTCACGTGGGGAGGGCGGAGTTGTGGCGAAGCGGAGCGTGGTGCTGGTGTGCTTCGAGAGGGTCCAGGCACTCGACCTGGTCGGCCCGTGGGAGGTGTTTACCGAGGGCGGTCACGATCACTACGCCTTGCGGGCGGCCACACCGGGCGGCGGTCAGTTCGGGTCTAGTTCCGGGCTGCGGTTGATTGCCGACGACCTGTCGCGGGTACGAGGCCCGGTCGACACGCTGCTGGTGGCCGGTGGACTAGGAGTTCACGCGGCGTGCGCCGATCCGGCCTTCCTTTCGCCCGTCAGGCGGCTGGCCGCGACTGCCCGGCGGGTCGGCTCGATCTGCACCGGGGCGTTCGTCTTGGCCGCGGCCGGGTTGCTGGACGGGCGGCGGGCCACCACCCACTGGGGATGGTGCGAACAACTGGCTCGGGAGTACCCACGGGTGACCGTTGCCCCGGACCCGATCTTCGTCAAGGACGGAAACGTGTACACGTCGGCTGGGGTAACGGCCGGGATGGACCTGGCCCTGGCGTTGATGGAAGAGGACCTCGGTCGGCAGGCGGCGATGCGGGTGGCCCGGCAGTTGGTGCTTTTCGTCCGCCGCCCAGGCGGCCAATCGCAGTTCTCGGCAGCACTCGAACTCCAGACGGCCGACCGACAGCCGCTCCGCGATTTGCAGGCGTGGATCGTCGCCAACCCGGCGGCTGATCTGTCGGTCGAGGGCCTCGCCGCCCGGGCTCATATGAGCCCCCGGAACTTCGCCCGAGCGTTCACGCGGGAGGTCGGCACAACCCCAGCCCGGTACGTCGAGCGGGTGCGAGTGGAGGCCGCGCGGCAGCGGCTGGAGGAATCCGACGCCGGCTTGGAACTCGTCGCGAAGCAGTGCGGGTTCGGCAGCGGCAACTCGATGCGGCGGTCGTTCCTGCGAGTGGTGAAGGTGCCGCCGGCCGACTACCGCGTCCGGTTCCGTTCGACGAAGCCTTAACTGCCTGTGCTCTGCGAAGTTCATCAGGCCGTCACGCTTGCCGAGCGGGCCGTCGCCGTCGATCGGACAAAACACCCGGCTTATGCCTCGTTTGTTTTTGTGTCGGGGTTGGCCGAGTACCGACGCGGCAACTACCACTGGGTAATCTGGCCTCGGTGACGGGATCGAACTTCACCCGAGCGGCCGTCTGCGAATCGCAGAAGCGGCTGACGAATCATACACCCGCTCGCCGGTGTCCGTCCCTTACGCTTATAAATGGGGGAGGAGTGTCGAAAGACCGCGCCCGGACGGCGGTAGTTCTTCCAGATTCAACTGGCCGATCTCGAAATTCTGGCCTCGCCACCGATCTTGGTGGTATGGCCTTCGTTTCCCCGAACCCGCGAGGGGCGGCTCTGCTATGACCCGTTACCTACCGTTCTGCATCCTGCTGGCCGTCGGCTGCGGCGGCAAGGGGCCACCGGTCGCGCCGCCGGAACCGCCCGTCGTGACGGTCGAGCACCCGATGGAACGCGAACTCGACACGTATTTCGAGTTCACTGGCTACCTGAAAGCGGCCCGCGAACTGGAGGTTCGGGCGCAAGTCACCGGCTACCTCAAGGTCATCAAGTTCAAGGATGGACAGATCGTGCGGCCCGGCGACGTGTTGTACGAGATCGACCCGGAACCCTACGAGGCGGCCCTGCTGAACGCGAAGGCGAACCTGGCCACGTCCGAGGCATCGCTCAAACGGGGCGACGCCGACAGTCTGACCGCACGCGAACGGCAGTCGCTGGCGAAACTGGAGTACGACCGCCAGGAAAAGCTCAAAGCCGATGGGAGCGCGTCCCAGCAGGAGTACGACAAGGCGAAGAGTGAGCTGACCGCCGCCACGTCCAACTTCCAGGCGGCGACGGCCGGCCGAGATTCGGCCGCCGCCGCCCGCGACGCGGCCAAGGCCGCGCTGCGGAAGGCCGAGTTCGACCGGAACAACTGCACCATCCGGCTGAACGCTAGCGACATCACGGCCCCGGAGAACGTGACGATGAGCACGCCGCCGGACCAAGTCCAGGGGCGGATCAGCCGCACGCTCATCACCGAGGGCAACCTCGTGGCCAGCGGCCAGACGATCCTGTGCCGGGTGGTGTCGCTCAACCCGGTGTACGCCTACTGGGACCTCGACGAGATGACCTCGCTGACCTACCGGAGGCTGATCTACGACGACAAGACGCTGCCCGACCCCCGCATCCACGCCCTCAAGTGCTGGATCGGCGGCAAGACCGACACCGGCTACCCGGTCGAGGGCTACGTCAACTACGTCTCCCCGGAGATCGCCCGCGGTACTGCCACCCGCGAAGTTCGGGGCGTGTTCCCGAACCTCGACCAGCGGCTCTCGCCCGGTGACTCCATTCGCGTGAAGGCCCTCGCCGGCCCGCCGGCGCGGAAGGTCACGATTCCCGAAATCGCCGTCGGCACCCGGCAGCAGCAGAAGTTCGTGTACGTCGTCGTCCCGAAGGACGGCCAAGACGTGGCCGAGTTTCGGCCGATCACGACCGGCCCGGTCCGCGTCATCAACGGCGTGCGGTTGCAAGTCGTCGAGACGGGCCTGACTCCGGCCGACAAGGTCGTCGTGAACGGCCTCTTGCGAGTCCGAGCCGGTGCGGCCGTCAAGCCGACCGAACAGACGTCCCCGGTCACCCCGAAATAAGTCCGGAACACCGCCATGGCCCACTACTTCATCACACGCCCGGTCGCCGCGATCGTGCTCGCCCTGCTGATCGTCATCGGCGGCCTGCTCGCGCTGACCACGCTGCCGATCTCGCAGTACCCGGACGTGGTGCCGCCACAAGTGGTCATCACCGCCACGTACCCCGGCCAGAACGCCGAGAAGGTGGCTGCCGAGGTCGCCCAGCCGATCGAGGAGCAGGTCAACGGCGTCGAGAACATGCTGTACATGGAGAGCCAGTGCACCAACGACGGCGGCATGCGGCTCACCGTGACGTTCAAGGTCGGCACCGACCCGGACATGGCTCAGGTGCTGGTGCAGAACCGCGTCGCCATCGCCACCCCAAGGCTGCCGGACGTGGTGAAGCAGATCGGCGTCATCACGAAGAAGCAATCCACTGCGATCTTGCTCGTCGTCACGCTCATCTCCGAGGACGACCCGAAGACGGGCAAGCCGCTGAAGGACCAGCTCACCCTCTCGAACTACGGCCGCATCAACGTGAAGGACGACCTGGCCCGCGTCCAGGGCGTCGGCGACGTGTTCATCTTCGGCGAGCGGGAGTACTCGATCCGCGTGTGGCTCGACCCGGCCAAGATGAACGACTTCAGCCTGAGCGTGGACGACGTGACGCGGGCCGTCGCGCAGCAGAACCTGAGCGTGGCCAGCGGGCAGATCGGCGCCCCGCCGGCCCCGCGGGGGCAGAACTTCCAGTTCGTCGTCACCGCCGACGGCCGCCTGCCGGACGCGGCCGCGTTCGAGGCGATCGTGGTGAAGAGCAGCGGCGAGCAGATCGTCCGCCTGCGGGACGTGGTCCGCGACGCCCGTGTCGTCGACGGCGTCCGCGAGGGCGGCGTCGAACTCGGCGCCCGCAGCTACGACACGTTCGCCATGTCCGACGGCAAGCCGGCCGTCGCTTTCCCGGTGTTCCAGTTGCCGGGGGCGAACGCCCTCGACACGGCCCGCGCCGTGCGGAAGAAGATGGAGGACCTGAAGCCGGAACTGACCCGCCAGGGGATCAAGTACGACGTGGTGTTCAACCCCACCACGTTCATCCAGGACTCGGTCGCCGCGGTCGTGCAAACGCTCTTCGAGGCGGTCGCGCTCGTCGCCCTCGTGGTACTCGTGTTCATTCAGAACTGGCGGGCCGCGCTCATCCCGATGCTGGCGATCCCGGTGGCGCTGATCGGCACGCTGGCGGCGATGTACGCCTTCGGGTACTCGATCAACAACCTGACGTTGTTCGGCCTCGTGCTCGCCATCGGCATCGTCGTGGACGACGCGATTGTCGTGGTCGAAGCGGTCGAAGTTCACATCGCCGCCGGGCTGTCGCCACAGGCGGCGACCGAGAAAGCGATGCACGAAGTCAGCGGCGCGATCATCGGCGTGTCGCTCGTGCTGGCGAGCGTGTTCCTGCCGGCGGCCGTCATCCCCGGCATCACCGGGCTGTTCTTCAAACAATTCGCCGTCACCGTGGCCGTCAGCACGCTGCTCTCGGCCGTCAACTCGCTGACGCTCAGCCCGGCCCTCTGCCCGATCCTGCTGAAGCCGCACGGGGCGAAGCCAGACCCGGTCCAGCGCGTACTCAATGTGACGCTCGGCTGGTTCTTCCGCCTGTTCAACCGCGGGTTCGAGTGGGCGTCGAACGTCTTCGGCGCCGCCGTCGCCCGGCTTATTCGCGTGTCGCTCGTCGTGCTGCTTGCCTACGTCGCCCTGCTCGGCCTCACTGGCTACGGCTTCTCCCGCGTACCCGGCGGGTTCATCCCGCAGCAGGACCAGGGCTACATGGTCATCAACATCGAACTGCCCGAAGGCGCCTCGCTGGAGCGAACGCAGAAGGTTGTGGACCAAGTTCACGACATCCTGCTCGGCCCGGTCGGGCCGGACGGCAAGCGAGACGCCTCGAAGGGACAGCCCGGCCTTTACCACACGCTCGGCGTTACCGGGTACTCGGTGCTGTCGTCGGCCAACCTGTCGAACACGGCCGGCATCTACAGTTCGTTCCTGCCGCACGAGGAACGGAAGGGCTGGTCGGCCGACGCGATCGTGGCCGCCCTGAACAAGAAGTTCGCCGGCATCCAGGAGGCGAGCGTGACGGCCTTCGGTGCCCCGCCGATCCTCGGCCTCGGCAACGCCGGCGGGTTCAAGCTGCAAATCCGCGACAACCCCAACTACGGCCTTGGCCCACTGGAAGGGGCGGCCCAGAACGTGTCGCTCGCCGCCATGCGGGAGCCGGGCATCCCGGTGGCGTTCAGCACGTTCCGGTCAGCCGCCCCGCAGTACCGGGTGCTGATCGACCGCGAGCGGTGCTACAAGATGGGCATCAGCGACAAGTCGGTGAAGGACGCCCTACAGGTGTACCTGGGGTCGCTGTACGTCAACGACGTGACGCTGGAGAACCGCAACTGGCAGGTGAACGTGATGGCCGACGCCACGTCGCGGGCCCGCAAGGAGGACATCGGTGCGATCAAGGTCCGCACGGCCGACGGCGGCATGGCCTCGTTGGCGAGCGTGGTGAACGTGGCCGAGGTCAGCGGGCCGACGAAGGTGAACCGCTACAACATGGTCACCGCGGCCGACGTGAACGGCTTCACGGTGCCCTCCGTAATCAGTTCCGGCGAGGCGACGGCGAAGGTGGAGGTGATCGCGAAGCGGGAGCTGCCCGACGGCATGAGCTACGAGTGGACCGACATGGCCTACCAGCAGCAACTCGCCGCCAGCACCGTCGTGCGAATCCCCGGAGTGTTCGAGTTCGTCGGCGACACGACACTGCTCGTATTCGGCCTGAGCACGCTATTGGCGTTCCTGGTCCTGGCGTTCCTGTACGAGAGCTTCCTGCTGCCCCTGGCCGTCGTGTTGATCGTGCCGATGTGCCTCTTGTTCGCGGTGGCCGGCATCCTGATCGCCAACCTCGACCTGAACGTGTTCACGCAGATCGGCCTCGTCGTGCTCGTCGGCCTGGCGTGCAAGAACGCGATCCTGATCGTCGAGTTCGCCAAGCAGAAAAGGGCCGAGGGGGCGGAGCGGTGGGACGCGGCCGTCGCCGCGGCGAAGCAACGGCTGCGGCCGATCCTGATGACGAGCTTTGCGTTCATCTTCGGCGTGCTGCCGCTCGTGACGGCCGAGGGGGCCGGGGCCGAAATGCGACGAGCCCTCGGCACGGCGGTCTTCTCCGGCATGATCGGCGTAACCGTGTTCGGGCTCTTCTTCACCCCCGTCTTCTACACCGTCCTCGAACGGCTACGGGGAACCAGAGCATCCTTCTCACAGAGCCAGGGCACACCTGCTAGCACCCAGGCCAAAGAGGCGACGGAGACCCAGGGCGATATCGTGGTCAATTAGCGTCCTTCAACTTCGCGAGAGTTGACTGTGATCGATGAGATTCTTCAGCCCGCAAAGCTAGGAGTTGTTCTCCGTCGTTCGATCGGTACGAACGGCTAGCTCCCTTATCGCCCGGGGCGCGGTCACACGAGCAGAAGATTCCCGTCGAGGGGGTGTCGGGAACCGGCAGTTCGGCTCGGGACCAGCCGCCCCGCTGTTTGCCGTGGGGTTAAGGCGGGACGGCCCCAACTGTTCAACCCCGATGACGTCACGCCGTTCGACGGTTTCGCCGGTGGGGTGCGGACTGCGACGGCCAACTTCAACGGCGTGCCCGACCAAGTCGTCACCCTGAAGAGGGCGGCCCACGTGTGGCCGGGTTCGACGGCACGTACTTGGCAGGGCCACCTACGAAGGTATCCACGAACTTCTTCGCGTTCGAGCAGACGCTCCACAACGGCATCTTCGTGGCAGCCTGCGACGTTTGAATTCAACGTCTTCGACACCGCCGCGAGGGGTGTTCATCGAATAAGAGCGTCGGGGCGGGGTGATGGTGGCCCGTCCCCCCCGCCTCGCCTAGGTTCTGTCTGACAAGGTTTCGGTGACCCGCTTGAGATATTGTCGGATCATGGCCACGTGGGCTACCGCCAAGTCGCTGACGGCCGACTTCTCGTACCGGGTCGCCGGCGGCGGTTCTCCTTCCGCCACCTGATACACCGCTCGACCACGTTCCGCCGGCGGGCGGTACGCCGCCCGGTCGAACCCGAACGGCCGGCCCCGGTTCAACCGGTGGCGGGGGTGCGGCCGGCGGCGGACGGGCGGGTGGTCGTACCCCTTGTCCCCGGCCGGGGGACGGACACCGAGTCGAGGGCGGCGTCCAGCCCGGCCGTCTCGCCGGCGTCCGCCGGGGTGAGGGCGACGCCGACCGGCCGGGCGTTGCCGCACGCCACCCGGTTCACCTTCGTCCCGAGCCCGCCGCGACCCCGGCCCAAGGCGTGGTCGGCCGGCTCGGCTGTCGGCCCCCCTTTTCGCCCCGGCCGCCGAACGGCTGGCCCGGGCGATGGTCGCGTCGACGCCGAACCGCGACCCGTCGATGAGCCCGAACTCGCCCGCCCGGCCTGCAACGCCCGCGGGATGGCGGCCCACGTGCCGCCGTCCCGCCGCCGGAACCGCTCGTACACCGCCGGCCATGGCCCGTCCCGCTCCGGCAGGTCCCGCCACGGGACGCCGGTGGCGGCCCCGTACAGGACCGCCGCCCACGACCGCCCGGTGGTCGGCCCACCGGCGGCCGCGGGACGGCGGGGGCAGGAGCGGCTCGACCAAGGCCCACTGGGCGTCGGTCAACTCGTGACGGCGGGGCACGGCGGGAACTCCTTCCGCCGGCCCGTCTACGAGTTGCGACGCCCTGTCAGACAGAACCGAGGCCATTCTACGCGCCCGCGACGACGAGGCGGTCGCCAATGGCCTCCCCGTCTAACTCTTGAGCTGCCTTCACTAAACGCCCTGCCAACGATGTTTCCAACGGTTGATAATTTTCCTCGATCTTGCGGACATTGAGGCCTGCAAAGATCGACGAGAGGACGCCGAAATTCTTTTCAATCTGCCGGAGTCGTTTTCCACTCAACTCGTTGGCCGCGCTCGCCGTGGACTCGGCCTGCCGGGCGTTCTTCTCCTCCTCCTCCTCGGCCCGGGTCTTGGCCTCTTTCGTAATCGCCAATTGAGCCGCCGCCGCCCGCTCGGCCTCCCGGGTTTTCGTAAGCTGCTCGCTCGTAGCCTTCTCGGCCTCCCGGGCACGAACGGCTTGCCAGATCGAAACGCCGGCACCCACCGCCAGCGATGCTGCGATGATTGCCGACAACCGTGCCCGCTATCGCAGGCGGTGCCGTTCGACGGCCTGTCTCTGGGCTGTCAACCGCCGGTCTAGTTCCGCCTGCTTACGTTCCGCCGCGGGGCGTACCTCGGCGGCAGTCCGCTCCATTTCGGCTTGCCTGGCTCGTACTTCGGCGTCATCCCACAACGTCGCCACCTCGGCTGCGACAGTCGAGCCGTTGGTCGGCCGACCGACAGGGTCGGCGGACAGGCATCGTCTGGCCAAGGCGATTAGTTCCGGCTCCGCCCCACAGGCGTCCAGGCGGGCCAGAGCCGGGGCCAGATTCTGTTCGGCGGCCTTCTGGAAAGCCGAATATGCATCCGACGCGGCGAACGGCGGCTGGCCGGTCAAGATCGTGCAAAGGATCGCCCCGAGGCCGAACACATCGCTGCGCTCGGTGACGGCGGCCACGTCGCCCCGGGCCTGCTCTGGGGGCACGTACGCCGGCGTGCCCATCGCGTTGCCAGCGTGCGTTTCGGAGTCACCGCGGGGGTTGAAAAACGGCGTGTCGCCACTGCCGATCATCGTCGAGTCGCCGCGGGTGGTACTCTCTCGTTCGGGGCTTGCAAGAACCTTCGCCAGTCCTCAGTCCATGACCTGGACTTTGCCGAACGCCCCGACCATGACGTTCGCCGGCTTCAAGTCGCGGTGGACAACGCCATTCGCGTGGGCGTAGCCAACGGCTTGGCAGATCGCCTCGAACACGCCGACGAACCGACCGCGATCGGCATCGAGGCCCCTCCGCTCCTTCCGCAGGGCGTCGAGCGTTCGGCCGCGGACGAGTTTCATCGCCAGAAAGGTGCGGCCGTCTGGGAGTTTGCCGAGGCCGTAGACGGGCGGAACGCCGGGGTGCTGGAGCTGGCCAGTGATGGCCGCTTCTTCGAGGAACTGCTGCTCGGCCGACGTGCCCGCGAGCCTTTGTGAGAGGAGTTTGACGGCGACTTCACGGTGGAGGGAGTTGTCCCACGCGCGGTGGACGACGCCCGTGCCCCCGCGGGCGATCTCGTCGCCCAGTTGGTAGCGGGTGGCGGGCGGTGGGGTGGAGAGGGCGGCCGACAGCCGCGCCTGATCCGGCGTAGCGGTGTGCGTCCGGAGGAGTCGAATCCCGGGATGGAGTCGGGCTCGGTCATGCGATAATCTCCGATGATCGAATTACCTTACCCGATTCGCGGCCGTGAAGATAGGGCTGAGGGCGAAGACGAGGTTGGGACACCGGCCCCGTTCTTGCTGGGGCTTATCGGACTGACGACTTCAGTGAAGCCTTCGGGCGTTGAGCGCCCTGCGAAGGTTAACTCCGCGACGGCCGGACCACCACGTGACGACATCATTGACGCCTTCGGGTGTTGAGCATCCGTCCACCGCGTGCCGGATCGCGATAATGTCGTTCGTGACGACATCATTGACGCTTTCGGGCGCTGAGCATGCCGCCGTGATGATGACCACCGCCCGAGCCGGTCGGGGGGCCGATCCGCCACCAGCGTGAACGTGGGCTGCTAACGCGCGCATCTGTTCACCCGAGAGTCCGAGAGTTTTTCTCCGTTCGTCTTGGGGTGCGAGGCGGGCCCAAGCGTTTCGCCTCGCACCCTCGATTGTGGTTTGCGGACCGGATACTCTCGCCGAAACTTGAGGGCCGCGTGGATAGCTGGAAAACAAGCCCAGCAATGCGGACGGCCGAGAGCGTGTACTCTCGGCCGGTTCCGTTACCCCCCCCTGGCCCAAAGTTCCGCGACCGGCCTGACGAACTCCCCGGCGGGAACGGATTACGAACTTTTGCGCGAGACTCTCGGCGCGAGAGTATTCCTCGCCGGACGCGGAAAGGGCTAGATATCAAGCAAACTCGTTAGCGATTAGAGTGAGCGGGCGTCGGAACCCGCAGTCGTCCATCATCCGGAAGGAACAAAAGTCGCGACTCGAATACGCTCGGGTTGTTAATCGATGGGTCGAAAGCTGCTCCAGGCCGAACCTCAATGCCCGACGGCCTACAACGGCTCGATCGTGTGTCCCATGCAGGGCCAGAACGGGCCGAGATGGGTACGGCGGGCTAAGTCCCCGCCGTACCGATGAGGAAGTGGTTCAGGTAAACGTCCCTGATGCTCTGGCCGTGTTAGTTCCCCACCTGCCCGAACACCGTAAACTCCGCCCCACTCGGGGTAATCCCCGCCGGCTCCCCGACGATCACAAGCCGCGCCGCCGTTCCCGGCGTCGGCGGGCACTCGCGGTAGTCGATCAACAAGTCGTCCGTACTCTGGCTGCGGTTGATCACCGTCGTCCACGCGCCGGCCCCCGTTCGGACCTCGACCTTGTAGCGGAACGAACCCGGCTTGGCCCCCTGCTTCGTGTTCAGCCCCCCGTCCCGCCAGATCACTCGCACCGCACTCACCAGAGCACCCGGGGTCGTCAGGTTGCTGGTGAGGGTCGGTGCCTTGTCGTCCGCCGCCGGCTGCCACCACGTCCGCAGGTCGTCGTCCACCGCCAGTCGCCCGGACAGGTTCGGGGCGTCACTGGATCCCACGGTCCTCGGCCCCGCGTTGAGCGGCAGCCACCCGGTCGGTTCCGCCGCCTTCGCCGCCGTGGGCAGCCGCTGCGGCAACGACGTGGCCCCATTGACGTGCAGTTCTCCGTCCTCCCCGATGTACGCCGGGTCCATCCCCAACCGCCGCTCGAACCCGTGGACCACGCCGGCCCGCACGGTGTAGAACGCCCACAGCGACTTGTGCGGGCCCTCCACCACGCACCCGTGTGCGGTCCCCGTGACCAGCCCCGTCGTCGTCCGCAGGATGGGGTTAGACTTCTGTGACACGAACGGCCCCAGCGGCGACTGACCCACGGCGCAGCCCATCGCGTAAGTCCGGTTCTCCGTCCCCCCCGCCCCGTACGTCAGGAAGTACTTTCCGTCCCGCTTGAGCATCCAGGCGCCGACCCACCCCCGCGCGGGCTGCTCGTTCCAGTCGCCCAACCGCTGCCAGGGCTGCTTGTCCGGCTCGAAGGCGATCACCCGCACCGGCTTGCCGATCACCTTCGTCGGGTCGTCCGCGTTTAGCTCCACGCCGAAGATCCCCTCCGTCGGCGTGCAGCCCCAGTAGTAGAACAGGCGGCCGTCGTCCGAGAACAGCATCGGGTCGATTTGCCCTGGCACCCCCGCCGGCAGCTCGATCCGTCCGACCTCCTTGAACGGCCCCAGCGGGGCGTCCGCCGCGTACACCGGTGACTCGGACGCCATCAGTAAGAACTTTCCCTTGTGCTTGACGACCGTCGGCGCGTAGCCCACGTCGCGGACGTTGAGCGGGTGGTGCTGCCACGTGGCCCCGCCGTCCGTGCTCACCCAGGCCATGTCCACCGAGGGGTACATGTACCACGCCCCATCGTGCCACAGGACCGACACGTCTGCCAGTTCGCGGAACTGCTGCTGCTTGTCCACGAGCCACAGCCAGTCGTCCTTCGGCACCGGCGCGCCCACCGTCGCGTCCCGCGCCCGTCGGCCGATCGGATAATTCGGAAGGGAGATCGGGTTGCAGTACGTCGTCGGCGTCGGTTCCCGTTTTTCGGGCTCCTTCGGTGCGGCGATCTTGTCGCCTAGCAGCGAGAGCATCTTTTCCCCGTACCGCTTGCCCAATTCCCGGTAGCCTTCCGGGGTGAAGTGCAGGCGGTCGGGCCGGGCCTTGCACCCGGCCGAGGAGACGACGTGGGCGTTGGGGATCGCCTTCGGCAAGTCGGCGATGACCGCGTTCATGCCCGCGCAGGCGCCCTTCTGGTCCGCGTGCACCAGTTCGCCCGCCAAAAGCGGCACGAACTCGGGCTTGAGGTCCAGATCCTTTATCAAGCCGTCGTAGACGGCCTTCACCTTTTCGGGCCACTTTTTGTCGCCGTTGTTCGACTCCCCCTGGTGGAACAAGATTCCCTTGATGACGCCCGTCTTCTGGGCCAGCCTCCCCATCTCGACCAGGTGCGCGTACGGGTTGCCGCCGTACTCCTTGATGATGCCGGCCATCCACGCCGGGGCAGTCTTGGCGTACGCCTCGTGGTTCGCCTTGTCGAACAGCTCGATCTTGCAGCCGGCGACCGAGACGTTCACGACGCCCACCTTGATGTCCTTCGGGAGGGCGGCGACCATCGTCCGGCCGAAACAGTCGGCCGGGCAGAGGCCGGTCGAGCCCCGACACAGGGGTGCGACGGCCGGGTACCAGTTGCCCTTCTTTCGGCCGAGCTTCGGGGCGTCCACCGCCGCGAGCACCTGGAAGCGATCGGCCTCGGCTTTGTCCTGCTCCTCGACCCCCGGGAAGCCTTCCATGTTGGACTGCCCGAAGCACAGGAAGACGTAGAACTTCGGGTCCGGCTCCGCCGCCGGGGCGGGCGTGGCCGACACGGCGGCGAACGCCGCGAGCAGGACTAATGCGAGTGTCAGCCTCATGACAGGTGCCTTCGGAATTGGGGTGTAGACACTGGCCGCCCGCGTGGGAAAGCAAGTGCTGATCGCTGACGTCCGGCTCACTTCGCCGGGTCGGGCCGCGGGGTGAACCGCACCTCGTCGCACACCAGGTAGCCGCCCGGCGGGGCACCGGAGAAGCGGACGTATGCGATGGCTGTCGCCTTCACCGTCAGCTCGAAGCTCGGGACCGGCTTCTCCGGCCCGGTCCGTTCGGGCACCTTGTCCCGCTTCGTCGTGTCCACGACCTTGCCGTCCTTGTCGTAGGCTTCGACCAGCGCCGCGCTGCCGATCGAACCCCACAGTTCGAGAGTCACTCTCGACACCGGCTTCGGAAAGCGGACCTCGACGGGGATCGACTCGTTGGCTATCGCGTTGAGGATGCCCTTGCGGTCGGTCTTCAGGTGCGGGAAGAACATTACCCGTCCGGCGGCCTTGCCCTTGGCCGGCGGCCGCGACAGGGCGAACTCGACGCCCCGGTCCTCGTCCTTGTAGCTCGGCACCGGCTTGCCGGCCTCGACCTTGTCGAAGGTGAGGACCACCTCGCCGTCGGAGATCGCGCCGAGGAGCGCCACGCTGAGCATCGCCGCGAGCGTCATGGCTCAGACCACCTCCAGGCCGCGCATCGTGCCGGTCGAGGGGCCGAAGCTCGCCGCCTCGATCCCCAACCGCTGCAGCACCGACACGAACAGGTTTGGCAGCGGGTAGTTGCGGCTCCGGTCGAACGCCAGGTGCCGGCCGTGCTTGAACCCGCCGCCGGCGAAGAGCGTCGGCAGGTTCGTCGTCGCGTGGGCATTTGCGTCGCCCAGGTTCGAGCCGTACAGGACCATCGTCCGGTCCAGGAGTGTCTCGCCGCCCTCCTTCGCCCCCTTCATGCCGTTGAAGAGGTCGGCGAGCAGCTTCATGTGCCCTTCGTCGATCACCCGGAGTTGCTTCAACTTCTCCTCGGCCATCCCGTGGTGCGACAGGTTGTGGTAGCTGTCGGTGATCGACTCGCCGGGGATCTGCACGACCGGCGTGCCGACGCTGTTGAGCATGAGGGTGACCGCGCGGGTCGAGTCGGTCTCGAAGGCCAGGCGTGCCAGGTCGTACATGGCCCGGACCTTGGCCACGTACTGTGCCGGACTGGCCGGGTCGGTCGGCGCACCGACTTTCACCTTCGGCTTCGGCTTGTTCGCCCAGCCCTTCGACTCCTGGAGCCGGTGCACCAGGTCGCGGACGCCGGAGAAGTACTGGTCGAGCCGGGTGCGGTCGCGGGCGCCGACGTCCTTCCGAAGGTCCTTGGCCTGTTCGCCCACCACGTCCAGGATGCTCCGCCCGGTGTCGAGCTCGTGGACCTGCGCCGCGACCTCGGTGGGCGAGCCTTGCAGGAAGAGCCGGTTGAACACCCGGGACGCCTGCCCCTCCGGCGGGATGGCCACCCCGGCCCGGGACCACGACAGGCTGCGTCCGCCGTTGACCGCCAGCGTCAGCGACGGGAACCGGGTCAGGGTGCCGATGCGCTCGGCCACGAGTTGGTCGAGCGAGATGGTGTTCCGGAACGAACTGCCGGCCGGGTGCGGGGCGGCGGTCAGGAAGGCGATGTCCGACGGGTGGCCGCCGTCCGGACGGATGCGACACGCCACTGAAGACGGTGAAGTCGGCGCGGTGGTCCTGGAGGAGCTTCAAGTACGGCGAAGGGGTGTAGGCGGGGCCGCCGTCCTTCGGAAAGAACAGGTCCGGCAGCAGGCCGAGGTTGTTGCAGACGCAGAACAGCCGCCGCGGTACCGAGCCGTCGGCTGCACTCGCGAACGGTGCCCGCATCGACTCCAGGAGCGGCAGCGCCAGTGCCACTCCTGCACCTTGGAGGAGCCGCCGCCGAGAGACGGGCCGCCGCGTCGAAGCGAACGGGGCCGTGATCGTGGCGGCGGGTTGACGGGGCATCGCGGGTCACTCCTACTTGTTCCGGAACAGATCGGACGGCACGATCGCGTGGACGATGCTCCGCACGCCGTACCGGTTCGCCTTCGCCGCGGCGAGGATCTTCTCGCCCTCGTCCCGGTCGGAAAACCGCACCGGTGCCCCCGTCGCGAAGACGGTCAATTGCCGGACGAGGTTCCGCGCGATCGGCACCTCGTCCTCGGCCAAGAGTTTCTTCAGCTCACGGACGCCCTTGAACGGCCGGCCGTCGGGCAACTCGCCGGCCGAATCGACCGGCAGGGCGTAGTGGAACGCGAACGCCTGCCCGTTCAGGCCGTACCCCCGGACCGGCGGCACCTTGTCGGACGCGGCCCGGTACCGATTGCGGTAACCGCCCATCACGTCGAAGCTCTCCAGGGCGAAGCCCGGCGGATCCATCTTGCGGTGGCAGGATGCACAACTCGCGTCGGCCCGGTGCTTCTCCAACTGCTGGCGGATCGTCACCGCCCCGCGGATGTCCGGTTCGACGGCCTCGACCGACGGCGGCGGGGGCGGGATCTCCAGCCCCAAGATGCGGTCCGTGATCCAGTGCCCGCGGAGCACCGGCGAGGTGGTCGTGCCGTTGGCGGTCACCTTGAGGACGCTCGCCATCGTCATCAGCCCGCCGCGGACACCGTCGGCCGGTAGCGGCACCTTGCGGAACGCGACGCCCGAGACGCCCTTGATGCCGTAGTGGTCGGCCAGTCGCTCGTTCAGGAACGTGAAGTCCGAGGCGACGACGTTGCGGGCCGGCAGGTCGGCTCGGAGCAGTTCGGCGAAGAACTGCCGCGTCTCCTCCACCGCGGCCACCTTCAGCGGGTCGTCCATCTCGTAGTCGTTGTACAGCGTGGTGGACAGTGCCGTGTCGTCGATCTTCCGCAGGTCGAGCCAGTAGTCGGTGAACGCCTCGACGAACCGCCCGGCCTTGGGGTCGCCGAGCAGCCGCTCGGTTTGGGCACGCAACACGTCCGGCCGGCTCAGTTGACCCTTGTCGGCCAGTGCCCGCAGCGTGTCGTCCGGGACCGAGTTCCACAGGAACAGGGCCAGCCGGGCGGCCAATGCGTAGTCGTCGAGCCGGCCCGGTTTCTCCTCGACGAAGACGAAGCCCGGCGACGCCAGGACGGCCGAGTAGGCCGACAGCAGCGACCGGGTGAAGCCCCGGCCCTTCTGGAATTGGTCGTCGTAGAGTGTCAGGAACCGCCTCACGTCGGCCTCGGCGACGGGCCGGCGGTACGCCTTCTTCAGGAACGCCCGCAAGAGTCGCTCGGCGTCCTCTCGCGGCGTGGCGGATTCGACCTCGTAAGCCACCTCGCGCCCGGCGCGGGCACCCCGCCCCGGACCGACTACCGGGGCCGGGCCGATTTCCAGCGGCACGCCGGTCCGCGGCTCCTTCGACGGCACCAACTTCAGTCGGTCGAACAACAATCGGTAGCCCGCCCCGCCGACCGGGTCGTCGTAGAACGGCCCTTCGATCTCGACCCACTGGACGGCGTAGCCGGGCATGCCGTCCTCGGTCGCCAGCGGGTTGACGTACTGCTCGTCGGTGCCGTTGACCCGCGCCCGGAACAGTCGCGAGCCGTCGGTTCGGATGACCTCGCCGGGCAGCAGGGACACTTCAATCTCGCCCACAGTCGGCGTCGGGGTGAAATCGACCGCGCCGACCGCGCGGGTCTGGCCGCCGGCGGTCGCGTAGACGCCGATCGGCTCGTTCCGCTTGCCGGAGTAGACCTCGTCCAAGTTCGGCCGGTGCCAGAGCAGCGTGTGGTACACCGGCGCTTTCTCGGCCCCCTGGCCCTCGTAGAACCATCGAGCCACTCCGCCGCCGGCGACCCAGATCGTGTAGCCGGCCACCCGCACCTTGTAGCGGGCCGCGACCGGGGCCCGCCAGGTGTTCCAACTGTACCCGCCGGCGTCGCTGAAGATGCTCGACACCCGACCGACCGCCTCCCGGTCGCGGGTCGCCGAGCGGGTCGCCGGCTCGCGGCCGGCGCGGACGTCCGGCTGGCCGCGGGAGTCCAACACGGGGAACGACAACCGGTCGGGCAGGGTGCCGTTCTCCTGCGGCAGCCAGTTGCGGAGACTTGGCTCGTCGCGGGCGTACAGCCGACGGGTTGTCTTCGCCGGCCGCTCCAGGCCCGTTGCCGTCGCCAGCCGCAGGGCGTGGCCGGCCGCGTCCACGATCCGCTCCATCGTCACGTAGGACACGTCGAGTGCCTCTCCGCTCTTGTTGAAGCGGTGGGCCTCGCCGTCCTCGGGTAGCCGGCCGGCGACTTGCGCCCACGGGACGCCGAGGAGGTCGCGCAGGGCGTTCTCGTACTCGTGACGGTTGAGCCGCCGCAGCGTCGCCCGGCCCTCGCCGCCCAGGGCCGCCCGCTCGGTGGCGACGATCGACTTCGCGAGGGCTTCCAGGAAGACCTTTTGACCGGGGGCGTCGGGGCGGGGACGGCCGTTCGGCGGCATTTCGCCGGCCGCCACGCGGTCGTGGACCCGCACCCACACGGCCCGGTCGGCCGCGTTCTTCGGGTCGAGCGTCAGGGCGGTCAGGTCGAGCCGGCCCCTCTTGTCCTCGGCGTTATGGCAACTCGTGCAGTGCTCGCCGAGAAAGATTTGGTCTGGGGCTTCTGCGGCGGGAGCCGCCGCGGGCAGGACCAGCACGGCGAATCCGAGCAGCACGACGCCGCGGGCAACGAGGCGTCCTACCGGTCCGAGGGCGTGCCGATGTCGGTGGTCCATGAGTCACTCTCGAACCGATCGGGCCGGGACGGCGAATGCACGGGGTAAGGCTTCCCGTGCGTCGCCCCCTTGATCGTACCCGGCAGTCGGTGACCGGCACCGTCCGGCGCACCGTTACGGCGTCTCCACCGTCACCGCCATCACGATTGGGGCGGACGAGTCCTTGCCCTTCACCAGCTCGATCTGCTTGATGACCGCGTCGGTCCGCTTCGGGGCGACGGCCAAGTAGCGGACCTGCTGCTGCCGCAGGGCGAACGCGAATTTCGACTCCGGCACGTCCACCCGGCGGGCGTAGTCCGCGAAGTGCACGCCGTTCTTTAGTTCGTGGTCCTCCGTCTTCCCGTCGGCGTAGTGCAGCCGCACGACCAGGCTCACTGTCCCCTTCTCGCCGGCCGGGTGGCTCGCCACCCCGACCCCGCTCAAGAAGTGGATGACCTTGGCCGCGGTGTTGCACGGCAGGGTCACGCTCTTCGGCATGGCCGCCGGCACGTCACCGCCGGAGCCGTTGAGCAGGACGGCGTTCCGGGTCGTCTCGCCGTTGGGGTCCACGAGCACGAACGGCACGCCCTCGAACTCCTTCGGCTTCCAGTCCCGGAACACCAGCCGCTCGGCCGGGCCGCCGTCCTTGGACACCAGGCCGTGGGTCGTCACCACCGTCGCCACCTTGTCGATCGGGACCGGCAGGTACTTCCCTTTCTGGGCCAGGAATTCGAGCAGGTCGGCGAACTCGGCCTTGGGGATCAGCTTCTCGAACCCCTCGGGCATGAGCGACTTCTTCGACTCGATCGGGTCGTCTTCCAGGTCGCCGCGGTCGAACGTCTGCCGCCGGTTCTCGGCGTCGAGGATCTCCACCGTCGTCTTGGTCTGGGCACTCAGCAGCCCGGTGGCGGTGCGGCCGTCGAGCAACCGGACGACGTACGCCTTGTAGTTGCCCTCCACGCTGCGGGAGGGGTCGAGCACGTGGATAAGGGTCTCCTCCTTGGGGTGGACGGCGAAACCGGTCAGGTCCGGGCCGATCTGCGCGCCCTCGCCGCCGTGCTTGTGGCACTTGGAGCACTGGGCCAGGAAGATCTTCTTGCCGTTGACGGGGTCGCCCGTCTTCGCCACCACCTCCTTGTAATCGTCGATCACCTTCTGGCGGTCGGAGTTAGGCAGCCCGCCGCCCTGGGCCAGGAGCTTG
This sequence comes from Limnoglobus roseus, assembly GCF_008254045.1. Classification (GTDB taxonomy): domain Bacteria; phylum Planctomycetota; class Planctomycetia; order Gemmatales; family Gemmataceae; genus Limnoglobus; species Limnoglobus roseus. The sequence continues at coordinate 8,958,087 of NZ_CP042425.1, read as the reverse complement.
GCGGCCCGTTCGGCCACCGCCTTGTCCGGGTGGGCGGCGAGGGCCGTCTTCTGGTCGAGGTCGAGCAGGTCGAAGCGGACGGTCCCTTTCTCCACGGCGTCGAGGAACGCGGCGGCCGACTCGGGCCGGGAGAGTACGAGGCGGAGGGCGGCCGGGCGGACCGACGCGGGGAGGGTGCCGAGCTTCGCCACTACGGCCGGGCCGACGCCCTTGGCCTTGCCGGTGCCCAGGGCCTCGAACAGCCCGCGGGCCAGTTCGGGGCTGGTCTTGGCCGTCACGGCGGCGACGACCGCCCCGGCGGCCCGGTCATCCGCGGGAACGGCCTCCACGACTTGCTTGGCGGCGTCCAGCCGGGCGGCATCGGTCGCCTTCTCGTCGGCGACCACCGCCAACAGGCCGCGGGCCACGTCCGCGAGTTGGGCTTCCAGCCCCTTCACGCCCCACGCCGCGGCCAGCCGGAGGAGCCGCCCGCGACTGGCCGCCGAGGTGGCGGCAGTTGCCTTCACGAACGCCGCCTCGTCGGCCGCGGTCAGCTTGGCCGGCCGGGCCGCAGGCCATCCGCCCGCCAGCCCGGTGACGATGGCGTCCGACACGGCGGTGCCGCCGAGCGAGCCGAGCAACTGGCCGAGGTCGGTGGGGGCTTTCGCCGCGTAACTGGCGGCGACCCGCTCGACCGCGGCCAGCACTTCCCGTGACCCGCCAGTGTGCTTGCCTGCGGCCAGGTCCGCGAGGACCGGGCCGGCGTGCGCCACGGCCGCTGCGAGTGTGGCGTCGGCGAGGCCCTTGTCGGTGCCCGCCTCGAGCGCGGCCAAGCGGGCCGCGAGGACCGGCCCTGCGGCCGATGCCGACGGCTGATCGGCCAACGCCAGCAGGGCCGCCAACCGCACCCTCAGGTCGGCGTCGTCGAGCACCTTCGCGGCGGGGATCGCCGCGGCCGATTTGGCCCCCTTCGGCAGCGTCTGTAGCACGGCCCGGCGGACGGCAGGCGACGGGTGGTCCAGGCCGACCGGGGCACCCTCGCCCGCCTTCAGCCCGTCCAGTGCCCAGACGGCGTGCAGCACGGTTTGGGGGGAGGATGTTGCGTCCGCGGCGAGTTTGCGGAGGGACTCGCCGGCCGCCTTGTCCCCCGCCTCGACCAGCCGCCGCTGCGCGTGCAGCCGCCAGAACATGTTGTCCGACTTCAGGGCCGCGACCAGGTCGTCGGTCTTGGCGGCCGCAAGGTTCGTGGGCGGGGCCGGCTTAGTCCCGGTGTACACGAGCCGGTAGATCCGACCGTGCGTCTTGTCCCGCAGGTCGCTCTCGTAGGCCCCACCCTTGCCGGTCTTGAACCCGGCCGGCGTAGGGTTGTGTTGGACGATGAAGTTGTACCAGTCGATCAGCCACACGTGGCCGTCGGGGCCGACCTGGGCGTCGGTCGGGGCGGCCCACTCGTCGTCGGCGGCCGCCAGGTTCCACCCGTACCGGGCGACGTAGTCGGTGCCGTTGGGTTGTAGCACGAACGCGGCCGTGAGGTGGCCGGTCGGGTCGCTCACGAACGCGGTGCGGTTCCAGTACTCCGGCGGGTAGGCGCGGGCGGTGTAGACGGCGCACCCGGCCCCGGCCGTGAACCCGCCGTGCCAGTCCACCGCGCGGACCTTCTCCGTCACCGGGTGGTAGGCGTTACTCAGGGCGATGTTCGGCAGCGGGCCAGGGTTCAGCCCGCGGACCGTCTCGTAGTACCGGTTCGGCACCGGCAGGTGGACCATCGGGCAGCCGTTGGCGGTGCTGCCGAACAGGTCGCCGTCCTCGTTGAACGCCACGCCCCAGGCGTTGTTGTTCACGTTCCGCAACAGCTCGAACTTGGCCACCGCCAGCTTGTGGTCGCCGTCCTTCTCCAGCTTGAAGCGGTAGATGCCCTGGCCGAAGCGGAGCCGCTCGCCGGCCACGGTGGCGTTGAGGCCGCTGTAGCCGACGATGCCGTACACCCAGTTGTCGAGGCCGTAGCGCAGGTTGCTCGGCCCGGCGTGGGTGTCGTTGGTGCCCCAGCCGGTCACGAGTTCTTGCCGCAGGTCGGCCTTACCGTCGCCGTCGGTGTCCTTGAGGAACAGCGTGTGCGGGGCTTGGTGAACGAGTACCCCGCCGTGGACGCACAACAGGCTGGTGGGGATGCTGAGCTTGTCGGCGAAGACGGTGAACGTGTCGGCCATGCCGTCGCCGTCGGCGTCCTCGCACACGACGATCTTGTCCCGGCCCTCGCCCGCCCGCCGCATCTCGTTGGGGTAGTCCTTTGTAACCGCCATCCACAGCCGCCCGCGGTCGTCCCAGGTCTGCGCGATCGGCTTGCCGCCGATTTGCTCGTCGGAGGCGAACAGCTTGACCTCGAACCCCTCTGGCACGCTGTAGTGCTTCATCGACGCGGCCGGTGAGAGCGGCTTCTGCATCTTGCTGATCGGCTCCCCCAGCGTGCCCCACCGCTGCCCGGCTGGGTAGAACGGCACCTTCGCCTCGCCGTACTCGAAGTCCTTGTCGGTGCCTTGAATCTTGGTCATCTTCGGGGCGTCGGCGTACCGTGGGGCGTCCGTTAGGTCCTGCCCGCAAGCCCAGCGGATGCCCCGCTCGATGAGGGTGTGGAAACCGTCGTGGCTCCAGGTACGGTGGTCGTGGCCCCAGGCGGTGTAGAAGACGCGGCCCTTGCCGTGCGTCCGCACCCACGTCCACGGCTCCTCCTGGGCGCGATCGGCCCGCACCTCCAGCACCACCCGGTTCGTCTCGTTGTGCTTGTGGTGCACGTAGGTCTCGTCCCAACTCTCGAAACTCTGCACCCCGCGCATGATCGGGTGGTCGGGCTGCACCGTCTTGGCGCGGAACACGCCGGTCGTGTGGTTCCGGAATTGCGCCCCCACGAGTTTGACGTAGTTGTCGTCGTTGGTGAAACAGAAGCTGCCACAGTGCAGCGGGATGAACCCCTTGCCGGCGGCCACGTAGTCGAGGATGGCCTGAACGTGTTCGGGCTTCCCGCGGTCCTGGTTGGCGTAGATCACCAGCCCGTCGTACTTGTTCAGGTTGTCGAGGGTGAGGGCGTCGAGGCTGTCGGTGTAGGTCAGGGCGATGCCGCGTTTCACCATGATCGGCTCGAGTTGGTCGAACCGGACCTTCGGCCGATGCGCCCCGCGGTCTCCCAGGAACAAGATTTTTAGGTCCGGCGGGGCGGCGACGGCGGGCGAAGCGGCGAACAGGCCGCAAAGTGCGAAGAGCAGAAGACGAGGCATGCTTCAGGTTCCTGGGCCAAGCGGCCGCGGGGGAGGGTCAGACGACGGTGTTCGGTGATCTGAGCGGCTCAGAGACGGGCCGCCCTCCGGTGGGGCAGGGTTTGGAAATCCGGCAACCCCGATTCGGAGTCGCCTAACGGTCCGAATTACTTCTCCGCCTGCTGGAATAGCAGTGGCGCGAACTGGTACAGGCTCCGCCGCCAGGTCTGCCACTCGTGGGCCGTCTCCGGCGACTCGTAGTAGACGCTCTTGACCCCGAGCTTTTCGAGGGCCGCGTGGTTCTTCTTGGCCGCCTCGGTCCGCTCCTTGCTACCGTAGCTGACGAACACCAGTTTGACCTTCTTTTTGAAGGCGTCCGGGTCGGCCAGGGCGGGTTCGTCGGCGGCGATGCTACCGCCGCTGAACATGCCGATGTGCGAGAACTTGTCGAGGTTGGCGAGCGTGATCTGCTTTGTCTGCATGCCGCCCATCGACAGCCCGGCCATTGCGCGGTTCGGCTGGTCGGCCAGTGTGCGGAAGTTTGCATCGACGTGGGGGATCAGTTCCTCCGTCACGACCTTCGCGAAGGTCGAGAAGTCGAACCGCGGCCGGGGCGGTGCCCCGCCGGCCGCGGCCGGCGGAGCCGTCGGTCGCGGGCCGATGCCGCCGCCGTTGTCCATCACGACGATGAAGGGTTTGGCCTTCCCCGTGGCGAGCAGGTTGTCCAGGATCAGACCCGCGTGACCTTGGCCGCCCCACCCGGTCTCGTCCTCGCCGGCCCCGTGCTGGAGGTACAGTACCGGGTAGCGTTTGCTGGTATCCGCGTCGTAACCGGGTGGCGTGTAGATGAAGCAGCGGCGGATGGCGTTCGTGCCCTTCGATAAGTACAGCGTCTCGCGGAGTTGCCCGTGCGGGACGTTCTTGAGGGCGTAGAAGTCCGCGTCGCGGGCGGGAACCTCGACGGCACTGCCCCATCGGCTCGCCCCGTAGTACGGCTTGCTGTTGGGGTCCGGCACGTCGGCCCCGTCGACATTGATACGGTAGTAGTGGAACCCTTCGTCCAGGGGGCGGGTGGTCCCTACCCACGCACCGTCTGCGCCCTTCGTCAGCGTAACGCCGCCCCACTCGGGCACCTTCACGCTCTGGGCTTGCGGCGCGACAACGCGGAACCGCACGCGGCCCTCGGAGTTCACCTGCGGGTACGGCTTGCTGGCCTGGTTGGTGGACGCCGGCTTGAAGTCCTCGACCGGGGCTGACTGGGCCGCCGCGGGCCTCGGCTCGTCAGCCTTCTTCTCGGTTCCCGGCTTCTCCTGACCGACCTCGCGGAAGATCAGTTGGGCGAAGTGGTACAGGTCGCTCTTCCACACCTTGAAGTCGTGCGCGCCGCCGGGGATGACGCGGTACTCGTGCGGCACCTTCTTGTCGTCGAGCATTTTGTGGACGCCCTCGCTGATCCGCAACACCCCGTCCTTGTCGCCGCACGCCACGTACAGCAGCCGCAGTTTCTTGGCCGCGTCGGCGGGGTCCTTGATGAGGTCGCTCGGCTTCTTCGTGTTCGGGGCCGACGAGAACCCGCCGACCCAGGCGAAGGTGTCCAGGTTACCCAGCCCGAAGTTGAGCGACTGCCCGCCCCCCATCGACAGCCCGGCCAGCGCCCGCGACTCGCGATCGGCCTTCACCGCGTAAGACTTCTCGACGAACGGGATGAGGTCGGTCAGGAGGTCCTTCTCGAAGGCGGCGAACGCCGGCCCCTGCTTTGGGAACGGGTCCTTCGCCGTCACGTCCGTCGCCGCCCGGCCGTTGGGCAGGACGACGATCATCGGCATCGCCTTCTTGTCGGCGTACAGGTTGTCGAGGATGGCATCGGGGGAACCGTTCCGCGCCCACTCGTTTTCGTCCCCGCCGATGCCGTGGAGCAGGTACAGGACCGGGTACTTCGTGCCCTTGTCGTACCCCGGTGGCGTGTACACCCTCGCCTTCCGCTTCGCGCCGACCGTCGTCGAGCTGTACTCGATAGTTTCCAACTTGCCGTGGGGGACGGCGTCCCGCTTCTTGTCGAACCCCTCGGGCGGCGTGGGGAACCCCGCGGGCGTGTCGCCCTTCCCGTCGCCGGGCGGACCCTGCGCGGGTAGGCCCGGGCACGCCAGCACGGCCCAGACGACCAGGCTGGAACGGAGTCTGCTCATGGCGATCCTTCCGGGAGAGAAGAAGGCGACCCGCCGGCGGCTTTCACGACGCGCAATCGGCTACGGCGGTTCCGGCACGGGGATAGACGGGACGGAGTTGTAAGAAGAGTAGCCCGACCCGCCGGCGGCCAGCAATGCGCAGATGCGCAACGGCCCTACGCTATTTCACGGCCCACTGGTCCGGGCGGCCGGGGCCGTGCGTGGGGATCGAGTGTCGGCGGTACTCGCCGGGGGATTGCCCGGTTGCTTTTTTAAACACCACGCTCAGGTGCCCGGCATGGGCGAACCCGACCCGGTCGGCGATGGCGGCGAGCGGCAGGTCGGTCTGAACAAGCAGTTCCTTGGCCCGGCCGAGTTGGACCCGGACGATCTCTTCGTGCGGTGTGTGGCCGAGGACCTTGGAGAACCGGGCCTCCAGCACGCGGCGGGAGACCGGGACCGCCCGCAACACGTCGGCCACCCCGATGCCGCGGGGTGCGTTCGCCCGGATGAACCGGACGGCGGCCGCCACGTCCGGGTCGTCCACTGCGAGGATGTCGGTCGACTGCCGGTGGATCACCCCGACGGGTGGGATCAGGTGGGCCGCCGGCGGAACGGGCGCGCCGGTCAGGACGCGGTCGAGCAAGGCGGCGGCCTCTGCCCCGGCGCGGGCGGCGTTCGGGGCAACGCTCGACAGCGGCGGGTCGGCCAAGTCGCAGAGCAGTTCGTCGTTGTCCACACCGAGGACTGCTACGTCGTCCGGCACCCGCAGCCCGGCCACTTGGCAGGCGTCCAGCACCTCGCGGGCGCGCAAGTCGTAGCAGGCCAGGACGCCGACCGGCCGGGGCAACCCGGCGAGCCAGGCGGCAGTTGCGTCCCGCTGCCGCGCCCACCGCTCGCGATCGACGGCCGGGCAGACCGAGCAATCGAACCCGGCCGCGGCGGCGACCTGCACCAAATGCTGCTGCCGCCACCGGGACCAGTTGAACCGCTCATCCCCGGCGTAGCCGAAGTGGGTCAGCCCTAGCCCGCAGAGGTGTTCGAACGCGGCCTGCGCGATCGCCGCGTCGTCCGTCTCCACCCACGGGGCGGCTGGTAGGAGGCGGGCGGAACTAACGTCCACTACCGGCTTGCCAGTCGCCGTGATCGCTGCGGCCACTTGTGGGTTCTCAACCCGAGCGATCAGCCCGTCTCCGTCCCAGTGGCGGAGGGCCGACGGGGCGTGCCCTCGCTCGGACTCGGCGAGCCACAGCGACCACCCGCCCCGTTGCCGGGCATACCCCATCACCCCGCGGATCAACCCCCGGGAGTATGCGTTCGAGGTCTCGATCATAAGCCCGACGCGGCAAGGCGCGGGTGTCGGCATCGGGTGGCCCTCTCCGGGTCGCCGTGGGTCGTTCACGCCGTGGGGCAATCACGCTGGCGACCGTCGCAGAGGAAGTCGTGCGTAAACACATGAATTATCCCGAATTGTTTGACGGCGGCGGGAGGGATTCAAGTGAGAAAACTGTGAGTGCGTGTGGGGCGGTGCAGATCGGATGGGCATCTACCGTGTCTTCGCCAACAAGATCGACGGGTCGTCGGTAACCACATGGTCGAGCAGTAACAAGTTCAAAGCGCAGCCGAGTTTCAATCCCGATTAGCGGCCCCCCTGTCAGTAACCGCCGGTAACTGCCATCGTGCCCAGTGCCCAAAACGCTGGAGGCGTAGAGCAGGTTGGTCTCGGCGGCCAGGAGCCTGGAAATCATCCGTGGACAGTAATAGTGTGGTGATCACGCCATCGGCCTACCCACGAATCCATGTGAGGAAGTGCCCAAGTCGAGGTATGAGTGCAGCATGTGATTCGAGATTCCAACAGTTCAAAGTAAGCACGGAATTTCGGGGCGACTTGATCAAATTGAAACAACGAGTGCCGTAGCCAAAGTTGAGCCGAACCTAGTCTCGCCGGTACTCGATCCCCCTTCACGACCCCGGCCGCCCGGGCGATGGGCCGTGAAAAAGCGTAGGACCGTTGCGCATCTGCGCATTGCTGGTCGCCGGCGGGACGGGCTAATCTTCTTGCAAGCCCGTCTGCAGTCTACCCCAGTGTCGGAACCGGCCTAGCCGATTGCGCGTCGCGAAAGCCGCCGGCGGGTCGCCTTCTTCTCTCGGAAGGATCGCCATGAGCAGACTCCGTTCCAGTCTGGGCCGTGCTGGCGTGCCCGGGTGTGCCGGCGCAGGGGCCGCCCGGCAGCGACAGGAGGGGCGACACCGCCGCGGGGTTTCCAGGGCATCCTCCGGTTCGCGAGGCTAACATAATTTTTTTGGTGATTTTGATTAACATGTGGCGGCTCGTCGAGTAGCTGGGGGGGTGGTTGGAATATTTCATTTTCTCGTAGTTTCGACGCGCAGTCCGTCATCCTTTCATTCCACGAGGTTTCTATGCACAGGTTCTCTCCCCGTCGTCGGGGCTTCACGCTCATCGAGCTGCTGGTGGTGATTGCGATCATCGCCATCCTGATCGGACTGTTATTGCCGGCCGTGCAGAAGGTCCGCAGCGCGGCCGCCCGTGCCCAAAGCTCAAACAGTGTCAAGCAGATCATGCTGGCGAACCACGGGTTCCACGACACCATGGGGATCATCCCCCCGCTGTCCGCCGTGTTGGTCCCCGGGAGCGGTCAGCCGGTGTCGGGCCACTTCTGGATTCTCCCGTACATCGAGCAGAACGCGATCTACCAACTCGGCATTTCTAACGGCGGGGCGTGGCCGGGCGTCCCGCCGAACGACGCCGCCTCGCGGGCGGCCGGTACGGCGGCGGGCGCGAAAAAGATCAAGACCTTCCTGTCGCCGCGGGATCCGTCCCAGCCGGCCGACACCTGGACCGAGTCCAACAGCGGGACGTGGGGCCACGGCAATTACGCCATGAACCACGCGGTCTACGGCACGCCCGTCGACCCCACGCCCGGCGTCGATACCATCGACAAGGTGACCAAGGGCAACGCTCGCTTCAAGCTGTTGAGCCTGACGGACGGCACGTCGACGACGGTCGGCATCGCCGAGCAGTACGGGATTTGCGGCTCGAACGGCGGGTCCCCGGACGGGATGAACCACAAGCTGTGGGCTTACAACCTCACGTGGGACTACATTAAGGGGCCGTACTTCGACACCCGCCTGGTGACGAGCACCGGCACCACCGTCACCGCCACCTCGACGTCGACCCCGCCGCAGGCCCAACCGACGGTTGCGGCGTGCGACCCGTACCGCGTTCAGGCCATCGACGGCGTCTGCATTGTCGGCATGATGGACGGTAGCGTCCGGAACGTAACTCCGAACGTCGATCAGACGGTGTGGTGCCGGGCCCTCTGGCCGCAAGACGGGCTGGTCACGGGCGATTTCTAACTCGGACATGAACCCGTTGCGCCGGCCGAGTTCACTCGGCCGGCGTTTCCCTTCCCCGACCCTTTTCCCTCCCCAAGTGACATGACACTCAAAACCGTGGCCGTGATGGTCGCAACGCTAACGCTTCTCGCCGGCTGCGGCGGCCCGCCGAAGAAGAAGATGCTCACGGTGACCGGCACCGTGACCTACAAGGGCCAACAGCTCAAGAGCGGCGTCATCAAGTTCCTCGCCCCGAACGGTGATTTCGCGACGGCGACGATTAATTCCGACGGCAAGTTCATCATGACGGAGGTCGTGCCGGGCGAACAGAAGGTCGCCTACGTGGGCGGGCCGGTGAGCGTCGGGAGTTCGGACACGGGCACCCGTGGCGGCGGGGCCGGTGCGACGGCGGTTGCCGTCCCTGCGAAGTTCAACGACCCCCAAACGTCGGGCGCGACCGTGACCGTCCCCGAAAGCGGCGGGGAAGTGACGGTCGCACTGAACTGACTCGGTTACGGATCAGGGTCGCTACCGCCCTGACCGACAGTCTAAGTCACGTTGTCGGGACACCTGCGGCCCGCCGTAACCCGGCGGGCCGCGTCGTTTGACCAGGGCAGTGTTCGGCACCGCGGTTATGTGGTTCGCCGCCCTGCGTCGCGTGCGGGCATCGAACTCCTACGCGCAGAAATCACCGGGAGTTTCCGGATGTTCGCGGGGACCTCGATCGGCGCGTCGGCCCATACACACCGCCAGGCGGGTGGTCGTGCCTTGCCGGGAGGGCGAACATCATACTCGGCGGCGACGGTGGCACGGGCGGCGAGTGGGCGACCTCCCGCTTCTTCACCCGCCGCAGTCGCTTCAACGGTTGCTCCTCGTCAAACGTCGAATGCCGGCCGGTGATGCGATTGTGCGGCTCGGACCTTGAGGCCGCGCCGCCCGCTCCGATCTTCGCCCCCGCGATCCAAACCTTCACTCCGGCGACATCCGTCAATGGCGAGCCTTGGGATGCTGCGGGGCCGGTTGACCGGAGGACGCGCCGCAGCTCAGATCTCCGAGTAGGCCGCTGGGGTGAGCACGAGGTTGGTGATCTTGGACACGATCTCCTTGTCCGCGTACCCTGGCGTCGCCTTCAACTTCAGCCACGCCGGGTCGCCCCGGAACTGGTCCCAAGCCGCCTTCCGCCCCGCCTCATCGGGGAACACCAGAAGGTACGTCAGGTTCGGCATCGCCGCCCCGGCGACGGCCGAGGCGAAGAACACCGGCGTCAGCCCGACCCGCTTGAAGATCGCCAACTCACCGGCCTCGAACATCTCGACCTTTTTGGCCGCCGCCCGCTCGTTGTGGCTCTCATACACCCGCAGGTTGAACAGCCGCGACTTGGTGGCGTCCGGCCTCTCCAACCGCGGCATCCCGGGAATGGCGGACAGGAGTGAACTCTCGATCCGCTGGTAGACGGGCTCCTCGGGCTTCGCGTTCAGGTAGCCGGCGGCCGCCTTCTGGTACTCGGCGTCCGCCGCCAGTTTGGCCGGGAGAGTGGCGACCGTGTCGGCGGTCTTGTGGACGGCCAGGACGTACACCCTGAGCACGTCCTTCTCGGGCGGCCCGGCGAACACCCCGACCGGGCCGACCCCGAGCCGCTTCAGGGCCGGAATGTATGCTTGGCTCAGGTATTCATCAAGGAGTGGTCGCCGGGTCGGTGTGAGGGTGTACGCCCGCATCTCGTACAGGTCGGTCGCACCGGGCTGGGGTTCGGCGGCGGTTCCGGTCGCGGCGGTGCCGAGGGCGGCCAGTGAGGCCCCGACGAACGTGCGGCGTTCCATGTGCATCTCCGAGAGGGGGCGTGAGCGGGCGGTCAGGGAAGTATACGGGTCGGTCGGCGGTGTGCGGGAAACCCGGAGCCAGGCATGGACGGCGGCCGTTCATCGTCAGCCAACTCCCGCCCCCGCCGTTCCGGTCGCGGCCGAAGGAGTTGGCCGGCGACGGAGGTGCGTTGCCCGCATGTCTTGGTCGCCGAGGGCGACCTCCTGCTGGCCACTGGGTGGCCACTGGGAAGTCGTGAACATCCCGCCTTCCGCCGGCGTCACGTTGGGTCGGTCGGGGGTAGAGTTCACGCCGAACAGGCCCGCCGCCCGGAGTTCGGGGTCGCAGGCGAACGGGTCGATCCCGCCGAGGACGAGTGGGTTACCGGGGAAGCGGAAGTCCGGCCTGGGCACGGTCGGGTCGTAGCCGAGGACTTCGGTCGCCCCGTCCGCCCGCCCCCACCGGCCCGGCGGTCGGTCGGGGGTGGCCTCGAGGACGAACACGACGCCCGGCCACGCCGGCGGGTTCTCCCGCCGGACCGCCGCCTCGATCTTCCTCACCCGCCCAATCGCGACATGCCAAGCCCTCACACGCCGAACGCGGGGCCGACGATGAGTTTGTGCGGCCCCCCGGGGACAAGGGCGGCGGGCCGCCGGCCGGGGCGTCCACGACCTACCGGCCGACACCCGACATCAAGACCGTGTCGGGTGTCGGCCGAGAGTTGCTTCGGCCAGGCCGACGGTCAACACACATCACTCTCACTTGCCGCCCATTCGGCAGTACTTGCGGTACTCATCAGGGCTCGAACCGAGTTCGCGGCGAAACACCTCGTAGAGCCGCTGGACGGTACCGAAGCCGACGTCGCGGGCGATCGCGGCGAGCGGCCGGTCGCCGTGGGCCAGTTCGCGCTTGGCCCGCTCGATCCGGACCCGGCGGATCTCGGTCGCGATCGGGCGCTGGAGGGCCTTCCGGAAGTAGTTCTGGAGCGTGCGGGTTTCGGTCCCGACCGCACGGGCGACGGCGTCCGGGCCGAGCGGCGGTGGCTGTGCCCCGCGATGTACGCCAGAGCCGCCGCGACCACGGCGTCGTTCACGGCGAAGAAGTCAGTCGATTCCCGGACCACGAGGCCGCGCGGGGCGAGCCGGAGCGGCTCCGACGGGGGGGGCTGACCGGTCATCAGCCGGTCGAGCAGTTCGGCCGCGGCGTACCCGATCCGGTCGTACCCGACCTCAACGCTGGTGAGGGACGGCCGGGGCCGCTCGCACAGGGCCTCCTGGTTCTTCCCGGCCACGATCGCCACGTCGTCCGGGCTCCGCCACCCGCGGCGGTGCGCGGCCTGCACCACCAGCCGGCCGCAGTCCTCCTGCCCGACGTACACCCCGACCGGCGGCGCCCACCCGGCCATGGCGCGGGCGATCAACCGCTCCGTCGTCCGCCAGTGGGCCAGGTCCCGGTGCGGGTCTTGCGGGACGTGCGCGGACGCACAGGCGAAGCCGGCGGCGCCGACCGAGCGGGCGAATTCCTTTACCTCCAGCTCGTTGTCCGCGTTCTTTCGGGAGGTGACGGTGGCGAACGAGCGGAACCCGCGGGCCAACAGGTGCTCGGCCACCAGCCGGCCCACCTCGGCCGAATCTGGGAACACGCCCGGCAAGAGGCGGCGGGCGGGCGAACTCGGCCACACGTTCACCACCGGTACGCCCCGCCCGGCCGCCCGCCGGGCGAGCGGGTGGTTCGCCCGCGCGACGATCCCGTCGTAGCGGTCCGCGGCGCCCCGCCGGCGGAGGGTGTCGTGCGCGAACTCGTCGATGATCGCCACCCACCCGCGTTCCTCGGCGTACCGCATCACCCCGGCGAAGACCTCGGCGTGCCGCTTGTACGGCCACCGGAGGTCCAACATGAGTGCGACGCGGCGGGGCTTACGGGCCATTGGTGGAATTCCGAGATTCGTTAGTGATTTTCCGAGAAACAAGAATAGCGAACGTCATGATATTTGCATCAATCCACGAAGTCGATGTGTTGCGAGGATCGCCATGTCCCGCGGCTTGCTGGCGCTTCTGATCCTTTCCGCTTCCGTCCCGGCCGCCCCACTTCCCAAGGCGGCTCCGAAGAAGTTCGAGAACTTCGGCACGGTAGCCGAGGTCAAAGGCGTGAAGTGCGAGTCGGCCCGGCCGGGCGAACTCCGCGTCAGCCTGTCCGCGGACGCCGCGTCGGACACGAAAGAGCACGGCGAAGTTCGGCCCAACTTCACCCGGACGGTCGAGGGGGATTTCGTACTGACCGTCCGGATCACGCACACGCCGCCGGACGACAAGAACCCCGCCGCCGTTGAGAACGGCGAAACGATCGCGGCCGCCGGGATCGCTCTCTGCAAGCCCGACGGCAAACGGGGATCGCTGGTCGTTCTGAACCGGCTCTCCAAAGGTCGCGATGGCTGGGACACTTACTTCAAACTGTCGGCCCTCTACGAAACAACAAAGGCCAGGGGGTCGATCGGCGCCCTCAGCTCGCACCACACGTTCGCAAACGCCCCGGTCTACCTCCGCTTGACCCGCCGGGGGGACAAGTTCACCGCAACGCAAAGCGATGACGGGAAGGAATGGGCGCCGGTCTTCGAAGAGCCGCACGAGGTGCCGGGCTTGGGTCCGGTGGCGATCGGCCCGGTGGCGGTCCATAACACGAACACCGCCTACGACGTGACGTTCGACGAATACACCCTTACCACCCCACCGGAGAAGAAGAAGTGACCACGCGAACCCGGGGCTCCGCCGTGGCGCGGCTGCTCTCCCTTTTGCTTCTCGTCGGGCCGGCGGCCGTTGCCCCTGCCGCCGACAAGCCGCTGAAGGTGTTCATCCTGGCCGGGCAGTCGAACATGCAGGGGCACGCGAGCGTGTCCACGTTCGACTCGCTGGCCGGCGACCCGAAGACGGCCCCGTTGCTCAAGGACATGCTGGGGCCGGACGGCAAGCCGACGGTGTGCGAGAAGGTGTGGATCACGTCGGTCGGCGGCCTCGGCGACGCCTACTCGGACCTGCGGGAGGCGAAGGGCAAGTTGACGGCCGGGTTCGGCGCCCCGGAGAACAAGATCGGGCCGGAGTTCACGTTCGGCCTGACGGTGGAGAAGCGACTCGGCGGGCCGGTTCTCATCATCAAGACGGCGTGGGGCGGACGAAGCCTGCACACCGACTTCCGCCCGCCGGGCGCCGGGCCGGAGTCGATCAACGCCTTCACCCTGGAGCAGTGGAAGAAGCGCGGCCTCGACGCCGAGCAGGAGACGGCCAAGATTCACAAGAACGGCGGCGTCTTCTACAAGCACATGATCGACCACGTGCGGAAAGTGCTCAACGACATCGCGCGCGTCGTCCCCGGGTACGACCCCAAGCAGGGGTACGAGCTGGCCGGGTTCGTCTGGTTCCAGGGGTTCAACGACTATGTCGACGGCTGGACGTACCCCGACCAGAACAAGCCCGGCGGGTACGACTTGTACGCGGAGTTGCTCGGCCACCTGATCCGCGACGTGCGGAAGGACCTGGCCGCGCCGAAGCTCCCCGTGGTCATCGGCGTCATGGGCATCGACGGGCTGACGGGCGACAAGAAGCCCCCGATGATGCACTTCCGCGCGGCCCAGCGGAAGCCGGCGTCGCTCGACGAGTTCAAGGGGAGCGTGGTCGCCGTGGAGACGGCCCCGTTCTGGGACGACGACCTCGACGCCCTCCAGCAGCGCTGGGATCGGATTAGCAACAAGCTCGAACAAGACTTCCGAAAGATGGACCCCAAGCCGAGCGAGAAGGTCAAGGAAGAGGCCCGGACCAAGGCCCGCGAAGCGGAATTCCAATTGGACGAACGGAAGCGGTTGAAGGCGGGCGTCTCGAACGGCGGTTACCACTACCTGGGGGCGGCGAAGATCCTCGCACCGGTCGGCCGGGCGTTCGCCGAGGCCCTCCTGAACCCGCCGAAGCCCGTCGGCGCCGCGAACCAGCCGGTGAAGGTGTTCGTCCTCGCCGGGCAGTCGAACATGGAAGGGCAAGGGTTCATCGTGGCCGACCCGAAGCGGAACGGGGGCAAGGGCAGCCTGGAGTTCCTCGTCAAGGACAAGGCCACCGCGGACACGTTCAAACACCTGGTCGCCAAGGACGGGAAGTGGATCGTCCGCGACGATGTGTGGATTCACTACCTCGACCGCAAGGGCAAGCTGACCGTCGGGTATGGGGCGAAGGACGACCGGATCGGCCCGGAACTTGGCTTCGGCACGGTCGTCGGCGACGCCTTCGAGGAACCCGTGCTACTCGTCAAGCTGGCGTGGGGTGGGAAGAGCCTGGGGAAGGACTTCCGCCCCCCGAGCGCCGGCGGAGAGGTCGGGCCGTACTACAAGGAGATCGTCGATCGCACGAAGGCCGTGTTGAAGAACCTGAAGACGGAGTTCCCGGCGTTCGGCGACCGCGGGTACGACCTCGCCGGCTTCGGCTGGCACCAGGGGTGGAACGACCGCGTCAACCAGGCGTTCAACGACGAGTACGAGAAGAACCTGGCCCACTTCATCCGCGACATCCGCACGGACCTCGGGGTGAAGGACCTGCCGTTCGTCATCGCCGAGACGGGATGAGCGGCGTGGAGGAGAAACACCCGCGGGCGCTGTCGCTCATGAAGGCCCAAGCGGCGGTGGCCGAGTATCCGGAGTTCCGTGGGACCGTCGCGTTCGTCGGCACGAAGGCGTTCTGGCGGGACAAGGACGTGTCGCCGACCGGCCAGGCGTACCACTGGAACACCAACGCCGAGACGTACTACCTGATCGGCGAGGCGATGGGCCACGCAATGAAGAAGCTGTGCGCGAAGAAGCCCGCCGAGTGAGCGCCCACCACCACCTGCGGAGGTTGTTCATGTCGAACCGATCCCACGGAGCCGGGGCGTGCCTGGCCCTGTTGCTCGCTTGCTGTGCCGCCACGGTCACGGCGGCGGACCAGTCGCCGCAGAAGGCGGAGATGGCCGGCTACCTGCTCGTCCCGCACGGCAAGGTGGACAAGACCTACAACGCCGGGTTCTCGATGTACGTGGCCGCGTGGCCGCTGTTAAGGAACTACCCCGGTCAGGACTTCCAGAGCGGCCTGTTCGGGACGTGGATGTTCGCGCAGTACGACGGGCCGAAGCCGGAGAAGGCGTACTCCGACATCGAGGGCGGTCTCGGGTGGTGGCGGGACACGCGGTTCGCCACCGAGACGCCGAAGTTCATCATGGGCGGGGTGGCCCTCAACTTCGCTGAGTGGGCCAACGGCCCCGGCGCCGGCAAGGGCCGCGACTGGAAGAAGCCGGCCGGCCACTACGCCATTGCCCAGCTCAGCCCGTGGGTCCTCTGGCCGCCGGACGGGCTGAACCTGAAGCAGGGGACAGCCGGCGAACTGTTCGGGTACGGCTACCTGCCGTTGCCGTTGACCGCCGCCAAGACGACGACCGCCGGGGCGGCCGTGCCGACCGGGAACCAGTCCTGGACCCTGTTCCTCAACACCGGCAACTTCAAGGGGCCGGTCGCATTCTTCGTGCCCTACTTCTGGTCCAAGCCGACCCTGGAGCGGCCCGACCTGGGCGGGATGTTCCTCGACGCCCGGCCGGCCGAGCCGAACAAGGCGGTGCAGATGGAGACGCAGCACGTCCCGGCGTTCCTCGCTCGGGACGCGAAGGGCGACACCTACGCGCGGGTCGCCCCGACGCAGTTCCCGGCACGAGCCGAGGGCGAGGCGCCGCTCATCCACCGCATCACGGCGTACAACCGGACGGCCCTGTGGGACGGCGTGGCCGCGTGGTTCAACGGCGGGCCGGCGGCGAGCGGCACGATCGACCCGAAGGCGGCCGCCGTACACACCTTCAAGGACGGCGGCGGGGCGACGTGGCAGATTTACCCGCCGAACACCCTGCGGGAGAAGAAGGCGCCCGTCGCCTGGAGTTCGTTCGCCACCCCCGCCGCCCTCGACGACACCGCCTACGGGTACCGGTGGGCGAAGGGCGCGGTCGCACGGGACGGCGGCCTCGTCACCCTCCCCGAGTACTACCGCCTGGAGAAGGACAAGAAGGACAAGGACCGATGGGCCGTGGTGGACGCGAAGGACGTGCCCGCCGAGACCGGCCTGGCGAAGGTCGAGTTCCCGAAGCGGCGGGGGCCGGACCGGCGGCCCTACGTCACCCCCGACGAGCCGGCGAGCAGTTGGAAGAAGCCCGGCCCGGCGGCCGGGCCGTTCGAGGCGAAGCTCGGCGACGGCAGTGTCGTCGCGTACTCCTGGTACCGGTTCGCCGACCAGCCCGCCCTGCTGAACGCCGACCTGACCGCGGCCGAGCGGGAGGCGATCCAAAAGCGGGTGGAGCTGTTGCACCGGGCGTGGACGAAGGACCGAGACTACCTGCCGCCGCCCACGACCGGCAAGCTCGCCGACCTCGACCCGGGCGTACTCGTCACCCCGCCGAAGGGCCTGGAGATCGGGTACGTGCCGATCGCCACCCGCCAGGGGGCGAAGGATTAGTTGGCGGGCGGGCCGGATGGAGCGGAGCTATACATGACCGCGGGGCGGAGCACGCCCGGCTGGGAGCAGAAGGACGACGTGACGGTCGTCTGTGACAGACGGGGCGAGTGAACCATGAGGCACCTCACGCCACTACTGTGGACCGCCCTCGCGGCGCTGGCGACCCTCGCCCCGGCGTGGGGGGACGACCCGCTGCCGCAAGACCTGATCGCGAAGGCCGGGCGGGGCGACGCCCGCGCGGGACTGGCCCTCGCGTACCGCTACCGCGACGGGGCCGGCGTCAAGCGGGACTACGCCGAGGCCCTGCGGTGGGCGCACCCGGCCGCCGACCGCGGCTACGCCGACGCCCAGGACTTCGTCGGCTGGATGTACTTCGAGGGCTTGGGGGTCCAGCGGAGCCCGGAGATCGCCGCCGGGTACTTCAAGGCGGCCGCCGGCCAGTCCACCGCCGCGGCCTGGAACCTCGGCCAGTGCTACTTCGCCGGGCTGGGGGTGGACCAAGACGTGCCGAAGGCCCTCGCCGCCTGGACGCGGGCGGCCGCGAGGGGGCACGGGCGGTCCGCGTCCACGGCCGCGATGGTCTACCTGGCCGGCGACGGCGTTCCCGCCGACGCGAAGGAAGCCCGCAGGCTCGCCGAACGCGCGGCCGAGCTGAACGACCCCTCGGGGCACGTCGTGCTGGGCGAAATTCACTTCCGGGCCGGCGAGACCGAGCAGGCCCGGAAGTGCTGGACGCGCGTCGCCCGGACGAAGTCGGTCGGTCCGATCGGGCCGCCAACGCAACCGAGCGATCAACTGGCCGCGCAACAGGGGGCCGACCTCCTCAAACTGACCGCGTACCGCGACCGGAAGCCCGAACCGGGCCGGTTCGCCCTGGTGACGGTGCCGCACGTCCACCAGGGGTGGAACAACTGCGGGGCGACGAGTTGCGCCATGCTCGCCCGCGCCCAGGGCAAGCCGGTCGGCGGCTGGGACGTCAAGCGGCTGTGCCCGTCGCCGCCCGGCACGGGCACGGACTGGGGCGACCTGTTGAAGGCGTCGGAGAAACTCGCCCTCCGCTGGAAGCTGGTCACGTTCACGCCCGACGCCGATGGGTTCGTGAAGGCTGCGGCGTTCGCCCGCGGCGAGCTCGACGCCGGCCGCCCGCTCGTCGTCGACTTCAAGTACACCGGGGCGGAGTACCCGGGCGGCGAGGCCGGGCACACGCTCGCCCTCGTCGGCTACGTCGCGGGGGAGGACCTGTACGTCCTGTGCAACCCGGCCCTGGCCACGCCCGGCCTGCAACTGATGTCCGCGAAGGACCTGCAACGCTACTGGCGGTCGGACCACTACGGCGCGGTCGCCAAGAACGTCCTCGCCCGCCCCGCCATCGTCCTCGGCCGATGACCCATCGGAGTTCGCCGCCGGGAAAATTGCCCCCATCTTCGCCGACCGCGTCGATGTGCCGCTTCGAGAGCGGTAACCCTAAATGGTCCGGCCGCAAGTCTTCGACCGCATTCAGCCGCATGATTGTCTGCGTCGAAATGGGCACAACCCTCGCCGGTCCAGACACGACCTGGCCGAGCGGCATATACCGCACGTCGTAATTTGACGACACGGGCTGTGACTGGGACGTGGAGTTTGACACCGCCGGCAGGGAGACGCTGGACTGGTCGTGGGTCGTGCTAGCATCCCGCCGGGACAAATCGGCACGCCGCTCGCAGTTCGGGGTCGCGGGCGAACGGGTCGATCTCGCCGCCGAGGACGAGGGGGTTGTCGGGGAACCGGCAGTCCGGCTTGGGCCCGGCCGGGTCGTAGACGAGGACCTCGGTCGCCCCGTCCGCCCGCACTCACCGGCCGGTCGGTCGGTCGGCGTCGTCTCGAGGACGAACACGACGCCCGCCACGCCGGCGGCGAGGCCCGCCGCACCCGTGCCGCAGTCGCGCCGACATTCGGTCTCCCTTTCACACGTCGAACGCGGGGCCGAGGATGATCTTGTGCCGACCGCCCGGGGCAGGGGCCGTGGGCCGGGTTGTCGGTGACCTCGCGGGCGATCCCGGTCCACACCACCCGTGCGCCGGCAGGTTGGCCCGATGGCGCCTCGACTAGGACGATGGTGAGCGGCGAGGCGTCCGGGCGACTTGCCCGCACCTTCGCGACCCAAAGTTATCGCTTCAGCCTGGTCGTGGCCGAAGCCACAGGCAGCTTCCAGTCACGGACCGGCGACGCCCGCAGGTCGAGGTGGCTCGCCATCGCGTGGAGGCGGGCCGTTGCCGGACCGTCGGGGGCGGCCGCGAACAGGTTCCGCAGGTAGTACGGCGGCAGGGCCTGGTAGTACAGTGTGGCCCGCACTTCCAGGTCCGTGACGTCGATTGCCCGCGGCAGTTCGATCTGGTACGTCACCTCGTCGCCGCCGCTGCCGGTGGCATAGTCGCGGTCGGCCGACGCCACGGCGTCGGGGTGGGTGGCCTGCAGGTAACGGCCGGTCAGGCCCGGGCCGGGGCCGTCGGGCTTCCACCCCCGCGGCAGGAGGCGGTTGTCCTTCACCGTGCGGCAGCCGCGGACGAAACTCGTCGTGAACTCCCCCTTCGCGTTCAGCAGCAGCGTCTCGTACACCTGCACTTGGTCCGGCGACGTGATCACCTCGTAGTGCGGCTGGTACAGTTGCGACCCGGTCGCCGCGTCGCGGTCGAAGAACTCGGTCGGCAGCGGCCGGCCGTCGGCCCCGATCAGCACGCCGAGCGCGTTGGTCTGGCCGGACGCCCACACCACCCGCTCCGGCTGGCCCCCGCGGGCCGGCTGGTACACGGTGAGTTCCAGAAACGCCCGGCGGAACCCGACCCCGCTGGGGAAGCGGTGGCCGGCCTTGTTCCGCACCGCGACGCGGGCCGTCAGCCGGTTCAGCCCCGGCCACGCGGCCGCCACTCGCACGTCGGCCGTGTCGCGGCGGGCCGTCTCCACGAAGTTCTGGATGGCGTTCGACACGTCCTCCTTCGACCCGGTCATGAAGTTGTCCTTGCGGACGCCGAGCACGTCGTCGAACTGGTTGAACAGCTCGAGGAGGAACACGTTCAGGCCGGAAAAGTTGTGCCGGCGGTAGCTGCCGTCCTCGCGAACCCGCACGTGCAGGTCGGCGTGCGGTGCGAGGTTCTCGGCCTCCGGGTACGTGTCGTCCTGGATCGCGGCGATCCGGGTCCGCAGCGGCGACCGGTCGAGCCCGCGGCGGGCGTCCGTCAGGCCGGTCGCCATGTGGCAGTCCTGGCAGGTCTTCGCCTTCGGGTTCGCCTTGTCGATCTCGTTCTCGTACTCGCTGTTCAGCCACTCCAGGTACGTCGATTGCTCCACGTGGTGGTGGAACCGGCGGTACGCCGGCACCGTTTGCAGGGCGGCCAGTTCGTCCGGCGGGTCGGTGGGGGCGATCGGCCGATCGACGTTCGGCAGCGTGACCGTGTGGCAGGTGCCGCAGAGCTGCGCCGACTTCAGGAACGGGCTGTGCTTCGGCCTCCGTCCGGTCGCGTGCTCCATTGCGTAGGGGGCGATCTGGTCGTTGGCGATCGGGCCGTACAGGTCCCCCTTCGGGCCAACGGTGAAGTCGCCGGTGGTCGCGGTTTCGATGAAGAATTGCAGGTACGGCCGCGGGTCGCAGGCCGGCTGGGGCTTCGGCTGCATCCGGTGGCAGACGGCGCAACTCACGCCGTCGCGGGCTAACGCACCGTACCGGGCGTCGCCGGCCCCCGGGTGGTCGGCCGGGTCGGCGATCGCGAGGGCGTGGTCGAGGGTGAACTTCGCCCCCGGGTGCTCCCGGTGGAACTCCCGGTGCCCCATCGAGCCGTGGCACTTCAGGCAGGTGTCGGTCAGCGTCTCGCTCAGTTCCCGGCCGCGGGCGGGGTCGTGCCGGTAGTC
The DNA here is from genome assembly GCF_008254045.1 of Limnoglobus roseus. Classification (GTDB taxonomy): domain Bacteria; phylum Planctomycetota; class Planctomycetia; order Gemmatales; family Gemmataceae; genus Limnoglobus; species Limnoglobus roseus. The sequence continues at coordinate 8,937,153 of NZ_CP042425.1, read as the reverse complement.
GTCGCGGAGCAGTCGCATCTCGGTTTCGAGTTGCGCGAAGAACACCGGGTCACGGCCGGCCAGCCCCATCGGCGTCCACCGCCACTCGCCGTAGGGCGACACGTCCCACCCGGCCGCCCCGTACTCGGCCGTCTTGCCCGCCGGCACGTACATTGACGGCCCGAACGGGGCCATCAGCCCGGCGTGGCAGCTCATGCACTGGTTGGACGTGACGAACTCCCGCGACCCGTCGCGGCGGGCGACGGCCCAGTCGTGCGTCTCCGGCGGTAACCGCCGTAAGGCCGCCGGCTCGAGGCTGCCGATCGAGTTGAAGAAGTTCAGGAACCCGAGGTCGGCCGGGCGGGCGGGTCGCTCCACGGCCTTCGGCCGGGCGCACGACGGGTGCGCGTCTTGCTTGGGCTCGGCCTTCGCCTTGCGTGCGTCTTCCCGCCAGGAGTCGTCCACCCGGAACAGGATCGGCTCGCCGGGGAAGCCGGCGATGTTCCGCAGCGACGCGAACGTGTACTCGTTGTTCGCGCCGCTGGCCTCGGCCCCTGGCGACCGCGTCGAGGCGTGGCACCGCACGCAGTACTGGCCGAACCCGGAGACCGGGTACGGGAACGGGTCCTGGTGGCTATCGACGACGCACTGGCCCGCGGTCGGGTTGCTCCAGAACCAGCCGTCGTGCGACCCGGCCGAGTCCTTCACCATGACCGTCCACGACTCGAGGCTCGCCCGCAGGACGGCCTCCGACTTGCCGCGGTGGCGGGCGGCCGGGGCGGGGTACTGCTCCTTGACGATCATCTCGCCGTCGGGAATCTTCCCCACGCGGCCGCCGACCAGCCACTTCACCACGCCCGGCGAGTAGTACACCCGCACGGCCGGGTGGGTGCCGTAGGACTTGCCGTCGAGGAACGGCCCGGTGTCGCGGACGCCCTTGTCCGGCCGCCAGCCGAGGCGGACGTACTCGCGGTCGTTCAGGAACGAGAACAGCTTCTCCTCGAACTTCGCGAGCGGCACGCTCGACGGCAGCGGCAGCCCGGCGGGCCGGCCGTAATCTTGCCCCGCGGCCGGTGTCGTCTCGGCCGAACTGTACAAGACACCGGACAGGGCGACGACCACGATGCCGACCCCGGCCGCGTACCGTCGTCGTAGGGTCGTGCCCGCCATCGCCGCCTCCTTGCTGCCGCGAACCGAACCGGGTCTGCGGGTGTTCAAGCCGCCCCGCCGCGGGCCGTCTTCCGACGCTTCACCCACGCGGCCGGGTTGACGCGATTGAGCGACCCCCACAGCTTGCGGGTGAGCAGGTTGAGCATCTCCTTGCGGGACAGCCCGCGGAAGGCGATGTCCCGTAGCACCTGCTCTTCCGGCGTCAGTTCCTTGCGGCTGGCCCGGTGGATGTTGCTGATCCGCGTCGGGTTCTCGTACATGACGCGGGTGAGCAGGGTCAGCATCTCCTCCCGCGACAATTCCTCGAACGCCGCCTCGCCGACGACCTCCTCCTCGCGGCTGAGTTTCAGCCGCCGCCGCTCCAGGACGAGCTGCCGGATCTGCCAGAGGTTGATAACCAGGAAGAGGATTTGCCAGACGCACGGGCCGTACATCGGCCGGCTCTGGAAGGTGAAAAACGCGATCCCGAGCAGGAGGCCGCTACAGGTGAGCAGCCGCAGCCAGAGCATGTCCCGGACGAGGTAGGAGACGAGATAGAAGATGTTGGCGGCGTGGATGCACGACTCGACCACGTCGCGGCCTCCGGCGGAAGGAAAAGCCCGGCACCGGCCGCCCGGCGACCCGCGTAGAGACTCTCATCGGTCGGCGACCGAACTGCGATTTCAGTTCGTCGTGATCAGACCTTGACGGGGAGAGGAGGCTGGGCCGGACAACCCGAATAACCGGCCCGAAGGGGGCTTGATGAGATGGCACATCCTCACACGTCGAAGGCCGGCCCGGCGATGAGCTTGTGCGGCCCGCCGGACGGCAACGGCGGCGGGCCCGCGGCCGGGTCGCACTTGACCTCCCGGGCCCGGCCGCCCCACCGTCCCGACCGGCCGCCCCGGCGTCACTTCGATCAGGCCGATAGTGGGCGGCGAGGCGTCCGGCCGACGCGCCCGCACCCGTGCCATTAGTCGATCGAGTCGCCCCCGAACCCTCATCACCCGCCCTCCGCCGCCAGGTACAGGCTGCAGGTCCGCTACCGAATTGCCGCGACCAGTGGTGGGAGTCTGGCGAAACGCCCCCGCGGGACGGGTTTACTTCGTCGGGTGGAGGGTGACGGTCGCCCGGCGGACCGAGAAAGAGTCGTCCCCTGAGAAGACCAGGTACAGGGTCGTGCCGTCCGTGCTCATCCATTTGGTCGGGAAGCTCGCCGAGTCGCCCGGCCCCACGTCCCACTTCTCGGTGAAGAACGCGGTCGTCCACGGCCCCCACGGCTCGGCCGCGTCGTAGACCGCGAAGCCCCCCTCGAACCGCGTGTCGGCCTTGCCCCCTTCGGTGCCCGGCAGCGTCTGCACCCACAGGTACCGCTTCAGGCCGGCGTTGTACGTGACCCCGGACCGGTAGCACCGGCCGGGGTGCGCGAACACGGCCCCGCGGTCGGCAACGGCCTTCGTCCAGATCGGTTCCCCCTTCGCGCCCAGGCCGGCGAAGAACTCGTAGGCGTCCCACTCCCGGACCTTCCCCGTCGGGACGCGGGCTAGGCACATTCGGTCGGCCGCCCGGTACGCGCTGTCGGCGTCGGGCGAGTAGACGTAGACGTACCCGTCGCGGGCACCGGCGTAGTTCTTCCCGAAGTTGATGAAGGTCGGGCAGCCGAACCCGGTGGTGAACTTCCAGTCGGCCCACGCCCACGTCGCCCCGTGGTCGCGGGACCAGGCGAGTTGCGCGTTCCCGGCGTTCCGGGCCAACAGGTACAGGACGCCGTCCACCATCAGCAGCCCGCTCGCCTTCTTGCCGTCCTTGCCGTGGCCCGTCTGCTCCCCCGTGGGGGACCGCAGGTTGACCCCGGTGAACGCGGCCGGGCTCCCTTCGACCCGCGCAAACCCCAGGCCGAGTTTTTCCTTCAAGAGCGGTTCGAACCCCGACCCGTCTCCGTAGGCCGTGTACAGGTGGTCGTCGTCCGCCCACGTGAGCGGCCAGTTGTCGCTGCCCTTCGCCCGGCGGACGATCGTGTCCTTCCCCGCCCAGTCGATCGACCGGATCACCGGGCTGGGCGGCAACGGCGGCTGGATCAGCGAGTTGCCCGTCGCGATGGCCGCCACGAGCGGTTCGAACAGGGTGCGGGCGCGGTAGTCGTGGTAGCGGGTGAACACGTCGTCCTTGCGGACCGGCGGTTCGCCCGGTCCGGGCTCCATCGCCTGGCCGTTGCGGACCATGACGAGGTTCAAACTGGGGACGACGAGCAACAACTGATCGCCGGCCCCCGCCCCCCAGACGGCGTCCTTCGGCAACCCCGCGTACCGCCCGCCGGCGTTCGTCCACCACCCCATCCCGCAGTGCCCCGGCAGGCCGGCATCGCCCGTCACCGCCGCCACGGCTTCCTTGCTCAGAATCCGCTTGCCGTCCCAATCCCCGGCCCGAACAACCAGCCGCCCGATGCGGGCCATCGCCCGCGGGGTGAACGCCCCGCCACCCCAGGCGGGTACGAGAGACAGGCCGTCCACGCTCACCGCCTTGCCGTACCCGGCGGACCACTCCTTGTCGCCCACCCCGATCGGTTTCAGCACCCGCTCGCGAAGCAGCGTCCGGGCGTCCGTGTGCTGGGTCCCCTGAATCGAGGCGGTGACGCAGTACGTCAGGATTCCGATGCCGGGGTTGCTGTACCGGAGTTGTTCGCCCGGGACGGTCACCGCGGCCGCCTTGTCGCGGGCGAGCGTGAACGGGTCGTCGGGCGGCTCCCGACTCTTCCAGAAGTCGCCCTTCCAGCCGGTGAGCTTGTCGTGCGGCAGGTCGTCGGCCTCGGCGTCCTCCAGCCCGGACGTGTGCGAGCCGAGGTGGCGGAGGGTGATCTTGGACTTGCGGGCGTCGTCCTTCCACGCCCGGACGTACTTGGCGGCCGGGTCGTCCAACGTCAACCGCCCGTCGGTCAGGGCGACGGCGAGGGGCAGCCCGCCGACGATGGCCTTGGCGAGCGAGGCCGTGCCCTGAGCCTTGGTCGGGCCGTTACCGTCGGCGTACCACTCGGACACGACGCGGTCGTTGCGGACGACGAGGAACGCCCGCGACTTCTTGGCGACCACGACCTTGACCAGTGCGTCCAACTTCTCCTTCGAGAACCCCTGGCTCTCCGGCGATGCCGTCTGCCAGTCGAACCCTTCCCCCCGCGCCGTGCCGACGAGGGCCCCGAGGCATATGAGGACGAGGGCCGAGCCGATTCGCCGGCCGGGTGGAGGACGTTTCACGACGTGGTTCCCGGAGCCTGGGACGACCGGTACCCTGGCCCCCCGCCGAGGCGTTCCGGTCGCGGGATTATCCTAAACCGTGGCCCGGTTCGTGCCAATTCCGATTCCTCGCGGGCCGGATGTCCCCCGGTCACCCGCCGGCCGGGACGAACCGGCAGTCCGTCCGCAACTCGGCCTCACGGGCGAACGGGTCGATCTCCCCGCCGAGGACGAGGGGGTTGCCCGGGAACCGGAAATCCGGCTTGGGCCCGTCCGGGTCGTAGACGAGGACTTCGGTCGCCCCGTCCGGGCGGACCCACCGGCCCGGCGGTCGGTCGGGGGTGGCCTCGAGGACGAACACGACGCCCGGCCACGCCGGGGGCGGGTTCTCCCGCCGGACCGCCGCCTCGATCTTCTTGACCCGCCGCAGCCGCGCCGACATCCGGTCCCCCTTTCACACGTCGAACGCGGGGCCGAGGATGAGCTTGTGCGGCCCGCCCGGGGGCAAGGGTGGTGGGCCCTGGTCCGGGTCGTAGCAGACCTCGCGGGCGATCCCGCCCCACAAGACGCGAACGCCGACCGGCCGATCGGCCGCCGCCTCGACGAGGAAGATCGTGAAGGGGCCGGCGTCTCGATTCCCCGCCCGCACCCGCTTGATCCGCCGGTGGAATCGCATCTCGCCGCCCTCCGGCTACCGGCCGTCGCCGTCGACTTGGGCCTCGAGGGCGGCGATGCGGGCCTCGAGTTCGACGACCTCGCGGACCTTCAGTCCGAGTTCGAGCACGGCCCGGGCGGCCCCGAGTCGGGTGGCCGGCGGGGTGCCCGGCTTCTGGAGGTCGAGGAGGGTGCGCACGGACTCGGTGGCGGCGGCCGTGAGGGCCCCGGCGGTGCGGGCGACGATGTCGGCCTGGACGGCCCGGAGGCGGCGGACGAAGTCGGGGTCCTGGAGGCGGCGGCGGACGGTGGTGACGCCGAGGCCGGCCTTGGTCGCGGCGGCTTCTTGGGTGGCCCCGCAGGCGAGGGCGAGGATCAGGTGGTCGTCGGCCGTGCGGCGGGTGGTGGCGTTGGCCACGGGCGGGCCTCCTCGGGGGCGGAGTAGTCGGTTGTGGTGGGTTTTGGTCGGTGTTTCGGGGATCAGGGGTTCACGCCGTTGCGGGAACGGCGTCCCCGGCCGGTATTCGTTCGGCCGGCGTGCCGGTGAGGTCCTCGTACCGTTTGACGATGACGTCGCAGTACCGCGGGTCGAGTTCGACGAGGGCGGCCGTTCGTCCCGTGTGTTCCGCGGCCGCCGGGGTCGTCCCCGAGCCGGCGAACGGGTCGGGGACGACCCCGGCGGCCGGGCACGAATTGCCGATCAGGTAGGCGAACAGGTCGACGGGCTTCATGGCCGGGTGGACGTCGTTCTTCGTTGGCCGGTCGAATTCCAGCACCGTCGTCTGGGTCCGGTCGGAGAGCCAGGTGTGGGCGGCCCCGTCGGCGCACCCGTACAGGCACGGCTCGTGCTTCCAGTGGTAATCGAAGCGACCCAAGGCGAACGCCGACTTGACTCAGACGAGGCACTGCCGCACTTGCAACCCGGCGTCCTCGCACGCCGCCCGGACGTTCAACTCTTCGAGGTCGGCGTGCCAGAGGTAGAAGGCCCCGCCCGGCCGCAGCACGCCCCGGGCCGCGGCCAACGCCCGGGCGAGGAACCGGCGGTAGTCGTCCCCGGCCAGGGCGTCGTTGGTGAGGGTGAGCTTGTCGGCCGTCTTCCCCTCGTACGCGACGTTGTAGGGCGGGTCGGTCCGGAGCAGGCCGGCCGGCGTGCCGGCGAGCAGCGTGGCGAGATCGGCGGGGTTGGTGGCGTCGCCGCACAGGAGGCGGTGGCGGCCGAGGAGCCACACGTCGCCCGGGCGGGTGACGGGGTCGGCCGGCGGGTCGGGGACGGCGTCCGGGTCGCCGGGGTTGGCGTCGGGTTCTCCTCGGAGCAGATCGGCCAGCTCGTCGGCCGTGAAGCCGATGGACGCGAGGTCGACGTCGGTCCCCTGGAGGGCGAGCAACTCGGCGACGAGCTTGCCGTCGTCCCACGTGGCGATGGCGGCGGTGCGGTTGTCGGCCAGGCGGTACGCCCGTGCCAGGGCCGGGGTGAGGTCGGCGGCGACATGCACGGGTACGACTTCGAGGCCGAGTTTGAGGGCGGCGTTGTCGCGGGGGGTATCCGGGTAGGGGGTGATCGACGTGATCGGGCGGAGTTCGACGTGCATGGCCGGGCCTCGAAGGAACGGAGCGTTCGTTCGGCCCGGCCGTACTGCCGGGGCTTTGCCCGCCGGTCTGCGGTCGCCGCCCCGTGGGAGGGGTAGCACCGCGAGCTGCTGGATAGATTATACCCCATGCCCGTGCGTCGCACAACCGGCGTCACGGTCGGCGGTTGTGCGGCGGGGGTCGAAGAAGGAAAACCTGTCTAATTCTTTGACCGTTCCGCGTGGGATGGAACGTGAAAGTGCGCAGGAATGACCCGTGCGACTCGGGCCGCGGGCCGGTCGGAGTGCCGGGGGGCGTGCGGCGGTGCGACCGACGCACGCGGCCGGTGGCCTTCGGCGGGCGGGATTATTCCTTCCCTCGCTTGTTGCACTTCGTCGCGGCCCGTTTCGTGCCGGACGCATCGGCCGGTTTTTTTGGTCGATCAGTCTTCGCGGGTTTTGGTGTCGGTTCCCGTCGCCGGCGGCCGGGGTGACCGGCATCCGCCGGTTAACCGGTGGGGGCCCCCTATACAGGGGGTTCCCCCAACCGGCTGATCCGGCTGTTGCCCGCCCCCGTCATCGGCATCAGCCGGTTGAGCCGGTTGGGTGTCGGAAAAAACCGGCTGATGCCCGAACGGCAGGGCGATCGGCTCCCCGGGGGACTGCCCGGCGGAACCCGGTCGTCTCTTGTGGTGCCCCCTTGCCGGCCTTGAACTTGAACGTGTGGAGCTCGATTTGCCCGTCCTGCATCAGGCAATCGGCGATGGCCTTGATGTCCGTGAACTGCCAGTGGTAGTCGGTTTTGAGCCGGTTGGCGGACACGGCCGGGAACCCCTTCGCCTTTTCCGCGTCCACGTCGGCGAGGAACTTCGCCTTCTTGGCGGCCATCTTCTGCCGTAGTTCCCCCGCCTTCTTCGCCTCCTTGTCTTCGGCCGAGCCCGCCGGGCCGGCCGGTGCGTCGGCCGTGTTCGTGATGCGAACGTCCCAGACCCGGCTGCGGAAGCACTCGTCGGCGACGCCTTCCTCGATGTCCACGTGGTACTGCCCGCCGTACCCGTCGCGGCCGCCGATGCCGACGACGAGCTCGTGCCGGCCGGTGCCCTTCACGTACTCCTTCCGGCGGTTGATGAGGACGTACTGGCCGACGAACTGCGAGAACCCGGCGTGGCTCAGGTGTTGCAACTCCATCGGCTTGCCGACGTCCAGGGACCGGTTCGCGTGGTGGCAGATGACGGTCGTGATGCCGGCCGCGATCAGCTTGGTGCCGACGTTCTTCAGCACGTCGCCCGTCTCGAACATGCTGGCCGCGTTCACGTCGCCGAGCTTCAGATACAGGGGGTCGAGGATGACGACCTCGGGCTTCCGGGCGACGAGCATCTCGGTGAACTCGGCCATCGCCGCGGCGTCGCTGAGCCGCGGGACGTCGAAGCACCAGTGCAGGGTGCCGAACGGCTGGGCGGGCGGGAACCCCTTCGCCTTCATGATCCGGTCGCGGGTTTCCAGGAGCGTGGCCCGGCCGGACTCGCCGGACACCATGACGGTCGTGACCGCTCGGGTGACGGCGAACGTGCCGAGGAACGGCGTGCCCGTGCCCAGGCTCAGGGCCATGTCCACGGACAGGCCGGTCTTCATGGCCTTGACCGGGCCGCCGATGCCGCACGGCTGCCCCTTGGCGAGGACGTTCGTGATGAGGAACTCTTGGCGGTAGTCGCCGGCGACGAACTCGGCGTCCGTCAGGAATTCGAACCGGGGTTTCTTCGGCTCGGCCGTCGGCTCGGCCCTGGCGTGTCGGTGATCGTGGGCGTGGCCGGCGGTCCGCGGCGTGTGGACGTGGGCACCGTTCGCCATGTCGCCCGGGTGCTCGTCGCACTCCTTAAGTTTCCGTCACAGTTCCGCCTCCGGCCACGGGAGCCGGGCGCGGGCGTTGAACTCCTGGAGCAACGGGAACGCCTCTTCGTTGCCGAGTGCGAAGCCGGTCCGGAGGTGCCGGGCGGCGGCGAAGAGGGCGCCGTGGCCGTTCTGCCCCTCGATCGACGGGTTGATCGAGGGGCAGGTACTTTCGCGCCCGCTCAATTATGACGGCCCGGTCGGTCGGGGGCGGGTCGGTCGGCCGGGGTTGCGACGCCGGCTTCGGTTGCCTCTTCCGCCGGCACCACTCGGCCCACCCGGGCGGGCGCGGGGCGAGCGGGGTGGCGAACGGGTCGTTAATCCAGACGTACGGGCCGTACCCGCTGGCCGACGGGGCGGCGACGAAGTACCCGCCCTCGCCCCGCAGGTCGATCCGGGCGCCCAGGTGGTTGGCCTGGAGGCCGATGCCGCCGGGGTCTCGGGCGAGGACGTGCCACCCGCCGTTCCCGGACTGGGCGGCCGGGGTGAGCGGGAACGTCCCGTTCTCGCCCTACAGGTCCGTGAAGTCGCGGATGCCGTCGGTGCCGTCCGGGCCGATCATGAACACCCCGGAGGTCATCCCGGTCGCGACGCCGATGTTGGCGTCCGGCCACCGGTGCCACCACCCGCGGATGACGACCGGGTCGGTCGTCGCGTCCTTCACGCCGTTTTTCGTCCGGAGTGCTTCCCCGCGCTCCGGACGCGCGCCGCGTTGCCGCACGTACACGCGCCGTCGCGGACGGCGTGCAGTGGGATGACGGGCCAGGCCAGGCGCGTCGCGTACGCGAGGGCGGCGGCGAGGAGCGGGTTCGGGTCGGGGGTCGCGTCGGGGATCGGTTCGGCCACGCAGTCACCGTGATGGTTGGGACGTGGGTCACGTCCGGTGTGCCATCACGCGGTTGCCTTCGGCTCGGCGCGTGATCGAGGGGTCTATTAGTAAGTTCGCAAAGCGAGGACGAAGTGGTGCGGGATTCTTCAAGAATCCCGCGCTTTGCACCGTTCGAACGCCCGGCGGAGGTCGCGGACCTGTCGTCGGAGCGCGTCCCGCGGAACGGCCCGCGTCCGGGCCGCCGCGGTAACGGACTCGGTCTTCAGAAGTTCGGCGACGGCCCGGAGGTCTTCGGGCAGGCGTGCGAGGATCGCGGCGACGTCGAGGGCCCAGTCGATCGCCGGGATCGGGTTGTACGAGTGCCCGCGGTCCGCGTCGCCCACCGTGTGCAGGGATCTCACCCGCCCCATGCGCTTCGACGCAGCTTGGCGCCGGAGCAGGTCGATGACGGCGCGGTCCAGGACCACGGCGACGAACGCCTCGACCGGGGCCCCGCGTCGGGTCGAACGCCCGGCGGGCCGCCCAGAGGCGGAGGAACAGTTCCTGGGCGATGTCGTCGGCGTCCCACCCGCGGAGGCGGTGGGCGGCGAGGCGGCCGGCCAGGTCGCGGACGAGGCGGCGGGCGTACGCGGATTCGGTCAACGGGGAGTCGGGCACGGGAGCGACCCTCCCGGCCGGGCTTGGAAGACGTGAACGGACCGGGGTCGGGCCGGGCTTGACGTCGAGGGCCAGGACGACGCCGGTGCCCATCCGGTCGAACATCTGGAACAATTCGACCACTTGGACTTTGAGCAAGAAGGCGTCGAGGCCGCGCTCCGGCCGCAGGCCGTTCTCTCCGCCGAACTTGTACTCGCGGACCACGGCCGGCGGCGGGTCCAGGAGGGCCGGCTCGCCGTCGACGACGTGGAGGTGCTCGATCCGCCCGAACCCGATCGACTGCATGAGTTCGACGAGTTGCCGGCGGGCGGCGGACAGGGACTGCTTGGGAACCGGACGGGCCATGGGGGACTTCCGCTGGCGGCCGGACGAACGAGGGGGACAGATCGCTCTCGGCGTGTCCCTCGGGTCCGGCCACGGGTGTCGGTCGCCCGGCGAGTGGTGCCCGCCGGACCTGTCGCCCCTCCCTGGCGAAAATTCGACGGGGCCGGGGTTTTTCGGCGAAAGACTTCGAGGCCGTCGCAACCGGCGGTTCGATATGTCGTCGCAACCGGCGGTTCGATATGTGGTTGTGGACGGGGTGAAATGTCGTCAGGCCGAAAATCCGGTCACCGAAAATTCGACGGCCTGCTAACGATCGTCCGCGATCTGGAACTTGATCCGCCACGATTTCCCATCGGGGTCGAGCAGGATGGGGTCGCCGTCGATCCGGAAGTATCGCTGCAACGCCTGGCCGAGGACTTCCCGCCGCTTCTGGTTCTTCGGCCCGGCGTCCGGGCTCCGCCAGTCCAGCCGCCCGCCCCCGGCCGCGAACGCCCGCAACAAGTGCCACTGCTTGTTCGCGTCGCCGCTGCGGCCGTCCGCGAAGCCATCTGCGTGTAGTTGACCGCCTGTCGGGCGTCCCGCACGCGGATCGAGACCCGTTCGCCGTCGAGGAACCGGACCCGCACGTCGGCCCAGGTCGCGTCGGCCGGCGTGGGAAAGAAGACGATCGAGGCGGCGGCGTCGGCCGGCGGGAGGTGGCGGGCGTGGAAGCCGGCCCACCACCCGCGGGCGGCGTCAGGTCCCACCGGTCCGGGGCCCAGGCGACGGCGTCGGCCAGGGCGAGGAACGTGGACTCGTGCGCCGCGAGGAGTTGGGTCGTCTCGTACCGGACGTGGCGGTTCGTCGGGGACAGGAGGCGGAACGGGCCGGCGTGGGCCGCGGCCAGGGCGGCGACGTCGCGGCGGTAGTCGGCCGGCTCTTGCCCGAGGGCGAGGAAGAGCGGGAACCCGTACCCGGCCGTCGGGCAGTCGACGCCGACCCGCCACGTCCGGCCCAGACCGGCGACCGGCCCCGCGTCGGGCGGGACGGCGAACAGGGCGGCGAGGCGGAGGAGGAGGGCCGGGACCGAAAGGCGGTACGCGGTTACGTCGCCCCGCCGGCGGGCAATGCGATCACCGTCCGGGCCGACGCCGACGATGTCGTCCGGGCCGTGAACGACGACGGCGTAGACCTCGCCGGCCCGGCCCTGGTGGGGAAAACTTTCCGCCAGCCCCGGCTCCGGGTGCAACAGGTCGCGGACCCGGTCGAGGTCGTCGCAGACGGCCGCCCGCCACTCGGCCTCGACCGCCGTCAGGCCCGGGACGCGGTCAAGCCCCAACCAGAACCGCGTCAGCGGCAAGATCGTCGGCATCGGTCTCGGTCCGGAGGAATCCGCGGAGTTGCAACCACCGCTCGACCCGGGCGCTGTCCCCGTCCCGGGTGTATAGTGCCGTGTTCGGGACCTTGATCGTCACCGACCGCGGCCGCTTCGCCCTCGGGAACCAGACGGCGAACACCGCCTTGGCCAGGCGGGGGAACTCGGGGATCGGGCGGTTCCCGCGGTCCCGCAGGGCGGCGAACAGGTCGTTCGCCTTCTCGACGTGGTACTCGTGGTGCTTCCCCCCCAGGCGAAGTGCAACTCCCGGAGGAGGACGGCGTCGAGGCCGTCGACGTCGCCGCACGCCAGGCAATCCTCCCGGTCCCGGCGGATCGGGTGCAGGCTGTACTTCGCCTCCCGGGGAAAGTCGTCGTCCCGGCCGACGAGGTACTCGGCGATCGCCCGGCGGTACAACTGTCGCTCGCCCTTCAGTTGGGCGTGGACGCGGAGCTCGCCGAGGACGGGGTCGTACACGGCCACGTCGTGCCGGAGCGGGCGGTAGGTGACGGACGACGGCTCGTTGTTCAGGACGCTCCCCTCCCGCTTGAACGGCTCGCCGTGGCGGACGAGGAAGTACGTCACCCCGTCCCGCCGGGACACGAACACGCGGGCCGTGCGGCCGCGGCGGTTGTCGTCGAACCAGTCGTTCAACCGGGCCTCAAGGCGGGTTCGCGCGTCCTCGCCCGGGGCCGCCACCGTCCCGCCGTCGGGGCCGCCGGCCTGGTAGTACTCGAACGACCGGGGGTGCTCGAGGAACTACTCGGCCTCCACCCGCTCGACGAGGCGGGGGGCCTGGAGCCAGACCTGGACGGCGACGTCGGCCGGCGTCACGTCGTCCGCAACGCCCAACGCCAGGCCGCGGTCGCGGGCGGCGGTCAGCAGGTCGGCCATGCCTTGGGGGGTGGCGAGCCGGTCGACGTAGTACAGGGCGTCGATCAACTCGGGCGGCGTGTCCTGGTCGGGGGCGAGGAGGATTTGCGCCAGCCGGGCGTAGTCGATCGCGACCGGGGCGTCGCCCGCCGTCGCCGGGAAGCCCCGTGCCTCGAGAAAGCCCTGGTACGGACCGAGGAAGGCCGCCAACCGCGGCCGGTGGACGGCGGCGAGGGTGTCCGGGGAGGCGAAGTGCGTGGGGCGGAAGGTGGCCATGGACTGCCTCACTCGGGGTGTCGGGACTGGGTCGGCCGCGCGGCCGGATCGGATCAATTGTGCACATTGTTAATCCGTACACAATGCGTTTCCCTGGGGCGCATCCCGGCGCACGTTCGGGTCCGATCCCCAGCCAATCCTTCCGTCGCCTGGCAAAGTTTGGACTCGGTCCGCTCCGCCCGAGCGGTGTATCTCGTCGTGGGACACCGATCTCTGGTTCCGATCGGGCGTTTCGGCTACGATCACCGCATCCCGCGGAGCCCGCCCGATGCCGAATGACCCAGACGACGCGCAGAACGACCGTGGCGATTCCACGTGGGCCTACCTGCCGGGTTCCACCCGCCCGCCCACGCGGGCGGGTTCGACGCACACTATTTCGGAGGGCGATACCGCCCGTCACCCGGGGCAACGGCCTTCGCAAGAGGCGGCCCCGCCGGTCCCGGCCATACCCGGGTATCACGTCCTGGGAGAAATCGCCCGGGGCGGGATGGGCGTCGTCTACCAGGCCCGGCACCTCAAACTCGACCGGGTCGTGGCCCTGAAGACGATGCTCCACCCCGACAAACTCCTCCGGGCGCGGTTTCTCGCGGAGGGCCAAGTCGTCGCGGCCATCAAGCACCCGCACGTCGTCGAGGTGTACGACCTCGGCGACTCGCCGGGCGGTCCGTACATCGCCATGGAGTACCTGACCGGCGGCACGTTCGGGGGGCGGCTGACCGGCGGCTCTTTGCCCCCGCGGGACGCCGCCGCGGCAATCGCTGCCGTCGCCACGGGCGTGGCCGCCGCACACGACCTCGGCGTCGTCCACCGCGACCTGAAGCCGGGCAACGTACTCTTGGCCGCCGACGGCACCCCCAAGGTGACCGACTTCGGCCTGGCCAAGCGGGCGGCGGACGATCTGACGGCGACCGGGGCCGTCGGCGGGACGCCGGCGTACATGGCCCCGGAGCAAGCCCGCGCGATGAAGTTCGTCGGCCCGCCGGCCGACGTCTGGTCGTTGGGCGTTATGCTGTACGAGGCCCTCAGTTGCCAGCGTCCGTTCGTCGCGGACACGGACCTGGAGGTGATGATCCGGATCCAAAACGACGACCCGCCGGCACTGCGGACGGTCATCCGGGGCGTGCCCCACGCCCTGGAAACGATTTGCCTGAAGTGCCTGGAGAAGGAACCGGACCGGCGGTACCCGACCGCGAAGGAGCTGGCCGCCGACCTGACGGCCTGGTACGAGGGACGGCCGATCGCGGCGAGGCGGGCCACGCCGGCCGAGCGGGCCGTGCTCTGGGTTCGCCGAAAGCCGACGGTCGCGGCGGCGTGGGCGCTGGCGAACGTGGTCGTCATGCTCGGCGGCTTTGCCCTCGCCGCGACGGGGTTGTGGCGGGAGGCGGTGGCCGAGAGGGGCATCGCGGAGGGTTTGAAGGCTCAGGCGGAGGAGTCGCGCGACGCGGCGACGACGCAAGGGGCCGTCGCCGACGAGGCCCGGCAACGGGCTGAACGTTCCGAGCGGTCGGCCAACCGGGCCAAGGCTCAGGTCGAGGAAACGAACGCCCAACTGCTGAATCAGACGAAGGTCGCCGACGAGGCCCGGCGGGCTGCCGAAGCGACGGGGACTCGGCTCGCCGCCGAGCGGGTCCGGGCCGACCAGGAGCGATCGGCGGCCGAGGCCGCACGAGCAACAGCCGAAGACGCGAAGAAGCAACTCGCCGCACAGAAGGTGGCCGCCGAGAAGGCCCGGGACGAGGCGGTCGCCGCCCGACAAGCGGCCGAAGCCGCGCGGACTACTGCCGAGGAGGCGAAGAAGCAGTTGGCCGTCCAAAAAATGGCCGCCGAGAAGGCCCGGGACGAGGCGGTCGCCGCACGTGCGAGTGCGGCCGCCGCCCGAGACGAGTTGGCGGCCACGGACTACGTGCGGACGGTCGAGTTGGCCTACCGGGAGTGGCGAGACGGGCGATCGGACCGGGCCAGAATCCTCCTCGCATCGTGTCCCGAGGGCCTCCGCGGTTGGGAGTGGGAGCACGTGAAGCGTCACGCCGACGCCGAAGAGCGGGTACTCCCGGCCCACCCGGACGAAATCGCGGCCGTCTCCGCGGCAGCGGCGGGTACCCACGCCGTCACCGCGGGGAAAGACGGGGCGGCGTTCCTTTGGGACTTGGCGACGGGGACGGGCAAGACGCTCCTGGGTGTCGGCGGCGGCGAGGCGACGGCCGTCGCGATCTCACCGGACGGGAAGTTGGCGTTGACCTCGGCCGGGGGCAAAACCAGCCTCCGGGAGACACAGAACGGGAACATCGTTCATACCCTGACAGCCCACACCGATCGTGTCGTTGCGGCGGCGTTTAGTCCCGACGGCCGGTGGCTGGTGACGGGGAGTGCCGACAAGTCCGGGCGGATCTGGGACGTCGCGACGGGCCGGCCGAGACAGTTCGCATTGACGCACACGAGCCCCCTCGTCGCGGCGGCCGTCAGCCCGGACGGGGAGCAGGTCGCGACGGCCAGCGAGAAGGGGGGCATCGGCCTCTGGAACCCTCGAACCGGGACGCCGAAGGCGCTGCCGCTCCTGCACTCCGGGCCCGTCCGGTGCTTGTGCTACCACCCGAAGTCGGGCGCGCTGGTGTCCGCCGGGGACGACCGGACGATTCGGATTTGGAACCCGAACGCGGCGACGGAAACCGCCCACCTTGAGACGCCGGGGAAGGTCACCGCGGTCGGGGTGAGCGCGGACGGAAAGTGGCTGATCGGCGGGGACGCGGACGGCACGCTGCGGGTCTGGGACGCGGACACCCTGGAAGCCCGCCTCGCCGTCCGCGGGCACGTGGGGGCGATCCGCGGCCTGGCGGTACTGGGGAATCGATTCCGCGTCGCCACCGTCGGCGCCGACGGTACGCTGCGGGTTTGGGACATCGACCAGTTGTTGGCGACCGACATCTTGGCCGCGCGATCGGGCGGCGGGGCGGCGTTCGCCGTGGGCGACGGCCAGGTCGCGGCCGTCGGGTGGGGGAACACGGTTCGGGTGGCGGCCCTGAACCACGGCGGTCGCGAGGCCGTCCTGCGGGGCCACACGCGGCCCGTCACGGCGGTGGCGCTCGCGGGCGGCCGAGTCGCGACCGGGAGCCGCGACGGCACTGTGAAACTTTGGGACGCCCAGACCGGTCAGGAATTGAGGACGCTCCCCCGGCATGAAGGGGACGTTCGGGCCGTCGGTTGGAGCCCGGCGGGCGACCGGGTCGTCTCGGCCGACTCGGCGGGAATGGTCCACGTCTGGGACGCCGAGACCGGCAAGAAACTGACGTCCGTTCCCGGCCACAAGGGCGGCACGTTCGCGGCGTCGTTCGGGCCCGCGGGGAAGCACTTGCTGACGGCCGGGGCGGACCAGGCGGCCCGCGTCTGGGACGCGGAGACGGGGGCGGAACTCCTCCTCCTGCGGGGGCACGGCGGGCGGGTACTCGCCGCGGCGTTCAGCCCGGACGGATCGCGGATTGCCACCGGCTCGGAGGACCGGACGGTCCGCCTCTGGGACGCCGCGACCGGGGGGCTGGCCACCAAGGTCGAACGGCTGGCCGGGCCGGTCACGGCCGTCGCTTTCAACCGGAGCGGGTCGCGGCTGGGCGTGACTTGCGGGACGCCGTCGGCGGTCGTTATCGACGCCGCCACGGGAAAGATCGCGCAAACACTTTCCGGGCAATCGGAGCCGCTGACGGGAATCCAATTCGGTCAGACCGACCAGTCAATCATCACCGCGGCATGGGATCGGTCGGTACGGGTCTGGGCGTCGGGCGATCGGCCGACGCGGGACATCGGGCCGGCACCGGCTGCCCCGGCGCCGAGCCCACCAACGTCATCGCCCGCGAATCCGCCTTGAGAACTCGTTCGCGGTAGACACCGTCGTCTGGGAAGTAGGAGACCGTGACGAACGGCGAGGGCGGTGCCATTGGCCAGAGTTAAATGTCAACAAGGAGCCGTCGATCTAACCGGCCACCTTCGCCCACAATTTCCGCTGGCGCCCCCAGTCGAGGGCGGTGACGATCGGCTGCAGGTCGCGGAGGAGGATCGGGCCACGGCCGGCCGTCGTCCGCGGTAGGAACAGCACGGCCTCCTGGATGTCCGGGGCCAGGCCCAGCAGGTTCATGATTTGACTGACCCGGGCCCGCGACACGTCCCCCAGTTCGGCCAGGTCGGCGTACCGGTCGACCACGCCGTCGCGGATCAACTCGTCGCACCGGATCGCCAGGGCCATCCACCGGCTCACCCGGGGCACCCGGCCCGGCGGCTGGTCCCGCCGCGGGTCCGGCCCCGGGAGGACTTCCTTCCGCGCCCCCCGGCCCCGCCGGTCCACGTGCACGTCGCACTCCACGGTCAATACGCCGTTCTCGGTCATGCCCGCATCCCCTCGCGTTTGTCGGCCAGTTCCCGGGCGAGCGTCCGCACGCCGGCCGGTCGGAACCGGATCGTGACCTTCCCCCGCCCGCCGTCGTACCCGACCGCCTCCACCAGGAGGTTGACCACCCGGGCTTGTTCTCTAGGGTTGAGGGCCTCCCAGACGGGGTCGAACACGGACAGGGCGGTCGCCGCGTCGTCGTCGGCGATCAGGTTCCGGCCGACGGCCGCGAGTTGGTCGCGGACGGCCCGGCCCCGGCCCTCGACGGCGGCGATCCGCTCCTGGAGCTCGGCCAGGCGGCGGATGACCGGCTCGTTCCCGTCGCCGGGGCGGAGCAACCCGGACAGGTGCCGGAGTTCCCCGTGCCACCCGCGGAGGTCGTGCTCGAGGGCCTTCTGCTCCTTGGCCAACTCGGCCGTCCGCGCCTCGTCCTGGGCGCGGGCCTGGCCCAACACCTCAGCCCGCAGCCGGGCGTCGGTGCCGATGGCCCGGACCTGGCGGAGGAGGACCTGCTCGATCGCGTGGGCGGGGACGGACTTGGCCGGGCACGTCTTCCACCCCTTCTTGGCGGCCGCGGTGCACGTGTAGTACCGGTACGACTTGCTCCCCTTGGTCGTGCTCGTCGGGGACATGGCGGCGTCGCACGCCGTGCACCGGAGGACGCCCCGGAGCAACGCGGCGGGGCCGCCCCGGCTGAACCCGCCGCCCCGCCCGTTGCCGGCGAGGTGGGCCTGGACCCGCTGCCACACGGCCGGGTCGACGATCGCGGCGTGCTCGCCGGCGTGGACCTCGTCCTTGTACCGCACCTTCCCGACGTACACCGGGTTCGTCAGCAGGTGGTAGAGGCTCGTCCGGGTGAACGGGCCGCCGCCCTTGAACCCGCCCTTGCGGAGTTCCCACCGCTTGTTGAGCCAGCCCCGCGATGCGAGTTCCTCGACGACGGGAAGGAGCGACCCGCGGTCGAGGTACAACCCGTAGATGGCGCGGACGCGGTCGGCCTCGGGGTCGTTGACCTTGAGCTTGAAGCCCTGCGGGTCGACGTCGTACCCGAGGACGGGCCACCCGCCGGCCCACTTGCCCTTCCGCCGGGTAGCCGCGATCTTGTCCCGCGTCCGCTCGCTCACGATCTCCCGCTCGAACTGGGCGAACGAGAGCAAGACGTTCAGCACCCGCCGGCCCATGCTGGACGCCGTGTTGAACTGCTGGGTGACCGACACGAACCCCACGTTGAACTGTTCAAACGTCCGCATCATCTCGGCGAAGTCGAGGAGGCTCCGGCTGAGCCGATCGACCTTGTACACGACGACGCAGTCGACGCGGCCGGCGGCGATGTCGTGGAGGAGGCGGCGGAGGCCGGGGCGGTCGGTGTTCCCGCCGGTGAACCCGCCGTCGTCGTACCGGTCGGGGAGGCACGCCCACCCCTCGCCGGCCTGGCTGCGGACGTACGCCTCGCCGGCCTCCCGCTGGGCGTCGAGGGAGTTGAACTCCTGGTCGAGGCCCTCCTCGCTCGACTTCCGCGTGTAGATGGCGCACCGGACGACGGGCCGGGTGTCGGCCGGGGCCTTGTTCCGCTTCGTCATGCGTCACCGCCCTTCGTGAGTCGGAAGAACAGGTACCCGTTGCAGTGGCTGCCGGTCACGGCCTTGGCGACGGCGGAGAGGGACGGGTAGACGAGGCCGGCGTACTCGAACCCGTGCGTCAGCACCCGGACCTGGACCGTCTGGCCCTTGTAGACGCGCGTGATGATCGAGCCGGGCGGGGGCCGGCGGCGGTCGGCCGGGAAGGGGAGCGTCGCGGCCTCGGGCTCGGCCGGGTCGGCCACCGGCGCGGGCGTCGGGGCGGATCGCTTCGCCGGGATGGTCGTGCGGAGTTCGGCCCCGGCGGCGAGTTCCGCCGCACGGGCGCGGGCGCGGTCGGTCAGGCCGCCGTGGGCGTTGGCCTGGACCTTCCAGGCGATGCGCTTGACCAGCCACGCCTTGTTCCGGGCGACCGTCTCGTCGCCGAATGCCTCCGCGTACCGCCGCTGGAGGTCCTTGACCGTGAGCCGGGGCAGGGCGGCGAGTTGCTGGGCGATCGTGGGACTCGGGTCCATGGGGTCTCCTTCGTTGTGGGAATGGGGTTCGTCTCCGGCCCGTTAACCGGTGTGGACAGTGAGCCACGTGTCGGCCGGCTCAGCAACGGCAGAATCGCTCGATTCCGGGAGTATCTGCGGGGCAGAAGTGTGGCCGGGCGTGAGGGCCGCCTTGTCGCGCAACCGGAGGAGGCCGCGGGCGAGGATGGCGGCGAGTTCGTAGAGGCGGTCGTCGGGGGAAAGATGCGCGGGGTCGAGGTCGGGTCGCACGGGAACCTCCGGAGTGAGAGTTCCAGCGACCTCCGCGGCGCGGCCGGCGAGCTGACGGGGGCAAGGAAGGCCCCCTACTTATCTAATTCGCAAAGCGGGGAGGAAGTGGTGCGAGAAAGCGGAACGAATCGTGAACTTCGACATTGGAAGATCTCTGCCACTTGGCTAGACCCATGACCTCCCTTTCAATCGGAGGCGTCGGTCGAGGTGACCGACGCGGACACAATTACCGACGCCAGCGACGCGCCTCGCCGGTGGCGATCTGGGGCACGGCGAGCGATCCGGCAAGGGTGTGGGACATGGACCTCGTGGAAGAGGCGGTCATGAGAGCCGGCGCGGCCTGCCGTCACCGCGACGGCTCGGTCAGGTCCTTCACGCGGTACCCCTTGGGCAGGACTTCCGGGGCCAGTTTGAGGCACAGGGCGGCAATTTCGGCCGGCGTCTGACCGGCCGCCGGTGCGGCGGTAACGATGACCGCCCGGCGTCCGTTCACCCGCACGATCGCGGGGGGCGCGAGGGTCTTCTTGAGGGTGGTAAACTTCGTGAGCGGGACCATCTCGCCGGTCGCGTTGCGGACGAACAACATTTCGAGGTCCTCGACGAAGCGGGCGGATTCCGGAGCCGCCCGCACCGTCACCGGCAACATCCGACCGAACACGCTGGTGTGGGTTGCGTGAACCCCGCCGAGACTCATCTGAAGCGTCGTGAAGACGTCGTCCAGCCCCACTGACGCCTGTGCGCACTTATCACGGTCGGTGTTGACGGCGAAGTGCGGTTCCGGCGGCCCCGGGTATACGCCCGGCTCTGCCACGCCCGGCTCCTTCAGCAGCCTCGCGACGAAGCGGTCCGTCACCTCGCGGAGTGCCTCGTCGTCCCCCTCCAAGGGACCGGTCAGGGCGAGCCGGACCGGAAACGCCTCCCCCCCGGGCGGCACGGCACCGACGCGAATGGCGGCATTCGGGAGCGCGTCGAGCGCCTTATTGACGTCCTTGACGGTCGGCCCGCCCTTCGCCGGGAGCTTGATGAGGATCGTGACCGCGTCCGACCGACGGCCCTTCGCGAACGCCACGGTGTGCGGCTTCCCGGGCAGCCCGCGGATTAGTTCTGTCGCCTCCGTAGCTTTGGTCCGGGTGTACTCCGGCGAAGAGCCCGGCGGCACCCGCACCTCGACCTCCAAACGGCGGTCGGCGGCCGGGTCGGCGACGACGTCGAACCGCACGCCCGGGGGCAACTCGTCGGCGGCATCGACCTTGAGCAACTTGTCCGCGGTTACCTGCGCCGGCCACGCCGTGACGGCGATCAGTGTTGCCGGCTTCCCGTTGACGTAGGCCAATCCGCTGCCCGCCGACTCGCCCGTCGCGTGTCCGAGTTCGACCGTGGCGACGTCTTTCACCCGGAGTATTTCCCCGTCCCGGGTGGCCTTCAGGATCACGTCGGCGAACTCCTCGGGCTTCGTCAGCCGGCCGGACGCGGCGACGGCTCGCCCGCCGATCGCCCCCCCGGCCGCGACTTCGACGTTCTGCCGCCGCAGTTGCTCGACCACGTCGCCGACCGACACGTTGTAGGCGCGCAGCCGGTCTGGCTTCACCAACACCCGGATGCCGAGTTCCCCGCTGCCGACGACCCGAACGTCCACCACCCCGGGGACGCGGCAAAGCTCGTTTTGGAGGTAGATCGTTGCGTAGTTCGCCAAAAATGCCGCATCGGGCTTGTCGTCGGCGCTGGTGAGCGCGACCCAGAACACCGTCGGGCTTGCCGGAAGTTTCCGGACCGACAACCCGAGCTTCCGGCACGGTGCGGGGATCACCGGCCGAGCGAGACTGGCCCGGTTCTGCACCGCCATTTGGGCGAAGTTCAGGTCCGCCTTGGGCTCGAAATAGACGGTCACCGTCCCGGTACCGTCCTCCTGCGCCTCGGACTCGATCCGGGTCATCCCCTCAACGCCGACGAGTTGTTTGAACAGCGGGGCGATGACCGTGTCATCGAGAGTCCGGGCGTCTGCCCCGGGGTACACCGCGGTGACCCGGATGACGCCGGCCGGAGGATCCGCGGCCAACGCCGGGAGAGCACACGCCAGAACCAGAACGGCCGAGATCGCAGGTCGCATCGTATGTTCCTCGGTGAGGGGCTCCGAGAGTGTACCCGAACCGACGGCCTGGGACACCGTCACATCGTCAGGCCCACCGGGTTCGCGCGGCCGGCACAGGTCCTTCTGCTTTCGCGTCGCGAAGCGGTCACTTCTCACCTGTGGTCTTGGGGCGACCGGTAGCCCCTTCGGGCTTCCGAAACACGGATTCCACCGTGTCGCCGTCGCGGAGCTGTCGGCCGCCTTCCAGAACGATCTTGTCGGTCACGTCGAGTCCCTTCTTGACGACGCAGAGGTCCTCCGTTTCGTTCTGGACGACGATCTCACGCAGCTGTACCACGTCATCCTTGCCGACGACGGACACGTACCGCCGGTCGAGAATCTCGAACGTGGCTCGCTGGGGGATGGCGGTGACGTTTTTCAACGTCCGCCGGATCAACACGGTGCCGGTCTGGCCGTGACGCAGCAGGCGGTCCGGGTTCGGGAAATCCGCCCGGCAGGCAATGGTTCCCGTCTCTTGGTTGAAGATGCCCTCAATGGTGACGACGTTGCCGGCGTTCTGCTTGAACGTGCTGTCATCTGCCAGCACAAGGTCGATTCGCGAATCGGCGAGTTCGAGACGCGAATGATCCTTACTGTCTCCCTGGCGGGCCTTGTGTTCGAGGTAACGGGCCTCGGGGACGTGGAAGTAAACCCACATCACGCTGTTGTCCGACAGGCTCGTGAGGACATCACCCTCTTTGACGAGGCTCCCTTCCTGTTGGCCCAGGCGGCCGAGAAATCCGTCGTACGGTGCTTTGACGGACGTAAAGTCCAGCTCGACCTCCGCGAGCTTCGCCTTGGCCTGAGCCTTAGCCAGTTTGGCCTCGTACAGGTTTACCTCCTGCCGGGTGGCCGCCTTTTTGTCGAGTAGTGTCTTGGCGTTTGCCAACTCGATTTCCGCGAGTTTGACCTCGGCCAACTCGGCATCCAGTTTGGCCTTGTAAAGAGCCGGTGCGACCTTGAACAGCACGTCGCCCTTCTTCACCGCCTGCCCCTCCTTGACGGGGACGGCCTCGAGATATCCAGCCGTAAAAGCACGGAGTTCGATGTGGCGCCGCGCTCGGATCAGGCCCGAGTAGTGCTGAGTGACGACGACGTCCGTTACGAGGGGGCTGGTGACCACAACTTTCTGGGGCTTCTCGTCCCCCTTGCCGACGGCCTCAACTTTCTTGTGCGAACCCTCGATTTCCTTTTCGAGGAACGCCACTTTCGCACCCCGACCGTCTTTGGGAAACACCGGCTTACTCTCCTTCGGCGGATGGTCAGCCCGTACGCCGGCGGGTGGGAAAGCCAAACCGGCAACCAGAACGAACATTGCGGCGCACATCGGATAGTCTCCAGGCGTGGCAGGTGAGTCCAGTATCGGCTCGGCCTCTGGGAGTGTCCAGCCGTCGGGCCCGTGGCCGTTCGGGTGACGCGCCCGTTTCGGTTTCCGTGGCCTTCGCTTGCTCCAAGCGAATCTCGACCGCCAGCCACCGCACTTTGATCTTGAGTCGGAGTGCCCTGAGTTTACGTGCTCCGGCCCGACACCCCTGGGAGCGCACTTCCTCGGGCTCGGCCCGCAAGCGGTCCATTCTTGACCTGCCCCGCCCGACGCCCGGGAATGGTGCGATGCTCACGATGCCGCGCGAGGAAGATGCCTTCCGTCAGCGGTGCGAAGAGCTCGTCCTCGTCCGCACCCGAGAGCCGAACCACGCGGGCTACTGTTTCGTGATGTTCGGTCTGATGGCACTCGCCGGCGTCGCCGGACCCGCAGCGTGGAGGCTCGCCGCGCTGTGGTTCGCTGGACGGATCGCCGCCGCCGTGATGGGCGGAACACCGCTCCTCCGTTCGCGGTGCGGATCGACCGAATTGTTCGAGTAACCATCGTGCGCGAACCCTCGGTGGCGCGATCAAGTCCGCGGTCTGGGAATCGGAGTTGGAAACCCAAGCCGCCCGTACGATTCTTGCCCAACGGCACGGGCGCCCCTGGCGACCGGCGTCGGGGCGGGCCGGCCCTGCACCATTCACTCTCACAAGTGGCGGAGACCCCTCCGCACCATTCACACGGGCGAACTCACTCGATCGTCCACGTTCGCCTGGCGAGTTCGAGGAGGCGCTCCTGGCGGCTTTGGATCGCCTCCGGGGTCCACTCGGCCGCGGCGCAAACCTCCTTCGTCAGGTCGAACGACACCTTCTTGTCCCGGTCGGCGTAGATCTTTTTCTTCCGCGGGAAGTCGTAGTACTGGGCCTTGTAGTTCTTATGGCCGCACAGCATGGCCAGGTTGCCCAGGCGGTGCAGCCAGTGGGCGTGCTGTTCCAGGGTGTACCGCCCGACCCAGTACGGGTCCTTGAACGCCTGCGGCATGACGTGCTCGATCGTGAGCCGGCCGCTGTAGCTCCGCGTCACCGACTCGTCCTGGGCGGCCTCCTCCAGCCGCAACAGCACCGCGGCGTCGAACGGCTTGCCGTACACCTCGCCGCCGAGCAGGGCGAGGAACTCGTCGTTCTGGGCGTTCCGTCGGAAGACCTCCCGCACCTCGTCCGCGCTCGCCTTGCCGCGGATCGCGTTGATCAGGTGGTAGTAGGCCGTCAGGCGGGCGGCCTGGCCGAGGCGGCGGACCCAGTTCTGCATGGTGATCCGCTCCAACAGCCCGACGAACTCGGCCTCGGGCATTCCGTCGATCGGCTCGTTGAGGTAAGCCAAGAGGGGCGGGATCCACTCGTCGTACTCCACCCGGTGGAGGGCTTGAAGGGATCGCAGGGCGACGGCCCCGTCGAAGTCACTTTCCACGATCCGGGTATAGTTCTCGGCCGACTCGACCAGCCGTTCGAGGAACGCGATCGCCCCCCGCTCGGCCTTCTCGATGAGGGCCGCGTACTCCTCGTGGAGGGATCCCCGGGCGCGGACCGCGGTCACCGAGGTGCGATGGTGCCCGAGGAAGGCGTCCATCCGTTCGATGCCCACCCGGTCCTCGAGGTCGAGCCAGTGCGATTCGAGCTCCTCGCTCGGATTCGGGTCGGCCCCGACCAGGCCGAAGAGGGCGTTCTTGATCAGGTCGGCGTTCGACAGCGGGATGCCGCGGGCGTTGAGGACGTTGAACAACCGGTGCGCCGACTTGAGGGAGGTGGTGTTCACGAACACCACGTACACGCGGGTGAGGATGTACTTGGCGAACGTCTTCAGCGTCGGCTGATCCTTCCCGTCACAAAAAGCGAGCGCGACGTCTCGGTTCTCGATCAGGCGTCGCTGGGGGGCTTCCAGATCGCCCGCCGACCGGGCCGGGACTTTCTGACCCTCCAGGACGTGCTTGCGGAAGAACGCCTGATCCTTCTTGCGCAGCAGCAGCCGTGGGGTTTCCGCCGCCCCGGTCAGGGCGTCGCGGCAGGATCCGATTCTGAAGGGTGGCCTTGGCCGCCTCGTCCGTAATGCGGTCCCGGAGCGCGGCGAAGATCAGGTTCAACGTCGTAAGCCGCTGCTGGCCGTCGACGACATCGTAGTGCCGGTCCCGGTCCTTCTCGATCGTGATCAACGAGCCGATGAAATACTCGGTATCGTTTCTCTCATACGCCTCCCAGATGTCTGCCAGCATTTGACGGACGTTCTCCTCCTCCCACGAATACGGCCGCTGGTACGGCGGGACCTCGTAACAGATCTGTTCGGTGAGAACCTTGTCGATCGTCCGCTCGCCGGCGTTCATGCGAAACCCTCTCTAACCCCTGAGAAATAGCTGGATGATGCTTACCGCCCGCCCCACACCTCGACGCGAACGCCGTCCCGCTCGCCGGACCACAGCTCGGTCGTGCAGGTTTGCGAGAGTAGGTTCTTCCACAGCAGGGCGTTGGCAAACGTCTCCTCGTCCGGGCTGAACAGGGAGAACACGCTCCGCGACGCCACTAGGACCATCCTCCGCTTGGCCCGGCTAACGGCGATGGTCAGCCGCCGCGGGTCGAGCAAGAACCCGGCCGACGCCGACAAGTATACGCGTCCCGGTTGATCTTCGGACCGGGGCAAGCGGAGCCAGTGTTCTGTGACGGTAGTCTCGGCCTCCCCGTGCAGGAACGTCAACTATACTTGGCCGCGCACACCCGGGACGACTCGCATGCACAAGGTGATCGGCCTCCTGTTCGTACTGTTCGTTGCGGCCTGCGTCGGGTTCGCGTTCGTGGCCCTCGACCCCGGCCCGGCGGACCCCGCGGGCGACGAGTCGCCGGCGGTCGTCGTCCTCGACGCCGACGTCCCCGGCACGACGGTCTTCCGCGGGCCCGACGAGCTCGGCGTCGTCCCCCTCACCCTGACCCCGGCCCGGCTGGACGAGCTGGGCCTCGGGCACGTGACACTCGACCCGGTCGCCCCGCTCGCGCCCGACCCGCGGGGCGGCACCCTCCATCTGCGATCCGGCGATGACAAGCCGGAGGAGCGGCTCGCCCTGCGGGTGCCCGACGCCGTCGCCGACCGGTACAAGGGGGTCGAAACGCCTTGGGGCCGGCGGACAGTTCCCGGAACGATGTCCGGCGCGTCGCGGCCGACCGGGCTGGAGGTCCCGAGGCTCCGCGTCTCGATGGCCCCGGCCGCGACCGCCGACGGGCTGCGGTTCCGGGTTCGGGCCGCCGACCGGGCCCCCGTCGGCGCCCCGGTCGTCCTGACGCTGACGGCCGAGAACGTCGGGGCGAAGCCCGTCGCCGGCACGAGGCCGGAGGTCACCCTCTCGGCCGTCGACCGGCACGGGGCGTGGCGGGCCGCGGACCAGTTCGAGGCGACCAGCCTGCCGGCGGCGTGGGGCCACATCGCCCCGGGGCAGGCGGTCGAATGGGTCGTGCGGTTCGTCGCCCCCGACCGGCCGGGCGAGTACAACCTGACGGCCAATCTCCTGTTGCGGGCCTCCCCGGCCGACGGCCACGCGGGGGCCTCGACCCTGTCGAACGTCGAGCTGCTGCGGGTCCGGTAAGGGCCTGCGGCGGGGCGGGACGTTGCGGCGCGATCGTGGGGTCGGATCCATCATTGCCTCCTTCGCCGGGTAAAGGTGGCGGCTACGGGTGGTAACCGGCGTGGACAGTGAGCTACGTATCGGCGGGCACACCAACGTTAGAATCGCTCGATCGGGGACTGTCTGCGGGGCAGAAGTGTGGCCCGACGTGACGGCCACCTTTCCCCGCAGGCGGCACAGGCCGCGGGCGAGTTCTTGGAGGCGGTCGTCGGGGGCAGATGGGCGGGGTCGAGGTCGGGTCGCACGGGAACCTCCGGGTGGATGATTCCAGCGACCTCCGCGGCGCGGCCGGCGAGCTGACGGGGGCACAACACGCCCCCTACCTATCTACTTCGCAAAACGGGGACGAAGTGGTGCGAGAAAGTGGCAAGATTCCCCAAATGGTGGTGCCCGTGCCGCCACCTAAGGATCCGCATCCACTTGGGACGGACGCGGCCGGCGTTCGAGATCGCCCCGGCCCGGGCGACAGTTAAGGCCCTTTTACTGGAGACGGCTGGCCCGCCGGGGACCGTCGGCATCGGCGACCGCTGGTACTACTCCCCGGCCTTGGCCGCCGAACGGGCCGCGGCCGGCGTGCGGTTCCTCACCCCGTACCTGCCCACGTCGACGGAGCCCGACCCGGCCCGGGCAGCGATGTTGGCCGCCAGCCGGTACCGGTTCGAGACCGTCAACGGCCAACTGGCCGATCGATACCACGCCAAGCGGAAGTGGGCCTAGGACCGATGGCACCTGACCAGCCGGTTGGCCCGCAAGGTACTCAGCCACACGGTCATGGTGTGCCTGACTCATCGATTCGGCTATCACGACACTGTCGTTCGACGACCTACAGATGGCCGTAAAACTTGCACATGTCGTTGGCTAACATTCGTCGGTTTTTGGTCTCGCAAAGGGGGTCCACTATATCTGGCACCGTTACCGGCATGGCGAACGAGAGGATATCGAACAAGTGGGTGAGACCAGTTTTTGATCGCCCCACGGCACTGTATCATCGAATTCATTTCCACTGCCAGAGGGCGGAACGACAAACCAGACGTTCCCGCCGATCGCATCGGGGAGGACGAACAAGCCATCCGTGCTACACTGAGGATACCTGCCTGTGCCGCACGCGCTACCGAGTCACGCACCACCCACGAACCCGCCGGGTTGATCGTCCGGAATCGCCCCACGCCCGAGTCATCGCGATGAAACCGACCCCGATCGCGCTTGCGCTCCTGCTTGCCCCGCTGAGTGTCCGCGCGGCGGAGCCATTCGAGGCGTTCCTGACGAAGCACTGCGTTCGGTGCCACGGCGCGGAGAAGGAGAAAGGGACACTGCGCGTCGACCAACTCTCTCGCGATTTCAAGGCGGGCATGGACGCCCAGCGGTGGGGTGAGGTCGTGGAAAAAATCAACAGCGGGGAGATGCCGCCGAAGAACGAACCCAAGCCGACGCAGGACGAGATCGCGGCGTTTGTCTCCGCAATCGACACGCGGATCAAGGAAGGCCGGGCGGCCCGGATGGCGGCCCGGCCGGCGGTGGCGCACTACCGGTTGAGTCGGAAGGAGTACCAGAACACGGTCTACGACCTTCTCGGCGTGCGGTACGATCCCACGAAGCCGGGCGAACTGAACGAGGACACGCGGTGGCACGGGTTCGAGCGCATCGGCTCGGAACTGTCGCTCTCGCCGTCGCACGTGGACCGCTATTACCGTGCGGCCGGGCTGGTGCTGGACCGCGCGTTTCCCACCGCGGCCGGCGAGGCTCGCAAGGTTCGCAAAACGGCGGCCGAACTCCGTTACAACGGCGGCAAGGACCAGCAAGCCGCGCTGGACCGCTTCGGCATCACGCGGCCACTGCGTCACCTGCTCTACCCGGGAAACGTCCACCACGCCCTCTCGCCGAACTGGTTCGGCAAGACCGGCCCGGAGCACAGCGGCCTGTACAAGTTGCGGCTCCAGGCCAGCGGCATCCGCCCGCGGGGCGGTCAGCCGGCGCACCTGAGCATCGGCAAGCGGACCGGCGAGGAGACCGTGGACGGCCTCGTCGAGTTCGACGTCACCGCCCCCGAGGACAAGCCGCAGGTGTTCGAGTTCGAGGTGTTCCTGGAGATGCCCGCGTCCCTGGACTTCTGTGTGGTAGCGACGGACGTGGTCGACCGCCGCGCCGGCGCGGCTTTTCGGAACGCGCTCAACAGCGGCAGCTACGTCTTCACGCACAGCAGCGAGACGCGACTGCTGACCCCGAACGCCCCGCAGATGTTCGACGACAAGGGCAACGGCCTCTTCTCCACGGTGATCCTCGATTGGATCGAATGGGAAGGGCCGATCGTCACGGCCGCGGAGAAGGCACTGCGAAAGGACCTGCTACCGCCCGAAGACGCAACGCCCGAGGTGGTCGCGGCGCATCTGAAGCGGTTCGCCGAACGCGCCTGGCGTCGGCCGGTCAAGACTGAAGAGTTGACCGGCTTTCTGAACGCCGTTGCGGCCGAACGCAAGGCGGGCGAGAAGATAGCCGACGCCTTCCGAGTCGCCCTGGCAGGCGTGTTGACGTCCCGGCACTTCATCTACCTCGTGGAAGGGTCGCCGGCGGTCCGGGATCGCCTGAACGAGTCCGAACTGGCATCCCGGCTCTCGTACTTCCTGTGGAGTTCGATGCCCGACGCGGGTCTGCTCGCCGCGGCCGCGGGCGGAACGCTCAAGGGCGACGGGTTGAAGCGGGAAGTGGATCGCCTGTTGTCGGACAGCAAGGGCGATCGCTTCATCGACGATTTCACCCGCCAGTGGCTGCAACTGCACCGCGTCGGCATGTTCCCACCGGATCAGAAATTGTACCCGAACTACGACGCTTGGCTGGAGACGAGCTTGCGGTCCGAACCGGTCGAGTACGTCCGCGAGATGTTCTCGAAGAACCTGCCGATCGATCAGCTTCTTGACTCCGACTGGACGACGGCGAACGCCCGGCTGTGCGATTTTTACGGGCTGCCGGAGCCGAAGTCGGGCGGCTTCCAGCGCGTCCCGCTGAAGCCCGAACACCATCGCGGCGGCCTGCTGACGATGGGGGCCGTGCTCGGATTAACGTCGGACGGCACCCGCCACCGCCCGGTTCACCGCGGCGTGTGGGTCAGCGAGGTGATTTTCGGCAAGACGCCGCCACCGCCGCCGGCGAACGTGAGCGCCATCGAACCCAACCCGCCGGAAAGCCCGAAGGCGACGCTCCGCCAGAAGATCGAGGCGCACCGCAACAACGTCAACTGTGCCGCGTGCCACGCGAAGATCGACCCGCTGGGCATCGCGTGGGACAATTACGACGCCGTCGGCCAGTGGCGCACCCGCGAGAAGGTGGCCAAGGGCACCGGAGAAGACCCGCTGCTCGACCCGTCGGGCGTGCTGCCGGACGGCCGGCCGTTCAAGGACTCGGTCCAATTCAAACGGCTGCTGCTCGACGACCGCGACAAGTTCCTGCACGCCTTCGTCGAGCACCTGTGCACCTACGCCCTCCGCCGCGTGCTGACCGTGGACGACCGCGAGGCCGTTTCGGCCATCGTGGAGGAAGCGAAGAAAGGCAAGGCCGGCCTCAAGGACGTTGTGCGGATCGTGGCACTGTCCGACCTCGTGGGCAAACGCTAACCCCGGAGAATCGTGATGAGCAACTTCCTGTCCCAGTCCTGGCTGATCGACCGCCGGCACGCACTCCGGGGGCTCGGCACCTGTGTCGCGCTGCCGTTCCTGGAATGCATGGTGCCGCTGCGGGCCGCCGAGGCAAAGACGGCCACCCCGCGGCGGAGTGCCTTCGTCTACCTCGCGAACGGCGTCCACTCGCTGAACTACCAGGTCACGACGCCGGGGAAGGACTACCAGCTTTCGCGGTCGCTTAAGCCGTTGGAGAAGCACCGGCAGGCGATCACGCCGATCAGCGGGTTGCACCACCCCGGCGCGCTGGGACACCACCACAACTGCATTTCGGTCTGGCTGACCGGCGGCAAGCTCGGCCCGTCGGACAAGAACACCATCTCCGTCGACCAGAAGATGGCCGAGGTCACCGCGAAGCAGACGCGGTACCCGTCGATGGAAGTCGCCCTCACGGGGGAATCGCTCGCCTGGACGGCCGACGGCGTGCGGTTGCCGTCGATGCGGCGGTGTAGTGAGATTTTCGCCTCGCTGTTCGAGGCCCCGAAGGGCGGCACGGCGGCCCAGCGGAAGGCCCTCCGCCGCAAGGGCAGCGTGCTCGACGCCAACCTCGCGGAAGTGCGACAACTCGAACAGGCGATGGGGTCGGCCGACAAGGGCCGCCTCGACCAGTACCTCACGTCGGTCCGGGAAGCCGAGGTTCGCACCCGCCGTGCCGACGCCTGGCTCGACACGCCGCTGCCCGCCGTCGCCGAGGCCGACCGCAAGCGCGTCAGCCGCGACGTGCCCGCCACCCTGGCCGGCGACTACTTCCGCACGGTGTACGACCTGATCGTGCTCGCGTTCCAGACGGACGTCACCCGCGTGGCCACCTTCAGCCTCGGCGGCGAGGGGGACGCCTTCGCCATCCCCGAGATCGGCATCACTGAGTCGCGGCACCAGCTCAGCCACCACGGCGGCGACCCCGGCTACATGGAAAAGCTCACGAAGTACGATACCTTCGCCATCGAGCAGTTCGGCTACTTCCTCACGCGGTTGGCCGAGACGAAGGACCTCAACGGCAAGCCGCTCCTCGGCTCGACGATGGCCCTCCTCGGCAGCGGCATGTCCTACGGGCACAGCCACGGCAATGCCAACCTGCCGCTCGTACTGGCCGGCGGGTCGGACCTGGGCCTGAAACACGGCCGCCACCTGGACCTCAACCAAGGCCACTTCAAGGGCTACCAGCTCGACAAGCCGGGCGAACACTATTCGCTCTGCAGCCGTCCTGCGAACGCGACCGCGCACATGAGCAACCTGCTGCTCCTGATGGCCCAGCGCATGGGCGTCGAGACGGACACGTTCGGCGACAGCAACAAGGTGATCGAACTATGACGCGATCTCTTCAACCGCTCGCCCTCGTGGCCGTGTGCCTCGCGTTCTCACCGTACGCGGTGTCGGCTCCGCCCGAAAAGGACGAGCCGTTCCGCCCCGAAGCCGGGAAGTTCCCGCCGTTGGAGAAGGCGCATTCGTACCGGGGCGAACTCGTCTTCGTCGATCACGCCAACCGCCGCGGCAGCATCCGCCTGCAAGGGTCGGGCATGTTCTTCCGCAACGACCCGCACCCGTTCGCGATGCTCCCCTACGGCATGGTCCGCTACCGTGGTGCCCCGGCCGACCTTCGGGACGTTCCCCTCGGCACCGTGATGCACGTGCGGGCTTTTCTCCCGCCCGACCTGAAGACGTCCGCCGTGCCGGTGCTCCCGGTGAACAGCAAGAAAGAGGACGCGAACCACAACCGGGGCTCGGGCATTTTCCCGGCAGAGAATCACGTCCTGCTCCTCGAAGACGAGCCGAGCCACTGCCTGCGCGAAGGCAAAGTGTGGAAACTCAAGGAAGTGGACGTGAAGAACAACGCGGGAACGATCGTCGCCAGCCGGGTTCAGAAGAATGCGGACGACGGTAAGGCCGAGGAGGAAAAGCTCACCTTCGACGCCGCCACCCGCGTTTGGCGTGGCCGCGAATGCCTTACGGTCGAAGACGTGATCGCCGACGGCCTTTGGCCCACGGGCGGAAAGAAGTCGCTCGGCGGCCAAGCCGTGCAACTCGGCATCACCTGGAAGCCGACGGCCGACGGAATTTTCACCCGCTTCCACGTCTCGGACATCTGGTTGGACGACGCCTCGTTGCAGCGGGCCGCCAAGAATCAAACGGAAACGCACAAGGCATTCATCCGCAGCCGCTGGATGCCCGCGTGGGTGGACGCCGTCGAGTACGGCAAGTTCGGCCGCGCGACCGTGACCGCGACCCTGTTCGGCGGGATGGACGCCACGCTCTACGCCGACTTCAAGAAGGACGTGCCCGCGATGATGAACGCGGTCGAGAACACCCTGAAGCACACCCACGGTGCCTACGGCCCCGCCCACATGGCGTCCCGCGGCTCCGTCCTCGAAGTCACGAAGGCCGCGGGCGAACAGCCGCTCGGCAGCAGCGGCGTCCAGATTCGGTTCGAGACGGATCTCATCATCGAAGGTCTCCGCCCCAGCCGCGTCGTGCGCGTCCGCCCCAACACGTGGCCGCAGGTCCAGGTGCCGCGAGAGGAATACCTCAACGACGGAGCCAATCTGGAAGAACGCTTCCCGTCCCCGGCCATCTTTCCGAAGTATTGACGCCGAACGGCACCGAGGAATTGTTTTGGTGTTCAACTGGAGATGATTTCCGCGTAGGACGGACTTCCCGTTCGTCCGAGTTGCTGAGGACGAACCAATCGTTCGGCGAGTGGGAGGCGACGGGGTGTTCAAGGTCGACCCGACCGCGGATGCCGTCGGCCCTCATCTGCTCGGTGAGGAGAAGTTGCCGCCCGCGTTCATGGTTAAGCGGCTCCGCAAGCACGACGGGGGGACGGCCTCTGCTCGTCCGGCGGGTGGACGTTCGCTGAACTTGCCCACGAGTTGCGGACACGGAGTAAAGGGTACTCTTCCCGCAGAGGAGCCCCTGATATCAGAAGCACGACGAACATTCACCCGCGAGTTCAAGGTCGCGGCCGTGCAACTGGTCACCGGCAAAGGTAAGTCCGTCTCCGAGGCCGCCAGAACACCCGACAACCGCCCATTCCTGCCGAAGGCCGATCCCAAACCCGGGAAGTAACCGCCCGCGAAACCGATTGGGCATCCGCCCGCGGAAGCGGCCTACCCGCCCGGTCAGCCGTGTATGTCCGTCGACGCACTCGCCTCGCCCGCGCCGCCCCACACTTCGACGCGGACACCGTCCCGATCACCCGCCCAGAGTTCGGTCGTGCACGTTCGCGAGAGCAGGTTCTTCCACCGCAGCGCGTTGGCGAACGTCCCCTCGTCCGGGCTGAACAGGGAGAACACGGTTCGGGACGCCACGAGGACCATCTTCCGCTTGGCCCGGCTGACGGCCACCGTCAACCGCCGCGGGTCGAGCAGGAACCCGGCCGACGCCAAGAGGTACCCGCGGTCGCTCTCCGTCGCGCTCACGAGCACGACCGTCCGCTCGCCGCCCTGGAACCGCTCGACCGTGTCCACCGCCGACCGCCCCGGCAGGCCGGTGGCCGGGTCGAGGACGCTGAGCTTCGGGAACGCCTGCTGCAACGCCGCCCGCTGGGCCCGGTGCGGGACGACCACGCCCAGCCCGTCGACCGCGTCGAGCCCGTACGTCGCCGGGTCGGCCAGGGCCCGCAGGAGGGGCCCGATCAGGGCCTGCTCGAACGGGTTCCGGACCTGGCTGGCGGCCTCGTCGTGGACGACGACGACGAGCGGGTACGCCGGGTCGAGGACGGCGGCGGCGAACGGGTCGGCGTGCGGGTGGGCGGCGAGCCGGTCGGCCTTCCGCGAGTGGTACGCGATCCCGGCAAGTCTGTGAAGCACGTCCACCTGTCCGTCCACCCGCCCGCCGGCCGCGTGACCCTGGTCGCACCGCGGGCCACCCGGCCGGACGTGGCGCGGGCGTACGCCGTGTCCAAGCTGACGTGGATCCGCGCCCAGCAGGCACGGCTGCTGGCTCAGGCCCGGGAAACCCCGCGGCAGTTCGTCGAGCGGGAGAGCCATTACCTGTGGGGCCGCCGCTACCTCCTGTCCGTCGTCGAGCGGGACGCCAAGCCCGCCGTGTCTCACGACCACCGGCGGATCACGCTCTCGGTTCGCCCAGGCAGCGACCGGGCGACGCGGGACGCGGTGATGAGCCGGTGGCACCGGGCACTGCTCCACGAAGTCGTGCCTGGGCTGATCCGGAAGTGGGAGCCGAAACTGAAAGTGCCCGTTGCGGGGTACCACCTCCAGCGGATGCGGACGAAGTGGGGGAGCTGTAACCACCGGGCCAATCGCATCCGCCTGAACTCGGAACTCGGCAAAAAGCCGAAGGACCTGCTGGAGTACGTCGTCGTCCACGAAATGGTCCACCTGATCGAGCCGACTCACAGCGATCGGTTCGTCGAGTTGCTCGAGAAGCACTACCCGCCCTGGCGGGAGGCACGGGTGGAATTGAACGAACTCCCGTTGGCCGCCGAATCCTGGGATCGCCCATAGATTGCTTATCCCAATCGGGTTGTGTTAACCCCTGGGTCTGTTAAGCCGAGACGGCGAGAGTTTTTCTCCGTTCGTCTCGGGGTGCGAGACGAACCCAAGCGTTTCGCCTCGCACCCTCGATTGCGTTTCGCGAACTAGAGACTCTGGCTGAGACTTGAGAAACGCGCGAAAGGCTTGAAAACGAGCCGAGAGATGCGGACGGCCTAGAGTTCACACTCTCGGCCGTTTCCGTTAACCCGCCGGTCCGAAGTTCCGCGACCGGCCTGACGAACTCCCCGGGGAGAACAGATTGCGAACTTTCAGGCGTGACTCTCGGCGCGAGATTCTCTCCGACTATGCGAGAATAGCTTGTTTCCCGGGGATTCCGTCGGTTTGAATCGAGAAGGGCCATGGGGAAACGACTCCTGTGAGAATCCGCCCCGGCGTCCGAGTGAAGCCGCGTTCGAACTCGGATGTCTCAAGTTGTGTTAACTCAGGGGGCGAAATCGGGTTCAGGCCAAACCGGAATCCTTCGAGTTAACAGCCGCACGACTTCTTCTCATCTTTGGACCTCGCGGCCGAGTCGTCCTCTCACGCCGTGACCCAAAACCAGAGCCACCACGACTGACTGCACCGGGACGAACGTGGATCGGAACGGGCCGCGAAAGAGCGGACTTTGCCCCCACCCGATCATCAACCGTCGGGCGGTCGAGAGGTTCCTCGGAATCACGAGGGCGTCATTTTTCCCGCGGCCGCGGGGCGGCTTCCCGGCCGCGTTCCAGCGCGGCCACGAACGCGACAAATTTGGGGCACGTGCGGATGCCGTCGAAGTCCGAATCCCGTTTGAAGTGGGCGACGGTCGCCGGCGTGAAGTACCCGCGGGCGGTCGCCGCTTGCAACAACGCGAGGGCCTTGTCCAGTAGCGGGTCCGCCGGCGTGCGGCAACACAGGGCCACGGCACACGCGG
Organism: Limnoglobus roseus; assembly: GCF_008254045.1. Lineage (GTDB taxonomy): Bacteria > Planctomycetota > Planctomycetia > Gemmatales > Gemmataceae > Limnoglobus > Limnoglobus roseus. The sequence continues at coordinate 8,901,494 of NZ_CP042425.1, read as the reverse complement.
CGTTGTAGCAATGGTCTGCGGCGTCGCGGCCTTGCAACTCGGCCCAATTGGCGAGCCGTTCCGCCGTGTCGATGGCCTCAGCCTGCCGCCCACTGCCGATCAGGCTCTTGACGCGGATCAACGCCAGATCGGGCACGCGGGCCGCGGGAAGGCCGAAGACGAATTCGACATCCTCGACGGCCCGCCGGGCGTCACGGCACAGTTCCAACTCCCGGTCCATCATTGCGACGTAGTCCGCGGCCGACCCCGTGAGCCGCCCCTTCTCGTGCCACGGCAGTAGGGCCGCTCGCCCGGCCGCGAACCACCCGACCGCGTCGGCGTAGCGGTGCAAGTCCTTGTAGACGTTGCCGAACTTCAGACTCAGGACGAACAGGTCGGTCGCCGCTTCCAGGCTGGCCGGGTCGGCGTCGCGGGCCGACCGGGCGACCTCGACGCCGCGGCGGAAGTGCTCCAGCGCCTCTGCGGTCCGGCCGAGGCGGTGGGCGGCTTCGCCGAGTCGCACCCAACTGATGCCGACCAGCCGCCGGTGGCGGGCGTTCGTCGGGTCGGCGGCCGCCACCTCAAGCGCGAGGCGGTTGAAGCGACCCCAGTGGGCGAGGGCCTCCGCCGGGCGGCCGAGTTGGAGTGACACCAGCCCCAGCCGGTCCAGCACGGCGGCGTGGTCGCGGCGGTCGTTCACGTTCGCCGGGTCGGCGGCGGCGAGCGCCTCGGCGACGGCCGCCGCGCGGCCGTAGTGGCCGAGGGCGTCTTCGAACTGTCCGGCTTGTAGGGCCAGGTTGCCGAGGCGGTCGTGGCTGACGCCGAGTTCCCGCCGCACGGCCAGCTCACCGGGGGCGGCGGCGGCCAGCGCCTGCCGGATCGCGAGGGCCTGTCGCTGGAACGCGGTTGCCCGCTCCCGGTCCCCGAGTTGCAACGTCGTGTCGCCGAGGCCGGTGAGGGCTTTCGCCACCTCCAGCCTCGCGGCCGCGTCGTCCGGGGCGGCGAGTTCCGCGGCGAGGGCGTGCCATCGCTCGAACGCGGCCCGCGCCTCGGCCGTGCGGCCGTGCCGCAACAGGGCGTCGCCGAGCCGGGAGCAGCTGACGGCCCAAGAGCGGCGGGCGGCGGTGTCCCGCGGGTCGAGGCCGACGAGGGTCTCGTAGGCGGCGGCCGCCTTCGCGTGGTAGTCGGCCGCCGCCGCGGTCTGCCCGGCGTCGAACGCCACGGCCCCCAGTTTCTCGTACAGGATCGCTTGGTCCTTGCGGACCGACCCGTTCGCCGGATCGGCCTCGGCCAGCCGCTCGAGACCGGCTGCCGCCCGGCGGTACCGGTCGCGGGCCTCGTCCCGCCGCCCTTCGGCGAGGGCCAAGTTGCCGAGCTTCTCGTGGCTGACGGCAACCGCTCTCTGCCGCCCGGCGTCCTTCGGGTCCTCGACCGCCAGTCGCTCGCACAGAGCCTGTTCCCGTTCGTAGTTTCTGCGGGCGTCGGCGACGCGGTTCTGGTGGGCGGCCGCGTCGCCAAGGCGGCCGTAGAGGATGGCCAAGTCCTGCGGGGCCGCGAGACGGTCAAACACGTCGAACGCCTGTCGAAAGTAGCCCTCCGCGTCGGCGGCGTGGCCGAGTTTCAGAGCCCCGTCGCCGAGTTTCGTGTACACGACGCCGAGGTCGCGGTGGGCCGCCGCGCCGGCCGGTGCGGCCGCGGCCCGCCGCTGGAACGCCGGCAGGCAAGTCTGGAAAAACGCAAGTCCGTCTTCCGGCCGCCCGGCGTCCAGTTCCAGGGTGGCGATGCGGCTGGCGAGCGCGTCGCGCACGCGACAGGTTTTCTCGTCGGCCGGAACGGCGGCTAGCAGGCTTTCCGCGGCGTCCAGGCCGCGCTGGAGCAGTTCCCGCGCCTCGGTCGGGCGGCCGAGCGTCAGGGCCGTGTCGCCCAAGCGGCTGAGGATCAACACCCGGTCGTGTTGAAGTTCGGCGTTCGCCGGGTCGGCGGCCCGAAGTCGGGTGAGTAGTTCGTCGCCGGCGCGATACTCGCGGTCGGCGGCCGCCGTGTGGCCGAGCGACTGCTCCAAGTCCCCGAGTTGCATGCGGGTGGCGAACAGTGTCCGGTCCGGGCGGCCGCGCGCGAGGGGGTCGCCGACGATCTTCTCCAGGCCGTCGCGGGCGACTCCGAGCAGGGCCTTCCGCAGGTCTTGCGTGCCCGGCCTCTCTTCCAACCGCTCCTGCACGCCGAACACCAACTCCCGGAACGCGCCGAGGGCCAGGTCCGTCCTCGCGCCGGCGACCCGCAGGGCGGCCTCCGCCTCTTCGCCCTTCGCGCGGGCCTGGGCTTCCGCCGCGACCGTCTTCGTCAACTGCTCGCGCGTCGCCGCTTCCGCCGTTGTCGCTCGCCCGGTCTGCCAGAGCGCGGCGGCCGTCCCGGCGGCGAGGACGAGGAGGACGGCCGCCGCCCCCCGCACCCACCACCGCCGCCGGGCGTCCGCCACCGCCCGGGCCAGCGTCGCCCGCCGCGCACGGTCGTCGGCGTCGAGCCGGATGCGGGCCACGGCGACCGCCACCTCCGACCCGTTGGCCGGCCGCTCGGCGGGGCGGGCGGCGAGGCACCGCTTCGCCAGCTCGATCAGGGGGGCCGGGGCGCCGCACGTGTCCAGCCGGGCATGGGCTGCGCCCACGGCCCCGCCCGCGGCCTGCCGCAGGGACGATTCCGAGTCGTCGTCGGCGAACGGGCCCGCCCCGGTGAGGAGCGCGCAGAGGACGCCACCGAGGCCGAAGACGTCGGCCGCCGGTGTGAGCGGCGCCCCGCTCGCCTGTTCCGGCGCCATGTACGCGGGCGTCCCGACGAGGTCGCCGGCCGACGGGCAGGCGGCCCCGCCGGTCGCGGCCGGCCGAGCCGCGGGATGTCGTCCGGACGGCGGCCCGATCGATTTCGCCAAGCCCCAGTCCATGACCTGGACTTCGCCAAACGCCCCGACCATGACGTTCGCCGGCTTCAAGTCGCGGTGGAGGATGCCGCGGTCGTGCGCGTACCCGATCGCCTGGGCAACGGCCTCGAGCACGGCCGGGATGTCGAGGGTCGCAGAGCCGTCTCGGATGAACGTGTCGAGCGTCCGTCCGACGACGAGTTTCATGGCCAAGAACGGCCGACCGTCCGGCAGGGCACCGACGTCGTACACCGGCGGGATGTTCGGGTGTTGCAACTGGGCGGCGGTCGTCGCCTCGTTGCGGAACCGGTCGAGCGTGGGGCCGGACGGCTTGGTGTGGGGGACTTTCACGGCCACGTCCCGACAGAGGAGGCGGTCCCAGGCCCGGTAGACGGCGCCCATCCCCCCGGTGGCGATCAACTCGCGCAGGTCGTAGCGGTGGCCCCCCAGGTCGGGTAGTGCGTCGTTAGCGACGGTTGGGGCGTCGGCCTCGGTTAGGGGCCGATTTTTGTGCGGCGACACGAATGTCGCCTCGTCGACGGGCGGCGTCATGGGACCCTCGTTACGGCCGGGCGAATGGACTATGGAATCGAATCGTCGCATCCGCAAGTGCGGCCGAGAAGTTGCCCACATTCCACGCGGTTGTGGTGAGGCTGACGGCCCGGGACGTGGGCCGAATGAGGGCGACATGGACCAACTTCCCCGGGTAGCAACAACGGTTGGGTTGGGACGTGAACGACGCGGTGCGCCGTGGAAGTGTTCGTGCTTTTTTCCTCCACACGGGAAGCCGGAAGGCATTCTCGCGGGTGTCACGGCACGCCCCGACTGAGTCAAGCAGCAGGCCCGGAACACCACGATGACGATGGAAGAGATGTGTCTGCCGCGGGCGGACTTTATCATCGACCAGGAAGGGAAGTACACGCGAGAGTTCGACGCCGAGAACACGGCCGAGGGCGCGACAGTCGAGCGGGTCGGGCCGAGACCCATGAACTTGAACGCCCACGCCGAGCGGTTCGCGAAGAGGCTGCGGCACGAGTTGCGCGACCACTACGCCGTGTTCGGCGAGAAGCACCTGCGGCACCCGTTGACCGAGTGTTTGACCCATTACAATTCCGTGCGGCCGCACCAAGGTATCGGGAATACACTCCGCTCGCCGAGGAACCGCCGACGCTCCTCAAGGTTCTGCTCGGTCCGGTGCGGTGCCGGAAGCGGCTCGGCGGGCTGCTCCGACACGACCCCCGGCTGCAGCCTGATATCTGTCAATTCGGGATGGGGCTTGCTCGATCGCCCGCGTGCGGGCCGCGTTGAAGGTCCGCTCGCATCAACAATCGACCCCGTTTTTGTAAACGCCCGGGCGCTAGATTTGGCCGATATCGGAGACGCGATCAGTTTCGATTCGGCCCATGGCGGCTGAAATTGCAGAAACTTCTCGTGGCCATAGTTTTTGACCAAGACGCGATCGAGCAGGCCGGCAATCATCCCGTCGAGTTGACCGCACACGGTCATTGCAGGTGCAATCCCAATCTTCTCGGCTCGGCCGCCCAAGTGGATGGTAGAAGAGATCCGGGAAAGTGCTCGCCCCAGGATTTCTTCTCGTCTATGCTGCCCTTGTAAAACCTTTCGACCAATTCAAAACAGGTAGGCGTCGATTCCGTGGACTCGCAGGATTTCAACCACCTGGTTGACGGCCTCCGTAGGGGTGACCGCGCCGCGATGGCTGACTTGTTCGAGCGATATGGAGGGGTGATTCGAGCTGCCGTGCGCCGAAACCTTCATGACCGCCTGCGAACGCAATTCGATTCGCTCGACTTCGTGCAGGACGTCTGGGCGTCCCTCCTCGCCTTGCCCCCCGAGCGGTGCACGTTCGCTACGCCGGAAGCCCTGGCCGGCTTCCTGGGGCGGGTGGCCCGGAATAAGGTGGCGGACGTCTTCCGGCAGCGGTTTGAGTCCCAGAAGTACGACATCGCCCGCGAGGTGGTGTCGCCGGTGTCGGATGGCGACTCGAATCGGCCCGGGATCCCGGGCCGTGACCCGACGCCCAGTTTAGCGGCGATTGCGGCCGAGCGGTGGGACGGCCTATTGGCACAACTGCCACCCGCCTACCACCCGATCTTGCAAATGCTCCGCGACGGGTTCACCTACGACGAGATCGCCGCCGTGACGGGCGTGTCTGTGCGGACCGTGAACCGGGTCGTCGGGCGTCTGAAGAGTTACCTTGGCGAGTGAACCAATGCGGCCGACGACTCCGATTCAACCTGTCGCCGAGCGGGTCCGAGAGCTCGTGCGGTCGTGGCGGGGCGGCCAGACGCCGGACGCGGCGGCCGCGGTCGCCGACCCGGAGGTGCGGGCCCGACCGACGCTCGTGATTGACCTCGCGTACGAGGAGTTTTGCCTGCGAGAGGCGGCCGGCGAGAAGCCCGACCTCAGTCGATTCTGCGCCCGGTTTGACTCCCTGCGGTCCGAAATCCGCGACGTCCTCGAAGGCCACCGCATCCTGACGAGCCGCCCCGACGTGCTCACCCAGGCACCGTGGCCGGAAGTCGGGGACATCTGGGGCGAGTTGCGGTTTACCCGCGACCTCGGGCGTGGAGCGTTCGCCCGCGTCTACCTGGTCGAGGATGTGTCGATCGGACGGCCCGTCGTTCTGAAACTCTCGCGGCGGCCGTCGCGGGAGGGGTTGAGCCTTGGCCAGGTGAGCCACCCCCACATCGTCGACGTCCTCTGGTCGAGAACCCTCCAGGGGTTCCACGCCGTGGCAATGCCCTTCGAAGCGACCGCCACCCTCCGCCGAGTAATCGACGCGGCGTATGAGGGGGTGGCCCGTCCCCGACGGGTCGACCGTCTGATTCAGGCCGCCGGCCATGACGAGGCGGTGCCGACCCGTCCGAGTTTGTTGTCCGTCCGGCAGGGTTACGTTTCCGGGGTTCTTCGGGTGGCCGGGAAGTTGGCCGAGGCGCTCGCCCACGCCCGATCGCGGGGCATTTCCCACGGCGACCTGAAGCCGACCAACGTCCTGATCGCCCCCGGCGGCCACCCGCTCTTGATCGACTTTAATTTGGCGACTGCCGCCGAAGACGTGGCCTCCGTCGTCGGTGGGACGGTGGCTTACGCCTCCCCTGAACGCCTCCGGGCGATGCTCCGACCGGAGGTGGCGGTCGGCGACGGTGAGGCGTCCGACGTGTACTCTTTCGGGTTGATCTTACACGAGTGCCTGGCCGGATCGTTACCGTTCGCCCCTGCCCAAACGGACGACGTGCGGGAAGCCGTTCAGCGAGCTTACGATGCAAGGGAAGCGTTCCGACCGGCCCCGGTGCCGGGGGCGCCGCGAGCCGCCTCCGACTTGGTGCGCCAATGTCTCACGGCCGCGCCCGGCGGGCGCCCAACCTTCCGCGAGGTGGCGGACCACCTCGCCCGATACGGGCGTCCGCAGCGGCGATTCTCGGCGCTGGCCGCCGTCGGATTGCTCATGGCCCTCCTCGCCGGGGTGACCCTTGCCGTAACGCGGCCCCCGAAAGACCCCCGAACGGCGGAGGAATTTACCGCGCGGGGCCGCTCCTTCCTGGCCCACGGCAAAACCTCGGCCGCATTAGCCGACTTCCAAACGGCCGCGGAACTCCACCCGGCCGGCCGCGAAGTGGCAACGCTCGCGTTCGCGCTGTCCCTCGCCGCACAGCACGAGACGGCTTGGGCGAAGAGTGAGGAAGCGGTCAAAACGTTCGCCCTCCGCGAACCATGGGTCTTGAACAACTGGGCCGCCAACCTGGTGGCCGCCCGGCATAACAGCCCGGTTGAAATGGCCCAAGCCGTCCTCCTCCTCGACGAGGCATTGGAACGGGACCCGGACTCCCGGGCGATCCACTACAACCGGGCGATGGCGCGGTTCTGGGCGGATCGGAATGTGATTAACCGAATGCTTCCTGACGAGCGGTGCCTGGAGGACATCACGGCGGTGATGGCGGGAGGACGGGTCACTGCGGCCTTGAGCCTCGACGCCGCCCGGTTGTACGCGGCGGTGCCGGGCGGGGCGAACGCCGGCCGCGCCGTCCATTACGCGGCCGAGGCCATCCGCCTCGGAACCGACCGCACCGCCGTTATTAAACACCCCCACCTGAAGCACCGATTGACCCCCGCAGACGTGGCATTCCTCCACAGCATCCCCCAGGGCACGGCGGCGGCGGACGTCGATCTCCGCTGGATCAGCCCATTCGCCTCGTGAAGCCCGACTGACGGTCAGACCCACGTTCCGACAATTTCATAAATTGTTCTTCCGTCCCTGTCACTTTCCCCAACCCCATTTCGATTACCCGCCTCAGAGCGGCATTGGTGCTGCTCCACTTCCTCTCTGGGATCACCCCATGCGCTCGTTCTTCAATCGCCGCCCCTCGGGCGCGCGGCCGGATCTCCGCGCCCGCCTCGCCGTCGAACCACTTGGAGCCCTGGTCCTACCGACGGGCGTCACGCCCGTCATCAACAACTTCGTGGCCCACGAAGCTTCGAACGGGTTCTTCGTGATTTCGGGTACGGTCGCGGACGACCAGCCGGCCGGGCTGTCCGTGACGTTCGGCGGGGGGATGACCGGGATCGACGGGCAGCACGCGACGACCGCCTCCGACGGTTCGTTTTCGTTCACTGTCTTCGTCGGTTCAGGCCAGAGTGGGATGGTGACGGCCACGGTAACGGACGGCGATCAGAACGTGTCGCCCGAGGTCGAGGACGACGTCCACCCGACCGGCTCGCCCGAGACACCCGAAGGGACGAAGGACGTACCCGACACCGACCGCGGCTAAATCGTCGGATCAGACCCATGACCAATCCCTACGCGACGATCGTCCGTCGGGCGGTGGAGCACGGGCTCGGCCCGCCGCACCTCCTCCACTGGGTCCGGGGCGAGTCCGCTCGCCTCGGGGTCCCGATGGGCTCCCCCCCCTTAGCGATGGACCGGCTCATCGAAGTGCTGAGCTACCGGCTGGCCTGCCTCGTCTCGGCCGCGGCAAGCCGGGCGAACGCCGGCTTGAAAGAGCCAAGGGAGACAGTCCGGGCGGAGGAATCCCGGATCGAGTGAGGGGATCGTGCGTTCGAAGTTCTCGGGGAGGGACAGGATCGCCCGGCGGAACGCTCCCCAGGCGAGGTGGCAATCCTCGGCCGCGCGGAGGACATCGGTAATCGCCCCGCCGGAGAGCAGTACCCTCCAACAGTTGGCCGTGCCGTACCTCACGGCCGCCTGCCACAGCGCGTCCTCTTCCCCGGCGAACAGCATGGTCGGGCACAGGCCCACCGAGTTTAGTTCGTCCGCCAACTCTAAAAGCACCACCGCCTTGTCCGCCAAAATCTGTTGAGCAATCCCCAGGTGGGATTCGGTTCGGAGGAGTGCCCGAAGTCCGAGGACGGAGAGGAGGAAATCGGAGTAAGCCCGGACCCACTTTGTCCGGACGGCCGGAGTCGGCGCGTCCGGCGTGAGAATGTCGCGCATGGTAATTTACTCGGTCGGAAGGAGGGTGGAGTTTCTTTCCGACAATCGAATTGCGGCGGAGAAATCGGACAGCGAATGGTGATTTTTTCCCCGGCCTACCGCGTGGCCGCGGTCGGAGCCACCCGCCCGGTCGTCCCGAGTCGGGTGGCACGCCCCCCTCGAATCACGTAGTCGTCCCCGATCGAGACGCCACCCCACCCCGAGAACGTGATCTTCGGAGCGACGTGAACCACCATGCCCGATGTCAGAATTGGCCCGGCCGCCGCCGTGATGGAAGGCCCTTCGACCGGTTCCAGCCCCACCCCGTGGCCGAGCGCCGGCGAAAGGGCGTTCGCGAAGCCCGCCTTTCGCGCGACCTCCAGGCAGGCCCCGTAGACTTCGGCGACGGACACGCCGTCTCGCAGGCTGGCGGCCGCCGCGTCGTGGGCGTCGCACACGGCTTTGAAAACCGCGTCGAAGTTCCGGCCGACCCGTTCCCCCTTGCTCGTGCGTGTCGTCGGGGCGGGGAACGGCGACCGCATCGAGCGGACGAGCCGGCTGTGATACGTCCCCGCCGCGGTCACGTCGAACGTGAGCTTGCTCACTTCCCCAACGAGGGGGCTCGGGTCCGCCGCCTCGAAGCCGGTTCCAACGCCGAGCCGAACCGGTCGGCGGTTGGCCAAGCGGCCGCCCGCCCGCCAAGCGAGGGCATGTGCGGCCGCTTCCAGTCCGTCTTCCGTGTCGGCCGGGGCGAGCATCACCGTCGACATTAGCCAGACGCGGGCCGCCACGTCCGCGGCGTGGCGAATGGATTCCACCTCAGACAGGTCTTTCGTCGCCCGTACCCCCTCCACGACGCTGTCGCAGGGGTGCAGTTTCGCCCGCGGGAGCCTCTCGGCGAGAGCCGCGGTCTGTTGGAGGTTCAGATGATGGCCCTCGACGCCGAGGGTTTTGACCCCCTGCAGGGCGAGGAGTTTCGCGAGCGATTCCACGGCCGCTTCGTCGCTCGCGGCGGACTGGACTTCGACCGAGGGAATGATGGCGGTTTGAGAACAGTCTTCATTGGGCAGGATTAAGATTGTCTTCTTCGGTGTCGCGAGCAGGTACGCGGCCTCGAATCGGCCGGCGGTCAGATAGAAGACGTTCTGTGGCTTCGTGACCAAGAGGGCGTCGCAGGACTGACTGCCCAACGCCTGCGCAAGGAATCTCAACCGCGCATCATGGAAGCTCAATCGTCACCTCGCAGCAGAATGAATAGATGGTCGGGCATTCAAAGGAGAGGATGGTTCTCGAATACCCAGAATGGTTCATTGCTTTATATCTATTGGTCTTCCCCAAGAAAAATGGAGCCGGGGTTAACGGCTGTCGGGAGTTGTGCGGGCGCTCGCACTCGGCCTGGGCGAAATACCCCCACGGGGAGTGTCGGCGGACCCGGTTGTAGAACGCCACGACGTACTCGAAGATGCTCGCCTTGACCAGCTCCTGCGTGGCGTACCGCTCGTCGTGCGCCGGTTCCCGCATCCGTGTGGCGAAGGGGCTTTCGACCGAGAAGTTGTCCCTACCCTGGGACAACGCCATAGCCGCGGCCCGGGAGTGGCCCGCTGCCAACAGGCGGTCCAGAGTCGCTCGCGCTTCCGGGGGGCGTGCCGTCGCGTAGTTGATTTTCGACCACCTCGACGATGGCGCGGCGTATCTCCGGACTGTGTGGCTGTCGTGCCATGATCCCTCTACCGCCCGATCAAAATCACCGGCGCCGCGGCACTCCGTGGCCTTGTCACATCCCGAACCAATGCATGCCGCCGGGGCCGGCGCCGCGCCGGGATTCGGCGGGCCGTTGCTACCCGCGGCCAACCGCTACCTCTTGGTGGGCCGGGGAACGTACACGGACGCGATGTTCTCCGGCCCGAATTCCACCTCAGTCGTGCTGGCGGCCAAGTGTGTCCGCTCGGCTGGCGTCTCCACAACGGCTGTGTACCGCACCCGCGGCCGGCGGCCGCGGCGGGCGGTGATCCGTACCTTGACCGTGTCCCGCTTGCCCACGGCCTTCGGTCCGTACACATACAGGTCGACCGCCTGACCGACCGGCATCGACTCTCGCTCCTTGCGTTCAGGAATCTTGAATTGCGGGTGGTAGTGGTCCGCCAAGTGTTCCGCGTTCTGGATTCGAGGCTCCGGCATCTGCACGGCCTTCTCCGGGATGTCCGCGAACGGTCCCCGGGTTGGGAATCGCGCCGACGTGAACCCGCGTGGTGTCAGCCCGAAGTGGTTCGCGGCATCCGGGTTCGCCCTGGCAGCGATCAGCAGCGCGACCATCGCCTTGCTGTTCAGCCGCTCGCCGTTGCCCGTGCCGAGGTCACTCGCGGCCGTCATGAGCGGCGTCTCGCCCGTGCGGAAATACCGCACCTCGGTGGCCGCCCCAGCCAGGAGCAACTCCTCGATACCCTCCAACCACCCCGACGAGACGGCCAGGTGCAGAGCGGTCATCCCGTACTCGTCCTGGTCGTCGAGGAATCCGGCCGTCAGCCCGCGACGCAACTCGCCCAGGTCGTGCCGCGCAGACCAACCGCCGCAGTTGTCGAACCAGTCACGCCGGGGATCGGGTTTACGCTTCGCCACCCGGACGCCCTCCGCCTTCTCTCGCCGAAAGAATCCATGCAAGCCGTGGCGTAGTGTGACTCGGACGCCCGTTCTCGTGGAGGCTTGCGGATGAACACCATTCTGGCCATCGACCTGAGCAAATACAACTCGGTTTCCTGCCACTACGACCCGGCCACCAAAGCGACCCGGTTCCGCACCTTCCGCACGACGCCGGACGAACTGCGGAAGGTGCTCGGCCGTGAGCCGGTCGCCGTGGTCGTGATCGAGGCGTGCTCCGGGGCCGGGTGGGTGACCGACGTGTGCCAGTCGTTGGGCCTGGCCGTCGCCGTGGCCAACACGGCCGGAGAGGCGTGGAAGTGGCAGAACGTCAAGCGGAAGACGGACCGCGACGACACCCTCAAGCTGGCCCGGCTGGCGGCGATGGGCGAGTTGCCGACGGTGCCCATGCTGCCCAAGGCGATCCGCGAGTGGAAGTCGCTCAGAGGCCTCCGCAAGCGGCTGCTCGGCGAGCGGGTGCGGGCGCAGAACCGCGTCCGGGCCCTCCCCGTGGCGCAGGGGTTGACCGCCCCGCCGGGGCGAGGGCGTGGACGGCGGTCGGCCTGCAGGGGCTGGACGCGCTGGCGAAGCCGCTGGCGGAATGCCCGGCCGGGGAGTTGTGGCGGGGCGAACTGTCACCGCTGCTCGAACGGTATCGGTTCCTGGTCGAACAACTCGCCGCCATCGAGGCGAAGCTCGACGCGATCGGCCGGGCCGACCCGAGGGTGGTCCTATTGGAAACGGTCCCCGGCATCGGCCCGCGGACGGCCGAGGTCATCGCCTGCCACCTGGGCGACGCGAAACGCTTCCGCACGGCCGACGAGGTGAGTGCGTACGCCGGCATGGTGCCCCGGCCGTACCAGAGCGGACAGACGGACCGCCGCGGCCGGTGTACCAAGCGAGGGCCGAAGTTGCTCCGGTCGGCGATGGTGGAGGCGGCCTAGTGCAGCCTGCGGTACAACCCGTGGGCGAAAGCCACGTGGGCTCGGCTGGCCGCGGAGAACGGCGTCGGCCGGAAGAAGGCGGCGGTGGCCGTCGGCCGGAAGTTGCTCGTCCGGTGTTGGGGCGTGTTGAAGAGCGGGCGGGCGTGGCAGGAACCACCGCCGACGTGTGACGCGGTCGGAGTTCGCTGAGGGACCATCGGGGTCAACGCGGAGCTGGGTCGACGGGGCAGGCGCTCAGGTGCCCACCGCCGTGTCCGAATGAAGGCGTGGCCCCGACCATTTGCATGTGATCCGTGCGGCCCGGCGACTCAGCCGGTGACCGCGAATAGTCGAGTGAATCCCCGACGACCGCGAACCCACGACCGAAACAGGAGCGGGAAAATTCCGATGGTCTGATCCTTGACCTACACGGCTTCATAGTCGACCCCGCTCACCGGCTCGGCCCTACTCAGCGACTCATGACTTACCAGAACCAATTCATGCCGCGGGGTCCGTGTGCAGCGCCTCACATGTTACCATGCCGGGGTCGTTTAGGCGATAGCCCGGCGGTCGGACCAACCGCAGGCAGCGCGTGAGGCTCCGACTTCGTGAACCAGGTGGCGGACCGGCCGCCGGCGTTCCTCGACCTCGGACGCTACCCCGCGGGCGACTCGTTCCGAGTCCGACCCCGCATCCGTGAGCCAGAGGGGAGGGACGCCGTGGGCACCACTTCCACCACTTCTGCCGTCGGCATCGACGTGTCCAAGGACACCCTCGACTGCTGCCTACTCGCCCCCGACGGCACCCCCCGCGAGCGGGCCTTCCCCAACGCGGGGGCCGGGTTCGCCGCCCTCGCCGCCTGGGCCGACCGGCACGCCGGCGGCCGCCCGTTGCACTTCGGCATGGAAGCCACCGGCCCGTACTCGGCCGCGGTCGCCGCCCACCTGCACGCCGCCGGCCGGACCGTCAGCGTGGTCAACCCGACCCGCATCCGGCACGCCGGCCTGATGCGCGGCCGGGGCAACAAGACGGACAAGGCCGACGCCCGGCTGATCGCCGCGTACACAGCCCGCGAGGCACCCCCCCCCGGCGTGGCAGCCGTCCCCGCCCGACGTGCAGGCATTACAGGCCCTGACGCAGCGGGCGGACGAGTTGACCGAGCTGGCCGCCCGCGAGAAGGGGCGGCTGGCCTCGCCCGCCCTGGCCGGGGCCGCACGGAAGTCGGTCGCGCGGACCGTCCGCTTCTTGGAGCGGGAGGCCGGGAAGGTGCGGGCGGCCGCCGACGCGGCGGTGGCGGCGAGCGAGCGGCTGGCCGACGGCCGGCGGCTGCTGGAATCCATCCCCGGCGTCGGCCGGCCGACGGCGACCACCGTCCTGGCCGAGTTGCCGGCCGTCGACCGGCTGCCGTCCGCCCAGTCGGCGGCCGCGTACTGCGGGCTGGCCCCGCGGGAGTTCAAGAGCGGCACCAGCGTGCGGAAGCGGACCCGGCTGAGCAAGGCCGGCAACGCCCGCATCCGCAAGGCCCTATTCCTGCCGACGCAGACGGCGGTCCGGTTCAATCCCATCCTTCGTAGATTCTTCGAAAGCCTCACGGCCGCCGACCGCCCTGGCGGCCCGAAGCCGAAGATGCAGGCCATCGGGGCGTGCATGCGGAAGCTGGTGATGCTCTGCTACGGGGTGTTGAGGAACCGCACCCCGTTCGACCCCAACCGAGGATCAAAAATCGCCACTTGACAACACGCTACCTGGTTCGGCGTGCCTTTGCTACCCGCCGGGCGGCTCTGGCCCCTCGTCCGGCGACAACGCCATGACCGCCTGCTGCTCTGGGCTGAGGAAGTCGTGGATGCACCCGTCGAGGTCCTCGTCCTCGGCGACTGCGCCCGCCATGTCGGCCCCGGCGAAGTCGCAGCCCTCGAACGACGACCGTCGGAGGTCCGCGCCCCGCAGCACCGCCCCGGCGAACCGGCACCCCCGGAAGTGGGACGCCCGCATGTCGCACCCGGACAGGTCGGCCCCGCTGAAGTCGCACCCGTCGAAGTCGTTCCAGCACATGCACGACTCGGACAGGTCGGTGCCGGCGAAGCTGGTGCGGACCAGCCACGACCGGCTGAACAGGGTGCGGGGCATGGTCAGGTGACTGCGGTCGTCGTCCTCCAGCCCAGATCGAAAGTAGCTGAACCCGAGCGGCTCCTCGTCGTAGACGGTGGGCATCCGGTCGCGGATCAGCGGTCGGCCGTCAGGGTGGCGGGGCACGTCCGCGTGCTGCGACTCAAGGAGCCTCCAAGTGTCTTCCAGCGACCTCCGCATCCGCAGCCCTCTGTGGCCGAACGATCATGCTCACCAGCCCGGCCGCGCTCAGCGACCTACACCACTGAGAAGCGATTCATGCTACCGGTGCCGGTGCCGCGCCGGGTTCGGCGTACTTTGCCGCCCACTAGCGGATCGCGTCCAGGAACGACGCCAGCTTCGGCTCCGGTCCGGGACCGAGGTTGCAGTTTGCGCCTTCGGGCAGGACGCACCGTAGTGTCGTCCCGCCGCCTATCGGGGCCTGCCCCAGAATGAAGTATTGCGCGCTGCCTGCCTGGCGAAGGATGGCCGAGAAGTGCGGGGCGAGGACGAGCTTGGTGCAGCCACCGCCGACCATCTGCTCGATCGACACTTCGGACATATCGACCGGCGGCGGGGTCGGGTATTCCAGCGCGAAGTACTCGCGGCCGTCGCCGAGTTGCCCGTGGTGCCAGCGGAACCGCTTGGCGTCCTCGGCGTCCGGCTCGACCTTCCGCATCTGAGCGGCCATGACGTAGAAGAACGGGTCGGCCGCCGTGGGGGTGTTCAGGCACAGTTCGGCGAGCTTGGCCAGGTCATTGAAGGCGTAGTGCGGCAGCACGAAGTACGCCACGTCGTAGCAAAGTTGCGGCAGTGGAACGGCCGGCTTTGGTTTGCGGAACCGGTCGAACAGTCCCATCCGCCCCTCCACCTCCGCGGCCGAACGACCGAGTTCACCGGCCCGGCCGCAATCAGAAGCCGATGAACGTCCAGAACCAATTCATGCGGCCGGTGTCTGCTGCAGCGGGTTCGGCGTGCCTTTACGACCCGCCGATCAGCAGCCGCCGGCCCAACTCCGGGCTGACCGGGTACACCCGTTCCGGGGGGAGCAGCCGCTTAGCCTTATCCGCCTGCCCGGACTGCAGGAAGTCATACATCTTTCGGACGCGGGGCGTGATGTCCTCGATGCCGGCCACCCACTCGTCCACGTACTCACGGATGACGTGCCGACTCAGCCCGACCTGGATGCTGTGGTACGGCAGGCCGGCCCCGCGCAGCGAACGCTCCGGATCCCATTGCAGGTGCACCCGTGCGGCGGCGAACTGCTCGGCCCACTCATCCGGGTTGGCGAACGCCCCCGGCTCGAACGAAGTCAGGCAGGCCAGCGACAACGCCCGTTCCCACCCCGCCCGCTTGACCCGCACACACAGCACCCGCTCTTGGGCACTTTTCAGCCCCCAGTTGCTACGGTGCATGAGCCACAGGAACGACGGCTTGATCCAGGTCATGCGGTGGAACGAGAACGGCGGAATGAACCGGCCGGCCTCCAAGGCCGCGTTGGCGATGGCCGGGGAGTACGCCTGGTAGATGGCGATGGTGTCCCGGTCGTAGTCGGCCCGTATCTCGTGTTCTGCTGCCACCGCCAGAAGCCCTCTCTTGCCGAACAGGGAATTAGGCCGACTCGGAGTTGTTCTCATCCGTCCGGGTCGCCGACCTTTCGCCGCGCGACCGTGGGCGCCAGGCTAACCGCCGTCCCGGCGCGGGTCAACCACCAACTCGTGAAACGTCCGCTCCAGGCCCGGCCGGCTACAGACAGTCGGCCGGGCTCGCCACGCCGCGGCCGCCCTTGTTCAACACGTGGACATCGATCCTCGTCGTCTCCACGCTCGTGTGCCCCAGCAACTCCTGCACCGTCCGCACGGTCGTCCAGGTTCCACGCCGGCGACACGTAACCGTGCATAGTGTCCCGCAGTTGCGCGAACTCGTCGAACGCCCGGATCCGTTTGCCGTCCGCCGCGTCCCACACGCTGACCTGCTTGTCGGAGGCGATGGTGGCGATCCGCCGGCCGTCAGGTGAGCACGCGGGATTGCTCGTCTTGGCGGCCGGATGCACGAGGACGTATAATCGCCGGCCGTGCGGACGGACCAGACGGCGATCTGCTCTTCACGGCAGCCGAGCATCCGGTCGCCGCTCGGGTCCGACCGCCAGCCGCGCCAGTCCCGCCCGACCCGGGGGATGGTCGCCGACCCCTCGTCGATGCCCGACCGGGTGGACTTGTAGGCCCTGACGAACGACCTCGTGGATCGCGGCGAAGAAGACATCTACGCGAAAGTCGAGCGGGCCGTGGACCGGGCGGTATTGGCGTTGCGGCGGGCCGGCGGCAACCAGGTGCCAGCCCGCCAACTCCTCGGCATCTCCCGCACGACGTTGCGGGCCAAGCTCCAGGCCATCGAAAAGCAAGTCCGCCAAGACGGATAGGAGGGGCAACCGACGCTCGGAAGTCGCAATCGATTCTTCCGTCCGGAGCCTGACGGAGTTGAGGTGCGGCCGCCTCGATCGGTTAGCGGTACGGGCCGGAATTCACCCGCACGGCATGACGTACCACCCGGCCACAAACCTGGCTTTTTCTGTCGAGCGCATTGACCGACCCTCCGCGGTGTGGTCAACTAGTCTCGACGGCCGCCCGACGACCCGTCACCCGCCCGAGTCACTCCCCGAACGGTCATGCCCGACGTCCACGCACTTGATCCGGCTCGCGCCCGCCGGCCATTCCCAACCACGGGCGACCTCAAGGACCGTCACCCGGCTCGGCAAGGCCGGCCCCACCCCGGCGTCTTCCGACCGAAAGCAAGGGAACGATTGAGATGCGAGCGCCTGTGAACTGCCGGGGTCCGGTCGGATTGACCCGGCGGAACATGCTCCAGATCGGGGCCATCGGCGCCCTGGACCTGACGCTGCCGCGGCTGTTGGCGGCCGGCGAACGGGCGTCGCCCGGCGGCGCGGCCGGGGCGGACTCTTGCATCCTCGTGTTCCTCAACGGCGGGCCGAGCCACCTCGACACGTGGGACATGAAGCCGGACCTGCCGAAGGAGATGCGGAGCGAGTTCCGGCCGGTCGCCACCTCGGTGCCCGGCGTCCAGGTCTGCGAGCACCTGCCGCGGCTGTCCCGGCTGACGTCCCACTGCACGCTCGTGCGGTCCGTCCACCACGACCAGGTGGCGCACGCGCCGGCCGTCTACACCGCCCTCACCGGGGTCAGCAGCAACGTCCGCGCGGGCATCGTCGGCGCGAAGCCGACCGACCACCCGGCGATCGGCTCGGTCGTCGGCCACCACCGCCCGCCCGCGGCTAACGTCGTGCCGTATGCACTTTTGCCGCACCTGACGGCCGAGGGTGCCGGCGGGCCGCCGCAGCCCGGCTTCCTCGGCGGGTGGCTCGGGAAGACGCACGACCCGTTCCTCGTGCTCAAGGGCGGACCGGACCCGGACGGGTTCGACTTGCCGGCGCTGACGCCCGGCGCGGGGGTGACCGCGGCGCGGGTGCGGGACCGGGCTCAGTTGCTGGCGGGCGTGAACCGGGCGGACGCCGTCCGGGCCGCCCCGGCGGACGACCTGGAACGCCTTCAGGCGCGGGCCTGCGACCTGCTCGCATCGCCGGCGGCCCAGCGGGCCTTTCGGATCGACCGGGAGTCGCCGAAGGTCCGCGACGCCTACGGCCGGAACATCTACGGCCAGAGCCTGCTCCTCGCCCGCCGCCTCGTTGAAGCCGGAACCCGCCTCGCGTGCGTGTCCTGGGCGCCGGACGCGAACGCCACCTGGGACACGCACGGGGACAACTTCGGCAAGCTCAAGAACCAGTTGTTGCCGCCGTTCGACCTCGGCTTCTCGGCGCTGCTCTCGGACCTAACCGACCGCGGCCTACTGGACCGGACGCTGGTGGTGGTCATGGGCGAGATCGGCCGCACGCCCAAGATCAACGGCGGCGGGGGCCGCGACCACTGGGAGTTCTGTTACTCCGTGCTGTTCGCCGGCGGCGGGACGAAAGGCGGGTTCGTGTACGGGGCCAGCGACAAGCGGGGCGCGTACCCGAGCGAGTGCCCGGTCACTGCGGCGGACGTCGTCGCCACGATCTACCACGCGATGGGCATCGACCCGGCCCTGGAACTCCGCGACCGGCTCGGCCGGCCGATCCCGCTGGTCCCGCAGGGCACGCCGATCCGCGGCGTCTTCGCCTGACGCCCGCCAGCTTCTTCGCCGGCCCGGACGGCCTGTGGCCGCCAAGAACCTGGACGGCGACCGCCGGGCCGACCTCGTCACGTCCGTGCCGGAGTCACGCCGGCGGAGAGTCGACCTCAGCCGGTTCCACGGACTGATGACGGGCGACTATGTGGGGTGCCCGGCTGGGACGAACCGGCACGCCGCGCGCAGTTCGGGGTCGCGGGCGAACGGGTCGATCTCTCCGCCGAGGACGAGGGGTTGCCGGGGAACCGGACGTCGGGCTTGGGCCCGGCCGGGTCGTAGACGAGGACCTCGGTCGCCCCGTCCGGGCGGACCCACCGGCCCGGCGGTCGGTCGGGGGTGGCCTCGAGGACGAACACGACGCCCGGCCACGCCGGCGGCGGGACCAGCCGCACCCGTGCCGCCTCGAGCTTCCTCACCCGGCGTAGTCGCGCCGACATCCGGTCTCCCTTTCACACGTCGAACTCGGGCCCGAGGATGATCTCGTGCGACCCGTCCGGGGGCAAGGTCGGCGGGCGGCGTCGTAGTAGATCTCACGGGCGATCCCGCCCCACGCGATCCGCATGCCGGCCGGGTGTCGCTTCGACCAGGAAGACCGTCCACGGGACGGCGTCGGGTTGGGAAGCCCGCACTTTCGCGACCAGCCGATTCAACCGCCCGCGGATTTGCATCACGTCGCCCCTCGATGGTCGCCGATGTGAACTTCCAGGGCGGCGGTCGGGGCCTCCAGCAGTACGACGACCTCGCAAACCTTTCGGCCCAGTTCCAGCACGGGCCGGAGGCCCCAACCGCGTCAATTGTGGAGTGGTAGAGTGGTTACGCAAACTTGGAATCATCAAGCACTGCCGTGGGCGGTAATGCCGGAATTGGTATCCGCCCCCAGTTCCTCCGGTGGAACCGAAGGGTAGACAACGCCCGGGAGGTCAGACATCAGGTGTGTTCGTCGCACTCTAGTTGTCCGCGATCTGGCAGCGGACACATCGACCTACCGACGGTGTCACAGGGCGAGGACTGCTCGCACCTTGCGGCCGAATGTTTCGGGGGTGAACGGCTTGGCTAGGAAGTTTACCTCGCCGAGCGCGACGCCGTTCTGAATGACGGTGTCGTTCGTGTAGCCGGACATGTACAGCACCTTTACACCTGGGCGGAGTTCACCTAACCGTTCCGCCACATGGCGGCCGCCCGCCCCCGGCATGACTACGTCGGTTACGACCAGGTCGATTGGGGCCGTCTGGGACCGCGCGAGCATGACGGCCTCCAACCCGCCGGCTGCCTCCAGGATCGTGAAGCCGAGTCGCTTCAGTAGCAACCGCGTCATGGCCCGGACCAGCCCGTCGTCCTCGACCAACAGAACTGTCAAACCCGTCCCCACGGTGTCAGTCGGGGTGGGCGAGGCGGGCCCCGTTCTCTTGCCGAAGTACCGGGTCGCCTGCTCGTGGCGAGTCATTGTTTCATCCCCTCGTCGCATCTGCTCATACCGATCTGTCCCCAAGTACTCATCGACGAATACCTCGTCGCCGCGAGGGTGGTCGGGTGGGTGAGGATGTATTGCTCTTGCTCTCGCAGCCATACTTCTTGAATGACGAGACGGGAGGCCGCGTCCGGGCACGCTTCGACCCGGCCGTCGTGGTCGGAAACTTGTACCCCAGCCCAAAGGCCAAGGCGGGCACGGACGATGACGCCGAGGCAATAATCGAAGCGGCCGAGGTCGGTGAACGGGCTATCTCGGAGGGCAGTCCGGTGTATCGGTTCGAGGACGGCGGAAACCGCATCGGCGGCGGTCGCGAGAGTCACGGGGCGGACTCGCCACTGTTGGAAGCGGTCGAATATTCTCGAATTCTTCTGCGTGGGCATGGGCGAACTCCCGCAGGCAGTGTGGGCACGAACAACGCTACGACGCGAGGGCGGAACGGGCAAACGAACGTAAGGCGGGCAGTTGTAAATTAGGGGTTCGCCTGACAGGGACGGCTCGGCGGTTCAATCCGACGGTGACTTTCCACGTTCTGCGCCATTTGATGTCCTAGGCTTGAGCGTCGTCAACACGATTTCACCACCTCACGCGGTATCACGGCTTCGCGGCCGGACGGTACGCAAATCAGTCGTTATGCCAAACGTGTCCATCCGCTCACAGGCCACCCGAGTGGCGATGACCTACCTTGCTTTCGGCCTTTTGTGGGTGTGGTTGTCCGACCGGCTCGTGCTCGGGGTCGAGGTCCAAGCCCGAACCGGGTTCTGGGTCGCCGTCGCGAAGGGGACCACATTCGTCCTGATCTCGGCCGGTCTCGGATACTGGCTCGTCCGCCGGTCCGGGCGGGACGTCGCGCGAACGGACGCCCTCCTTCAGGCGGTGGCCGGCAGTACCTCGGACGCCGTGTTCGTGAAAAATCTTGACGGTTGTTACCTCCTGTTCAACGAGGCCGCCGCCCGGTTCGTCGGCCGGCCCGTCACCGAGGTACTCGGACGTGATGATCGTGATCTTTTCGACCCGCAGAGTGCCAGCCGGGTCATGGAGCGAGACCGGCGGATCATGAACGCCGGGGTGGCGGAAATTGGCGAGGAGGAACTCACGGCCGCCGGCGTCACGCGAATCTACCAGGCGATGAAGGCCCCCTACCGCGACGCCGACGGAAACGTCATCGGACTCGTCGGTATCTCTCGGGACGTGACCGATCGGGTGGCGACCGAACGGCGATTAAAGGAAACGCAGGACCGCTTGCTCGAGGCCCAGCGACTCGCCCGCCTTGGGAGTTGGGCGTGGGCGCCGGCCACGGGGGCGTTGTGGTGGTCCGACGCCTTGTACGAACTTATGGGCGTCGGCCGAACGGTGTTCAGCCCTTCGGCCGACGCTTACCGGGAACTCGTCCACCCCGCGGACCGGGAGATCGTAACCCGACGCATCGAATCCTTGCTCGCCGGGGCGGAATCTGTCTGCGACGAAATCCGCATCGTCCGGCCGGACGGACAGACGGTCTGGGTTCAAACGCAGGCGCGGACGACTCGCGACGCGAACGGCTGCGTCTTGGTCGACGGAATCGATCAGGACATCACGGCCCGCAAGAAGGCGGAGGAGGAGTTGTTCGCCTCGCGAGAAACGCTGCGGGCGGTCCTCGACGGCATTCCCCAGCGAGTATTCTGGAAAGCCGCCGATTTGAAGTACCTGGGGTGCAACCGGCCGTTCGCCGAGGACATGGGGTACGCGAACGCGACCGAGGTCGTAGGCAAGGACGACTACCAGGGCGCGTGGGCGTCGGTCGCGGACAGTTATCGAGCGGACGACCGGCGGGTGATCGACACCGGAGAGGCTCGGCTCGACTACGAAGAAGAATTGATCGGATCCGGGGGCGCCCGCTCGTGGGTGCGGACGAGCAAGCAGCCGCTGCGCGGGCTCGACGGCCGTGTGGTCGGGGTTCTCGGCACCTATGAGGACGTCAGCGCCCGGAAGCAAGCCGAGCACGTCGTCCGGGCGAGCGAGGCCCGACAGACGTACCTGCTGCACCTGAGCGACGCCCTTCGGCCGGTGGCCGACCCTGAGGGTGTCCTGGGCGTCGCGTGCCGCACGCTCGGCGAACGGTTGGGGGTCGACCGGGCGTACTATTGCCAGGTGGACGAGGCGGCCGGGCGGATCCGCATCGATCAAGACTTCGTCCGGCCGGACGTGTCGAGTTTGGCCGGCGAATACCGGTTAGCCGACTTCGGCTGGGTCGGCCCGGTGTTCCGCGGAGGCCAGCCGGCGGCCGTCGCCGACGTGGCCACCGCCGCCCAAATCCCGGAAGCCGACCGACCGGCTCTCGTCGCCCTCAGGATCGGGGCGTTCGTCGCCGTGCCGCTCGTCAAGGGCAACAGCGTCGTCGCCCTCTTGTGCGTCACCGACATGTCCCCTCGCGCGTGGACGCCGGCCGAGGTCGAATTGGTGTGGGAGACCGCCGAGCGGACGTGGGCGGCCGTCGAACAAGCGCGGGCAGCTACCAACATCCGGGCCAGTGAGGCCCGCTTCCGCACCCTGATCGAGTTTCTCCCCGACGCCATTTACCTCAACATCGGTGGCCGGGTCGCGTTCTGCAACCCGGCCTGCGTCCGCCTGTTCGGGGCCGACGACCAATCACAACTATTGGGCAAAACGCCCTTCGAGCTACTCTCGCCCAAGTACCACGACCTGATCCGGCAACGGATTGCGATCTTGCAGGCGACAAAGCAACCGGTGCCGGGGGTCGAGGAGGAAGTCGTCCGGCTGGACGGGCGAACGGTGCCCGTGTTCGTCACCGCCCTGCCGATCACTGACGACGGGGACGAGGCCCTGCTCGTCGTCTTGCACGACCTGACCGAACAGAAGCGGCTGGCGATGCAACTCCGCCACCAAGAGCTCTTACTCCGGGAGGCGAGCGAACTGGCGCACGTCGGCGGGTGGGGGTTCGACCCGATCACCGGCGAGGCCGACTGGACGGCCGAGGTGGCCCGCATTCACGACCTCGACACGGTTGCCCCCGGGGTCGGCCCGGGGATCGACTTCTACGTTCCCGAAGACCGGCCCCAGCTTGACGCGGCGCTGCGGGCCGCCATCGAGTTGGGCATCCCCTACGACCTCGAACTCCAAATTATCTCAGCCCGAGGCGTGCGGAAGTGGGTCCGCACAATTTGTCGCCCGATCGTCGATCATCAGAAGGTCGTTCGCGTGCGGGGAAGCCTCCAGGAGATCACGGAGCGGAAGCGGATCGAGGCCGAGATTCGCCAATTGAACGCCGACCTTGAACAACGGGTTCGGGACCGGACGGCGGAACTGGAAGCGTCCAACCGCGAACTCGAGTCATTCTCGTACTCGGTGTCCCACGACCTGCGGGCGCCCCTGCGGGCCATCAACGGGTTCACTCAGATCGTGCTCGACGAGTACGCCCCGCAACTGCCCGCCGAAGCCCGCGAGTACCTGGACGACGTGCGGGCGAACGCCCGCCGGATGGGCACCCTCGTGGACGACCTGCTCGCCTTCTCCCGCCTCGGCCGGCAGCCGGTCAAGCGGCAGCCGGTGGACGTGAAGCAGATGGTTGAATCGTGCCTCCGCGAGGTCGTACTGTCAACGGACGGGCGGGCCACCGAGGCGTGCGTCGGCGACCTGCCGGCGTGCGAGGCCGATCCCGCCCTGCTACGGCAGGTTTGGCTCAACCTCCTGTCGAACGCCGTGAAGTACAGCGGTCGAAAGAACTCGGCCGTCATCGAAGTCGGGGCCGCGTGCGACCCGTTTGGGGTCACCTACTACGTTCGCGACAACGGCGTCGGGTTCGACATGGCCTACGCCCACAAGTTGTTCGGCGTGTTCCAGCGGTTGCACCGGGCCGAGGACTACGAGGGCACCGGGATCGGCCTGGCCCTCGTTCAGCGGATCGTTCACCGCCACGGCGGCCGGATTTGGGCCGAGGCCGTGCCGGACGTCGGGGCAACGTTCTCTTTCACACTGGGGAATGCCCCGCGGACACCATTGCCCGAGGCCCCGAACGGCGAAGGCGGAGTATGTTGACACCGGCTCTCGAAGTGCTGCTCGCCGAGGACAACCCGAGCGACCTGAAGCTCGCCTTGCACGCCTTCCGAAAGTACCACGTGGCCAACACTGTTCACGTGGTCCGGGACGGGGCAGAGGTGCTCGAATTCCTCTTCCGAACGGGTCGGTACGCCGATCGGCCGGCCGGCGTGCCGAACTTGGTCTTGCTGGACCTCAAACTCCCGCTCGTGGACGGCACGGAAGTCATTCGCCGGCTGAAGGGCGACGCGCGAACGCGGTCCATACCGCTCGTCGTCATGACTTCTTCCCGCGAGGACAAGGACTTGGCGGCTTGCTACGCCCTGGGGGTGAACAGTTACATCGTCAAACCTGTGGACTTCGAACAGTTCGGGGAGGTTGTTCGCCACCTCGGGTTCTACTGGCTCCTCATCAACCAACCCCCGCCCGGGTGACGGCATGACCAACACGCCTTTACGCCTCCTGCTCGTCGAAGACAACCCGGCCGACGCCCGGCTCGTGCAGCACGAACTGAAGAAGGCCGGGTACGCCCTCCAGGTTCGCCACGTGGACGACGAGGCGGCCTTTACCGCCGCCCTCGTGGAACGCCACGACGTCGTCCTGTGCGACTGGAACCTGCCGCAGTTCGACGCCGTGCGGGCGTTGGACTTGGCGATGGCCCACGACCCGGACTTGCCGTTCGTCATCGTGTCCGGCTCGGTCGGGGAGGAACCGGCCGTGCGGGCCATCAAGCGGGGGGCGACCGACTACTTGCTGAAGGACCGGCTCGGCCGCCTGGGGGCGGCCGTCAAGCAGGCCCTCCTCCAGCGGGACCTCCGCGCGGCCGAGCGACGGGCGGCGGAACTCTTGTCGCGGGACGCCCAAATCCTGACCAGTGTCCGCGACTCCGTCGTCGTGACTGACCTCGACGGCGTCGTGACCTACTGGAACGAGGGGGCGACCCGCCTCTTCGGGTGGACGGCCGCGGAGATGGTCGGCCGCCGGTACGCCGACCGCTTTTCGGAACCCATCCGCACGGAGATCAACGAGGAGATCCGCCTCCGCGCGGCCGGTCACGAGTGGTCCGGGGAATACCAGGACTACCGCAAGGACGGGTCGCGGGTGTGGATTCACGCCCGCGTCGGGCCGATCACCGACGCGACCGGGCAGCCGCGCGGCATCATGGGCCTGGCCTACGACCTGACCGACCGCAAGCGGGCGGAAGAGGCGCTCGCCGCCGTCATGCGGAGCGTGACCGACGCTATCGTGACGTTCGACGAAGACGGGTCCATCCGGTCCACGAACCCGGCGGCCGACCGACTCTTCGGCCGCCGGCCCGGCGACCTGCTGGGCCGGGACATCGGGGTACTCATTTCGCAGCGGGACCGGACCGGGAGCCGGCACTTCTTCGCGGAGTACGCACGCGCGGGGGGCGCCCGAGAGGTAAACGGCATTCGCGACGACGGCGGTCAATTCCCGGCCGAGCTCTCGGTCAGCGAGTTTCAGATCGAGGGGAAGACGTTTTACACCGGGGTGGTGCGAGACACCACCGAGCGGAAGCGGCTCGAGGAGCAGTTCCGCCAGGCTCAGAAAATGGAGGCCGTCGGCCGGTTGGCCGGCGGGGTCGCCCACGACTTCAACAACCTGCTCACCGTCATCAACGGCTACTGCGACATCATCCTGCCGGAAGTGCCACCGGAATCGCCCGACCACGACGCCCTCACCGCCATCCGGGACGCCGGTGAGCGAGCCGCGGCATTGACGTCTCAACTGCTGGCATTCAGCCGGAAGGCGATCGTCGCGCCCCAGGTCCTGGACCTCAACGAAGTCGTCGGCCTGTCCGAGAAACTCCTCCGCCGGTTGATCGGCGAGGACATCACTTTGACATCCGTACTGACTCCGAACGCCTGCCGGATCAAGGCCGACCCGGTCCAACTGGACCAGGTCATCATGAACCTGGCCGTCAACGCCCGCGACGCCATGCCCACCGGCGGCCGGCTCACGATCGAAACGAAACTCGTCCAGGTCCGCGATAGTGACCCGTTGGTTTCGGCCGGCCTTCGCCCCGGCCGGTGCGTGGAGTTGGCCGTGCGGGACACCGGCTGCGGCATGTCGCCGGAAGTGTTGTCCAAACTGTTCGAACCGTTCTTTACGACGAAGGGACTTGGCAAGGGGACGGGCCTGGGCTTGGCGGTCGTCCACGGCATCGTCAAGCAGGCCGACGGCCACGTCTCGGTCATGAGTAGCGTCGGCGGCGGGACGACGTTCCATGTCCTCTTCCCGGAAGTCCTCCCGGCCGTTCACGAGGGGGATGGGCTGCCCAAGTCGGGTATTCGCCGGGGGACGGAAACGGTCCTGCTCGTGGAAGACGAAACGGCCGTCCGGAACCTCTGCCGAATCGCGTTGGAATCTCAGGGCTATAACGTTGTGGCCGCGGCGAACGGTCGCGAAGCGATCAAAGCGGCCGCCGGGCTGAGTCGGCCGCCCGAGATTTTGGTCACCGACGTGGTCATGCCGGACATGAGCGGCCGCGTCCTGGCCGACGCGCTTCGAGCCGACCTCCCGGGCCTGAAGGTGCTGTACGTGAGCGGGTACACGGACGACGCAGTCGTCCGACACGGTGTGCGGGAGGCCACGGATGCGTTCCTGCAGAAGCCGTTCTCCCCGCTCGGCTTGACGCGGAAGGTGCGCACCGTCTTAGATGTGCCCCTGTGAACCTATCGCTCTCGCGGAACTGACTGTCGACTTTGAGATCGGGATGACGCCGGAAAGAATGGTATTTCAGCCTTGCCCAGGGAACTTGTTTGCCGTGGGCGATTAACGCCATGGTGACGGTGTTGTCCTCGCCGCCGTCCCGCAGGGTGAACCGGCAGCTTTCTTCGGCTTTATTGAACAGCCCCTCGTAAATGTGCTTCCGCGTCGTCAGGTGTCCCGCTTCGCCGACCCGAGTGGCTTAGCCAGCCAATCACTCACGCCGGGACGAACTGCCTCCCCCGCACGAGGTCGGGGTCGCGGGCGAACGGGTCGATCTCCCCGCCGAGGACGAGGGGGTTGCCCGGGAACCGGAAATCCGGCTTGGGCCCGGCCGGGTCGTAGACGAGGACTTCGGTCGCCCCGTCCGGGCGGACCCACCGGCCCGGCGGCCGGTCGGGGGTGGCCTCGAGGACGAACACGACGCCCGGCCACGCCGGGGGGCGGGTTCTCCCGCCGGACCGCCGCCTCGAGCTTCCTCACCCGCCGCAGCCGCGCCGACATCCGGGACCTCTTTCACACGTCAAAGGCGGGTTTCACACGTCGAACGCGGGGCCGAGGATGAGTTTGTGCGGCCCGCCTGGGGGCGACAACGGAAGCCCCGTCGTCGCCAATTTTATCAGCCCGCTGCTCGCCTATTCGGTCCTCATCCGTCCCGCTCACGGGGCCTGCCCACTTGCAAAGCGGTGGCGACTGTCATAGACTCCGCGACGCCCGACCCTGACGCCCTCAGATAGACCGACTCACCGGACGCTTTCGTCGAACCGAACCCGCTGGGGGGCACGCGTCCCGGCCGAGCGGATCCCCTACCGCCCGATCGTTCCTTCCCTCGACCAACCAACTCCCTAAGCTCCATGGTCACCTCTTCGGCACCTCCGTCAGGCAGGTGCCGGCCCGCTCTCGAGGTGCCTCGCCCGGGGCGACGCCGGGCGGCGTCCCCCGCCACGCCCGCCCGGACCGCGCTTGCCGAAACCCTTCGTCGAACATCGCCCGCAGCTCCGGGGGGTTGAACTCCGTACTCTCGGCCGGGGCCGGGAAGTCGTCGGCTATCGCAGTCATCTGGAAGTCCATCCCGTTGAGTTGCGCGAGCGTGTAGATCCGCTGGAGGTCGCCCCGCGTCTGGGCGAAGATGATGTCCGAGAGGCTGCGGCCGGCAATGGCCAGCGCGCGGGGTCGGAGCGGGGCCGGGTCGGCGTAGAGTTTGCCGGCCACCACGCACCACACCCGCGTGCCGGCGGCCGGCCGGTCCGGCGGCCACGGGGGGCGGAAGAAGATGCCCTGCGTCACGCCGCCGTCGCCGTGCTTTTCCGCGAGCACCCGACCGTCGATGCTGACCGGGATCCGAACGGGCGGGAAGAAGCCCGGGATCGCGGCCGACGCGGCGAGGACGTCGCAGATCAGTGCCCGGTCGTCCGGGCGGCCGCGGCACGCAATGCCGCCGACGTCCCAGACGATGAACCGCCGGCCTTCCAGTTCCGTCGTGCCGACGTACAGCCGTCGGCCCTCCCGGTGGGCGGCGGCGATGTCCGCGACGAATCCCCACGTCACCATCCCGTCGATCGTCCGGCGGAGGGGTGCGTCGTCGGCCAGGGCCTCGCTGAATAGACCCCGCACGGGCCGCTTGACATAAACGTCGCGGGTCCGCGTCTCGGTGTAGAAGTGGCGGATGGCCCCGTCGTACCGAGGGCCCAGGAACGCGAACGGGGCGATTAAGGCCCCGGTGCTAATGCCGGTGACCACGTCGAACGCCGGCCGCCGGCCGGACTGCGTCCAGCCGCACAGGACGCCCGCCGCGTACGCGCCGTACGACCCGCCGCCCGACAGGCACAGGACGTGGCGGGCGTCCTGTGCGGCCGCCCCCGCCCGCTCCCGGGCGGCGTCGCCGGCCTCGCGGGCGGGCGTGCTCGCGTCGAGGGTCGTCAGCGCCGCGTCGGCCAAGGGTTGCGCGACCGGGTCAACGACATCTCGGGTGTTCAAGCCGACGTCCGTGGGCGACGCCGCCCGGGCGAGCGGACCTCGGGACGTGTGGCATCCGGCCACCGCGGACAGGAGTGTCACACCGATAATTGCGACGGATGGGGGCATGCTGCGATGTTAGTGGGTGGCGGTTGCCGATTCTCCCCTCCAAAACGCGGGCGCCGCAAAGTTGAGGAAATCCGAAAACAATCTCGTCGCGAGCCAACGATTCTGCGGGTGGCGATGATTTTGGCCCTTCGGTAACTTGGCAGATCCGATCCTGAGAATCGGGATGGGAATTTCAACCCCAATCGTCCTCACACGTCGAACGCGGGGCCGAGGATGAGTTTGTGCGGCCCGCCCGGGGGTAACGCGGGCGGGCCGTGGGCCGGGTCGTAGGTGACCTCCCGGGCGATCCCGCCCCACACGACCTGCACGCCGACCGGCCGGTCGGCCGTCGCCTCGACCAGGAAGAGTGTGAGCGGCCCGGCGTCTCGATTCCCCGCCCGCACCCGCTTCGCCAATCGGTTGACCCGCCTTCACAAGCGGAGATCGCGTCGCCTTGTGGGATGGACGTGGGTTTTGCCCGTATCCCTGCAAGACGCTGGAGAACGGATCGATGGGCGACCGAAATCGCTCTGACTGAGAGGCCCGCTTTTGACCAACGCAGCCGGCTTTGATACCATACGTTTTTATTGATTTTCATGTTGGAGTCGTGTGCCATGCCGTCCGCCCGTTTGTTGTTCCGCCGTCTTGTACAAAATTTGCTCGTCCCTTCGGCGACCCGATCGGTGTGCCGGCCCCGTGCCCGGCACACGCCGGTGTGTGAGGAACTCGAAGCCCGGACCGTTCCGTACACCACCGACCTCACCGCGGGCACGTTCACGCTCACCTACCAGGCGTCGAACGAAACGATCGTGATCGGCAGTTCCTCGACGTTCATTTCCGGATCGGACACGACCAGCCCGGCCGAGGACGGGTTCACGTTCCCGGTGGCGAGCGTCAACCGGATCGTCGTCGTCGATTCGTCCGCGGGGACGGGGCAGACGCTGACGTTCAGCACGGCCGGCGGATCTGGGTTCACGCTGTCGAACGGCCTGTCCGTGAGCGGTATCGACACAGTGACGTTCAACCAAACCGTGAGCTCCGCGGGCGGCTCTGGGGCGATCGACGTGAACGTGTCGCAGAACATCGCCGTGAACGCCAGCGTGACGACGGCGTCGGGGAACCTGACGCTGTCGGCCAACCGCCAGACGACGGCGACCGCCGGCACGTTTGTCGGCGTGGACATCAACGGCGCGACGGTGCAGAGCACGGGCATTGGCGTGGTCACCGTCAGCGGCCGGGGGGGCACGACGGGGAACAGCACTCCGGGCGTCTCCGTCCGCGCCAACGGTGTCGTCTCCGGCGGGTCGGGGGCGGTCGGCACCGTCGTGGACGGGGTCGGCGGCACGGCGGCGAGCGGGAGCTTGAACCACGGTGTGTATCTCGTGGGGGCCAATTCCAAGATCACGTCTGGAGGCGGGTCGGTCCAGGTGACGGGGGTGGGGGGCAACGGCAACACTACGACGTTCAACAGCGGCGTCTTTCTCCAGGGCGGGACCATTACGGCCGGTGGACTTGAGGCCGTGACCGTCGTCGGCACCGGCGGGGCCGGCGTCAACAGCGACAACGACGGCGTCAGTTCAAGCGGCACCATTACCTCAAGCGGCGGGGACGTGTCGGTCACCGGGACCGGCGGCCCGGTGCCCGACCTCGGGTTAGGCGTCGGCGTCGGGTTCCGGCACCTCGGTGTCGGCGTGTCGGCCCCCGGCATCATCACCGCCGGGGGCATGGGCAACGTCACAGTCTTTGGCACGGGGGCAACAAGCTCGACGAGTCGGCTCAACCACGGCGTGTCGGTCACGTCCGGCACCGGGGCGACCAACATCACGTCGAGCGGCGGCAATGTCACCGTCACCGGGGTCGCCGGCGGCCAAGGCGCGGACGCCGACACGAACTACGGCATCGAACTTTCGGGCATCATCAGCGCCGGGGGGGCCGGCACGGTGACGCTGGCCGGCACGGGCGGTCAGGGGACCGCCAGCAAGCAGGGAAATTACGGGGTGGTCATCCCATCCTTCGGTGGGATGGTCACGTCGAGCGGTGGGGCGATCAGCGTCACCGGGACGCGGGGCGAAAATACGGCGATGGACGTGTTCTTCGACCTCAGCACGAACGTCCCCAGCAAGGTGGCCAGCGGCGGCCTTGGCAGCGTCACGATCACGGCCGACACGTTCGGCAACGCCGGTGTGCCGATCCAAGCGGGCACCGCCGGGACCGGCGTCGCCGCCGTCCGCCCGCGGACGGGCGGCACAAAGGTGGACGTGGGCGGCGCCGACGCCACGGGCACGCTCGGCCTCAGCACGGCCGACCTCGCCGCCATTACGGCCGGCGCGCTGGAGATCGGCAGTACGGCGGCCGGCTCGCTGACCGTGACGACCGCCGTCAACCGCGGGACCGGTACGCTCAAGCTCTTCAGCGGCAGTTCGATCGCCGTCAGCAACTCGCTGACGGCCGCCGCCGTCGGGCTGAAGTCCGGCGGTACGGTCAACATTACCGCGGACATCCACGGCGACTTCTACCTGAGCGCCAGCGGCGTCGTGAGCCAGTCGTTGTCCACCATCTTCGGGAGCGTCGCGAACGTGGAGAACACGGGGGCGGGCGCCGCGACCAGCCTCAACTTCGTCGCAACGCCGTTGTCGCTGGCGGCCAGCGGCAGCGGCGGCACGATGCTGTTCAACGTCAGCGGCAGCCTTCAACTCGTCGGGGCCGTGGCCGGATTGGCCGGCGTTACCGCGACCCGCACGGGCGTCACCACCGGCAACGGCCAGGTTTTCCTGGTCGCCTCCGACACGCTCACCGTCAGCAACAACGGCACCGTCGTGGACACCGGGACGAGCAGCGCCGGCTTGGACGCCGTCGCCGTGATCCTCGCGAACCAGGCCCGGGTCGTGGGGTTGAACCATAACATCGGCGCGGAACGGCTGGCGATCACCGGTGGGGCCACGGTGGACGGCGGGAACAGCAACGTGACCATCCGCGGTCACTTCGTGAACCGCCCGATCAACCTCGGCGGCGACGACTCTTCGTCCGGTGCGGCGTTCCTCGGCCTCTCCGACAGCGATCTCGACGCCGTGACGGCGGGGACGCTGACGATCGGGCGGAGCGACGCCGCGGCCATCATCCTGACCGCCGCGGTCGGCCCGGCGAACGCGACGGCGCTCGTGCTGCGGACGGCCGATTCCATCACGACCGCCGGCGGCAGCCTTACCGTCAAGTCCGGCGGCGCGACCTTCACCGCCGCGGCGGCCGGTACGGTCTCGCTCACCGGCGCGAACGACTTCTCCGCCGGTCCCGTTCGCGTCAGCCAGGCGAAGGACGTGACGATCAACAACGCGGTCGGCACGCTCACCCTCGGCGCCTCCACCATCACCGGCGCCCTCGCCGTGTCCGCGTCCGGCCCCGTCGCCGACTCCGGCCCGGTGACGGTCGGCGGGGCGGCGAGTTTCGTCGCCGGGGGTAGCGTCGTGCTGGACGAGGCGGCCACGGACTTCGCCACGATCAGCGTGAACACCAGTTCGGCGAACGGCGCGATCTCCCTCCGCGACGCGAACGGCGTCACGCTGGGGACGGGCGGGCTGACCGCCGGCGGCGGCACGGTCACGGCGCTCGGCGGGGCCGTTGTCTTGACGGCCGCGAACGGCATCGCCGGCACCCTCCAGGTGAACCTCGGGGCCACCCTCGCCGGCAGCGGGACCGTCACCGGCAACGTGTCCGGCGCCGGGGCATTCGCGCCGGGCGTCGGCGGACCTGGAAAGATTACGGTCAACGGCAACTTCACGCCGACCGGCACGCTGAGCCTCGACGTGAACCCGCCGGCCGGCGCCGCCGGGACCGACTACGACCAGTTCGTGGTGAACGGGACGGTGAACGTCAGCGGGGCGGCCATCGCCTTGAACGGCTCGGCGTCGCCGCCGGCCGTCCCCGTGAATCAACTCGCCACCCTTATCCAGAACGATCTCGCCGACGCGACCACGGCGGGATCGACGCCGGCCCAGGGAGCGACGGTCACGGTCAACGGCAACGTCTACCGCGTCTTCTACAACGGCGGCGACGGCAACGACGTGACCCTCGTCTACACCGGCGGGCTGGCCCAGCCGACGGTCTACGTCAGTTCGGGCTTCACCCAGCACGACGGGCAGACGATCGTCGACGCCGACCCGACCGCGGCCGGCAACCAGGGGGCGATCTTCGGCGTCAACGCCTTCACCAGCCTCGCGGCGGCGACGGCTGGGGCCGCGATCATTGTCAACGCGGGAACCTACGCCGAGGCCGTCGCGCTCACCGGGACGCAGACGCTCCAGGCCAACGGGACCGTGGCGATCAACGCCCTCAGCGGCCCGGCCGGGACGGGCGTCGTCATCGGCGGGACGCTGACCGTCGGCGACGCCTCGTCCGCCACGTTCGCCGGGGCGATCTCCGGGGCCGGCAACCTCGTCAAACAGGGGACCGGCACGCTGACGCTGACCGGCGCCAACTCCTACGCCGCCACGGCGATTTCCAACGGCACGCTCCAGGTCGGCAGCGGCGGGACGGCCGGCACGCTCGGCACGGGCGCCGTCACGGACAACGCCACACTGATGTTCAACCGCAGCGATACGCTCGTCGTCGCGAACGCCATCGGCGGGACCGGCTCGCTCGTGCAAGCCGGCAGCGGCACGACGACCCTGACCGGCGCGAACGGCTACGGCACAACGACCGTCAGCCTCGGGACGCTGCGAGTCGGCAACGGCGGCACGATGGGCACGCTGGGCACCGGCGGGGTGACCAACAACGGTGCCCTCGTATTCGACCGGACGAACGCCCTCGCGGTGACCAGCGGCATCACCGGGAGCGGCACGATTACGCAGGCCGGCAGCGGCACGACGACCCTCGGCGGCGTCAACACGGCCTCGGCGGTCAACGTGACCGGCGGGCGACTGACCCTCGCCGGGGCGGTAGCGGCGCCCTTCCTCGTGACCGCCCCCGGCATCCTCGGCGGGTCCGGCACGATCACCGGGAACGTCTCTGGCGGCGGCACGTTCGCCCCCGGCAGCAGCCCCGGCCAGATCACGGTCAACGGGGCCTTCACGCCGACCGGCACCCTCGCGTTCGAGGTGAACGGCACGGCCGCGACGGCGGGCACCGACTACGACCAGTTCGTCGTGAACGGGACGGTCGATCTCAGCGGGGCCAGCCTCACGTTCACCGGCACCGCGTCCGACGTTCCCACGAACACCGTGGTGGCTGTGATCGCCAACGACGGTGTGGACGCCGTTACCCCGTCCACGAACCCGGCCACCGGGAGCGTGACGATCAACGGGATGTCGTTCCAACTGTCCTACGCCGGCGGCACCGGCAACGACGTGGTGTTGATCGCCCAAGACCTCGGCAACCCCACGGTGTCGAGCGTCACGCCCAGTGTAGCCACGATTTCCGCCGGCGCGTCCACGTTCTCCATCACGGTGGTGTTCAGCGAGGCGATGAACACCACCGTGAATCCGACGATCTCCTTCCCCGTCGAAAACCCCACGGGCACGCTGACGTTCAACGCCGCCACCTCCGGGTGGGCGAACGGCTTTACCTACGTCGCCCGATACGACATGGCCGGAGCCGGCACCCTGCCGAACGTGGACGTCCGCGTCGCGGGGGCACAGGACGTGTCCGGCAACGTGCAGACGACGTTCACCGCTGCCGACTTGTTCAGCATCGACACCCAGAACCCGGTGGTGCAGAGCGTGACGCCCGGTTTCGCGCCCCTGACGGACGCGGCCGTCGGTTCCGTGTTCACGGTGACGGTCACGTATTCCGAGGCGATGAACACGGGCGTGAACCCGACGGTGTCGTTCCCGGTCGAGAACCCGTCCGCCGCGTTGACATTCGACGCCGGCACGTCGGGGTGGACGAGCGCCACGACTTACGTCGCCCGGTACACCATCGCGGACGCGAACCAGACGCTGGCGGACGTGGACGTGCGCATCACGGGCGGCGTCGATCTCGCGGGCAACGCCCCGGCGGTGTTCACCGCGGCCGACCTGTTCGACATCGACACGCAGAACCCGACCGTCATGAGCGTCACCCCGAGCGCGGCGACGATTAGCGGCGGGGCCTCGACGTTCACCCTGACCGTGCTGTTCAGCGAGTCGATGGACGCCGGCGTGAACCCGATGGTGTCGTTCCCGGTCGAGAACCCGACGGCCGTCCTCACGTTCAACGCCGGCACGTCCGGGTGGACGAACGCGACCACCTACGTCGCCCGGTACAGCGTGGCGGGCAACTTGACGCTTCCCAACATCGACGTCCGCGTGACCGGGGCACAGAACCTGTCCGGGAACGCCCAGACCGTTGGCAACTTCGCCAACCTGTTCGGCATCGACACGACGGCCCCCACGGTGAGCGGCATCAGCCCGAATCTGCCGGTGGTGAACACGGCCGCGGTCGGGACGACGTTCCGACTGACGGCGACGTACTCCGAGGCGATGAACACGACCGTGGACCCGACGGTTTCGTTCCCCGTCGAGAACCCGGCGGCGGTCCTCACGTTCGACGCCGGGGCGTCCGGGTGGACGAGCACCACGACCTACGTCGCAGGGTACACGGTGGGCGGGGCGGCGGCGACGCTGGCGGACGTGGACGTGCGCGTGACGGGCGGGGTGGACCTCGCAGGCAACGCTCCGGCGGCGTCCACGGCGGCCGACCTGATCGACATCGACACACAGAACCCGACGGTGTCGATCACGGGGAAACCGCCGGCCTTGACGAACACCGCGGCCGCGTCGTTCACGTTCGCCGCGACGGACGCCGGTGGCGTCGGCACGGTCGAGGTCGACCTCGACGGCGGCGGGTTCGTCGCGGCGGCCGGCACGAAGGATTACGCGGGGCTGGCCGAGGGGACGCACACGTTCACCGTCCGGGCGACCGACGCGGGCGGCAACGTCGCGGTCAGCTCCTACACCTGGCAAATCGACCGCACCAGCCCGCAGGTCGCGGTTGGCGCGCCGACCGTGGACAAGACCTCGCTCACTTACCTCGTGACCTTCACCGACGCGAACCCGGGGGCGATCACGCTCTCGGCGGCGACCGTCACCCCGGGAACGGCGATCGTCGGCGGCGTGACGGTCACGCCGGCCGGCGGGAACAGCGTGACGGTCACGCTGACCAACGTCAGCGGCGGCGGGACCGTGGGCTTCACGCTCGCGGCCGGCGCGACGACGGACCTCGCCGGCAACTCATCCGCCGTCGCAAGCAGCGGGGCGGGTGCGGCCGTCTCGACCAACGACGCCCCGTCGGTCGGCAACGACACGCTGGCCGCCAGCGTCGCGAATGCGGTGCGGACGATTCCCGTCACGGTCCTCCTGATCAACGACCAGCCCGGCGCAGGCGAGGCGGGGCAAGCGCTGACGATCGTGGCCGTCGGGAATGCGGTCGGCGGCACCGTCACGCTGCAAGGCTCGACCGTCCTCTTCGCCCCGGCCCCGAACTTCACCGGCACGGCCTCGTTCGACTACACCGTGCAGGACAACGGCACGACGAACGGCTTCGCCGATCCGAAGACGGCCACCGGCCGCGCGAGTTTCGCGATCACGGCCGCCCCTGCGGTTGCGGGAGTGCCCACCGTCACCGCGGCGGCGACGATCGAGGACACCCAAACGTCCTCGGGCCTGATCGTCACGCCCAACGCGGCGGACGGGGCGGCCGTCTCGGCGTTCCAGATTTCAGGCATTGTGGGCGGACAGTTGTTCAAGAGTGACGGCGACACGCCGATCAACAACGGCGACTTCGTCTCGCTCGCCGAGGGCGCGGCCGGGCTGCGGTTCACGCCGGCCGCTGACGCGAACACCACGGCCGGCGGAACCTTCAGCTTCGTCGCGAAGGGCGCCTTCGACGCGACCGGTGCCGGGCTGGGGGCCGGGACGGTGGCCAACATCACGGTGAACGCCGTTGACGACGCCCCGTCGTTCACGGTCGCCGCCGGCCCAACGATGTCCGCCGCCGGTCAGGCCCCGCAAACCGTCGCGGTGTTCGCGACCGCGATCTCCAACGGGCCGGCCGACGAGGCGTCGCAGACGTTGTCGTTCCAGGTGACGGCCGACGACCCGACGCTGTTCCGCGTTCAACCGGCCATCGACCCCGCGACCGGTACGCTCACGTTCACCCCGGCAGCGAGCGCGCTCGGCGAAGCGACGATCACCGTCCGCCTCCGGGACAGCGGAGGGACCGTGTCAGCCCCGATCGCCCGGCGGATTGCGCTTCGCCCGGTCAACCAGACGGAACTCCCCGAGTTCGCCGGCAGCCCCGGCCAGGGCGGCGTGGGGACGGCGACCCTGTTCGCCGGCGACGGCCGGCCACTGCTCACGTCGAACCCGTTCCCCGGCGTGGCCGGAGTCGGCGAGATTCACACCGCCAGCGGCGACGTGAACGGCGACGGCGTCACCGACCTGATCGCCGCCACCGGCAAGGGGCCGCGGTCTCAGGCGGCCGTCATCGACGGGGCGACGCAGAAGATTCTTTACACGTTCACCCCGTTCGAGGAGAGCTTTACGCTGGGGATGAACGTGGCCGTCGGCGACGTTGACCGGGACGGGTTCGCGGACGTGGGGATCAGCGCCGAGAACGGCGGCGGCGCCCGCGTCACCATCTACAGCGGCCGCACCGGGCAGGTACTCATGGACTTCTTCGGGATCGAGGACGTGAACTTCCGCGGCGGCTCGACGCTCGCCTTCGGCGACGTGGACGGCGACGGGTTCGCCGACCTGGTCAGCGGGGCCGGAATCGGCGGTGGCCCGCGGATCGCGATCTGGAGCGGGGCCACGCTGTTCGGCGGCCAGGCTCCGACGCGGCTGGTCCCGGACTTCTTCGTCTTCGAGCCGACGCTCCGGGACGGCACCTACGTGACGACCGGCGACGTGAACGGCGACGGCCGCAGCGACCTGGTGTTCGGGGCCGGGCGGATCGGTGCCCCGCGCGTGTTCGCGGTCGACGCGAAGGCGTTGCTCGACAGCCCAGGGTCGACGTTCACGCCGCTCGTCAACTTCTTCGCCGCCGACCCGACCCTACGAAAGGGCGTCCGGGTGGTGGTGAAGGACACGAATGCGGATCGCAAGGCGGACCTGATCGCGGTGGCCCCGACCGGCGTGACGGACCTGGTCACTCTGTACCCGTCGCAGAGCATCGCGACTGGCGCGCCGTCCGGCGGGACAAGTCTGGACGATCTGTTCGAGGCCGACATGGGCATCTATGTCGGGTGACAGACGCGGTTCAATCGCATCGGACGTGGCCCCTGTGCCGCACTTTATCCCCGGAAGGCACATTTTCGCGGGCCGTGCCGCCGATCTCGCCCACCCTTTAGCCCGGGTCGGGCCAATCCGGACCGGCCCCGCAAATAAGCTGTTCGGCCGCCGGGGGCGGTACCCGCTCGCGTGGACAGGTCGCGACGGCAGAACGGTCGTTTTCGGTCGCCGAATTGCCACATCTCTCGTGAGGTTACGCCGCGTCGAACCGCAGCTCACTTTTCCACCCGGCGTCGCGGGCGAACGGGTCGATCTCTCCGCCGAGGACGAGTGGGTTGCCGGGGAACCGGAAATCCGGCTTGGGCCCGGCCGGGTCGTAGACGAGGACTTCGGTCGCCCCGTCCGGGCGGACCCACCGGCCCGGCGGGCGGGCGGGGGTGGCCTCGAGGACGAACACGACGCCCGGCCACGCCGGGGGCGGGTTCTCCCGCCGGACCGCCGCCTCGAGCTTCCTCACCCGCCTCAGCCGCGCCGACATCGGGTTTTCCCTTTCACACGTCGAACGCGGGGCCGAGGATGAGTTTGTGCGGCCCGCCCGGGGGCAACGGCGGCGGGCCGTGGGCCGGGTCGTAGGTGACCTCGCGGGCGATCCCGCCCCACACGACCCGCACGCCGACCGGCCGATCGGCCGCCGCCTCGACGAGGAAGATGGTGACGGGCCCGGCGTCTCGATTCCCCGCCCGGACCCGCTTCGCCAATCGGTCGACCCGCCGGTGGAACCGCATCACGGCCCCCCTCGGGGGTCGCCGTCGACGTGGGCCTCGAGGGCGGCGATGCGGGCCTCGAGTTCGACGACCTCGCGGACCTTCAGGCCGAGTTCGAGGACGGCCCGTGCGGCCCCGAGTCGGGTGGCCGGCGGGGTGCCCGGCTTCTGGAGGTCGAGGAGGGTTCGGACGGACTCGGTGGCGGCGGCGGTGAGGGCGGCGGCGGTGCGGGCGACGATGTCGGCCTGGACGGCCCGGAGGCGGCGGACGAAGTCGGGGTCCTGGAGGCGGCGGCGGACGGTGGTGACGCCGAGGCCGGCCTTGGTCGCGGCGGCCTCCTGGGTGGCCCCGCAGGCGAGGGCGAGGATGAGGTGGTCGTCGGCCGTGCGGCGGGTGGTGGCGTTGGCCACGGGCGGGCCTCCTCGGGGGCGGAGTAGTCGGTTGTGGTGGGTTTTGGTCGGTGCTACGGCGGTTCCGGCGTTCCGGGATCACGCCGTCGCGGGAATCCTGGCTCCGTCCTAAACCGTGCCTGCGGACCGCTGGACCAAGACGGCTGCCAGAGCCGTCGCGGTCGATCGCGCGGGCGCCCCCTCCCCGGGCGCGGGATCGGGGCGCGGGGCTTCCAGCCGGTACGTCGCGCCCTTCGGCTCCCGCATGTCCCACCGCCGATGGCAGGGGACGCACAGCCAGCGGACGCGGAGCGGCTCGTCGTAGTTGAAGTGGGCCCCCTCGATTCGGCAGCCTGTCCGCCCACATTCCTCGCAGGTGCTCGGGCGGACGACGTTCCCGGCCTGGACGTGGTATCGCAGCAGGCTCTGCGCGCTCCTCGCCTTCGTGACGGTTCGTCGGACCACCTTCCGGCCGGTGGTCTGGGCTTTGAATTTACACGCGAGCGAGCAGTGCCGCTGGGACAGGCGGGGCACCGGAAACGCGACCGAGCAGACCGGGCACACCGCCCAGGTCCGAGGCCGGCCCTTGCGGGCGGCAGGCTCGGTGCCCCGCGAACCGCTCGGATCGGGCCATCGGGTTTCATGCAGGTTACCCACGGACGGCCTCCTTTCCGGTCATCACGCGCCACCTGGTGCAGATGACGTCGCAGTACCGCGGGTCGAGTTCGACGAGGGCGGCCGTTCGTCCCGTGTGTTCACTCGCGACGAGGGTGGTCCCGGACCCGGCGAACGGGTCGAGGACGACCCCGGCGGCCGGGCACGAGTTGCCGATCAGGTAGGTGAACAGGTCGACGGGCTTCATGGTCGGGTGGACGTCGTTCTTGGCCGGCCGGTCGAATTCGAGGACGGTCGTCTGGGTCCGGTCGGAGAGCCAGGTGTGGGCGGCCCCGTCGGCCCACCCGTACAGGCACGGCTCGTGCTGCCAGTGGTAGTCGAACCGGCCGAGGGCGAACGCCGACTTGACCCAGACGAGGCACTGGCGGACGCGGAGGCCGGCGTCGGCGCACGCGGTTCGCACCGTGAGCCCCTCGAGGTCGGCGTGCCAGATGTAGAACGCCGCCCCCGGTCGGAGGACGCCCTTGGCCGTGGCCAGGGCGCGGGCGAGGAACCGGCGGTAGTCGCCGCCGGCCATGGCGTCGTTGGCGATGGTGAGCTTGTCGGCCGTCTTCCCCTCGTAGGCGACGTTGTACGGCGGGTCGGTGAGGAGCAGGTCGGCCGGGGCGCCGTCGAGGACCTTCGCCAGGTCGGCGGGGTCGGTGGCGTCGCCGCACAGGAGGCGGTGGCGGCCGAGGAGCCACACGTCGCCCGGGCGGGTGACGGGTTCGGCCGGCGGGTCGGGGACGGCGTCCGGGTCGCCGAGGACGGTCGGCTCGTCGGCCTTGAGCAGGTCGGTCAGTTCGTCGGCCGTGAAGCCGATGGACGCGAGGTCGACGTCGGTGCCCTGGAGGGCGAGGAGTTCGGCGACGAGCTTGCCGTCGTCCCACGTGGCGATGGCGGCGCTGCGGTTGTCGGCCAGGCGGTACGCCTTGGCCTGGGCCGGGGTGAGGTCGGTGGCGACGTGCAAGGGGACGACCGTCAGGCCCAACTTCACGGCGGCCTTGTACCGGGTGTGTCCGACGACGATGACGCCGTCGGCGTCAACGACCAATGGCTGCCGCCAGCCGAAGGCGGCGAGGGACTCGGCGACGGCGTGGACGGCGTCGTCGTTGATCCGGGGGTTGTGTTCGTACGGGGTGACGGAGGAGATGTCGCGCATCTGGACGAGCATCGGCGGGGCCTCGAAGGAACAGGGACGTTCGTTCGGCCCGGCCGTGATGCCGGGTGCTTGGCCGCCGGCCCGCCACCCCGTCCTCCCACGAGGACGTGCGGCGAGCTGCTCGGGAGATTATACCCTACGCCGGCGAGCCGCACAACCTTCGTGGACGTCGGCGGTTGTGCGGCGGGGGGCGAAGAAAGAAAGTCTGTCTAACTCTTTGACCTTTCCCCGCGGGGACAACGCCGGTTTCGCGCGGGAAGGACCCGTGCGACCTGGGCTGCGGGTAGGTTCGGGACGTCGGCCACGCCCCCGTTTGGTGGGCCAGTCGGCGTGCTGGGATGCGTGCTGGGGCGCGATCGACGCCCACCGCCGTTGGCGAGCGGGATCATTTCTTCCCCCGCTTCTTCGACTTGGCCGGGTGACCTTTTCCGCCGGCGGGAACAATCGGT
Source organism: Limnoglobus roseus (assembly GCF_008254045.1). Classification (GTDB taxonomy): domain Bacteria; phylum Planctomycetota; class Planctomycetia; order Gemmatales; family Gemmataceae; genus Limnoglobus; species Limnoglobus roseus. Next base: position 8,860,392 of record NZ_CP042425.1, on the reverse strand, counting down.
TTTTTTGTCGGCCAGTCTTCGCGGCTTTCGGTCGGTCTTCTGAACCGGGTTCGCCGGGGGTGTCAGGCAACAACCGGTTGACCGGTGGGGGACCCCCTATACAGGGGGTTCCCCCAACCGGTTGTTCCGGTTGTTGTCCGCCCCCGTCACCGGGCACAACCGGTTGGACCGGTTGTGCCTCGGGAAAAACCGGATGTTCGCTTTCAACCGGTTGTCGCCCGAAGGGGATCGCGATCGTCTCGTACGGCACCGGCCGGCGGAACCCGGTTGTCTCCCGCCAACCGCCGTTGTTTACCTTGTACTTGAAGTCGTGAAGCTCGATCGTCTCGTCGAGCAGGAGGCATTCGGAGACGGCCTTGATGTCCCCGAACTGCCAGCCGTAGTCGGTTTTGAGGCGGTTGGCGGACACGGCCGGGAACCCCTTCGCCGCTTCCGCGTCCACGTCGGCGAGGAATTTCGCCTTCTTGGCCTCCACCTTCTCCCGCTGGGCCCTCGCCCGCTTGGCCTCCACGTCCTCGGCCGGGGCGTTGGAACCGTCGGCCCGGTTGGTGACGCGAACGTCCCAGAACCGGCCGCGGAAGCACTCGTCGGCCACGCCCTCCTCGATGTCGACGTCGAAGTCCCCGCCGTACCCGTCCCGGCCGCCGATGCTGACGACGAGTTCGTGCCGGCCGGTTCCCCGGGCGTACTCCCTCCGCCGGTTGATGAGGACGTACTGGCCGACGAACTGCGAGAACCCGCTGTGGCTGAGTTGCTGCAACTCCATCGGCCGGCCGGTGTCGAGCGACTTGTTCGCGTGGTGGCAGATGACGGTCGTGACCCCGGCCGCGATCAGCGTGCCGGCCACCGTCCGCAACAGGTTGCCCGTCTCGAACATGCTGGCCGCGTTCACGTCGCCGAGCATCAGGTACAGGGGGTCGAGGATGACGACCTCGGGCCGCCGCGCGACGAGCATGCCCGTGAACTCGGCCATCGCCGCGGCGTCGCTCAGGCACGGCACGTCGAAGCACCAGTGCACCGTGCCGAACGACTGGCCGGGGGAAAATCCCTTCGCCTTGAGGACCCGGTCGCGGGTTTCCAGGAGGGTGGCCCGGCCGGACTCGCCGGACACCATGACGGTCGTGACCGCCCGGGGGACGGCGAACGTGCCGAGGAACGGCGTGCCCGTGCCCAGGCTCAGGGCCATGTCCACGGACAGGCCCGTTTTCATGGCCTTGACCGGGCCGCCGATGCCGCACGGCTGCCCCTTGGCGAGGACGTTCGTGATGAGGAACTCGGACCGGTAGTCGCCGGCGATGAACGCGGCGTCCGTCAGGAACTCGAACCGGGGCTTCCGCGGCCCGGCCGTCGGTGCCGCGGGTTGGCCGGCGTCGGGTTGTCGGTCGTCGCGTGCGGGGCCGCCGGCGGGCGGCGTGTGGAGGTGGGCGCCGCTCGCCATGTCGCCCGGGTGCTCGTCGCACTCCTTGAGCTTCCGCCACAGTTCCGCCTCCGGCCACGGCGGGAGGGCGCGGGCGTTGAACTCCTGGAGCAACGGGAACGCCTCCCCGCTGGTGAGCGCGAAGCCGGTCCGGAGGTGCCGGGCGGCGGCGAAGAGGGCGCCGTGGCCGTTCTGCCCCTCGATCGACGGGTCGATCTTGGCCAGGTACTTCCGCGCCCGCTCAATGATGACGGCCCGGTCGGCCGGGGGCGGGTCGGTCGGCCGTGGCTGCGACGCCGGCTTCGGTTGCCTCTTCCGCCGGCACCACTCGGCCCACCCGGGCGGGCACGGGGCGAGCGGGGTGGCGAACGGGTCGTTAATCCAGACGTAGGGGCCGTACCCGCTCACGGACGGGGCGGCGACGAAGTACCCGCCCTCGCCGCGGAGGTCGATCCGGGCGCCCAGGTGGTTGGCCTGGAGGCCGATGCCGCCGGGGTTTCGGGCGAGGACGTGCCACCCGCCGTTCCCGGACTGGGCGGCCGGGGTGAGCGGGAACGTCCCGTTCTCGCCCTCCAGGTCCGTGAAGTCGCGGATGCCGTCGGCGCCGTCCGGGCCGATCATGAGCACCCCGGAGGTCATCCCGGTCGCGACGCCGATGTTGGCGTCCGGCCACCGGTGCCACCACCCGCGGATGACCTCCGGGTCGGTCGTCGCGTCCTTCACGCCGCTTTTCGTCCGGGGGTGCTTCCCCGCGCTCCGGACGCACGCCGCGTTACCGCACGTACACGCGCCGTCGCGGACGGCGTGCAGCGGGATGACGGGCCAGGCCAGGCGGGTCGCGTACGCGAGGGCGGCGGCGAGGAGCGGGTTCGAGTCGGGGATCGGTTCGGCCACGCGGTCACCGTAGTGGGTTCGGGACGCAGAGCGTCCGGGTGTCCACCACGCGGTCGCCGGCGGCGCAGCGCGTGATCGGGGATGTGGGGTTGTGCGTCTCGATCGGCGGGGGCCGTTACGTCCCCCGAAGCTTGTACCGCTCGAACGCCCGGCGGAGGGCTCGGACGCGGTGCTGGACCGTGGTGCGGGCGACGGCCACCCGTTGGGCGGTCGTTGCCACGGTCTCGGTCTTCAGGAGTTCTGCGACGAGGCGAAGGTCGTCCGGCAGGCGGGCGAGGACGGTCGCCACGTCGAGGGCGCGGTCGACGGCCGGGACCGGGTCGTCGGCGTGCCCGCGGTCCGCGTCGCTCACGGCGTGCAGGGATTGCACCCGCCCGGTCCGCTTGGACGCGGCCTGGCGGCGGAGCAGGTCCATCACCGCGCGGTCCACGACCACGGCGACGAACGCCTCGAGGGCGCCCCGCGCCGGGACAAACGCCCGGCGGGCCGTCAGCAGCCGCAGGAAGACTTCTTGGGCGACGTCGTCGGCGTCCCACCCGCGGAGGCGGCGGCGGGCAACGAGGCGGCGGGCCAGGTCGCGGACGAGGCGGCGGGCGTACGCGGATTCGGTCAACGGGGAGTCGGGCACGGGAGCGACCCTCCCGGCCGGGCTTGGAAGACGTGAACGGACCGGGGTCGGGCCACGCCCGCCCCGCCCCCGCCTCCGCGCCACGGCCGGCGAACCATCGGTCTCGACCGGGGAGGAACGCCCCGGCCTACTCGACGGCCCCGGGCACGGCGGCGCGGAACGGCAGGCCGTGCTTGACGTCGAGGGCCAGGACGACGCCGGTGCCCATCCGGTCGAACATCTGGAACAACTCGACGACTTGGACTTTGAGCAAGAAGGCGTCGAGGCCGCGCTCCGGCCGCGGGCCGTTCTCGCCGCCGAACTTGTACTCGCGGACCACGGCCGGCGGCGGGTCCAGGAGGGCCGGCTCGCCGTCGACGACGTGGAGGTACTCGATCCGCCCGAACCCGATCGACTGCATGAGTTCGACGAGTTGCCGGCGGGCGGCGGACAGGGACTGCTTGGGAACCGGACGGGCCATGGGGGACTTCCGCGGCGGCCGGACGAACGAGGGGGACAGGTCGCTCTCGGCGTGCCCCTCGGGTCCGGCCACGGGTTACAGTTGCGCGGCGGGTGGCGCCCGCCGGACCTGTCGCCCCCTACTGGCGAAAATTCGACGGGGCGGGGATTTTTCGGCGAACTACTTTCCGGTCATCGCCACAACCTGCGGCCCGGAATCGGGTTGTGGAAGGGGAGATATTTAGAGGGGCTGAAAATCCGCCCACCGAAAACTCGACGAGCCGCTAACGGTCGTTCGTGAGGGCGAACAGGGTCCGCCACGACTTGCCGTCCACGTCCAGCACGATCGGGTCGTCGGCGATCCGGAAGTACTGCTGCAACGACCGGGCGAGCGTCTCCCGCCGCTTCTGGTTCTTCGGCCCCGCCTGCGGGCTCTTCCAGCTCAGCCGCCCGCCCTCGGCGGCGAACGCCCGCAGCAACAGCCACTGCTTGTTGGCGCTCCCGTTGCGGCCGTCGGCCAGGCCCATCTGGGTGTAGTTGACCGCCTGCCGGGCGGTCCCGACGCGGACGGACACCCGCTCGCCGTCGAGGAACGCGATCCGCACGTCGGCCCATCCGGCGTCCGCCGGCGTCGGGAAGAAGGCGACGGCGGCGGCGGCGTCCGGCCGCGGGACGTGGCCGGCGTGGAACCCGGCCCACCAACCGCGGCCGGCCGGCGTCAGTTCCCACCCGTCGGGCGTCCACGCGACGGCGTCGGCCAGGGCGAGGAATGTTGACCCGTGGGCCTCCAGCAGCCGGCTCGTCTCGTACCGGACGTGGCGGTTGGTCGGGGACACGAGGCGGAAGGGGCCGGGGGCGGCCGCGACCAGGGCGGCGACGTCGCGACGGTACTCGGGCGGCTCCTGCCCGAGGGCGAGGAACAGCGGGAACTCGTACCCGGCCGTCGGCCGGTCGACGCCGACCCGCCACGTCAGGGCCAGGCCGCCGACCGGTCCGGCGTCCGGCGTGAGGTCGAAGACGGCGGCGAGTTTACGGAGGAGGGCCGGGACCGACAGGCGGTGCACGACGAGGTCGCTGCGGCGGAGGGGCACACGCTCCCCGTCCTCCCCGACCCCGACGACGTCGTCCGGGCCGTGCACGACGACGGCGTACGCCCCGCCGTGGCGGTCCAGTCGCGGGAAGCTGTCGGCCGCCGTCGGGTCCGGGAGCAGCAGCTCTTGGACCCGATCGAAGTCGCCCCCCGCGACCGCCCGCCACTCGGCTTCCACCGCCGCCGGGCCAGGCAGCCGGTCAAGCCCCAACCAGAACCGCGTCAGCGGCGAGATCGTCGGCATCGGCTTCGGCCCGGAGGAACCCGCGGAGTTGCAACCACCGCTCGACCCGCCCGCTGTCCCCGTCGCGGGTGTACAGGGCCGTGTTCGGCACCTTGATGGCGACCGACCGGGGCCGCTTGGCCCCCGGGAACCAGACGGCGAACACGGCCTTGGCCAGCCGGGGCAGCGTCGGGATCGGGCGGTTGCCGCGGTCCCGCAGGGCGGCGAACAGGTCGTCCGCCTTCTCGACGTGGTACTCCCGGTGCTTGCCCCCCCAGGCGTAGTGCAGCTCCCGCAGGCGGACGGCCTCCAGGCCGCCGACGTCCCCGCACGCCAGGCACCCCTCCCCGTCCCGGCGGATCGGGTGCAGGCTGTACTTCGCCTCCCGGCCGAAGTACCCGTCCGGCCCGCCCAGGTACTCGGCGATGGCCTGCCGGTACAACTGCCGCTCGCCCTTGAGTTGGGCGTGGACGCGGAGCTCGCCGAGGGCCGGGTCGTACACGGCCACGTCGTGCCGGAGCGGCCGGTAGGCGACCGACGCCGGCTCGTTGTCGAGCACGCTGCCCTCCCGCTTGAACGGCTCCCCGTGGCGGATGAGGAAGTACGCGACGCCGTCCCGGCGGGACACGAACACGCGGGCCGTGCGGCCCCGCCGGTGCTCCTCGCACCAGTCGTTCAGTCGGGCCTCCAGGCGGGCCCGCGCCTCCTCCCCCGGGGCCGCGGCCGGCGGCGGGTCGGCCCCGTCGGCCTGGTAGTACTCGAACGACCGCGGGTGCTCGAGGAACTGTTCGGCCTCCACCCGCTCGAGCAGGCGGGGGGCCTGGAGCCACACCTGGACGGCCACGTCGGCCGGCGTCACGTCGTCCCCGGCGGCCAGGGCCAGGCCGCGGTCGCGGGCGGCCCCCAGCAGGTCGGCCATGCCCTCCGGGGTGGCCAGCCGGTCGACGTAGTACAGGGCGTCGATCAGGTCGGCCGGGGTGTCCTGGTCGGGGGCGAGGAAGATCTGCGCGAGGCGGGCGAAGTCGACCGGGGCCGGGGCGTCGGCCGGCGGGAGAGGAAAGCCCCTCGCCAGAAGGAACTCGCGGTGCGGGTGGAGGAAGGTGGCGAGTCGCGGCGGGTGGACCGCGGCGAGGGTTTCCGGGGAGGCGAAGTGCGACGGGCGGAAGGTGGCCATGGGGTGCCTCACCGGTGGTGTCGGCGTGCGCGGGATGCGGAACGGATCAATTGTACATATTGGTATTATGTACACAATCGCGGTTCCTCGACAATCCCCGCCGCGGCCCCGGTCGGGTGGGACTGGGGGGCCGACGGCGGACCCGGCTCACGCCCGCCCGGCCCGTAGCATCCGCCACAACTTCCGCTGCCGCCCCCAGTCGAGTGTCGCCGCGATCGGCAGCAGATCCCGCAACAGGACCGCGTCGCGGCGGGCCTCGGTCCGCGGCAGGAACAGGAGCGCCTCCTGGAGGTCCGGCGCCAGGCTGAGCAGGTTCATGATCTGCGTCACCCGCGGCCGGCTCACTTGGCCCAGTTCCGCGAGGTCGGCGTACCGGTCGACCACGCCGTCGCGGATCAACTCGTCGCACCGGATGGCGAGGGCCATCCACCGGCTCACCCGCGGCACCCGGCCCGGTGGCTGGTCTCGCCGCGGGTCCGGGCCCGGCCGCACTTCCTTTCTCGCCCCCCGGCCCCGCCGGTCGACGTGCACGTCGCACTCGACCGTCAGCACGTTCATCGCGTCGCTCATGCCCGCATCCCCTCGCGTTTGTCGGCCAGTTCCCGGGCCAACGTGCGAACGCCGGCCGGGCGGAACCGGATGGTCACCTTCCCCCGCCCGCCGTCGTACCCGACCGACTCGACCAACAGGTTCACCACCCGCGATTGCTCCCGCGGGTTGAGTGCTTCCCAGACGGGGTCGAACACGGACAGGGCGGTCGCCGCGTCGTCGTCGGCGATGAGGTTCCGGCCGACGGCGGCGAGTTGGTCGCGGACGGCCCGGCCGCGGCCCTCGACGGCCGCGATCTGCTCCTGGAGTTCGGCGAGGCGGCGGATGACGGGCTCGTTCCCGTCGCCGGGGCGGAGGAGGCCGGATAGGTGCCGGAGCTCCCCGTGCCACCCCCTCAGGTCGTGTTCCAACGCCTTCTGTTCCTTCGCGAGTTCCGCCGTCCGCGCCTCGTCCTGCTGCCGGGCTTGCGCGAGGACCTCGGCCCGCAGCCGCGCGTCGGTGCCGATGGCCCGGACCTGGCGGAGGAGGACCTGCTCGATCGCGTGGGCGGGGACGGACTTGGCCGGGCACGTCTTCCACCCCTTCTTGGCCGCGGCCGTGCACGTGTAGTAGCGGTAGCTCTTGGCCCCCTTCGTCGTGCTCGTCGGGGACATGGCCGCGTCGCACGCCGTGCACCGGAGGACGCCGCGGAGGAGGGCCCCCGGGCCGCCGGCCCGGGCGTACCCGCCGCCCCGCCCGTTGCCGGCGAGGTGGGCCTGCACCCGCTGCCAGATGGCCGGGTCGACGACGGCCGCGTGCTCGCCCGCGTGGACCTCGTCCTTGTACCGGACCTTGCCGACGTACACCGGGTTCGTCAGCAGGCCGTACAGGGACGTGCGGGTGAACGGGCCGCCACCCCGCCACCCGCCCTTCCACAACTCCCACCGCTTGTTCGCCCACCCGCGGGCCGCCAGTTCCTCGACGACGGGGAGGAGGGACCCGCGGTCCAGGTACAGGGCGTAGATGGCCCGCACGCGGTCGGCCTCGGCGTCGTTCACGCGGAGCTTGAAGCCCTGCGGGTCGACGTCGTACCCGAGGACGGGCCACCCGCCGGCCCACTTGCCCTTCCGCCGGGTGGCCGCGATCTTGTCGCGGGTGCGTTCGGAGACGATCTCCCGCTCGAACTGGGCGAACGAGAGGAGGACGTTGAGGACGAGCCGGCCCATGCTCGACGCCGTGTTGAACTGTTGCGTCACCGACACGAACCCGACCTGATGCTGTTCGAACGTCCGCATCATCTCGGCGAAGTCGAGGAGGGACCGGGACAGGCGGTCGACCTTGTACACGACGACGCAGTCGACGCGGCCGGCGGCGATGTCGTGGAGGAGGCGGCGGAGGCCGGGGCGGTCGGTGTTCCCGCCGGTGAACCCGCCGTCGTCGTACCGGTCGGCGAGGCACGTCCACCCCTCGCCGACCTGGCTGCGGACGTACGCCTCGCCGGCCTCCCGCTGGGCGTCGAGGGAGTTGAACTCCTGTTCGAGGCCCTCCTCGCTCGACTTCCGCGTGTAGATGGCGCACCGGACGACGGGCCGGGTGTCGGCGGCGGCCTTCGTTCTCTTGGTCATGCGTCACCGCCCTTCGTGAGTCGGAAGAACAGGTACCCGTTGCAGTGGCTGCCGGTCACGGCCTTGGCGACGGCCGACAGCGAGGGATAGACGCGGCCGGCGTGCTCGAACCCGTGCGTCAGCACCCGGACCTGGACCGTCTGGCCCTTGTAGACGCGCGTGATGATCGAGCCGGGCGGGGGCCGGCGGCGGTCGGCCGGGAAGGGGAGCGTCGCGGCCTCGGGCTCGGCCGGGTCGGCCACCGGCGCGGGCGTCGGGGCGGATCGCTTCGCCGGGATGGTCGTGCGGAGTTCGGCCCCGGCGGCGAGTTCCGCCGCACGGGCGCGGGCGCGGTCGGTCAGGCCGCCGTGGGCGTTGGCCTGGACCTTCCAGGCGATGCGCTTGACCAGCCACGCCTTGTTCCGGGCGACCGTCTCGTCGCCGAACGCCTCCGCGTACCGCCGCTGGAGGTCCTTGACCGTGAGCCGGGGCAGGGCGGCGAGTTGCTGGGCGATCGTGGGACTCGGGTCCATGGGGTCTCCTTCGTGGCGGGGAATGGGGTTCGTCTCCGGTCCGTTAACCGGTGTGGACAGTGAGCCACGTGTCGGGCGGGGCAGCAACGGCAGAATCGCGGGATTCCGGGAGTATCTGCGGGGCAGAAGTGTGGCCCGGCGTGAGGGCGGCCTTATCCCGCAGGCGCAGGAGGCTGCGGGCGAGGATGGCGGCGAGTTCCTGGAGGCGGTCGTCGGGGGAGAGGTGGGCGGGGTCGAGGTCGAGTCGCACGGGAACCTCCGGGTGGATGATTCCAGCGACCTCCGCGGCGCGGCCGGCGAGCTGACGGGCGAGACAACGCCCCTACATATCTACTTCGTAAAGCGGGGCCGAAGTGGTTCAACAAAGTGGGCGGAATGCCGGAATCATCCTCCGGCCGGCCCGTACCCGAAAGCCCACGGCACGACCCCCGGCGGGGCCGGCGGCTTGCAACTCCACCCCAGGGTTTCGTGCCCGACTCGGCCAGCCGCAACCAGTGGTGGAAGGCCGGCGGGGCGAAGGCGTCCTGGCAGGCGTCGTACATGCACAGGTAGTGGTTGATGACGACTGGCTCGGCCGCCGGCCAGGCACCGGCACCCGGGGTCGTTCTCGCGGTGCCACCCGGTCGGCACGCGCGGCCCGCCCAAGTATGAGCACGCGATGACCCGCTGGTGCCGGAGCTTCTTCGACGAGCAGAGTGCGTACGTACTCGCTTCGGAGATCCGCAAGGTCGATGTGCAAATCGGCATCACGCACAATGGCGTTGAGTTGCCAGGAGACGAGATCATCACGACCACCATCAAAGATGGTGGGGAGGGCCGGTGGCGGAATTGCCCGCGGCCGTAGTCGGACACGGGTTCACACGTGGTCGGAGGTATCGGATGCCGGGCCGGGATAGGCGAGAGGCCGTGAACGAGGTCACCCCTCGGCCGTTCCGTCCGCGACGGCGGGCCGTCCGTCGAGGTCGAGGGGATCGAGGCGCGGACGTTGAGGAGGTCGAGGTCGCTGGCCACATGTCGGATGACGCCGCTCCTGCCGCAGCCGGGCGGCCAGAGGCAGATCGGCTGGTGGGGAAGAGGTCGGCCGAGTCGTGCGGTCGCAGGGAGGGGCTCTAATTTAGCGAAATCGACCTAGGAAATTGATTAAATGGATCCGGCTCACGGTGAGCGAATCTCTTTCCGCCGCACCCGAAGTGGGGCCTTCGTGCCCCGCGGCCGTGAACCCGTGGGTCGTTACTTCGAACCGTCCCCGGGGAGGCCGCGGACGAGCGTGGCCAACTCCCGCGGCGTGGGGGTGAACCAACCGGCGTGAACCGACGCCCCCCGACGCCCCGCTTCGGGCACCGGCGGTTCGGACGACCTGCTCTTTTGCGTCAGCACGACCGCGCCGCCGGGGTTGGAGACGATGACCTCCGGGTTCCGCTCCCCGCGGAGGCGCTTCTCTTCGAGGGCGTTGGCCGCGTACCGCAGCGCCCGCACCTGGTTCGGGCTCAACGGGGCGCTTTCCAGAACCCGCGGCGGGACCTTGGCGTCGGCCACCGCCTTCCCCCGATCCAGCCGCCGGACCCAGTCCCGCAGGTGGCCGGCCGTCAGCCCCGGCTCGCCGGCCCGCAACACCGCGGCGATACCGGCGAAGTACGCCGCCGCGTTCGACGAGCCGACCGACTCGTCCCCGTTGCTGAAGCGGGCCACGGAGTCGTCGATGACGACGTCCGGCTTCGACCGGCCGTCGGCCGTCGGCCCGACGGCCGATTGCGGCGTCGCATCGCCGACCGCGAGCACTCCGGCGTGGTCGGCCGGCGGATAAATTTCTCCGCCCGTCGAGGCGTCGAGCAGCTCGACGGGGATGACGACCTTCCCGGTCGCGGGGTCGGTGACCGGCGCCGGCCGCCCGGACGAGACGAGAATGCGGATGCGGTCCCGCGGGCCGAAGTTGGAACTCTTCGCCCGCACCCGGATCCGGTACTCCTCGCCCGCCGGTTTCGCCGGGAGTTCGGCGAACGCCAGTCGCTCCCGCGGATTCTTCGTCTCCCCCGCGGCGGCGGCCCGGCCCGCGGGCACCTGCCTCAGCGTGCTCTCGCCGACGACGCGGCCGAGCCAGTCTTCGACCACCAGATCCAGGTCCTTGTCCGTCCCGGCGTCCTCGGCATCCCGGTAGTCGTTCCACGTCAGCGTCACCGTCACCGCGTTCTCGTCGAGCCGGTTGGCGAGCCGCAGGGCGGTCGGATCGGCGCCGGCCCGCAGCGTCAGGTAGCCGGACGGGTCGACCGACACCGGCCCGTTGTAGACCGCGCCCCCGGCGTTGCCGGCGGCGTTGACCCAGATGATCCCGGCGGCGACGGCGTCGTCCACGGCGGCGTTGATGGGCCCGCGACCGTCGAAGTTGCCCGCCCCCTCGAACGTCCCGCTGAAGAGGATCACGTCGACCTTCTGCTCGATGGCGTACCGAACCGCCCGGCGGAACAGGGTCGGGCCGTTCGCGTTGAGCAGGTAGAACTTGGGCCCGAACGGCGAACCGCCCGACGCGGCCCACACGATCTGCGCCATCAGGCGGCCGTGCGCCTCGCCGAGGGCGAAGGGCTTCTGGAAGTCGGGGTCGCCGAGCCCGTGCTGGCGGACGAACGCGGGGTCGTAGTGTTCGACCACCTCGGCCGTCTTGGGCAGGTACGGCCGTTTGCCGTCGATGCGGTCGAAGCCGGAGTCGAGGACGGCGACCTTCACCCGGCCGATGCTCGGCACGGTCGGGTAGCTCGGGTACAGCCCCAGCTTGCGGCGGGCGGTCTCGGCGTTGTTCAGCTTGGACGCCGAGACCGGCGGGGCCGGTTCGGCCGCCATCGCGGTCGTCGCCGCGGCGAAGAGTAAGGCGGTCCCGGCCGCGGTGCGGAACATGGTAAATCTCGAAGTGTGCGGATCGTGGTGTTCAAAAGAAAACGGGGGCGGGTGTACGGCCCGCCTCCCGCCGGTGCTTACCAGCAGTTGCCGCCGTAGTAGCCGTAGGTCGAATAGCCGAAGAACGACGGTTGGTAGAACGACGAGTAGACGCCGTACCCGCCCCACCCGCTGCGGTAACCCCAGCCGCCACCGTAGCCGCCGTAATAACTCCGGTAGCCGCCGTACCCCCACCCGCCCCGATAGCCGCCGTAGTAACTCCCGAAGCCGCCGCGGTACCCGCCGCCGTAGCCCCACCCGCCGTAGCGGTGGGCGGCCGTCGGCGACTCCCCGTCGAGTTCGGTGGCCGCGGCCGGCGGCACGGCGGCCTGCGTGGCCGCCGTGGGCGCGGGCCTGTCGCCGTCCAGTTCGCCGGCGCGTAGGGCCGACGTGGCCCCGACGACCGCCGCGCAACACAGTAGAGAGCGGATCATGTGACGCAACCTCCGAAGGTGTGATGCTCTGCCGCGAGACGCGTGTCGCCCGGTGCGAACTTGAGCGATTCTCGAAGCAACAAAGAGAACACGCAATGTTGCAGGAGTTGCGCCAAATAATTTTCGCCCGGGGCGCAAAACTTGAGAGCAAATCGGGGTTTTTTGCGATCTCGCTCCACTGGGAGTCTTGATGGAGGCGAGACACTAGCGGGTCGGACTGCCACTGGCAGACGTCGCACATTCACAGTTAGTCGTCGCTGGCTGGCGGCGTGGACGGCGGCCGGCCGCCCGGCGCACGCCAAGCACCGGCAGTCAAGGTCGTCGGTGCGGTGCCGGCCGGCACGTCCGACCAGCCGACGTACCCGCACGTGCGGCGGCAGGAGCCGGGCGGGCGAGGCGGCCGGCCGCCGGCGGCCGGCCAGTCTTCCAGGCCGACGAACACTTGCGAGGCACCCGACCGCACCACAACGGCTTCTGCCGGCATGGCGATCTCCTGCGGTTCTCCGGGGGCTCGATCGCGTCGACGCCAGTAACCGAGAGGCGGGGCCGTGTTACGGCCGGCCGTCACCGCCCCACACGGTCACGCGGACCCCGCCCTGATCGCCCGCCCAGAGTTCGGCCGTGCACGTGCGGGCGAGCGGGTTCTTCCACAGTTGCGCGTTGGCGAACGTCTCCTCGTCCGGGCTGGACAGCGAGAACACGCCCCGCGACGCCACTAGTACCATCCTCCGCTTGGCCCGGCTAACGGCGATGGTCAGCCGCCGCGGGTCGAGCAAGAACCCGGCCGACGCCGACAAGTATACGCGTCCCGGTTGATCTTCGGACCGGGTCAAGCGGAGCCTGCGTTCTGTGACGGTAGGCTCGGCCTCCCCGTGCGGGAACGTCAACTATACTTGGCCGCGCACACCCGGGACGACTCGCATGCACAAGGTGATCGGCTTCCTGTTCGTACTGTTCGTCGCGGCCGGCGTCGGGTTCGTGTTCGTGGCCCTCGACCCCGGCCCGGCGGACCCCGCGGGCGACGAGTCGCCGGCGGTCGTCGTCCTCGACGCCGACGTCCCCGGCACGACGGTCTTCCGCGGGCCCGACGAGCTCGGCGTCGTCCCCGTCACCCTGACCCGGGCCCGGCTGGACGCGCTGGGCCTCGGGCACGTGACACTCGACCCGGTCGCCCCGCTCGCGCCCGACCCGCGGGACGGCACCCTCCATCTACGATCCGGCGATGACAAGCCGGAGGAGCGGCTCGCCCTGCGGGTGCCCGACGCCGTCGCCGACCGGTACAAGGGGGTCGAAACGCCCTGGGGCCGGCGGACGGTGCCCGGAACGATGACCGGTGCGGCGCGGCCGACCGGGCTGGAGGTCCCGAGGCTCCGCGTCTGGATGGCCCCGGCCGCGACCGCCGACGGGCTGCGGTTCCGGGTTCGGGCCGCCGACCGGGTCGCCGTCGGCGGCCCGGTCGTCCTGACGCTGACGGCCGAGAACGTCGGGGCGAAGCCCGTCGCCGGCACGAGGCCGGAGGTCACCCTCTCGGCCGTCGACCGGCACGGGGCGTGGCGGGCCGCGGACCAGTTCGAGGCGACCCGCCTGCCGGCGGCGTGGGGCCACATCGCCCCGGGGCAGGCGGTCGAGTGGGCCGTGCGGTTCGTCGCCCCCGACCGGCCGGGCGAGTACAACCTGACGGCCAGTCTCCTGCTGCGGGCCTCCCCGGCCGACGGCCACGCGGGGGCCTCGACCCTGTCGAACGTCGAACTACTGCGGGTCCGGTAAGTGCCTGCGGCGGGGCGGGACGTTGCGGCGCGATCGTGGGGTCGGATCCATCATTGCCTCCTTCGCCGGGTAAAGGTGTCGGCTACGGGTGGTACGGAGAGCTTCTGCTCGGTCATCATCTTCACCGCGGCGAGGTTGAACTCGGCCGTGTACGTCGAACGCGGTCGGGCCATTGGCGGACTCCTCAAGTCTGAGTCTACACCGTTAACCTCGTGTCCACGAAACTTGGGGAGGCTCAGACCTCCTCACTGCCTGGGGCGGCCTCGAAACGGGCGATGGCGGCGACTGGCCGGACGGCTACATCACCCGGAGAGGGGCGCCGCCGATTTTCCGCGACTCGGATCGCTTCCGGCGTTGGTTTTGGGGCCGCAAACCTCGTCCACGCGAACAACGTCTGAACCGCACGACCGAACAGATCCCGCATGATCGCGAGCCGATCGCCTGCCAGCCTGATCGCCGCGTACCACGACTGCGGACGGGATTAGGTTCGCCCAATCCCGTCGTCGGGATCGCGGGCGGGAGGCGCGCGTTGGGGGTGTAGGATGATTCTTGTGACTTGAGAAATCGAATCCGCCCCGTGATCGCGTTCGCACCCGGCTCAACATCCGCCCAGACTGAACCGGGTAGACCTCGCGATCACGGGAACAGGACTCTGAAGCCGTCCATCGCAACCCGAATGCCGGTCGGGACGAATCGTAAAACAACGAGATTCTCAGTCGTTTCGGTGGCGGACCACGGGTAGAACTGTGCGGTCATAAGCCATGGTGGTCGCCGGTCGATCAGGCCGTCACGACAAGTTCGGGACGGCCTCGCCTGCCCATCATGTCCCCATGTCTTCCACCCCACCACCTCTGCCGCCCTCCGTACCGCCGTGATCACGAGATGCGACAGAAATGAGAACACCCACGGTGCATTCCGTGGGTGTCCGAATCCTCAACCTTAGCCGATCAGAATTCAATCCGTACTGACGTTACTTTCTCCCCCGGCGCGAGTGCCGAGGGCACCCCAAACGCCCCACGGGCTGATGCCGGAAACGTTGGCGACAGAAACGGCCGCTTGATTCACACCGGCGTCGATCGTATCGCGGACGTACCGCACGGAACCGTCGCCCATCGCGACATTCACACCCCCGGTATGGCGGCTGCTCGGGGTATTGATCCCGATTTGCCATTCCGTGCCCGTAACGCAGGACGCGCCGTTCGGGGGAATGATGGTCGTCACACCGCCGTACAGAATGCCACCGTCACCCCAGCGGAAACCGGCTTGGTAATTCGCCGACGTGGCGTAGGTGAACGTCGTACCCGTGGCATAATTATTGTTCCCCCCACTCAGGGTGGCGGTACACGCCGAGGGCGTGCTGATGGACCAGTTCGCCACGGTATTCGAACGATCCACGCCGCCGGCCCCTCGGAGCCGTTCCGCGAGCATGATGGTGTTACTAAGGCCGTCGGTCACGCCGACCATTGAGACGCGACCGTTATTCGTACCGTTGCTGAAAAGAAACATCCCCCGGGTATCGACCCCGTTATTGTCGGCGTTCGCGGGGTTACTTCCGAAGGAATCACCCAGACACGCCAGATAGTTGTGCCCGGCCACGCTTCCATTTACGACTTGCGTTGGGTCCGAAGGACAAAGGATGGTCGGAATGGTTTGGGTGAAAATCTCGTTACCCGTGTCCCATGGATTGTTCGAGTACGCGGTGAAGGCGACGCCACCACTCGTGGTCCCACCACTTGTGATTCTGGAATCTAAAGCGCTTTGTTCGATATAAGGTAGAATCATCGTGATGAGCGAATATCGATCGTGCGTCGCGGCCGTGGGGAGAGTTTGATAGCGAATGACTCGCCGATTCGGCAAGAACCCATTGGCATCGTGGTATGAATGTACCGCGATCCCGAGTTGCTTTAAGTTGTTTGTACACTTCGCCCGGGCCGCTGCTTCACGAACCTTCTGAACGGCGGGCAGTAAGAGTCCGATCAAGATCGCAATAATGGCGATTACCACCAGCAATTCAATCAACGTGAATGCCTTCATACGAGGCACAGATCGTGTTCTCATGTCAAAGCCTTCTAATGAGAGAGCAGAGTGAAAAGACGGCGTCGGCGGATGGCAAGGCGTGCGGTCAATTTTAGATGGATGTGGTGAATGCTGATGGCCCCATGATCCATGAGCATCTAGATCTCATAGATGTATCACGTAAATATCCGGAGAAGCCGGAGGCAGAAGAATGTGAAATGATAATGTTAAAAAAGCTTCATCCTAAAGCAGTATGTGTCCAATCGGTCGATTGGCCAATAGTAATATCGTTAAATCCCAGATGCCCGTAAGGGCCGGTATTTCGGAAGGTATATAGACAGAATCTGTTTGCTGATGTGCCCGTCGAACCGGGTATGAGACTCTGACACCCGTCCCGTCAAGCGGAAAACCGCCGGGGTCCATTGCTGGAACCAAGGTGGGCCGTGCGGGCCGTCCGGTGCAATTGACGGAATGGTCGCATTCGTGGCGTCGTTGACCGCCGACCATCGCAAAAAGGTCACCGCGTTGCTCGACACAGGTAAGTCGCCTACGCACGTAAGGTGCAATTTAAAGTGAATCGCCTGATGCGCAAATTCTAATTTGCGCATCAGGCGATGTATGGTTGTTACAACTCTCTACTCATATCTTCGGGGTTATTCAGCGGAGACAAGGATTGAGCGATTGTACGAAAGAAGAGCCTGGAACACTGCACAGTCATTCATGTTCGAGGAATCTGCGTAAAGGTAGCGGTACATGCGGACTGATCCGTCACCAAACAGTACGGGCGATCCCGCATCATGGCTTCCGCCGAAGTGATTTTCATCAACCGTTTCGCTGTCTCGAACGTACCCCTTGCCCGAAGAAGCTCCGCTTCCTCCAGAGTCCGACCATCGCATGTGGTCAAATCCCGAACCCTTGTTGGAACTGAACTTCGTATAAGCGTATCCCATATCTTGTTCGATCTGATTCCCCATGTAGTGGCTCGGACGGAGGGACTTGTGGGCGACCATGATCGTGTTAGAACTGCCGGCAGTCATGTTGCCGAGCGCAACCCCGATGGCCTTGATACCCTGCGTTCTCGTGTCGAGAATCGTGAGATAGCCGGAATTGTCGGTGTACGTGTTCAGGCTCGTCGCCGCCACACCGCTCGCGTATGCCCCGGCATAGTCGATCATCGGACCGACGGACGAGGACCGACGGCTTGGACAAAGGAAGATCGGGACGGACATCGTGCTGTCGACCTTTTGAGACGCCGTCGTGTACGCCGTTTGCGTGGCCGTGGACAGTCCGGACGAGGCTTCCGAGGCGATGGCCGTCTGGAAGAGAGGATTGACGAGGTTGTAAACCGAGCCTCCTTCAATGTGCGGCATGATCCGCATGGGCCAACTAATCCCCTGGCTCGTGCCCTCAACCGGAACCCCGTTGTTGATGTCGTGATACCCGTGAACCGCCAAGCCGATCTGCTTGAGGTTGTTCGTACACTTCGCCCGACTCGCCGCCTCTCGGACCTTCTGCACGGCCGGCAGCAAGAGGCCGATCAAGATGGCAATAATCGCGATGACGACCAGTAATTCGATGAGTGTGAAGCCAGGCCGTTTGACGCGACGTAGAGGCATTGTCACAAGAGCCATAATTTCCCCGAGCGAGGTTCAATCGAAAAACATGAGTCCCCCGGATTGGGGGAACAAGTATTCCGCACCTGGAATCGCTTGTTAATACAATTGATCAATACTTACGAGTGTTTGGGAACCTCGATAGAACCAAACACCTGCGAGTCTGACGAGCGTGTGGGGATGTGAACATATCCATGTGGATATTTGTCTTTGCACGCCTCACAGTAATTATCGGCCTTCAAGGTCGCTCGTCAACAGGGTCGGCGTAGAAGATTGCCCTGACGCTCATCTGGGGAATATCCGGATCGCTTCCGGATTGAATCTTCGTCCCTTAAGCTGGCTTTTAACTCTTGGATCCTCGAACGCTAGACCTACCTTGATGTGTCGTTGGCTTGAGTGTACTTGTTTAGCGCCCCATCCGGCCCCAGGGCAGTCGAACGCGGGCTGATCTGGTAGTATCGCGGCATGGACGAGCCTGCGTGTCCCCGCTGTCGGGATCTCCTCAAGCGTGTCGCCGAACTCGAAGCCCAGGTCGCCGAGTTGACCCGGAAGCTGGAGGAGGCCGTCCGCGCCGGCAAGCGACAGGCCGCCCCGTTCCGCAAGGGGCCGCCGAAGCCCGACCCAAAGCCGCCCGGCCGCAAGTCGGGCGACGCCCACGGCACTCACGGCCACCGTCCGCCGCCCCCGCCCGAGCAGGTCGCCGAGTGCCACGAGGCGCACCTGCCCGACGCCTGCCCCCACTGTCGGGGCCGCCTCGTCGAGACCGGCACCGCCGACCAGTATCAGACCGAGATCCCCCGCACGCCGCTGATCCGCAAGTTCCGCGTCCACGTCGGACACTGCGAGGGGTGCGGCAAGCGCACCCAGGGCCGGCACCCGCTCCAGACATCCGACGCCCTGGGTGCGGCCGCCAGCCAGGTCGGCCCCGACGCCCAGGCCGCGGCCGCGGTCCTGCACACCCAGATGGGCCTGTCGCACGGGAAGGTCGCGTCGGCCTTCCGGACCCTGTTCGGCATCACCCTGACCCGCGGGGCCAGCGCCCGGATCGACCTGCGGGCCGCGGCCCGGCTCGAACCGGACTACACGCTGATCCTCGACGACGTGCGGTCGTCCGAGCAGATCGCGGCGGACGAGACGGGGTGGCGGGTCGGAGGGCACCCGGCCTGGCTCCACGCCTGGGTCGGTGACCGTGCCACCGCGTACGGCATCGACTCGAAGCGCAGTGCCGACGCCCTGGAGCGGGTGATCGGAGCGGACTGGTCGGGTGTCTTGAGCCACGACGGGTTCGCCTCCTACGAGCGGTTCGAGGGGGCGATCCATCAGCAATGTGTGGCCCACGTGCTCCGCCGCGCCCGCGACCTGCTGGCGACCGCCACCCGCGGGGCCGTTCGCTTCCCGCGGCAGGTGATCGCGCTGTTCACCGAGGCGATCCACTGGCGGAACGGGTACGTGCCGGGGACGTGGACCGACAACCAACTCGACGCGCATCGGGTGTCGTTCGACGACCGCCTGCTGGATCTGGTGCGCCGACCGCGGGCGGTGCCGGAGTACGCTACTCTGGCGCGGCACCTGCGGAACCACTTCGAGCAGTGGTTCGCGTTCGTGTTCGACCCGCGGATCGAGCCGACGAACTGGAAGGCCGAGCAGGCGATCCGCCCGGCGGTAGTGAATCGTAAGGTCTGGGGTGGGAACCGGACGGCGGCAGGTGCGCAGGCGCAGGGCGTACTGATGTCCGTGTTCGAGACGTGCCGCCGCCAGACGCTCTCGGTCGTGGACCACATCAGCCAGACGTTACGCTGGTTCGGCAACCGGCTCCTGACACGCCCGCCGCTGTTCGGGTGATGAACGAGCACCGGAAACGGAGGAAGGCCAGATGCGATTGCCGGAGAAAGAATGCGTGAGCGGGAGAGAAGGAAGTCGTGTCCATTAGTCGCCAACAGGTGACCAACGGGAGAGCCGTTGGTACGTGCGTGGCGGCCAAGAAGAACCAGGAGCGAAGCGGAGCCGGAATGGATAAGGAAGCAGTCGCGGTTGAATCCGTCCGCCAATTCGTGTGGTCGGGTTTTTACGATGCCGACGGGATCGTCGAGATGATCGACGAGGCTGTGCTCAGCCCGGGTGAGCTTGATCACGGCTGGCTCCGAGCTCGCATCGAAGAGGAGTTCCGCAAGAAGCGTGCGGACGAGCTGGCCTGGCCAGCCATCACTGACTGTGACCGCTTGGATCAAGTCTTTGAGTTGTTGGAGCAGCAAGGCATTCTGGCGTTGCAGAACGCGGGCTATACCCAGGACAACGGCCTAGACGATGTGACTCAGTTCTACCACGAGGCTGGTGGTGAGCAGTCGGGCATCGGCGGCTACTGCTTCTACCACGGTCAGGATCTGGAGCGGGTCATGGAGAACGGTGATCTTCATCTTACCTATGGCGATATCCGCGGCGACGACGAGAAAGGCATCGAAATAGGCCGACGGATCAAGCGAGCCTTGGAGACGGCCGGCTTCACCGTGGTTTGGGACGAGGCCATCAAGACACGCCTGCTAGTATTACTCCGTTAGGTTATTTACTTCGTCTCGATCCCGCCGTACTCTGGCGGGATGGACGCACGGAAGCTTGCAAAGCTGCGGCGGGAGCTGACCGCCTTCCTGGACGAGGTCGCGGGCACGCTGGGCAACGCCCGCCGCCGGCGATGGTGCGATGCCTACCTGCGGGGCATCCTCCTCGACGGCCACCGCAAGAGTGTCGAGCCGATGGCCGCCCGGTTGAAGACGATCGAGCAGGGCGACGCGGACTACGAGCAAGCCCTTCAGCAGTTCCTCAATCAGAGCCCGTGGGACACCGGCGAGGTCCGCGGCGGCCTGCAGGCGTGGGTCGCCCGCCGGTTCGGCACGGCCGGCGTGGTCATCATCGACGACACCGGGTTCCCCAAGCAGGGCACGCACTCCGTCGGCGTGGCCCGTCAGTACACCGGCACCCTCGGCAAAGTGGCGAGTTGCCAGGTGGCCGTGACCTTGCAGTTCGCGACGGCCAAAGAGGTCGTGGGGCTGGACGCCCAACTGTACCTGCCGCAAGCGTGGGCGGACGACGCCGATCGCATGGCCCGGGCCGGCGTCCCCGTCGCGGTCGGCTACCGGCCGAAGTGGCAGATGGCGTTAGCTATGCTCCGGCAGGCGGCGGGCCATGGATTTTGTGGCGTCGTGCTGGCCGACAGCCTGTTCGGGACCGTGACCGAATTCCGCGAGCAACTGGCGGCCGACGGCCGGACGTACTTCGTCGGCATCGACTCGACGTTGAAGGTAGTCGCGGCCGACGCCGATCTGGGGCCGGTCCCGCCGGCCGGCCGCACCGGGCGACCACCGACGCGACCGGCCGGCGTCCGGGCCGGGGCGAAATCACCCAACGTCAAGGAATGGGCGTTGGGTCGCGTGGCGGACTTCCGCGCCGTGATGTGGCGGAAAGGGACCAAGGGAAAGATGGCCGGCCGGTTCGCCGCTTGGCGGGTCCGACCGGCGCACAAGCTGTCGAGCGGCCGTGAGCCGGGGGGCGCCTGCTGGCTGCTGGTCGAATGGCCGGCGGGGGCGGATCAGCCGGCCAAGTACTTCTTCAGCAACTTGCCGGCCGCGACGAGCCTGAAGCGATTGGTCGCCGCGGCCAAGAGCCGCTGGTGGGTGGAGCACAGCTACCGCGAGTTGAAAGACGAGCTCGGGTTGGACCACTTCGAGGGGCGGTCGTGGCGGGGATGGAACCACCACGCCGTCCTCGTCCTGATGGCTTACGCCTTCCTCCAAGACCTCCGCCGGACCCGCCGAAAAAAAGTCTCGCCGGGCTGACCCTTCCGGGGCTGCGGGAGCAGTTGCAAGCGGTGCTCGCGTGCTGGTGCGCCCGCTGCCCGGTCTGCCGTCAAACCGTGCCCGAACTTCTCGGCAAGCGGCCGCCCTAGCTAACGGAGTAATACTAGTAAAGGGCATCAAATGGCAGAGACGGCTATCCGAGTAACCGATCGGCGAACGAGACCCAACGAGTTGACCCGCTAAACAAGTACGCTTGAGTGTTCGTAACATTGCAACGGGCAACTCTGACCTCCAGCTTCTCCGATTGATCGCCCGCCGGCACTCTTCGAACCGCGGCCGCCGGCGTGAACGCTTGCAGGTCCGCGCCGGCCTCGGCGAAGATGTTGAACTCTCCTTTTCGACCGACCCGCTGTTCCACACCTGGCCGAGCGGCAACGCCAATTGCGACAGCTTCTCTTGATCGCCCTGCGCCGCGTCGCCGAGCCCCGTCAGGACGGGCATGAGTCGGTTGCCTTCGCGCCCATCCCGGGCGGCACGCCCGCTGTCGATCAGTCCCTTCGAACTGAACGGCGTGACGGTTGGCCCAGCGTCTTAAACCCCGCCGTCCGCCCAATGCCGATCCGCCACTCGCGGAAGTGCAGGGTGCCGAGGTCATTGTCCTTCCGAGGCGGCGTGAAGACGCCCGGAGCGAAGTCGTATTCGACGTGTCTGCCGCGCTTCTCGCCGGCCAGAATGCCGGCTGCCTTGAGCACGCCGAGGTGGTGCGAGACGTTATCGAGATTCACGCCCAAGCGTTCGGCGATCCGCACCCGCGTCGGTTCCGCGATGGCCGCGAGCATGGCGGCCATCGCGGGTGGTTTGGTGGTCGGTCATGGCGTCGGACGCGGGCCGCACAGAAGGGAGAGGGCGGGTTCATCCGCCCCACTCGCCTCGTGCCACGCGGGGGAAAATCCGCGAGGGGAACGGGGCGGTATATCCCCGGCGAAGGGCCGTACCCTCCGGAGTTTCCCCATTCTGATTGGGAGGCGACGTTGCTGGCGATATGTTGAATCGGACGCAGGCTCGCGGTCCTGGCGACGCGGCTCGGCCAACCTCCTCCCGGCCGTAGTCGCGGTCCGCGGCGAGTGCCTGCCCCTGTCGTCTGGGGCTAACCGCCGCAGTCCGCGCCCGGCCACCAATCTGACCCGGGCGAGCGGGCCGCGACTTGGGGGCCGGCCTGTGCCCGTGGCCAACCCTCACTTCATGATTGCCTACGGTCGGCGATCCGCCGGCTTCTCCTTCGGCTCCGCGATCGTGGCCACGCCGCGGGCCTCGGCGGCCGTCAGCCCGAACCGCTTGGCCCAGGCGTCCGGCACCTCGTACACGACGGTCAACTCGACCTTCCCCGCGGCGGCGGCGGACGTCACGTTGTGCACGTCCGCGGTGTTCGGGACGGTGACGGATGCGACCTCGTCCGGTCGGAGGCTCACCCCGCCGAGGGCCGACGCGATCGGGATGACCGACCGCCCTTTGGCGTCCTTCCGGTCGGCCGGCCGGAGGGTCACGGTCGACTTGGTTTCGGTCTGCTCGACGACGGCCGTCAGTCGCTCGGTCATCACCACCGCGTCGCCCGCCGCGACCAGCCGCACGCTCAAGAACGCGACCCGCCCGCCGTCGCCCGTGCCGCTCAGGCTCGCCTCCAGCGTCAGCGGCGACTTGGCCTCGGTCCCCTTCGACGGCGGGGCGGCGACGGCCAGCGGGGCGACAACGAGCAGGGTGACAAGTGCGCGGATCATGGCGTGGTCTCGATACGGATGAGGGCGGCGAGCAATGAGCGTGCCGGTCGGGCTGGCGGGGCAAGGACGATGTGCGGGGCGGCACCCGCCGGCTGAGCGACCGGTCCGGGCGGGGAGGGGCCGGCGTGTCGTCTGGTTCGGCGTCAGTCCGCCTGCGTGGCGGTGTAACACCACGCGAGGAAGTCCTTCTCCTTCTCGAACCGGTACTTGGTGCATCGGATCACCGCGGACGAACTCCATGACGAAATAGGGTCGGCCGCCGGGTGATAGGCCGGCCTCAAAGATGCGAGCGATCGAAGGGTGGTCCATCATGGCCAGGGCCTGCCGCTCAGCCTCAAACCGCGCGAGCACGTGTCGCGTGTCCATCCCGGACCGGATGAACTTAATCGCCACTTCGCGGCGGATGGGGGACTGCTGGTCTGCGCGGTACACCGCCCCCATCCCGCCCTCGGCGACTAACTCCCGGAGGACGTACGGCCCGAGTTGGATCCCGGGCCCCAACTCTTCGGGGCGTTGAAGTCGTCCCCCGTCCAGAGACGCCGGCGGTGTCTCGAGAAAGGCACCCGACCGGAGGTACAGGTCGACGTACAACCCCACCCGTTGGCGGAACTCTTGATCGCCATTGCAGGCACGGTCCAGGTAGGCCCGGCGGCCTTCGGCCGACGGGATTTCGACGGCGTCCGCGAGTATGGTTTCAAACTCTTCGGCACGGCTCATCGGTATCGCCCCGACACGGAGAATCGCTCAATGCCCTACCGAACAGTGCGTAACAGGGGCACCACAAGGCGCGGTCAACTGAAAAATTGTCGGCAATTTTTTGACGGGCCGTTCACTCACGGGTGAGTTCGCCGTAGAGCCATGCTTTGGCGAAGACCCAATCCCTCTTGGCCTTGGCCGTCGAGATCCCCAGTATCTGGGCCGCCTCGGCCACGGACAGGCCCGCGAAATACCGCAGTTCGACAATCCGTGCCTTTCCCGGGTCTTTAGACTCCAATCGGGTCATCGCTTCGTCAACAGACAACAAGTCCTCGGTACGGGGGGGGACGCCGGGGATTAGGTCAGTGTCTTCGAGCACCAACCTGTTCCAGCCCCCGCCCCGCTTGGCCGCGCGCTTCTGGCGACTCGCGTCCACCAGAATTTGACGCATGGCCCGCGCCGCGGCCCCGAAGAAGTGCCCGCGACCCGCCCACTTGCGGTCGTGGTTCGTGCCCACGAGGCGGAGGTAAACCTCATGAACCAGGGCGGTGGGCTGGAGTGTTTGGCCGGGCGATTCGCCTTGTAGTAGGGATGCCGCAAGTTTGCGGAGTTCCTGGTAGATTAGCGGGAGCAAATCGACTGCGGCGAAAAGCTCACCGGGTGCGGGAATCATTTGGTCGATTGAAGTAGAATCCGCCATTTGCCTTGGTCCTGGGTTGATGTCCATGGCCTGGTCGCCGATGCGGAGGCCGGCGCGGGCGCGGTGGGCGTGGAGCTTCCGCTCGGTGATCACCTCGCCGAGGGGGGTGGAGTTGAGCAGCCGGCACAGGTGGGCCGGCCGCAGGCGTCGGGGGTCAGTCGCCATGCCCCTCCCGGGCGACGAGCCAGGCGGCGTAGTGGACGAGGTTGACGGTGCCGTCGCCGTTGGCCGGCGCGCCGGCGGCGAGGTCGGCCCGGAGCATACCTTCGGTGATCGGCAAGCGGCTGGCCCGGGCCAGGATCCGGGCGGCGTCGGGTAGGGGCAGGGCGGCGGGGTTCAGGCCGGGGGTGGCGTCGTCGTCCGGGGGCATGGCGAATCCCTCAGAATCTCGGTATTTTCTTCGACCTGCGCTTCCCGGTTCACGCCCACGCTGTAACTGTCGTGTCACGCCGCGGGTGTGCCGCGGCGGACCCACCCCGAGCGAGGACGACGATCATGGCGAAGGCAAGCACGAAGGCCGCGACGGCGAAGAAGGCCCCCGCCCCGAAGGCGGTCGGGAAGTCAAAGCCAGTGAAGGCCGCAAGCCCGACCGGCGGTTCGAGACCGACAATTCCCCGGCGGTCGCCGAACCGCCGGCCCCGGCGAAACCGGCCCCGCCGAAGGCCGCGGCGCCCGCGGTGGCGAAGAAGGTCAGCGCCCTCGACGCGGCGGCGCGGGTGTTGGGCGAGGCGGGCGTCGCGATGACGACCCTGCAGATGGTCGAGGCGATGGCGGCCAAGGGGTACTGGGCCAGCCCGGCCGGGAAGACGCCGCACGCCACCCTGTACGCCGCCGTCCTCCGGGAGATCGCCGCCAAGGGCCCCGCCGCCCGGTTCCGCAAGGCCGACAAGGGCCTGTTCGCGGCGACGGCCTGACCCGATCCCGCCCGTCGCCCCACGAGGCCCCCTGACGGGGCCTCGGCTCGTTGCGGCCCTTTGTTCCGACCTTTGCCACGGACGCCACCCACGCGAACGTCGGCGACGACGGGGCGATCCGGGTCCGCGGCGGGCGCAGACTTCCAGAACCGCCGGACGGCCACACCGGTAAGAACTGGCTCCGCCCCGAGTCCTTGCGAATCCGATCGCCGCCGGGTACATTCGCCCGGATGAGCACATCGGACCCCTCTCCGCGGCATTTCATCAACACGTACCAACCGTTGGTCCTCACGGCGGCCGGCCGTCGGTCTGCGGTCGCCTTTTCGATCCCACCGTTCGTGGACGGCTCGATCCGGCGGGAGCCGGACCTTGAACACCCCCTGCCCTCGATCACCTGCCTTTGCCGCGGCGACAAGTTTGCCCCCCGCCTTCGGGTCGGCGACACGGTGGCGTACTTCGCCGTAAAGGCGCGGTACGGTCCCGCAACAATGCGACACCGGCGGCTGACGGCCGTGCTCCGCGTCCGTGAGATCCTGCCGTCCCACCCCGAGGCCGCCCGGTGGTACCGGGCCTTGGGCCTGCCGCTCCCGAACAACTGCATGGTGGCGGAGACGGGCCCGAACCCGTTGGACCAGAGCCACCGCCGCCACCGGTTCGACAAGGGGTTGAGCGATGATCGCGTGCTCCGTCGGTGGGACGCCCTGTATCACGTGCGGGCTAGACCGAATGGCGCCTTCGTTGCGTGCGAACCGTTGTTCACCGATTTGTCGTGGGCGGCGCCGGTCGTGACCGACGGCCATCTGGTCGAGGCGTTCGGCCGGGTCCCGGCGACGCGGACGCCCGGCCCCTTGCCGGCGGCCGACTTCGTTGCCCTCATGACCCGCCTGGGCGTTCCCGTTCCGCCTTCCGCCCGGTGAACGCCTCCCACCGGCGGACGATGACGTCCGCGTACAGGGCGTCGAGTTCCATCAGGAACGCCTTCCGCCCGGTCTGCTCGGCCGCGATCAGCGTACTCCCCGACCCGCCGAACAGGTCGAGCACGTGCTCCCCCTCCCGCGACGAGTACCGCATCGCCCGGGCCGCCAACTCGACCGGCTTCTCGGTCAGGTGGACCATCGACTGCGGATTGACTTTCTTCACCGCCCACACGTCCGTCGCGTTGGCCGGCCCGAGGTAGACGTGGGCCGCCCCTTCCCGCCAGCAGTAGAAGCACCACTCGTGGTTGCCCATGAAGTCCTTTCGCGTCAGGACCGGGTGCTCCTTCACCCAGATGACCGCCTGCGAGAAGTACAGGCCGTGCTTCTTGAGGTACGGCGGGTAGTTCGCGCAGTTCGCGTACCCGCCCCAAACGTAGGCGGCGCGGCCGGGGAGCAGCACGCGGGCGACGTTCCCGAACCAGGCGTCGAGTAGGCGGTCGAACTCGGCGTCCGTCACGAAGTCATTGGCCAGCGGCCGGTCCTTCGCCCGGAGCTTCTTCTGCGTCGGCTTGGCCTTCCCGGGGTGCCGCTCGACGTCGAGGGACTGGTGGTGGGTGGTGCCGGCGAACGACGACAGGCCGGCGGCCATCGCGTTGTTGCTCCGCGGCTCGACCTTCACGTTGTATGGCGGGTCCGTGTTCACCAGGTGCACGGGGGCGCCGGCGAGCAGGCGGTCCACGTCCTCGGGTTTCGCGCTGTCGCCGCACAGGAGGCGATGGTCGCCGAGGACCCACAGGTCGCCCGGGTGCGTCTCGGCCGCGTCCGGCGGGAGGGGGACGTCGTCCGGGTCGACGAGCCCCTCCCGCACGTCCCCGCCGAGAAGTCGAGCCAACTCGTCCGGGTCGAACCCGAGCAGATCGAGGTCGCAGTCGGCGGCCTTCAGATCGGCCAGTTCGAGCGGCAGCAGTTCCTTGTCCCAGTCGGCTAACTCGCCGAGCTTGTTGTCGGCGATCCGGTACGCCTTCGCCTGTTCGGGCGTCAGGCCAATGGCGACGTGGACGGGCACTTCGGTCAGGCCCAACTTGATCGCGGCCTTGAGGCGGGTGTGGCCGGCGATCACGACCATCTGCTCGTCGCACACGACCGGCACGCGGAACCCGAAAGCGCGGATGGACGCGGCCACGGCGTCGACGGCGGCGGCGTTGTCCCGCGGGTTGCGGTCGTACGGGGTGAGGGAACGGACGGGGCGGAGTTGGACGAGCACGGCGGGCGCCTCGGACCGGGGTGGTGGGTCGTCCCCCGGCCGCCCACACGCCGGGGAGGGTGCCGCTGGCCCGCGACCGACGGGAGTCCTCGGCCCACCGGCCGCGGGAGGCGGCTACCGGTATGTAATGCCGCGGCGGCCGGATGTGACGCACAACTCGCCCGAGATTTCAAGGATTTCGGCGTTCTCCCCCGGAAAACAAACTGTGACACGGGATGCGGGGTTTCCCCCCGGCCTCATCTTTGAAAGTGCCCGGGAAGGAACCATCGATCGCCCCAGGCCGCCGATCGCCTTCGGTCTCCCCGAAAATCACCCCCGGCCGAAGTCCCGCCACACGCGATTTGTGGCGCTGCCAGACGGGCGCACAGCCTCCTCCTCCCTACCGTTCGACGGGCCAAGGCGTCGTTGCGTCAGCATCGTGCGGAACCTGTGGGACCTGCGGAACGTTTCCCCTACCGGCCTAAATGGGAGAAACAAAAATATACACGAAGGCGTATTTCACCTGCTACGCACGTAAGAGTCTGGAAAAAGGTTCCGCACGTTCCGCACGGCGGCAAAATCCGCTTGGAATCGAGGTATTCCGGTACGGGACGTTGGCAAAAGACGAAGTTCCGCAACGTTCCGCACGTTCCGCACCGGGCGGGAGGTGTGTTGCGGGGACGCCCGGCCCGGTTGCGGGGGCGTGCGGTTCGCCGTGCACGATGTCAGCGGCCGACAACAGCCGAGACGACGGGCCGAGTGCGTGAGGGGATGAGGCAGATGGACGCCTCGTGACATCCGATCCGCGGGTGGGTTGGATGGACGACTTGAGGGCGATCTCGCCCGGCGGAGGGCTACACGAAGAGCGGAGCGTTCTGGTGGACGAAGTGACCGGTGAAGCGCGGCACCCGTTCGGGGCCGTGGTGCCGCAACCTGTGGTCGGCCGCCGGGGATGCCGGCACGTGCCCACAACGCGGGAGCCCCGGCGACCTTAACACAATGGAGGCCGTCTTGTCGGACACCGCCGACAAGTCAGCCCAGCCTGTCGGGGCAGCGGGACCGGGCGTCGGTAACCTTCGCCCAGCGTTCCGCATGCACCCCCAATGCCGATGTCCCAGACGGGAACAACCACTTCACCCACCCGACCAGCTCCCGAAAAGGGGGGCGGGTGTGGTTCCTATCCCCGGGATTGGCGATGTTGGTAGCGCGGGGAGTGGGCCGTCACTCCTTCCCGCTCTCTCGCTTCTTCGCGGCCTCTTTCGCCTCCCGGTCGAGGTCCACGAAGGACTTGATGCCGGTCAGCTCGCGTTCGGGCCGTGCCCGAACGCCGTCCTTCGCGATGACGCCGAACGTCGTCTCACCGTCAGGGCCGACTTCGGCCTGCACGATCACCACCCGCGGCGGACGCTCCTGCTTCTCGTCCTTCTTCAGCCCGGCCGCGGCTGGTAGCGAGCGGTCGGCCGGCGTCCCCTTGCCGTCCAGGTGGAACACGGCCCGGCCCGCGCGCACGTCGTCGGCGGTGGCGGCGCGGCCAAGCGCGGCGACGTTCGGCACGTACACCGACCCCCACGGGGACAGGTCGAGGACGTCCCGCTCCCGCCCGGTCGCCCGGCGGTAGTTGCCGGCGAAGCGGTCGAAGGCCGCCCGGACCGCGGCCAGCCGCGCGTCCGCGTCCTTGAACAGCGGGTGGTACCGAGGCAGGCCGACGACCAGCGCGGCGAGTTGCTCGGCGGCCTTGTCACAGGCCCGTTCCGCCGCCTCGGCCCGCCGAACGGTCGGGTCGGAAAGGAAGTCCGGGGCCGGGCCGCTGGACTCGCCGTCCTTGACCTTGTGCCGAAGACGGGCACCCTCGATGGCGTAGGTCGCCCCGGTCGGGGTCGTGTCGTCCAGCGCCGCCCGCAGGATGCGGAGGCAGTACGGGTGGGCGAACCACGCGGCGTGGTCGCTCCAGCCCGGCGACTCCTTCAGGACGCGGTCGGCCGCCGCCCGGTGTAGCGGGTGTTTCGGGTCGGCCAGCGCGTTGAGGGCGGCGTCGGCCTCCGGCGTGCCGGCCGAGACGAGGTACCCGACGGCGCCGGCGAGTTCGACGGCGCCGGGCTGGTCGTCGTCGTTCGTCCGGGGCTTATCGTTCGCCGGCACGGCGACGAGGCCGCGGCGGAATTCGTCCGCGAACTGCCGGAACGGCTCCGGGTTGCCGAGGAGGTGGGCGGCGAACGCCCACTTCCGCCGCATCCGACCGGTAGCGGCCTTCGTCCGCCCGGCCGCGTCCGCGGCCGCCCGCTTATCGCCCAGGTCGACGAGCGCGAACAGGTAGGCGTCCTCCAGGTGGCGGCGGTGGTAGTCGTGCAGGTCGTCCGTCTTCTTGGCGTCGTGCGCCGCCAGGTCGGCGTCCATCGCGGCCAGGATGGCCTCCGCGACGGTCGGGGCCTTGAACTTCGCGACCGCCGGGTTGGCGCCGCCCGGCGGGTCGCCCGCCCGGTCGGAGAACACGGTGGTCGCGAGCGTCCGGTCGGCGCCCAGGCGGGCGAGGTTGCCGGCCGCCTCCCGCTTGGCCTCGAAGCTCGCCTTCGGGTCGGTCAGCACGGCCATCATCCGCTCGTCGAACGGCAGCCGGCCGTACGCCGTCCAGTACGCCCGCAGGCGGGCGACGGTCGCCTTGACCGTGTCCCCGCCGCGGGCGGTGAAACTGTCGCCGGTGGACACCGGCTCGAACACGCGGACGCGGAGGATGGACATCACGGCCGAGAGCTCCGCCTCTCGAACGCCGAGGACGGTCCGACTGCGGGCGAAGTCCCGCCAGAAGTGGACGGACCGGGTCAGCCGCTCGTCCTTCTCCAGGGCGTCGATCAGGGCCGGGACGCTGGCGTCGCCGACGCGGATCAGTTCCCGGACGCGGCGGTCGCCGGCGAGGTCCACGCCGCCCGGCTGCCCGTCCTGGCGGGCGTCCACCTCGTCGAGGGCGTCGATCAGGTAGGTCGCCTTCCGCGCCGCGTTCCACGTGTCGAACCCGTCCGGCCACGTCTCCGCCGGGGCCTTGCCGAACGTCCCCTTTCCCCGCCGACGTTTCAGGTCGGCCACGATCGCCGTGGCCTGGTCGAAGGGCTCGTCCTTCGCCTCGGTCGGGTAAAGATTGAGCAACCGCTCGCCGTGGGCCAGGGCCTCTTCGTCAGCCCGCACCATGTAGGCGTGCACCAAGCCGGCGAACGCCGCCCAGGCGAGGTCCTCGCGGAGTTGCTTGCGGGGGTCGCCCTTCTCGCCGCGAGGCGCGCGCGCCTCCTTCCGGGCGGCGGCGAGCGCGCGGGCGGCCAGCCCGTCCTGGCCGAGCCGGTAGAGCCACGCCGCCACGGCGAGGTCGTCGGCGTCCAGTCCGCCGACCGCCCGCTTTCCCATCTTGCGGAACGTGTCGTCGTCCGCGTCGCCCTTCTTCGGGGCGGGCGCCGTGTACCGGGCCTTGCACGCGGCCACGAAATCGACTTTTTTGACCTTCGGA
Source organism: Limnoglobus roseus (assembly GCF_008254045.1). Classification (GTDB taxonomy): domain Bacteria; phylum Planctomycetota; class Planctomycetia; order Gemmatales; family Gemmataceae; genus Limnoglobus; species Limnoglobus roseus. Next base: position 8,829,585 of record NZ_CP042425.1, on the reverse strand, counting down.
TCGGGCGGGATCGGAATCGACGCGCCGTCGGTGAAGTGGACGCGGCCGGGCTTGCCGTCCTTGGCGGGGACGAGCCAGCCCTCGGTTGTGCCCTCGTCGGCCGTCGCCCAGACGGTGCGGACGACGACCGGGACGGCGACCCGCTCGGCACCTTTGGGGTCGAACAGGAAGTCCGCCATCAGGCCGTCGAGGTACTTCTTGTCCGCGGCGGCGAGGGTCGGCTCGTCCGCGGCCGCCGGCGGGACGGCGAACTCTGCGACGAGCAACACGACCAAGACCACACAGGAGAGGGGTGCGCGCATGGGTGTTCCGGGCTGAGGGTCAGACGAACGTGGCGCCCCCATTGTGTCCGCGGCCGCGGGCGAACGCAACGCGCCGTTACGATCACGCCGCCGCCGTGGGGAAAAGCTTTCGCCCGGGGCGGCCGGTCGGCCATAATGGCGTGACCGTTCGAGGATCACCGATGGCGAACTTGCACTTGTCCGCCCTGGCCGTCATTTTGTCGATCGCCGTTGCCGGCCCGGGCTTCGCCCAGGCCCCGTCCGTCGCCGACTGCCTCGCCCGGCTGGCGGAGCCGGACGTGTTCGTGTCCGCCCAAGCCCGCCACCAACTCGGCCCGGACGGCCCGTTCCGCAAGCTCGCCGTGCCAGCCCTCCTCGAAGCCCTCGGCGAGAAGGAGTCGCGACGGGACCGGATCGTCCCCACGCTCGCCGATCACGGCGCCGACGCCGTCCCCGGCCTGCTCGCCGCGCTGCGGGGGCCGAACGCCCGCACCCGCGCCGGGGTGGCCGAGGCCCTCGCCGCCATCCGCCCACGGCCCGCAGAGGTGGTCCCGGCACTGATCCGCGCCCTGGACGACTCGGAGCCGGAGGTTCGGCAGGTGGCCGTGAAGGAGTTGGGGAAGGTGCGGCGGCGGGCCGCGGAGGTCGTGCCGCCGTTGCTCGCGAAGGTCCGCGACAGCGACGAGCAGACGCGGGCGGAGGTCGTCACGGCCCTCGGTCGGATGACCCGAGCGCCCGGACCCGCCCTGACGGCGGTGACCGCCGCCCTCAAGGACAAGGACGTGTGGGTCCGGATCGCCGCGGCCGAGGCCCTGACGGGCGTCGGCCCGGCGGTCGAGTCCGCCGCACCCGCCCTGATCGACGCGCTCCGGGTCCGTCGGGAGGATTGGGAACACGCGTCGATCGCGTGGGCGCTCACCAAAGCCGGCCCGGCCGCCGCCCCGGCGGTCCCGCAACTCGTGGAACTGCTCAAGAGCAAGGACGACCGGGCCGTCCGGGCGGCGGCCCGCGCGCTGGGCGCGATCGGCCCCGCGGCCAAGGCGGCAGTGCCCCAACTCCTCGACCTGGCGAAGGACGAGAAGCATCCGGAGCAATTGGCGGCTGTTGACGCCCTCGGCGCGATCGGCCCGGCCGCGAAGGCGGCCGTGCCCCTCTTCACGGCCAAATTGCGGGCCGACTTGCCGGACTACGAGCGGGGCTACGTCGTCGAGGCCCTCGGCGGAATCGGGCCGGATGCCATCGCCACCGTCCCGACCCTCGTCGCCATCGCCCGCGACCGCAGGGTGTCCGCCAGTCTCCGGGGGGAGGCGGCCACCGCCGTCGCCCGGATCGACCCGGCGGCGGCCAAGAAGGAGAAGTTGGAGTACGCCCACCTCGACGTCCGCCTGGGCGAGGTGGCAAAGGTCGCGATCCGGCCGCGGCCGGCGGCGACGCCGGAGCAGGCGGTAAGGGTGAAGGCGCTGATCGCCGCCCTCGCGGACACGAACGGCTCGGACGCCGGACTGTCGGCAACGATGACCGGGTCGGCGTTCGCCCCGCTCCCCGACCGGGCGCGGTTCCAGATGGGGATGCTGACCGCCGAGCGCCACGGCCCGTCGGACGCCTTCCGCACGCTCGTCGAACTCGGCCCGGACGCCCTGCCGTTCCTGCTGGCCGCCCTCGACGACCCGACCCCGACCCGGGTGAAGGTCGATCGAACCCTGGGCGGCTTCTTCGCCGTCGGCGGCCACATGCCCGCGGGAAACCCGTTCAACGCGGTCGAGACGAAGGCCCGGGCCCGCAAGCCGGCCGCCGGTGAGGAGGACGAGGACGACGACCACCCGGCCGGGTACCGGGTGAAGGTCGGGGACGTGTGTTTCGTGGCGCTCGGCCAGATCGTCGGGCGGCCGTACGCGGCCGTGCGGTACATCCCGTCCGGGAACGTGTCGGTCAACAGCGTGAGCGAGTCCCGCGAGGCGCGGGAGCAACTGCGGGCGGCGTGGGGCGGCCCGGACCCGGCAAAGGGGCTGCTCGCTTCGCTGCTGACGGACTTCGCGACCGAGGGGGTGTTCAACGGCAGTTCCCTCGACGGGTGGGACGAGGGGAGCCGGTACCAGGTCGAGGCGGCCGTGCGGCTGCTGTACTACTTTCCGGACGACGCCGGCCCCGTGCTCGCGGCGCGGCTCAAGGGCCTCGACGTGGTGGCCGCGGGCGGGGGCGATGGGGGGATGCTCCGGGACGTCCGCAACCGGGTCCGGACGATCGAGTTCATCCGGGCCGTGGGGTGGGCGAAGGCCGGCCCGGTTCGCGACGCCCTGGCCGACGTCGTCAAGCGGACGGACGACCCAGCGATCCGCCGGGCCGCAGCGGCGGACAAGAAGTAGAGGCCGACAGGCCCGTGGGAGGGTTGAGCCATGCGACCGTATCTGATCCTGCTCCTGACCGGCATGACGGTCGGCCCCGTCGCGGCCGCAGACCCGCCGGCCGAGGTGATCCACGCGGCCACGGTCCACGACGGCCGCCTCCTCTGCCTCTCCGAGGGCGGGGCGGTCGCGGCCTGGGAGCTGAAGACCGGCGCTTACGCGACGGCCGAGGCCGGCCGCCTCTCCCGCAAGGGCCTGAACCGCCTGGAAGGTGACGGCGACAGGCTCTGGGCGGCCGACGGGGCGGCCCTCTACGAGTGGTCCGCGATGGCCGGCGGGTGGGAGAAGCGGGCGGCCTACGAGGCGGGCGGGGAAACCCTCGTCGCGATCGTCCCCGTCGGCGGCACGCCGTACCTCGTCTTCCCGTCCGCCGTCGTCGATCCCGTCGGCAAAAGGCCGTACCCCGTGCCGAAAGTTAAACGCCCCCGGGGCGGCCCGCCCCTCCGCATCCTGGCCACGCACGGGACCGCCGCCCGGCTCTGGGTCGGGACCGGGAACGGGGAGTGGGGCGGCGACCTCCTCGGCCTGGACGTGAAGACCGGCACGTGGGTCCACGACGCCAGCGGCGGGGGGTACGTCACCGGGATCACGCACGCGACGGGGGACGAGGTCATCGTGAGTTGGTCGATGGACCACTTCGGGGCGAGGACGGAGATCTGTGTCCACAAGGCCGACGGGACGAGGAAGACGGAGCACGGCTCCCTCGCCGGCAAGTACTACCAGCGGCTCGCGTACAACCCGGGGGACCGATCGCTCTACGGGATCGAGGCGCGGGACGTCGTGACGATCGAACAGGGGAAGCCGACGAAGGTGGCCGGCCTGGACGGGCGGCTCTTCGAGCGGGAGCCCAACGCGATCGGGGTCGCCCCGGGCGTGCTGGCGCTGATCCCGGCCGGGAAAGGGGCGGTCGTCGTCGTGCCGAAGGTCGGCGGGCCTACGCTCGTCCGGGACGGCAAGGTCACGCGGCTTGTGAAGCCGAAGCCGTAGGAGGGCGCAGGTTCACTTTCTCGGCGAACGTCCGGACCACGACGAGTTACGGATACCACTCTCGCACTCGACGGGCGGTGCCACGCCTTGCGGGATGCGGTTCGCCGCCCGGCTACGGCTACGGGGGGGCGGCCATTCGCCGGTGCCTTGTCCCGAACCGTGGCTGCGGTTGGAGTTTGTCGCGGGACCGACCCGGCCGCCCGATCCGTCGCAGCGCCCCGGCGACGTTTTCCAGCGCGAGGGGTTCCGTGGCCGACCGCGGGCGGACGAAGGCCGGGGCGGGCGCCACGGCCGCCGGGCCGACCTGCCCCACGGCCGTGGCCGTCTACCGCCGCGCCTGGGGGAAGCGTCCGCGTTCCCCGCAGCCCCCGGTCGCGGACAGCCCCTCTCGGCGTCGGGGGGCGTGACGGTCGCATGCCGCCGTCCCGCTTGCGGCCGCACGGCCCGCCGCTTGTGTCCGGCGACGGCCGTTGAGGCGGTCGGCCCCGAAGTGGCGCTGCGGAACGTCGACGGCCTGCAGAACCGCCGCGAGCAAGCAACCAAGTAAGCCGGCGAGCACCGGAATGATCACGAGTGGCCGTACCCCTCAACCGTGCCGGACCCGCGTGTGGGGCGCCAACGAGATTCTGGCGCGGCACGCGGCGCCCGAAGCGGGAGTGGAGCGGCGAGGGCCTTCACGCTTCGGCCCCTCGGTCTGGAGCCCAGGCCCGGGTCCGGTCGGTCTCGCCGGACGGGGACATGGCCGCACAAGGGGACCCGCCCCCGCCGGGCGGGTTACCCGCCCGGCGGGGGCGGCCCGTCGAAGGACACGCGGTACGTCGCGCCGTTTCGGTCGGTAGATCGGCGGAACACGAGCACCCCGCCCGACCGGTGGGGGAACCGCTCGCCGACGTACCGCCCGGCCAGGCACCCCATCCTGGTCGACTGGGACCGCGCCGACCCGTCCCCCAGGTCCTCCCCCAAGAGGTCGTGCCGCCGACAGTACGCGACGAGCTCGCCCGCCGTCCACGTCCCCTGCGGCTCGTCGGCCAGCAGGTCGACGAGGGCCTCGAAGTCCTGCCGGGTCGCGTCGAGCGTCGCCGCCGCCTCGGCCGCGTTCGCCAGGAAGTCGGGCCGCCCGTCGGCCGCGAGGATGCCGCCGACGATCGCCCCCCACTGCTTCCGCTCGAACCGCGTCCGGGCGGCCGCCAGCGGCCGGCCGGCGGCCTTCCACCGCTCGACCATGCCGACCAACTCGCCCAGGACCTCCGCCCGGTGCCGGAGCAGGTCGTCCTCCGGGTCGGCGATCGTGAACGCCCGGCCGGCCGGGTCCCCCTCGTGGTGCAGGTTCACCACGACGCTCCGCGTCACCAGGTCGCGGCTGACGTTGGCCGCGTTCGCCGTCACGCAGAAGATCAGCGAGTTCTCGGCCCGGATGGTGAGCGACTGGCCGAGGAGGCGGAACGACACGACGGCGTCCGTGATCGACCGCTCGAGGCACGGGGAGCTGATGCACCCGTCCCGGCCCTTGGCCTTCGCGTTGTCGACGACGAGGGTCGTCTCCCCCCGCCGGACGCCGGCCCCGAGCCGCTTCTCGAACTCCTCGTCGTTCGGGTTGTACGACACCGTCTCGGCGTGCCGGCCGTCCCGCAGGAGGGCGACCATCTGGGCGAGCATGGTCTTGCCGAGGCCGGGCTGGTTGCCGTTGAACAGGACGGCCGGCTTGCACCCGACGAACCGGGGCATGAGGACGGCCGTCAGGAGGACGCCCAGGTAGTTCGTCCGGTCGCCGGGGGTGCGGAAGCAGAAGTCGTGGAGCAGGGCGTCCAGACGCGGGGTCGCCGGCCGGGGCTCGACGGCCTCGGCCGCCGTGTACACGCCGGACCCGGGGTCGTACCCCGGCGACAGGAGCCGCCAGTCGTCGGCGTACACCGGGTTGCGGGTGAACAGGGTGATTTTCGGGAACCGGCCGAGCTGGACGGACTGGTTCAGGAAGGTGTTGCCGTACCCGGGCGGGAGGGGCTTGAACGCCCCGCCCTTGGTATCGACGAAGAACAGCTCGGCGTGCTCGTTGACCAGGCCGGCGAGTTCGGGGTGGGTGAGGATTGGCTTGACCTCGTCCCCGCGGACGCGGACGAGCTGACCGGCCCGCGTGTAGCAGGTGCCCGACGCCAGCAGGCGGTGGGCGATCCGGCCGAGCGTCTCGGCCACGGGCGTCGTGGCCGCGGCGACCTCGATCGTCGGCCGGCCGTCCTCGGGCGGACCGGCGTCGTCAACCGAGCCATCCCGGTCGGCGTCGTTTCCGCCCTCCGGACCCGCGTCCGCCACGCCCCGACGGGCGCACCCGCCGAACGGGGCTTCGGGGGCCGGCGGCTTGATCTGGTCGTACGTATCCTCGCGGACCTGCCGCTCGGCGCTCGCCCACGTCCGGTCGAAGTACCCGCGGCCCTGCTCGGCGAACTTGCCGACGCCTTCGACCCGGGACCACACGTCGTCCGCCCCGATGCCCGTGCGGATCGCAAAGCAACAGACGGCGAAGTCGGCCTCGGACCGGTAGCCCACAGCGGCGATCCCGCACGCGGCCACCAGGCGGGCCAGTTGATCGAGCTTGCCGGCCGACGGCTTCCGGACGCAGGGTAGCGGCATGGCCGCCACCTGTTTCGCCCGCTCGGCCTCGCGCGAACACGCCTTGTACGGCTCGAACGCGGCGAGCGGGTACCGCCGCGACGGGTCGCAGACGATCAACGCCGTCGGCTTCGGGGCCGCGCCGCACTGCTCATCCTTGCGATTCGGCGGACCGGGCAGGCGGAGCAGGCGGGCCAAGTCTTGTGTGTGGTCGCCGCCGACGGCGTGGGCGACCCCGGCGATCACGTCCTGCAGGTGCTCGGCCTTGGCCGAGAGCCGTGCGGCCGCCGACCGGCCGTCGAGGTAGATGCGGTCGCCGTCCTCGACCACGTACTTGCGGGGCTTGTTCGGCACGGTCCCCTTCGGCGGCCACTCCTGCATCACCGGCGGCGGGTCGCCCGCGTCATCGATGAGGTACGGCGTGTCGAGCAGCCAGTAGAGGTGGACGCCGTTGCCCGAGTGCACGACGATCGACGGCTCCGGCAGGCCGGCCGCCGCCACCCGCCGGAGGGCGTCCTCGACGGAGATGCGGTCGATGTCGACCCACACCGCCCGGACGGTGCGGACCTGCCAGGCGAGGTCGTACTGGCCGCCCCCGGCGAACCGCGGGCAGACGCCCACGAACACGTTGTACCGCTCGGCCGCGGTTGCGGGCAGGAAGGCGGCCAGCCGGGCCGGTAGGCGGTCCGGGTCGGCCGGCCAATGCCGGATCAACTTGTAGCCGACCCGGCTTCGCTTCCGGCCGGCCTCCGTCCAGGTCTCGATCGGCCGGATCACGATCGTGTCGGCCGGGTCGAACAAGGCGGCGACGAACCGGGCGATCGTTGTGACGACCGGGTCTTGGTCTGTCGTGGGGGTGGGCTCAGCCACAGGCCACCTCCGTTTCGTTGCCAGCGAGGGAGACCGTCGTCTGGAAGTGGCGGCGGATGTGGGCGACCCGGCGTTGCAGGGACGACCGCGGCGTGCCCAACGCGCGGGCCGCCTCGGCCAACGACTGGGTCGTTAGCCGCACCGCCAACGGTTGCAGGGACGAGGGCAAGCCGGCGAGGCGGTCGTGGACATCGAGGCGGCGGTCGGCGGCCGCCTGATCGGCGGCGGCGAACGGGCAGGCGACGTCGCTCGCGAGCGGGCGGACGCGGGAGACGGCCCGCTTGGACGCATGCCTCTCACGGAGTAGCATGGCGACGGCCGTCTGGACGGTCGTGACGACGAACGCCTCGACGGTCCCGCGGGCCGGGTCGTACTGCGGGAGGGCGCGGACGAGGGCCAGGCGGAGCTCTTGCCCAATGTCGTCGGCGTCGAGGGGGAACACGTCGGCCCGGCGGGCGAGCCGGCGGGCCTTGCGGCGGATCAGGTCGTGGGCGAACGCCCCGACCACGGCGTCAGAGGGAAACATGAGGACTCCTGCCGGCCGGGCCGGCGGCCTCGGCCCGGGCGGGTCACGCCCGGGCCGCTCACGAGTCCGTCCGCCGCGCGGTCGGGAGGTCGTCGAGAAGGGTGAAAGAAAGCAACGACAAGGATGACAACGGGTCCGCTACGCGAGCGTCTCGACGCGGACGAGGCGGGCCGGGAGGCCGTGCCGGACCTCGACGGTCACGCCCGCCCCGTCCGGCAGGCGGGCGAACTCCTGGATCAACTCGACATGGGCGAGCTTCAGCTGGAAGTCGGCCGCGTCGATCGGCGGCCGGCCGCCGGCGTCCCCGCCGCCGAGCTTCCGCTCGTGCCGGGCCACGCACCCGGGGCCGAACACCGGCTCGCCTCGGCGGACGCCGAGGCCCTCAACGGAACCGAAGCCGACGGCCTGGCAGGTGCGGAACACCCGTTGCCAGGGCGGTGAGAGGTGGGAGAAGTGGGTCGCCAAACTCGTGCGCGTTGTGGCCATCGTCGAGCCCTCCGATCGGGGGCGATTCGGCCGTGGACAACATCGTGGCCGCGATCGCGAATCGCCTACGAAGGGACGCACTGGCGGGAACTGGCGGGAGGGGTGTTCGGGCCGAAGTAGAGTCGGAATGTCGTCGACAAGTGCCCAGATCTTAGACACTTAGGAAAAATCGTGAGAAAATGCCCGGCGGGTCCGTCAAATCGCTGGCGGACCCCTGGCCCGCCAGCGATCACTTCGGACGCGAGCCGAACGTGACGTGCCCGCCGTCGGTCGGGATCAGGTACCGGACGACGAACCCGGTACAGACCGTCTTCTTCCGGACGACGAACAGCGTGTGGGCCTTGTCGGTCGGCCCGCCGATCAAAGCCCGGATCTCCCGGCGGAGGTCGGCCAGGGTGTCGGTCAGGGACTTCCGCGCGCCGGACGGGATCGCCCGGAGGCCGTCGGTCGCGAGGCGGGCGGCCTCGACTTCCCCGGGCCGGGCTCGCCCGTCCCGCCCCCCGGACGATTGCCCCGCGGTGACGCCCAGGGCGGCGAGCAACGCCGCCGTGTCGACCGTCGTCCCGTCCGCGGACCGGGCCGCGTGGTCCAGAACCGCCCTCCACCGATCGCCCCGCAGGTCGAGCGGCGCCCACTTGCCCGTCGGAACCCGATCGCCGAGGGCGGGGACGGGCGTGGCCGCCCAGTACGCCCGCGCCGCATCGATGCCGATCGCGAGATCGGCCCAGCGGGCGACGCGGAACGCGGCGTTCGGAGTTGGCGTTTTTGCGGGTTCCGGCGGGAACTCCGGTCCGCTTACCGTCAAGGTGGTCGCGGTGACGGTGCAATTCTGTGCGGCAACGTAAACCGAGGGGGCCGGAGTGGCGGCCGCCCGGCCGCGGAGGACGAGCCGGGCGGCCGCCACCTCCTGGTGAAGTAACGCCAACACCCGCCGCGCGGGCGGCACCCCGTCTCGCGTGATCAGGTCGTAGACGCCCTTCACCGAGAGGTGGTCGCCGACAGCCCGTTCCGGGGCCCGCGCCCGCCCCCAAAGGTTCTCGGCGGTGCGGGTCACGTTGATCCCCAGGTTCATGGCCGCCGGGGCGTCGAACGTTCCGCCGCCGGCCAGTCCGAGCCCCCGCTCGACCCGAACTTCCTGCAGGAACGCCTCCAGGGTGGCCACCTCGCGGCGGTCCATCTCCAGTTTCCGGGTAACCCGCCGGAGGACGCGACCGACGACCAACTCGTCCCACCACTGCCGCCGCCCGCGGAGGACGTCTTGACTCTGGTCGAGCAGAGTCTGAAGGAAGTGGGCGTACGCCACCACCCGCTGTTCTAGGTCGGCGGCCATCGTCTCGACCATCCGAAGGTCGGCGGGGCGGGCGGCATTCACTTCGTAGATCGGCCGGAATTCCTCCGCCGTCATCTGGTGGGCGTCAAACGCCAGGCGGGCCCGCTCGTACTCGTCGGCCGGCGGCCGGAGCCCGAACCGGACGCGGAAACGGGTGTCCCCGATGAGTTCGTAGAGGCCGGCAAGGATCTGGACCCACTCGTCCGGGTCGCGGCCCCCCGCGAGTTGAGGGTTACGGTCCAGCGCCTCCTGCGCCACGGCCCGGGCGTGCGGGGTCGGTGGGTCTTCGTCCACGGTTACGCCTTCCTCGGGTCGTCGTTCTTCGGCCGGGCAAGATTCTCCCTCGGTTATGGTGCGGGCGTGCCGGCTTTCGCAATGTCAGTGGGCGTACGCTTTCGTGGCGCAGGTCATCGTGTGGAAGTATGTCGATCATCTGCCCTTGAACCGCCAAGAACAGATCTTCGCACGGCAGGGTTGGCCCGTGTATCGCACCCGCTTGTGCTACCTGATCGTGAAGTGCGCCACGCTGCTCGATCCCGTCTTCCGGCTCATGATCGCCCGGGTGGAAGCGTCGTTCGCGATCCACGCCGACGAGTCCCCGGGGCAGTTGTTGAAGCCCGCCCGCACCGCCTACACTTGGATCTACCTCGGCGATGCGGCCCATCCCTACACGCACTTCGACTTCACCGCCGGCCGGGGCGAAGAGCACCCCGCCAAGTTCCTCGAAGGGTATCGGGGCTTCGTGCACGCCGACGCCTATTCCGGCTACAACGCGGTCCACGGGTCCGGAGCCCGACACTTCGGTTGCTGGGCCCACGTTCGGCGGAAGTTCGTCGAAGCCCCGGAGAGCAGTCCGGCTCAGGCGAGTCGAGCCTTGGCTTACATCCGCACGCTTTTCCGCCGTCGAACGCGACATCGCCGACGGAAGGTGGAAGGGCGAGTACGTCGTGCACCTGCGGCGAACGCGGGCCGGGCCGATCCTCGAACAGTTCGGGACTTGGCTGGACGACGAACACCGCACGGCGATGTCCATGAGCTCCTTCGGACAGGCGCTGTCGTAAGCCCGCAACCAATGGCCCACGCTTTCACGCTACGGAGTGGACGCCCGTTTCGCCATCGACAACAACGTCGCCGAACGCTCCGTGCGACCTCTCGCCGTCGGACGCAAAAACTGGCCCTTCCGCGGCGGGAACGGCGGCCTCGCCACCGTCCGTGTGCTGATGTGCCTCTGCGCCGGTGCCAAACGGCACCGGTTGAACCCGTCGCTCTACCTCATCGACCTGTTCGATGAACCCGCCGACAAGCCGGCCGACGTGACCACCTCCTACCCGACGCCTGGGCACAACGCCACGGCACCATCGATCCGCACTCCCGCGGTTGATCAAAACGGCCGCGGGCGTAAGGTCGTCCAAATTCGCGAACTGCCCAAAAGTACGCGATGGCCTTGGGGAAAAGGGGGTGGATGAAGTGTGGTAACTCCTTCCAATACCAAACCTTCAATCACCGCGATACTCTTTTACTCGCATTACGATGAAATATCCGGCCTAAGGGGTGACGGACCCGGCGGATCGAATGTAACCGCCGGGTCGTCGATTCGTTCAGCCGTTCATCATTTCCTTGATCTGCTTGGTGGCGATGCCGATGGGGCGGTCGAGGGGAACTCCCATACAAGCGAGGAGTGTCGTGAGCAGGTCGCCTTGATTGCCCTTCGAAAGGATGCAACGGCCGGTCTTGAGCGACCCGCCACCGCCGCCCGCAATGATGAACGGGAGGTTTTCCCGCGTGTGCTGGTCGCCGTCTTCGAGGCCCGATCCCCACATCATCATGCAGTTGTCGAGCAGGGTGCCGTTCCCTTCCTTGAGCTTGGCCATTTTGTTCACCATGTAGGCGAACTGAGAGATGTTGAAGGCGGTGATGGCCGCGACCTTGGCCTTGGTTTCCGGCTTATTTCCGTGGTGGGTGAACGAGTGGTGTTCGCCCAGGCCGAGTTCGGGGTACGTCACGCCGTTCGGAGTGGACCCGATGTAGGTGCTGACGCGGGTGGTGTCCGTTTGGAAGGCGAGTACGTTGAGGTCGCACATCACCTGCATGTACTCGCTGCGCTTGTCGCCGGACGGTATTTTGATTTCGATGGGGGCGGAGTCGGTGGCGTTGCGTTTGCTCGGGCCGACGCCCGCTTTTTCGAACGCGGCATCTTGCTGTCTCTTTTCGATCGCCGCGATGCGGCGTTCGACGGCACGAACGCTATCGAGGTACTCGTCGAGCTTGTGTTGATCGTCCTGAGGGAGTTTCTTGCGGAGGTCTCGGGCCCCGCCGATGACGAGGTCGAGCATGCTCCGGTCGAGGGGGTCATGTCGCGGTGCGGCGCCGGGCTTGTCGGCCTTGCCGAACAGGCGGTTGAGGACGTTTCGCGGATTGATCTCCGCGGGCACCGACTGCGTCGGCGAACGGAAACTGCAATGCGAGTAGTACCCTTCGTTCAAGCCTTCTTGATTTTCCTTGTGCGTCTGCGGCATGGTCGCCAATTCGAGCGACGGCAGCGAGGTCAACCCGCCGACGTAGTTCGCGGCAATCTGGTCGGCGGAGATCGCGATGTCGATCTTGTTGCGGTGGTCGGCGTTGGGCAGCGTCGCCGTCAGCCACGTCGAAAGCTCCAAGGCGTGCGGGGCACCGTTGAACGGCTTGATCGCCACCCCGGAGATGCCCTTCACCATAAGGCACTGGTTCAACACGGGCCGCAGCGAATCGAGGGCCGGTGGCGGTTGGGTCAGGAAATTGTCCGGGTTGGTCGGCCAGAATTGATCCATGATCACGCCGTGGGGCATGTACATGAAGGCGAGTCTCACCGGCGGCTTGGCGGGCTTGCCCTTGGTATCGCCAGCCCAGCCGACCGAACTGAAAAGGGGGAGAGCGAGGGTGGCCCCGATGCCTTTTAAGCAGGCGCGTCGGTCGAGCACGGCTTTCCGGGTCATCATTTGCACCTTATTTAATTCGGCGGTGGGTGAACGGATAACTCGTCACAACTTCCACGATCATCGTCTGCACGCGGTCGTCGTCTTCGTGGAGATGCTCGAGTATGCGGTCAACGACGGTCACGTCGTAACCTTCCAGCTGGCGGCAAAGGGCGTAGGCGAGCAGTTTCTCGGTCACGTTTCGGACGAGGTCCTCTTTGCGTTCGGCGATGATCGCCTTCAACTCCTTCGGCGAGCTGAACTTCTTCCCGCCCGGCAGCTCGCCACCAGCGTCAATCGGGCCGCCGGATTCATCCTTCTCCCGCCAGCGACCGATGGCATCGAAGTTCTCCAAGCCGAATCCGATCGGGTCCATAACTTTGTGGCAGTTCGCACAAACGGTGTTCGAGCGGTGCAATTCCGTCCGCTGGCGTTGCGTCAGGTCCGCGACCTTTTTCTTGTCCTGCTTATCCAATTCGGGCACATTCGGGGGCGGAGGCGGAATGTGCTCGCCGAGCAACTGTTCCAGCACCCACGCGCCGCGCTTCACCGCACTGGTTCGCTCGGGGAAGGAAGTCATTGCGAGAGTGCCCGGCATGCCTAGAATCCCGCCACGATTGGGATCGGCGAGTTGGACACGTCGCATCTGCGGCCCGGAAACCTTCTCCTTGAGGCCGTAGATCTTGGCGAGGCTTTCGTTCACAAAGGTGTAATCGCTTTCGATGAATCCGCGGACGCTGCGGTTCTCCCGGACGATGCTATCGAAGAACAGGCGGACTTCGTCGTACATCGCCGTGCGGAGGGCGGGCGTCATCTCGGGGAACTTCGCCGGATCGAACCGCTTTTCCCTCAATCCGCTGATGCCGAGCCATTGTGCTCCGAAGCCGTCGAAGAGTGCTCGCGACCGCTTGTCCAAGAGCATCCGCTTCACTTGAGACCGCAACGTGGCCGGGTCGTTCAATTTTCCTTGATCGGCGAGGGCCGAAAGCTCGGCGTCCGGCATCGTGGACCACAGAAAGTACGACACCCGCGAAGCGAGTTGAAAGTCGTCGAGGGGAACGATGGTCTCGTTTGTGGGATGTTCCTTCGCCGGAGTGATGAAGAGGAACTGCGGCGAGACGAGAATCGCTTTCAACATCAACCGCAACGACGCCGGGTAGTCGAGTTTGTTCTCACGAGCGAGGTCGAAAACACGCAGCAATACGTCGATTTCCTCATCCGAGGCGGGACGACGATACGCGTTCCGAGCGAGCGAACGGGCGACCTTCTTTGCCGCCTCCCGCGGATCGGCGGTGGGCGGGGGCGTCGCTCCGAAAAGTTGTTGTTGCTTCTCGGTGCTCGGCCCATCTTTGGGGCCGAGTGCACGGTTCAACGCTTCGTTCGCGATCACCAGGTACTGTTCCGTTTGCAATGGCGAAAGGGTGTTCAGGTATCCCTCGCCGGGCACTTCGTCGGGCAGATCCTTGGCGACCGAAGGGTCGACGCCCAAAAGGTCACGCAGCGTGTTGCCGTATTCCACCTTGTTCAGCCGGCGGATGACGAAAGCTCCAGGATCCTTCGGGTTGAGGTACTTGACCTTCGGAATCCACCCCACGAACTTCTTTCGCTCCTCGTCCGTCGGTTGCTTCTTGGCGTACTCCGGCGGCATCGCGTGCTCGTTCACGCTAACCGACGACATCTGCCATACCTTGCGGAATTCCCCCGCTCCCGGTCGCCCGAAGACTCCGATGAACGACACGTCGCCTTTCTTCGACCTCCGATCGCCGTGGCACGGCATGCAATAGTTCTTCAGAAACGGTGTAACGTCGTCGCGAAAGGTCTTGAGAATCGCCGCCCGCTGCTCCGGCGTCACAGCCTCTTCGTCCGCCGCGGGGAGGGAGGGGGTAAAGTCGAAGGTCAGCCCGATTAGGGCGACGACGAGAAGTGAGTTGTTTGGAATGTAGTTTGTCAATGTCACAACGATAGTCACCGTCGAAGAGAGAAGAGAAGCTTACGGCTCGGTGGGTTATAAAATTCTATGCCGCCAGACTTACCCACACCAGGCGGATTTAAAATTTGAGTGCCCCGCTAGATTTTGGCCCGGAGTTCATGCGGCGTTTCAGAGGCGTTTCCATTCCGGCGCGGCGATCGCTCCGGCCACGGAAAGGGGTTCGGCGTCGAGGGCGTCGAAGAGGGGGCTTCGACCCGCTCGCCGGAGCGGCCGAACGTCACCTTCACGAGCTTGGCGATGTGGGCCTGCGGCATGTCGATGGTGCCGCGGAGCGTGCCGACGGGGGCGAGGTCTTCGGCGAGTGGGCCTTGCGGATCGGCACGAACGCGGCCTTCGGTTCCGAAGGATCGAGTTGACCACGGACGTTCCGCCAGCGGTGAAAGTTCGGCTTGCGGGGCTTCCGCGACCGGCAGAACGCCGTGATGGCGACCGAGGACCGACGCTGCTTGGCGAAGATCGTTCGCCAGCGGGCGAGAACGCGTGGGTGGACATCACGGGCCTCCTGAATTCGAGGAAACCCATCAAATTCACCGGCAGCACACGACGTCACTTCACCGGACGCGAACGTTTAAAGATCACGTTGGCGAAGCCGAGCGACGCCCAGAGCCGCGGGCCGAACTGCCGGGGGTAACGGGGAGTCGAGCCGCGACGACGGCCCACAATGTCCGTTGCCCGTCCCAGTTCGCGACCGCCGCGATCGGCAGCAACTCCCGGAAGGTGACGGCGTCCCGGCCGGCGTCCGTCGGCGGCAGGTGCAAGACCGCCTCCTGCACGTCCGGGGCGAGGTTGAGCAGACTCACGATCTGGCTCACCCGCGCCCGCGTCACCTGCCCCAGGCGGGCCGCCTCCGCGTAGTTCGCGATCGCCCCGTCTCGGACGAGCCGGTCAATCCGGATCGCCAGGGCGAGCCACCGGCTGACCTTCGGGACGCGAACGCCCGCCGTCGCCGCCGGGACCGGGCCCTCTTCCAGCACCTTCCGGTACCCCCGCCCGCGCCGGGCGAAGTGGAACTCCCGCTCGATCGTCAGTTCGGTCGTCATGCCCGCTTCTCCTCGCGTTTGTCGGCCAGTTCGCGGGCGAGCGTCTGGATGCCCGCCGCCCGGAACGTGATCGCCACCTTCCCGGTCCCGCCGTCGTACCCGATCCGCTCGATCAGGAGGGCGAGGACCCGGCCCTGTTCCCGCGGCGAGAGTGTGCCCCAGACGGGGTCGAACGCCGACAAGGCGGCGGCCGCCTCGTCCTCGCCGACCACCCGGGACCGGGCCTCGACGACCTGCCGGCGGAGGGCGGCCGCCCGCGCCTCGGCCGACCCGACCCGCTCCTGCAGGTCCGCCAGCCGGGCGATCACCGGGCCGTTGTCCGCCCCCGGCCGGAGTTGCCCCGAGAGCGCCCGCAACTCCTTGTGCCAGGACGTGAGGTCCGTCGTCAGCCCCCGCTCCTCGCGGGTGAGGTCGGCCGCCCGCGTCTCGTCCTGCGCCCGGGCCTCGGCCAGGACCCCGGCGACGAGGGCCGGGTCGCGGCCGACGGCCCGGACCTGGTCGACGACGAACCGCTCCGTCTGTTCCGCCGGAACGGCCTTCGACGGGCACGTCCGCCACCCCTTCTTCTGGGCGGCCGAGCACACGTAGTACCGGTACCGCTTGGCCCCCCGGGTCGAGTGCGTCGGCGTCATCGCGCACCCGCACGGCACGCACTGGAGCAGGCCCTTGAGGACCGCCCCGAACCGGTTCCGGGCGGCGGTGTCGCCCCCGCCGCCCCGCCCGTTGTGGGCGAGCTGCGATTGGACCCGTTGCCACACGCCCGGGTCGACGATCGCCGCGTGCTCGCCCGGGTGGACCTCGGCCTTGTACCGCACCTTCCCGGCGTAGACGACGTTGGTGAGCAACTTGTACAGGCTCGTGCGGGTGAACGCCTTCCCGCCCAGCACCAACCCCTTGCGGGACGTCCACGCCTTGTTCTGCCACCCCCGCCGGGCGAGTTCCTCGACGACCGGGAGGAGCGACCCCTCGGTCAGGTAGAGCTGGAAGATCGCCCGCACCCGGTCGGCCTCGGCCGGGTCCACGACGAGCTTGAACCGGTCCGGGTCGACGGTATAGCCGAGGACCGGCCGGCCGCCCGTCCACTTGCCCTTCCGTCGCGTGGCCGCGATCTTGTCCCGCGTCCGCTCGCTGACCAACTCCCGTTCGAACTGGGCGAAGGAGAGCAGCACGTTGAGGACGAGTCGGCCCATCGACGTGGTCGTGCAAAACTGCTGCGTCACGGACACGAACCCGACCTGGTGTGCCTCGAACGTCTGCATGAGGGCGGCGAAGTCGAGCAGCGAGCGGCTCAGCCGGTCGACCTTGTACACGATCACCACGCCCACCCGGCCGGCCGCGATGTCTTTCATCAAGCGTTGCAGGCCGGGCCGGTCGGTGTTCCCGCCGGTGAACCCGCCGTCGTCGTACCGGTCGGGGAGGACCGTCCATCCCTCGCCGCCCTGGCTGCGGACGAACAACTCGCCCGCCTCCCGCTGGGCGTCGAGGGAGTTGAACTCCTGGGCGAGCCCCTCCTCGGACGACTTGCGAGTGTAGATCGCGCACCGGGTCAGTTTCACGACCGCCGCCGGCGTAGTAGGCTTCGGTTTCATGGCGTTCCTTTCGGGCCGAGGCGGAAGAAGTGGAACCCGTTGACGTGGGACCCGGTGACGGCCTTCGCCACGGCGGACAGGGACGGGTACGCCTCGCCGTCGTACTCGAACCCGGCGGTGAGAACCTGGACGCGGACGACCGTGCCCTTGTACGCCCGGGTGAGGATCGTCCCCGGCGGCGGCAGCCGCGCGTCCGCCGCGAACGGCAGCGTGCGGACGACGGGTTCGGCCGCGTCGGAGGCCGCCGCCCGGCCCCGCGGCGGGTTGAGCCGCAGGTCGGCGTCGTTGGCCAGTTCCGCGGCCCGCCGCAACGCCCGCTCGGTCAGGCCGCCCGCGGCGTTGGCCTGGAGTCGCCAGGCGATCCGGCGGACGAGCCATCCCTTGTTCGCGGCCCGGGTCGGCTCGCCGTGGGCCTCGGCGTACTTCGCCCGGAGTTGCAACACGGTCAGCCGGGGGAGCTCGGCGATCGCCTTCTTCAGCGCGGCGTCCATCAACGGACCTCGGGGGTCTCGGTCGTCCGGGTCGCGTCAACCCGCACGACCAGTGACGCTCGTCTCGGGGGGAAGGTCAAGGGGATTCTCGACCTCTTCTGGCCAGTGGGGTGGTTCGGCCGGAGTCGCCAGGGCGTGCCGGTCGCGGAGGCGGAGGAGCCCGACCGCGAGGATCGCGGCGAGTTCCCGGAACCGTTCGTCCGGGGTGAGTTGATGGGGCGGCAGTTCGGGTCGCACGAGGGGGCCTCGGAGGGCGTCCCCCAGCGACCGCCGCTTCGCGGTGGGTCCGCTGACCGGAGCGGGTGGAAAAAATCTCTGCCTGTTAACTATGCCGGGCGGGTTCGAAGTGACGCGGCCGGGCGAAACATCGGCCCCCGGCAAAATCGCTCCCGGGCTCCCGACGGTTGTCCCGAGCCCCGGCCGTCGCTCGGCGGCTCGACGTTACGGAATTGAGAAGGTCGTGTCGGACGGAAGCCGAATCCCGAACCGCTCGCCCAGAACGCGGAGGAGGTGCCCGGCGTCGGAGAATTCGAACCGTTCCAACACCTCGGCCCCGCGGCGGCGGGTGAACTCGCGGTTCAGGACCGACAGCCGCGTGCCGTCGGGGCTGGCGAGCGTGACCGTCAAGTTCTGCCGGAACCGGGACTGCGGGCACGTGCTCGTCCACCAGTTCCCGACCTCGCGATCGACGGCCGGCATCTCTTCGAGCGTGAACTCGTACACGTCCACCTACGCGTCGCCGACCTTCGCCTGGTGGAAGTACCGGAGCAGGGGGGTGCCGTCCTCGCGGACGATCCGCCGCGGTTCGTGCGGCGTCGGCTGCTCGTCGCCCATGACGTCGAGCCGGACGGAGGCCGTCGGGCTCAGGCCGCCGACCCCGACGTCAGCGAGCCACGGCACGCCGTCCAGGTCGACGCGCAAGAACAGGTGCGTCCGTGGGGGGATGACCTCCCGCGGGGCCTTGAGCCGCACGCGGGCCGACAGCGGCGCGGCAGAGAATGCGAGGGCCGCCAGGGCCCGCAGCAGCAGCGAGTTCTGCTCGAAGCAGTACCCGCCGCGGCGGTCCCGGACGAGTTTTTGCTCGACGTCGGCGTCGGCGAGCGAGACGCCGCGGCCGAGCAGCACGTCCACGTTCTCGAACGGGATCGAACACAGGTGGGCGTGAACGATTTGGCGGAGCACGTCGAGCGTCGGGGCCTTCGGGCCGGCGTAGCCGATGCGCGTCAGATATGCGTCGAGGTTCACGGAGGCCCTTCCCGGGTTGACGGTCGAACACCGGTCCGCACGCCCTACGAAACCGACGCCGGGCGGATCGCCCCAACCCCGACCGACGACTCGTGACCGCTCGCGGCGGCCGGGGCGGGCCCGCCGCTGGCCGCCCGCTCGAACCGGGCCGCGTACCCGGGCAGGTTGGTCCCCATCAGGCGGTCCCATGCGTTGAAGTACAGCCCGTAGTTGCCCCGGAACCGCTCGTGGTGCAGGGCGTGGTGCGTCGGCGTGTTCACCAGCTTGCCGGCCCACGTCCGCAGGAACCACCGGGGGTAGATCTCGTACCCCAGGTGGCCGAACACGTTCCAGACGATCTGCCACGTCATGAACGCTAGGAAGACCAGCCCGTGCATGGGGATCAGGCAGACGACGAGCGGCCCGATCCCGGCCTGGACGACCGCCTCGCCGACGCCGAAGGCGTACGCCGCCCACGGCGTCGGGCTGGTCGACAGATGGTGCGTGCGGTGCACCCGGCGGAACACCCGCGGGGCGTGCATCAGGCGGTGCGTCCAGTAGAAGTACGTGTCGTGCAGCAGCACCGCGAGGGCGAAGCTGGCGGGCAGCCACCACCAGCCGTACTTGTCGAACCGGCCGTACAGTTGGGTCAGCCCGTACCCGGCGGCGATCAGCACCACGAACGTGACGGCCGCGAAGACGAGGATGCTGCGGAGGGAGTGCAGCACCTCCCGGCGGACCTGCGGCCGGTCCGGGGCCTTCGTGCCGATCCGGCGGTGCCCCAGCCGGCGGCGGAACAGCCGGTAGAACGTGACCCACAGCAGCCCGGCCGCCGTGGCGTACAGGACGGCCGTCGTCACCATCTCGCCGGCCGCGCCGGCGAACGCCCGTTCCACCCGCTGTGCCAGGTCCACTCGAACACCTCGACCGGAACCGGGAATCGCTCGGCGCCGAATCCGCGTAAGCGGAGATTGTAGGGAACGGTTCGGGGTTGGGCGGGTGCTCACCGGCCTCGGACACGCGAGGCACGCCTTGGCTTCGGCTTCCGGGCCCGACGACGGGAAGGGAGTCGGAGCGGCTCGGAGGCCGCCGGTCGGAACGAAAAAGCCGGCCGCGGCCGTCGGGGTGTCGCCCACTCATTCTGACGGCCGCAGCCGGTTCTCTTGTGTTTCCCCTCGGCAACGCCCGGCCGTTCATCACCCGGAACGAGTTCTCACATCCCGTTCGTCCGGGAAGAGGCTCGGCGTCTCCGCCGGCCGCGGCCAACTCTGCAACCGGTAGCCCCGTTTGTCCTTCGGGTTCAGCAATGCCCGTTCCGCATCAACTCGGCCAGCACCGAAATGCCTCACACGTACATCCGAAGCGATATTGTCCGTTCGACGAAGTCCCTTCTTACTAGCCGTGGTAGCCTCGGCCTTCCTTTCCTTTCGAGTCGTGCCGGCTCATGCCGAAGACGTAACGCGATCCGGTCCGAGAACAATTGTGGCGCGACACTATCGCCGTCTGGCGGCCCAGCGGCCTCGCCGTTCGCGCGTTTTGCACGCAACGCCAACTGACCGAAACACGTTCCACCGCTGGCGCCGCGAACTCCGGCGGCGGGACAGGGGCAGGTTGTCGCCGAGCACGGAGACGAAGACGAGGCAGGTGGGCGATCCCAACGCCCGCCTTGAAGTTCTGGAAAACAAGCTCAATCACTCACTTCTGCGGGCCTTTTTTTCGCGGTCGCCCATCGTGGCGAACAGTGTACCAACTCCGTCTCAGGTGCCCGCTTCGCCTTGGACGCGGCGGATCGCTCGCTCGAATTGCTTGCGAACCGCCTCGCCGGTCCGCCCTAAGTCGGCGGCGATTTCCGCCCACGTCCGGTCGGCCAGACGGGCGTCGAAGATGCGCCGCTCCTCGGCCGAGAGCACCGTCCGAACGCTCGCGAGCGAGACAGAGGCATCTTCGCCACTCGTACCGTCTGGCGGTTCGTCGTCCCGCCGCAACAAGCGGCGAAAGTTGCCCCGTTCTAACTGCCGCTTCCGCTCGAACTCGCGGACGCGATTCCAGGCGACTGCCCTCGCCCACGCGAGCAACTCGCCCAGCGTCTCCGCCTTCAGATCCGCCGGCTTCTCCCACATCCGGCGGAGTACGGTCTGGACCAGGTCTTCGGACTCGACCAGCCCTTGAACGTGCTCCTTGGCCCGGCGAATCCGCACCACGCGACGGATCTGTGGGCCGTACCGGGCCGCAAATTCCACGTGCGCGGCCGGGTCGCCGGCCCGAATTCGCTGGAGGAACGCGGCCACCACGTCGGGACTCTGGTCGTCGGGCACGG
The DNA here is from genome assembly GCF_008254045.1 of Limnoglobus roseus. Taxonomy (GTDB): domain Bacteria; phylum Planctomycetota; class Planctomycetia; order Gemmatales; family Gemmataceae; genus Limnoglobus; species Limnoglobus roseus. Next base: position 8,808,497 of record NZ_CP042425.1, on the reverse strand, counting down.
GTGTCCCCCTCCGCGGGGCGAACGAGTTTTCGCCCACGTGTCGAGAAATTTTTGTCCGCTTGCGGTCGCGAACCCGTCTGCAAGTCGGAATCTGTTGTGGGAATGATGTCGTACAGGTGTTAGATTGTATCGAGCATTCCCCGAACCGACCCGAATCTTGGGGAGAATCGACATGTCTCGATCGTACTACCTGCTGGCGGTGGCCGCGGCCGCGGCGGCCGTGCTCGGCACGGCGACGGCCGGCCGCGGGGACGACCTGAAAACCGTCGTCCGCGGGGCCGCGGAGGACTGCGCCAAGTGGATGAAGGGCGAGCGCCAGAAGGCTCTGGCCCTCGGCAGCGTCACCGGGCCGGACACGTTCCCGACGTCCGGCGGGCCGATCATCCGCGACCAACTGGAGAGGGAACTGCCCGCCCAGGGCGTGACCGTCAAACTCGTGGCGACCGTCGGCCTGCGGGTCAAGTACCTGTTCCGCGAGGTCCCCGACGCGAAGGACCGCAAGCACTTGCGGCCGGCCGTCGACCTCGTCTTCACGTTCACCGACGGGGCTGGCGTCGAACTGGAAAGGTTCGAGCGGCGCGTCACCGACCCCGCCTCCGTCCGGCTGATCCTCGGCCTGTCCGTGGACACCACGACCGTGATCCTCGACGACGTGAAGGCCGACGAGGCCACAGTGACGAGCTTCCGCGACCCGAAGGCGGCCCTCGACGGCACGGTCGCACTGTCCGGCCCGGACAGCACGTTCGGGATCGAGATCGTGCGGAACAAGGTCGGCGTGCCGCTCGCCGACCGGGACGGGCTGGCGTTCGCCAACCTCGCCCGCGACGACCAGTTCGACGTCCGGCTCGTCAACCGCTCGAACACGGAAATGGCGGTGAAGCTGGCGATCGACGGCCTGAGCGTGTTCCACTTCACGGACGTGCGGATCGCCGACGGCCCGCGGAAGGGCGAGCCGCGGTACTCGATGGTCCTCGTAAAGCCGAAGGACAGCGTCGTGGTGCCGGGGTGGCACAAGACGAACGCACTGTTCGAGCGGTTCAAGATCACGGAGTACGCGAAGAGCGGGGCCGGGCTGGTGAACCGGGACGACGCGCGGGTTGGCACGATCACCGCGTCGTTCGCGGCCGCGTGGGTGAAGGCCCCGCCGGCGGACGAGCCGCCGCTGAAGAAGTCGCCGACCGACGCCGTGGGGTTCGGCTGCCCGGTGCCCGGAACAACCGTTCCGGTGGAGCGAACGGTGGGGGCCGAGCGGGCGACGGTGAGCGTGCGGTACGAGGTGGCGAAGTAGCGAGGGCGAGTTTCGTGGAACTTCCCAGGAGGTGGGTCATGGGCCGGATTTTGATGGCGGTGTGCCTGTTGGCGGTCGTGGGGCGGGCGGAGGGGGAAACCCAGCCGGTCATGGTGTTCGACACCGGCGGGCACACGAACAAAGTCGTGGGAGCATTCTTCCTGAAGGGCGATAAGCAAATCGTCACCGCCTCGTCCGACAACACGGTGCGGGTGTGGGACATCGCGACGGCCAAGACGGAGCATATGTACCGCCTTCCGATCGACGGCAAATACGACGGCACGGTACAGGTCGCAGCGATCTCCACGGACCGCCGGTTCTTGGCCGTCGGCGGCAATAATCCGTTCGACGAGAACCCGTATGCCACCATCATCGTCTACGTCATTGACTTGGTCGAAGGGAAGATTGCACACACGCTGGTAAAGGATGCTCCGTACCTACGCTCCCTATCGTTTTCACCCGACGGGCAATACTTGGCGGCGGCGAGTTGCACGCGGGGGGCGTGGTTTTGGAACCTGGATACGCGACAGGTCACACGGCTCACGGAAGATCGATGCTGTAATTTCGTGAAATTTCATCCGGAGAAGTTCATTGTTGTTGTCGATGGCGTCCGGCGAGACGATCAAACGTACGCCACGTTCGAAACGTACTACGTTCCGAGTGCGAAATTGGCCGCCCAAGCCCAATCGGGCAAGCGGTCCACGACCGACGCTGGGGCAAGCAACGCCATTTGGGTTGGGAATGACAGATTGGTTTCCGGCCACATCGGAATGTCGCTGTCGTTCTGGGACCATGCAGGGGCAAATTACGTCAACGTCAAATTGCCGATCACCGTGCCGGCGAAGGTAAAGGACGACATTTATCCTACGGAAGTGGTTCGCTCTCCTGACGGCCGCAAACTCTTGGTCGCGGGGCCGGCGGACATTACACCGAACGTGATGCTGATTGATACGGCCACGAACAAGCAACTCGCTGAAATGACGGAACACCTCTTCGATGTCCATGTCGCGGATTTTTCCTCGGACAGCAGCTTGGTCGTCACGGCCGGGTACAAAACCGAGATATACGTCTGGCAGGCTGAAACGGGCAAAGTAGTCGCGCGGCTCCGAGGCCCTGGCGGGGGGTTCTCGGCCGGTGGGTGGTCGCGACGGGGGACGGCGTTTGGGTTCGGTCGGAGCATGTACGATTCGGAAGACCCAAAAGCAGCTCTCCCGATCGAATGGGCCTTCGACCTTCCAACACTCACGCTGGGACTCGCGACCGGGGAAAATTTTATCCGCACCCCCCGCATCGAATCACCCAGTCTAAGGCTTGATCGGGGCATCGCCGAATCTCTTCGCAACGCGTTCCGAAAAAGCCGACCTATCCAACATCCCGCTGCCGGGAGCAACCCACCCGTCAACGCGAAGCCCGACTCGCAGTTGTCGGGATTGAACGACGAGGACATTCTTAAATCCTTTCGCCCTGCCGTACAGCTGTTGTCCGACGACCGCGCGATTGTCGTCTACGGTGGCAACCGCATGTACCTGTGCGAATTGTCCACCGGCCAAATTAAGCAAATGTTCTATGGTCTCGCGTCTACACTTTCCGATTTAGTCGCTTCACCGGATGGTCGATGGATTCTCACGAGTTCCTATGACCAAACGTTGCGGGTGTGGCGAGTGGATGCCGAGGTTCCAGTACTGTCGGTGTTCGTGGCCGACAAGGAGTGGGTCGCGTGGACTCCGGAAGGGTACTACGCTTGCTCCCCCGGCGGTGAGCGGATGGCCGGGTGGCAACCCGTGGGCACCCCTGGCTCGTTCGGGACGTATAACGCCGCTGTGCAGTTCAACACGCACTTCTACCGCCCGGACGTGATCAAGCGGACGCTCACTGAGGGGTCCGCGGGCCGGGCGGCAAAGAAAATCGCCGAGGAGACCGTCGCCCCCGTACCGCCGGAGTTCCGAAGGGCGCAACCGCCGTCGGTGTCGATCATCTCGCCCAAGGCGCTCACGAAGTTCTCCGACGACACGTTCGAAGTCGAAGTGCTGGCCAAGCCCGTCGGGGACAACCCGATCACCGAGTTGCGGCTGCAAGTGAACGGTCGGTCGTACGAAGGGGCCGGACGGCGGGGGACGCGGACGTACGTCGACCCACGGCGAGAGGAGGTGCGGGAGAAATTCGTCATCGAACTCAAGCCGGGCGAGTACCTGCTTAAGGGCCTGGCGGAGACCGCCGGTAAGAGCCAAGGCGAGTCAACCCCTGTGAAGGTGGAGGTGCTAGGGCTTGAAGCCCGCAAGCCGCGGCTGTTCGGCGTCGGCGTCGGCGTCGGCACTTACGCCGACCGTGCCGACACCGCCTCCCTGCCGCACGGCGGTAGGGACGCCACCGCCCTCCTGAAGACGCTGGAGGCCCACGGCAAGAACCTGTTCAGTGGGGTCCAAACAAAGATCTTGACGGACGACCAGGCGACGCGGAAGAATATGCTCGAAGCCCTCAAGTGGATGGGCAAGCAGATGACCGACCGCGACGTGGGCGTGTTCTTCTTCTCCGGCCACGCGGACAAGGACGAGCAGGAACTGCTGTACCTGTGCTGCCACGACACCCGGCGGGCGGACCTCATTGATGCCGGCATCCCGGCCAGCCAGGTGAAGGAACACCTGGCGAAAACGAAGGGGACCATCATCCTCGTCCTCGACGCCTGCTACGCGGGTGCCATCGACGACGCCGTGACGAAGGACGCCGGGGACTCGGTCAACGACCGTATGGCCCGGCAGTTCGCCACCACGGCGAGCGGGCTGATCGTCCTGTGCTCTTGCCGGGGCAAGGAGCAGTCGCTGCAAGACGCCACCGACGGCGGGTACTTCACGCACGCCTTGATCCAAGGGCTGAAGGGGAAGGCGAAGGCGGTCGACGGCGTTGTCCACCTGCCGCAACTGTTTACGTACGCCGACGAGGTTGTGCGGGCGCGGAGCAAGAACCGCCAGACGCCGTACTACCGGGCCAACACCGGCACGCTGCCGGCCGTGGCCCTCAGCCGCCCGTAGCTTCCCGGACGCCACCATGCCGCCGACCGCCGACGATTGGCCTACCCTTCCGCCCGACCGCCCGCCCGAGTGGTGGGCGCCCCTCCTCGACCACCAGGCCATGGCCTGGGCTGGCGGCGGCGGCCCGCCCACCGAACTGTACGTGGAGCGGTACCCGGAGTTGGCAGGTTGCCGGGATGCCGTCGTCGACCTCGTCGCCGCCGAGTACGACTGCCGGAAAGGTTTCGGCGGTCCGCCCGCCGAGGCTTACGCCGCCCGCTTCCCGCACCTCGCCGCCGAGGTGCGGGAGTCGATCGCCTTCCTGGAAAACCTGGATGCGGATCTCGCCCCGGTGGCCCTGCCGGCCGGCTACCGGTTCCTCGCCCACCTCGGCCGCGGCGGCATGGCGAGCGTGTACCTGGCCGATGCCAGCGGGCACAAGGTCGCCGTCAAGGTGCCGCACCCGTCACCCCACGCCGAGCGGACCGCCGCGCGGTTCGAGGACGAAGTCCGGGCCGTCCTCTCCCTCCGGCACGACGGCATCTGCCGCATCGTCGGCCATAGTTCCCTCCCTCCGCGGTTCCTCGCGATGGAGTACGTCGAGGGGGAAACGCTCGCGGACCGCATTGCGAAGGGGCCGCTCTCGTCGGCCGAAGCGGCCCGCACCGCCGTCGCCGTCGCCCAGGCCCTCGGGTACGCCCACGACCGGGGCGTGACGCACCGAGACGTGAAGCCGTCGAACGTCATGCTCCGGACGGACGGGCGGGCCGTCGTCCTCGACTTCGGCGTGGCCGCCTTCCGCGAGGACGCCCGCGCCTTGACCGGCACGGGCGAAATCCCCGGCAGCCTGCCGTACACATCGCCCGAGCGCCACCGCGGCGAGACGGCGACCCCGGCCGCGGACGTGTGGGGGCTGGGGGCCGTGCTGTTCGAGATGCTCACCGGCCGGCGGATGTTCGAGGGCAACCAGGGCGAGGTCGTGCTTTCGATCGTCGACGGCGAGTACCCCGACCCGGCCCAGTTCAACCCGGCCGTGCCGCCCGCACTGGTGTTGATCGTCCGGCGGGCAACCGACCGAGACCCGGCCCGCCGTCACCCGACGATGGCCGCGCTCGCCGGCGATCTCGAACGCTTCCTTTCCGGCGATGTGGCGACCCCACCGCGGCGACGGTGGCGGGCCGTCGCCCTCGTCGCGGCTCTCGCGACGGTGGCCGTCGCGGTCTTGGCCGGGTTGTTCGGTCGCACCCCCCGGCCGGCGGACGAGCCGCCGGCGGCGAAGACTCGGCAGGCGGACGAACCGCCTGCGAAGAGTCGGCCAGCACTTTCGCCCGGCGAGCAGCTTCGCGCCATCAAGGACCACCTCGACAAGCAAGCGCCCGCGGACCGCCTGGCTTTCCGCTACGTGGTCCTCCCGGCCGGCGTCACGGGCGACGAATGGGCGGGGGCAGTGAACACCCTGCTGAACGCCCTGCACTGGCGGGCCAACCCGGCGACGGCCGAACCCCTGGGGCCGCATGGCAACCCGTTGGCGATCGATCTGCGGGCGCTCGGGTGGGACGCCGCCGGCGGCGACGGGCGGACGCGGTGGGACCGGTTGATGGCCGCGTACCCCTACGCCCTCACGCCGGGGGCGAAGACCGACGACGAAACTCGGCGGCTGTCGCGGCAGGTGGCCGAATGGGTCCGCGACGAGACGCCCGTGGTCCGCGCGGACTGGCTGGTGGCGAACGCCGCCGCGGCTCCACTGTACGCCGGCCTGTTGGACATGCCGCCGACGCTCGCCGGGTTGGCCGACCGCCTCGGCGCGAGCAAGATTCCGTTGGCGCCGGGCCGGGCGGCGACCCAGGCCGGGTTCCTGTTCTTGAAGGCCGACGGCCTGGTTTGGTTCACCCTGCCCGGCGGCGCGCGGGGGTATGCGGCGTTCGGGCTGACCGGCAACAGTGGGCCGTGCGGCGGGGCGCCGTTGCTCGGGTGCGTTGCCTGTCACCCGCGGCCGGGCGAAGAGGGCAGGCCGAATCGCAAAGGGGAATGGGCGGCGGTGACGGACCTCGCGCGGCGGCACGGCGAGACCGTGGTGACGGCCGCGATCGCGGCCGCCGAGTTGAACCTCGCGCCGGATGCCCTTGCGGGGGCCGTCGCCGACAGCGCCCGCCTTCGGGAAATCGGCCTCGAATCGCTGGCGGCCGGCGGCACCGTCGCCCGCACGGCCTGGGAAGGGGCCGATCCGCAAGGCACGGGCAGTTCGGTGTTTCAAATCGCGGCCCGCGAACTCAGGGCCGGCGTGCCGTACCGCCGGCCGCGGTGATCCCGCATCAACGGACGCGGACCGGCGTGCCGACGCCGAGCCGGCGGGCGGCCGCCTGGAACGGCGTGACGAGGTAGCGGTCCGATTCCCACCACTCCCGCGGCACCGTGCGGCCCTCGACAAGCGGGGCCAGCCCGAACTCTTCGCGCAACTCGCCCCCGGTCGCGGCGCGGAGGGCCGCGGTCAGGGCCGCCGGGGGTACGCCCAACTCGGCCGCAGCCCGATCGGCGTCGATCGGTCGCGCGTAGTACGCCCGGTCCAGTTTGGCGAGAGCGTCCGGCACGCCCGGCCGGGGCACGTCGTCCCGCACGAGGGCCGTGAGGAACCAGTCGGCCCGGACGAACGCGACCGGGTCGCCCGTCGCGTCGCGAATCTTGCGGTCGAGCGGTCGGGCCGCGTCGTTCTCGCAGGTCAACCCGTAGGGATTGCGGACGAGGAACCACCGCCAGTCGCGGCCGGTCGCCGTTTCCAGGTCCACGGCGTTCACCCGGTACACGATCTGATCCTTATCGACAGGCACGACTCGGAGCGGCCGGTCCGAGTCGGACAGCCACCGCTCGGCCGCCGTCAGGGCGTCCCGCACGGCCGCGAGGTCGGAGTCCGTTACCTGCGGGTTGTTGTGCAGGTGAAGGAGCGAGAGGTAGCGAACGCCGTTCCGGTTCGCCGGCTCTGTCCGATCCTGGTCCGCCGCGATTTCCGCGAGGGCCGCGGCCGTGGGAATGGCCACTCGAACCGCGGGGGGCGTTTCCAGGGACGTTGCCCATCGCTCGACCCAGCGCTGGAGGACGACGACTCCGATCAACAGGACTGCGACCACGACGGGGAACACGATCCCCTTCACGACCTCGAACTTCCACCCCGACGCGGGCTTGGCATCAATCGGCGGGATACGTCGTCCCCCATGAAGTGACAGGAATCTCCCGGTAACGACGCTGGGCGGGTGGGAACCGGACACCAATCGTGCGAAGCGGGTTCAAAATCTGGGATCGGGGGCACAACACAGTCGTGCCGCTTCTCAATCGCGCACGGCTTCGCGAGGAAGCAGTTGGCATTGGCGACGAACGCCTTCGCTGCCGCGAAGGTCGTGTTCTTTCGGCACGCACGGAACCGCCGGCCCGGTGCTGGCCTTGGTCGGGCGATTCGCGGCGTCGCACGCCTCGCCGTCCGGTGGGGCGGGCAGTTGCACGTCGTGCGGTGTGGGAACCGGGACCGCGGCGAGCGGTCCCTACCCGCCGGGGGATGCGGCGCGACACGAAACGACGCCGCCCCCATTTTGCCCCCTTGTCCTTGGGACGGCGCGGGGGTGCGACAGTCGTGGTTCGGGTCGCATCGCGGCGAGGGCGAGTATGCGTGGGACGGTTTTGGTGAGCATCGGGACGGAACGGCTGTACGCCTACGTCGCGCTGGACGGGCGGGCCGTGCGGCTGCGGGTGTCGCTCGACGAGTGCGACCGGTTGGACCTGTTACCGGGCCGACAGGTGCGGGTCGGACTGCCCGACCAGGAGCCTCGGAGGGTGCTCATTTCCGCGGTCTCGCCCGCGCCCCCGTTCGCGTGGGTCGAGGTCGAGTTCGCGGCTGCCGTCTGCCGGGCCGGGTGAGGACGCCAACTTCTCTGCTTCCCCGGGTGAGACTGCTGAGCGGTAACGACCAAGGTAAACCGGTTCCTGGTGCTGAGGAGACAGGTCGCGGGGGCGTGGCGAAATCTCGGAAGCGTTCGCCCGGGGTGGGATGGCGTGGCGGCATTCCGCTTCTGCTCCGGGACGAACGGAATCCGGGAACCGTTCCGTGTCAAGAAATCGCACGCCGGACCGGCGTCTTTCGAGAAAAGGATGTTACCGCCGGAGGGCGGCACGAGCGTCCGTTGTCAGCACGTGGCCGGCCGGACCGGCCGCGTATTGAGCTAGGGCCGCTCGGGCCGTCGGACTGCTGAGTCGTTCCAGGACCTCGACGGTTCGAACCGCAAGCACTTTTGCCCGGCTAGGCGTTGACCTCGCCGCTTGATCGAGCAAGTATTTGACCCGATCGGACCACTCGCCGGGCGGCCGGGGCGTCGCGCGTTCCAGCGCCCGAACGGCGATCGTGCTCAACAACTCCAACCGATCGGTGCCGGCTTGACGAACGGCCGGATCCGAAGCGTCCAGTGCCGCGATCTGCTCACCAATGTGCGCCGTCGGATCGGCGGGGACGGGTGGCAGCCGGCGGACCAGTTCGGCGACGGCCGCGTCCCCGAGAGCCGTCAGCCGCCACCCGGCCCGGTACGCCAGGCCGGCATCCGGGCCGCCCAAGAGTTGCCACAATTCGTCCCAGTCCGACGGCTTGAGCACCGTTGCCGGGCGTGTCGTATCCGCGCCCGTCAGGTCCCAGACGAGGAGATGGCCGAACTTGTCCGACGTGACCGCGGTCCGTCCGTCGGGGGCGATCGCGCAGTACCAAACCGAGTGGCCGGCCTGGTGGCCGCCGGTCAGATCGCTCCTCACTTTGCCCGTGAGTCGCTCCGTGAGCGTGGCCCCGCGGAGGATCGATCTGCCGTCGGCCGGAATCCCCGTGCCGCTGTTGGCCGTCAGAAGGTCGTCCCGGGTCGCCGATTCGCTTTCGATCGCTCCGGTTGCCAAGTCGAACACCCGAAGCGTTGATCGACAGTTGGCCGAAAGCCGCCGGCCGTCGAGGGCGAATGCCAACACCTGATGGCTGTCCTTCGGCCCCGGCCAGGTTTTCAATTCCTTTCCGGTGGCGGCTTCCCAAAGGCGTATCCCGGACGGCTTGTAGTCGGAGGTCGCCAGTCGATCGCCCGAAGGCGACCAGGCGAGGGCGCCCACTCCCGAACTCGAAGCGGCCGCCTGCCAGAGAAGCTTGCCGGACGGGACATCCCACACGTAGAGGGTGGGCGATGAAATGAACCCACCGACGGAAGTGACCCCGGCCAGCCGGGAACCGTCGGGGGACAACTCGGCTTGGCTCACCCTCCCGTCTTGCACCGGGGATGGGATGCTGTGCCGCACTTGGCCGGACGGGAGGTCGATGATTCGGACGTCCGCGGAGTGGAAGCCATACTCCACGGCAAACCGGCCATCACGAGAAGGCACCAGGTAGCCGGACGCGCCGCCGGCGTTCCGGGCGGACAAGCGGGCAACCACCCGGGGCGTTCCGTTGACCAATTTCTGCGGCTCCGGTGGCAAGACCGGCGCGGGCGGGAACCATCGGGGGACGGCCCGGCGATCCAACCGATCGCGGACCAACGCCGCCTCACGACTCGGTCGCGAGGCGGGATCGCCGCCGGCCAAGGCGGCCACGGCCCGACGCGCGGCCGGTGTGCCCATTACTTCCAGGGCTTCGAGGGCTTGCGGCCACGGACGGTCGCCGGGGCGAATCGCGGCGATCAACGGCAACGCACGGTCGCCCGCGGCCGCGAGTTCGCGTACCGCCCGGAACGCGACGGCGGCATCGGGATCGGTCAGGTCCCGAATGGCCCAACTCAAATCGTCGCGCGGCAACCGGTCCGGGGCGTACAAGTCCCACACGAAGATTTGCCCGCCACTGCCGCCGGTCAGCGCCCGACGGCCGTCGGGAGAGATCGCCAACGAGTACACTTCGTCGGAGTGACCGTCGAGCCGCCGTCGCTCCGCGCCGGTCGCGACATCCCAGAGGCGGACCACCTTGTCACGCCCGACCGTCACCAGCGTTCGGCCGTCCGGGGTGAAGGCCGCCTTCTGGGGACCGCGCCCCTTCAATTGTCGCACCTCTTGCCCGCTGGCCGCGTCGAGCAACCGCAAATGTGAGTCGATGCCATCGACGCCGGCCGCAAGCAGGAGTCCGTCCGGTGAATACGCCAGGGCGCCGGCCGGCCCTTTGATCGTGGCGAGTTGGGCGCCGGTCTCGACGTCCCAGACCCGAATGCCCGCGTCCCCCGCGTAGCCGGGAAAGGGCGTGCGGAAGTACGCCCGTGGGGCGCCGCTCGTGGCCATTCGTTTGCCGTCGGGGGCGATGGCGATGGCGTCCACCGGGTCTTCGTGCCCGATAAACTTCCGAAGCCGCTGGCCCGAGACCGTGTCCCACAGGCTCAGGGTGCGACCGCCGGTATCGACCGTGACGAGCCGCCGACCGTTCGGCAGAAATGCGGCGTGGAGGATGATCTCGTTTTCAACCGCGTCCAGTTTCACCAGATCGTCCCCGGTGCCGATGTCCGTGAGCCGCGGCAACGCCGGGTAGGAATACCCGCCGTGTACGGCCGTGCGGCCGTCCGGCGAGATGGCCACGACCCCGGCGGGGCTTCTCAAAACCTCCCCGCGCCGCCGTCCGGTCGAACCGACATCCCAGACTCGCAGGCCGGATGCGTCCCGTACCAATACTTCCCCCGTGGGGCCGAACCCCATGGCTTCAAGATTCCCGTGTTCCGGGGCGTGGGCCGGCACGCGACGCCCTGTGGCCGTCTCCCACACCACGACCAGGTTTCCGGCTCCCTGCGCCAGATGTTTGCCATCCGCGGAGAGGGCGAACGGGCCCGGTTGCCGGGTCGGCGTCGGGAACGCCCTGATCTCCCGATCGCCGGCCACGTCCCAAAGTTTAAGCTCGTGGTTGCGAACGAACGCCACCGCGGACCCGTCGGCGGACTGGGCGACGGCGGAAATGTCCATCCGCGTGGGGTCCTCCGCCCGAGTGCCGCGGACGAAGTGGAGTTCCCGGGCACGGGCCGGGTCGAAGATCGCAAGCCCGTCCGCCTGGCACACGGCGACCCGCCCATCGCGACCGGCGAACGTGATGCCCATGGAAACGAACGGGCCGGACGCGGGGTATTCTCCCGGAATGGTCCGTAGGACCGTCCCCGATGCCATGTCCCAAAATACGAGTCCAACGCCGGGCACCCCGGCGGCGACGGTCTTCCCGTCCGGCGGGAAGGCCACCGCCGTAATCTGACCGGAGACGGGTTTGCCTTTGGCGGCCGGCTCGAGCTCACGAACGAGAGCCCCCGTCGCCGCGTTCCACAGTCGAACCGCCGACCGGTTGCCGTGCGTCGAGGCCAGCCATTTACCGTCATTGGCCACCGCGACCGCGAACGCCCACCCGCCCGGCGTTTGGGAGGAAAACACTTCCCGGTCGGTCGTCAGGTCCCACGCCTTCACCGTGCCATCGCGGGCGGCTGACGCCAGCCGACTGCCGGAGGCGAACCAAGCAACGCACGTGGAATCGTGCTGGACTCTCCAGCGTTCGCGGCCCGACGCCAGATCCCAAACCCGGACGGTGGGATCCCCACCGCCGCGATTCACGTTCGACCCGGATGCCAATCGGCGGCCGTCCGGGGAGAACGCGACGCTAGCGACCCGACTGGAGTGCCGCAAAATGGGGGCGTCGAGGCGATCAACGGCTCCCTGGGGGAGCAAAGTGGGGCCGCCTGTCAGACACGCCAGCAAATAGAGAGATGCGGGAATCATTGGCGGCCTTTCCAAGTGGGTGGTGAGGTCAGAATCTCGATCGAGGATATTTTGATGGTTCGACTGACTCAACTCCAGACCCAGGACTTACGCAGACAGCGGCAGGCAACGTCATCCACACGCGATAAACCAGTGTGGACCGTCCCGAGCCGCAGATCCACGCGCGATTGAATTTGAGGACTCCCGCGTCCCGTGTAGCATGTGTCTTTTAGGAGTTGAGTTCGCAGGAAGCCATCCGACTTCTGGTTCCGGTCGGGGACTCCGGGGAACCATCCCGTTAACCCGATCGCCTATCCCGGGCCGAGAGGCTGAGACTTTCAAGTGAGAGTTCGGGCAAAATCGCCTTCATCTTCAGGTTCCTCACGGACCCCGAACGAACGCTCTCGTGACGGAGACTTTTGGCGGGGAAGGCCGAACGCGCGAGAACCCTTGCAAACAAACGCGGGAAATGCGAACCGCCGAGGGGATGTCCCCTCGGCGGTTCCTGTCAACCCGTTGACCGGGCTGATTCCGCAGACTCGTCGGATACTCCCCGGGGAGAACAGATTGCGAACTTTTAGACGCGACTCTCGGCGTGAGAGAATCCTCCACTCTCGATCGAACGCTTGATTTCAAGGCGAATTCATCGGATGCGGGGTGAAGGGTTACCGCATCACTTCTCCCGTTCGAATCCGGCGGGGTGAACGGGTGGGACCGATTTCGAACCTCGCACGCGCGCGGCCTGTTAACCCGTCGGTCGAAATGCGATTCAGGCTAAACCTTACCCTCTCAGTTAACAGCCGCGCGGCATTTTCCAATTGCCCGGACGCCGGGCGAGCCTACGCTGGGCGGCAACAAATTCTGTCGGTTCCACGATCCCAAATTCTATTGCTTGGCCTGCTGGAACCACTGGGATGAGCCTCGTCACCCTCGGCAAGCGGAAGGTGGGTGCGAGGCGGGAATCGCAAGGCCCGGTCGATCAGAGCCCGCGGATCCTCGAGACGCGTCGCTAGACGCCGCGGCATGTCAATCCAGTCTCAACCATCAACTCGCGTTCCTCCACGAGCCAGAAGTGGACGCCGCCGTAACTATTGTGGCTGGAGTCGAACGCCCGTGCCGCACGCCGGCCTCTAGAAATCAAAAGGCCAGAAAGATGAGTGTGTCGTCCGCCTTCGCCCGGTCGGGAAGCACTCGCCCGAGGGCGTCGCCAATCCTCTACCACAATACTCCTGCACCCCAACCCTTGGTGATGGACCGGACGCCCTCCATGTGCCAGGCCGTAACGGCCACGAGTTTGAAGGCTCAGCCTGAGCCGACGGGGCTTGTCCGCGAAAAATCCGGTGGCCGCTCGGATTGTGCACCCGCGGGCGGACGTCATCGAGCATCGTCTCGTCAATATGCGTACTGTCCGTGCCTCGTGTGACAGAAATGACCGAGGGCTGGACGGACCGGTTCCGACTCCCAAGCGTTCACCGCACGGGCTCGTCGTGTCCGCCGGAGGGGATGCTAGCGATGCTGTCGAGGCCGTGACCGGCCTGCTCGAAACTCTTGCTGGCGAAGTGGGATTCGAGGTGTGGGTAGCCGTAGGCAAGAGGCGGCAAAAGATTCTGTTCGTTCGAATCCCCTGTCGGAGACGCACAGATTTCGAATCCAAAACTCACATCTTCTGTTAACTGCCGCGTGACAATTTTCACGTCGAATTCCCCGCAAGACCTCATGGCGAGGGCCTCTGCCGAGCCGCGAAACGAAGGATCCACGCCGCCACGCTTGGATCTACACGGTCACCCATCACGGGGGGCGGCCAACAGTCGTTCGGGCGTGATCGGCACGCGGCGGACGCGGCGGCCGGTGGCGTGGTAGACGGCGTTCGCGACCGCGGCGGCGACGCCGGTGATGCCGATCTCGCCGATGCCGTGCGCACCCATCGGCGTGTGCGGGTCAGGGTCGCCCACCCAGTACGCCTCGATGGCCGGCACGTCGGCGTGGACCGGCACCATGTACTCGGCCAGGTCGGCGTTCACGATCCGCCCGGTCCGCCCGTCGCGGTGCGTCTCCTCCAGCAGGGCCATCCCCAGCCCCATCGTGATGCCGCCGAGGAACTGGCTGCGGGCCGTCTTCGCGTTCATCACCCGGCCCACGTCGAACGCCCCGACGAACCGCACGACGCGGACCGTGCCGAAGTCCGGGTCCACGCGGACCTCGCAGAACTGCGCCCCGTACGAGTGCATCGACCACTTCTGCATCTCGGCCCCCGGCATCACCTCGGCCTTTGCCTCTGCCGACTTCCGCCCGGCGCGTTGCAGGATCGACGCGAACGATTCGCCGGAAGCCGGGTCGTCGGTGCGGTACAGGCCCCCGTCGCGGACGGCCACCGCCGCCGGCTTCAGCCCCTCCAGGGGCCCGGCCGTCGCCAACTTCAGCACTACGCCCTTCAATTCCGCGACCGCCGCCGACACGGCGGCCGCGACGCTGATCGTCTGGCTGGACCCGCCGGCCACCATGGCGAACGGCAGGTTCGTGTCGCCGAGTTCAAACCTCACCTTCTCCACCGGCAGGCCGAGCAGGTCGGCGGCGATCTGCGTCTGGGCGGTGGCGGTGCCCATGCCCATCTCGTGGCACCCGCTCTGCACGACGGCCGTGCCGTCCGCCGACACCGCCACGCGGGCCGACCCCGGCATCCGGTAGACCGGGTACGTCGCCGTCGCCATCCCCAGGCCGACGAGCATGCGGCCGTCCGCCATCGACCGCGGCTCCGGCGTGCGGCGGTTCCAGCCGAACTTTTCCGCCCCGAGCGCGAGTGCCTCCTGGTACTTCCGGTTCGAGAACGGCGCGCCGGTGGTCGGGTCTTTGTCCGGCTCGTTGATTTGCCGCAGGCGAACCGGGTCGATCTTGAGCTGGTAACTCAGTTCGTCGAGCGCCGATTCAAGGGCGAACGTGCCGGGGCACTCGCCCGGGGCCCGCATGAACGTCGGCGGGCAGGTGTCCAGCGCGATGGTTTCCTGCGTCAGGTAGATGTTCGGGCAGGCGTACAGGTGGCGGGCCGGGAACGTGAACTGCTCGACGAACTGGTTCGTCGTGCCGGTGGCCGACCGGCCCGCCTGGATGAGGGCCGTGAGCTTGCCGTCCTTGTCGGCGGCGACGGCGACGCGCTGGCGGATCGGCGGCCGGCCGCCGACGCAGCCGTAGATTTGGTCGCGGGCGAGGACGAGCTTGACCGGCCGGCCGACGACCTTCGCCGCCAACGGGGCCAGGTACGTGCTCGGCCACGCGACACCCTTGCCGCCGAACCCGCCGCCGACCAACGGGGCGAGTGCCCGCACGTCCGCCGGTTTTAGCCCGAACCGGGTGGCGAGGTCGGCCTGGACGCCGAAGACGAACTGGGCCGTGTCGTGGACGGTGAGCTTACCGCCGTCCCACGCGGCGACGGTGGCGTGTAGTTCGATGGCGTTGTGGTTGAACTGCGGCGTTTCGTAGACGGCATCGACCTTGAGCGTCGCGGCCTTCAGCGCCCGCTCGGCGTGGCCGATCTCGACGGTCGTCGCCTCGGTCATGATCTTCTTCGGCGTCGTCACCTTGCCCGCCGAGTCGAGCGTCAGGTTCGCCGGTTGCTCCTGATACGTCACGCGAACGAGTTGGGCCGCGTGCCGGGCTTGCTCCAGCGTCTCCGCGATCACGATCGCCACCGGCTGGCCGAACCAGAAGACCTGGTCGGTGTTCAGAACCGGGGCCGTCGTCGAGCCGGCGGACGGCTTCTCGCCGCCGAACGGCTCCGGCACCTTCATCTTTGGCGCGTTCTTGTGCGTGACGACGGCCGCGACGCCGCGGGCTTTTACGGCGGCCGCCGTGACGACTTCCGCGATCGTGCCCTTGGAGATCGTGCTGGTGACGAGGACGGCGTGTGCGAGGTTCGGGTAGTCGTGCTCGGCGGCGTACCGGGCGGCGCCGGTCACCTTGAGGCGGCCGTCCACGCGGTCCATCGGCTTGCCCACGGCGGTCGTGCTCATCGCGTCGTCCTCGGAAGAGTCGGGGTCAGCCGGGCATCGCCGCCGCGGCCGCCAGGGCGCGGGCGACGGTCCGCTTCGCGAGCGGAATCTTGAAGGCGTTGTGCTGCCGCGGCACGGCCCCCGCCAGTGCGGCGTCGCCGGCGGCGGCGAACGCTTCCGGCGTGGGCTTCTTGCCGACCAGAGCCTTCTCGGCCTCGGCCGCCCGCCACGGCTTCGTCCCGACACCGCCGAGCGCGATGCGGGCTTGTTTAATGACCCCGTCGGCGATCTCAAGGGCCACGGCCGCCGACGTGAGCGCGAACTCGTAACTCGCCCGGTCGCGGACCTTCAGGTAGTGCGACCGCGTCGCCCACGGCAGCGCCGGAAGGTCCACGGCCGTGATGAGTTCGCCGTGATCGAGCGCCGTCTCGCGGTCCGGCGTGTCGCCCGGCAGTCGGTGGAAGTCGGCGAACGGGATCGTTCGCTCCCCCTTCGGTCCGGTCGTCCGCACGGTCGCGTCGAGGATCGCCAGGGCGACGCACAGGTCCGACGGGTGCGTGGCGATGCAGTGATCGCTCGTGCCGAGGACGGCGTGGCCGCGGTTGACGCCGTCGAGGGCGGCACACCCGGACTTCGGCACCCGCTTGTTGCACGCGGAGTGGCCGTCGCGGAAGTACGGGCACCGGGTCCGCTGCATCAGGTTGCCGCCGACGGTGGCCATGTTCCGCAACTGCGGCGACGCCCCGGAGAGCAGTGCCTCGGACAGCACGGGGAACCGCGTGCGGATCGCGGCGTGGTACGCCAAGTCGCTGTTGCGGACGTTGGCCCCGATGCGGACGCCCTTCTCGGTCGCCTCGACCTTGTCCATCGGGAGGCGGGAGACGTCGACGAGCAGGTCGTGCCGCTCGGCGTACAACTTCATCAGGTCGATGAGGCCGGTCCCGCCGCCCAGGAACGCGGCCGTGGGCCGGGCGACCACCTGCTTCACCGCCGCGTCCGGGCCGTCGGCCCGGACGTAGTCGAACGGGGTCATGGGTTCTCCTTGGCGGCGAGTTGCTGGACCTCCTGAACGGCGGCAACGATGTTCGGGTACGCCCCGCACCGGCAGATGTTACCGCTCATCAACTCCCGCACGTCGGCGTCAGACTTCGCGTGCCCTTCGGCCATTAGCCCGACGGCGGAACAGATCTGCCCCGGCGTGCAATAGCCGCACTGGAAGGCGTCGTGCTTGATGAACGCCGCCTGGAGCGGGTGCAATTCCTCGCCCTTCGCGAGTCCCTCGATGGTGGTGACCTGACCGCCGGCCGCGGCGACGGCGAGCGTCAGGCAGGAGTTCACCCGGCGGCCGTCGATCAGCACCGTACACGCCCCGCACTGGCCGTGGTCGCAGCCCTTCTTCGAACCGGTGAGGTGGAGCACTTCGCGGAGGGCGTCGAGCAACGTCACCCGCGGCTCGATCTGCAACTCGCGGTCCTGTCCGTTGATCGTCAGTTTCATCGGGATCGGTTGCCCCACGTCCGCCGGCGGGTCGGCGGACGTGGCGGCGCCGAGGCCGAGGGCAAGGCCGCCGGCGGTCACGCCTTGGATGAAGTCGCGGCGGTCGGGATCGTCGCTCGGCGCCATGGGTTACCCCCGTGCGAGGAATCGTTCGTAGTCGGCCGGCGTGTCGAGGTCCACGCCCCCGGCCGGGAACGGCACGACCGCCACGCGGTCGCGATTCCGGGCGAGCAGCAGCTTCGCGCCGCCCGCCGGTTCGAGCGCCAGGAGGTCGGCGAAGCAAGTCCGGGCGAACAGGGCCGGCACGCCGACCGCGTCGGAATAGGCCGAGGCGACGATCGGCCGACCCGTCGCGTGGTGTTCTTCAACCAACCGCCGGACGTGCGCGGCGTCCACGAACGGCTGGTCGCAGAGCAGGATCACGACTGCGTCCGCTTCGCCCACCGCCCCCACGCCGGCCTTCACCGACGTGCCCGGCCCGTCCTGCCAAACGCCGTTGCGGACCGTGCGAACCACCAAGTCGGCGAGTTCCGCCCCCACCGCGTCTGCGTTCGCCCCGAGGACGACCACCACCGGCTCGCACCCGCCGTCGCGGGCCGCGGCGACGGCGTGGCGAACCAGGCTCGTCCCGCGGACCGAGAGGAGTTGCTTCGGCCGGCCCATCCGCGTCGACCCGCCGGCGGCCAGTACGACGCCCGCGACGCTCACGACGCGGCCCCGGCGAACGCCGCCGGGTCCCGTCGGTGGATCGGTCCCGTCCGGTCCCGCAGGTGCCCACCGTCGCGGTCGGCGAACACGGCGATCACCTGGGCCACGACCGCCGCCGCGATCTCCCCCGGAGTATCGGCCCCGATGTCCAAGCCGACCGGGGCGTGGAGCCGGCTAAGGCCGACGGCGTCCGGGATTTCGGCGAGCATCGTCTGCGTGCGGGCCTTCGGGCCGAGGACCCCGACGTACTGCACGCCGGTCCGCAACAACGCCGTGACCGCGTCTCGGTCGTCGGGGAAGTTGTGGTTCATGACCACGGCAGCCGTCCGCGACGCCGGCCGCAACCGCTCGCACGCCGCGGCCGGCGCGAGGGTTAGCGTTCGGTCTGCCCCGGCAATCCGTCGCGCGCCGGCCCGCCGGTCGATGACGACCACCTCCCACCCGACGGCTTTCGCCGCCGCGACCACGGGCACGGCGTCGAACCCGCCCCCGAAGACGAGCAGCCGCACCGTCGGCCGGACGACCTCGAACGCGACCTCGATTTCGCCGGTCGCCGTACCATACACCACCGTCCGCCCGCGGTCGTGGCGCAAACAGGCTTCCGCGTCCGCACCCAACGCGGGCGCGACGTCGGGATCGCCGATGTGCCCGCCCCACTTGCCGCGGGCGTCGAGCGTCAGGCGATCCCCGAGGGCCAGCCCGGTCGCCGTGCCGGCACGAAACACGGTAGCGATAACGCCGCACAGGCGGGCCCGCACGCATTGCTCGACAAAGGCAAGTCCGCCGGTGTCCGACGGCGACAGCCGTTCCAAAAGGACGTGTACGACGCCGTTGCACCCGAGGCCGAACTGCCAGGCGGTCTCGTCGTCGGCCCGCGAGTCGTATGTCACGACGGCCGGGCCGCCCTCGGTCCGCCACCACGCCTTGCGGACCAAATCGCCTTCCAAGCACCCGCCGCTGACGCCGCCGACCGCATCGCCCCCGCGGCCGATGAGAAGCCGGGCACCGGGTCGGCGGTACGTTGAACCTTCGGTCTTCACCACGGTGGCGAGGACTGCCTGCTCGCCGCGGTTGCGAAGCCGGGTGCTTGTCGTGAGAATGTGTCGCAACTCGTCCATTCAAGGAATGCCTGATCGGGCACGGAAAGCCCAAAGCAGGCGAAAATGCGTGCAAACTTCATACCCATTTTGAGCTGAACGTCGCCAGTGTTTGCTCCAGGGCGAGCGACACTTGGTGGTCACATACGCGATCAAGGTTCGAGTGACCGTTCAGACGATACCGCTCCCAGCGGACGTCACTAATGGGGCGAAAAGCAAAGAAGGGAGGAAACGGATACGCCGAGGCTGTTGTGCAAGGCGGTGGCGTTCTCGAAGAAGAAAGACGGCAGGACGGCCGTCGAGGACGCCGTCCTGCCGGACCTCCGCAGCGTCGTCTGTATCGCCGCTATTACCGGCCTTAAGAGCGCGGCCAGCCCGACGTTCCGCTACACGAGCAACCGTATCGGGGCAGGAGACGTCACGAGCTAACACGACACGCCGCGTGCGCACGCAACATCAACGCCCCGGCCTGTTGGTCGGGGCGTTCGTTGTCGCTTCTACCACCCCCTATCAGATCGACTTGGCGGTATCTACCAGTGGCTGCTGATTGATCGAGACCACCTTCCAAGAATGCCGCTCGGGCGGCGAGTTGAAGACGACGCCGGGGATCCCGGAAGGCGGTGTTCATCGTTGTCGGCCACGCCCGCTCCCCTCACTACCCCTTATTTACCGTCGTTTCTCAGGCGAAGAAAGCGAGACAGCGGGTGTCTCCCCCGCTGTCTCGGATCAGAAAGTTGGCCCGTCGCCGTCTCACACGGCCGGCGCCGTCGCCCGGTCGTAGCTCGGGTGGCGGGTGAACACGTCGCGGGCGCGGAAGGTGTCGCCGTCGTCGTCCACGGTCACGAGGTACCGGCCGGCGGCGACTTCACCCTCGTAATACTTCGCGTCCGTCTCCGACAACCCCCACCCGGTCAGTGCCCCGACTAACCCGACGGCGGCGGCACCCCCGGCCGCGTTGAGCAGCGTCGTGCCCAGCCACCCGAGCGCGAGAACCGGCCCGAGGACGGGGATGACCCCGGTCATGATACCGAGCGTGACGGCCGCACCCCCGACGGCCCCGGCCGCGGCCCCCACGGCGGCTCCTTCCCCGGCCTTCTCGGCGGCGGCGTCCCGCCCGACCAGACTAATTTGAGCGTCGGTATACCCGGCGGCCTTCAGATCGCGCACGGCGGCCTCGGCGGCGGCGCGGGTGTTGAAAACGCGGACGATGGAGATGGACTTGCCCATGGCAGGCTCCTTCGAGAGAGGTGGTACAGACGGATCGTGGGCGAGGGATCCGCCGGCACACCTCGTGCCGATTCCCTGACGGTTCGGCCGAGGCGTCCCGACCCGGCACGCGGGTCACAATGTCGTCGGAGCAACAGTCGCTTCGCCCCTCGCGAGGCTCGACACGACAGCCCCCGAATTCAAAGCCTTAACGATTTGGTCCCCGTGTACCGGCCCCGACGGACTGGGGCGGTTGCCATGTGAGCCTCGGATCCGGGCGGGGTCATTCGTTGGCCGCGGCGGCGGCCCGGTCCGTCAGCGCCGTCGCCACGGCGGGCAGGCGGCCGCGACTCTCCGCCCCGGTGGCCGTCGCCGGACCGATCCCGCCGGGCGACGGCAGCAGCCAGCGGTTCGTCACGGCCATCGCGTCGGCCGTCAGGTTCGGGAACAGGGCTTGGACCGCGACGATGAACTTCGCCGGCAGGCCGAGGACGAGTTCCGCGTCGCCCCGCGCGCACGCGGAGAGAATGGCCCGCGCCGCCGATTCCCCGCTGACCGACAGCCCCGGCAGGCCGTTGGTCAGGGCGAACCACGCATACTCCTCCTCGTGCCGACCCTTGAACTCGGCGTTGACGTGACTGCCGGTCCGCATCAGGCCGGGGCACAGGGTCGTGACCGTGACGCCGTGCCGACGGACTCCGCTTCGCAACCCGTTCGAGAAGCCGACGAGGGCGAACTTGCCGACCGAGTACGGCATCAGGTGCGGCACCGCGACCTTCCCGCCGACCGAGGCGATGTTCACGATCCGCCGGGCCCGGCGGGCCTTCACCTCGGGCAGAACCTCGTTGATCGCGTGGTACGCCGCCCAGAAATGCGTTTCGAGCGACCGCTGGAAGTCCGGCTCCCGCATCTCGTCGAGCGGGCCGACCTGAATGACCCCGGCGTTGTTGATCAGCACGTCCACCGGGCCGTTCTCCCGTCGGGCGGCGGCGACCCACTCGCGGACCTGCCCCGCGTGCGTCACGTCGCACGGCCGGGCGAACACCTCTCCCCCGGCCGCGGTGAGTTCCTCTTCCGCCGCCCGAGTTCGTCCAAGTCGCGGCTGCAAATCGACAGGCGTGCCCCCGAGGCGGTCAGTTGCCGGGCGAGGAGTAATCCCAACCCGCGGGAGCCGCCGGTGATGACGATGTGCTTGTTCGCGAAGTCGTACCGCGGCTTGACGGCGCGATAGGCGAGGTAATCCGCGACGCCGGCGGATGCGAGGAGGAGGGTGCGATTCATCGACGGTCTCGGCCGGAAGGTATGCGGATGCCGAGCCGAAGCCTAGAGCAACCGCAGTACCAAACGCCTCCGCCATATAGCCGGCGAGCGCGGTATCGAACTTGCACCCCGAACGCACTCGCCTTGTCGATCGCTTCCCGGGAGCCACTCATGGAACGACGCACCTTCCTCGGCATGGCCGCGACGGCTGCCCTCGCCGGCGGCTCGCCGGCCGCCGACGCCCCGAAGGAAACGGTCCGCGGCGACATGCGATACCGCACGCTCGGCCGCACCGGTGAGGAGGTCTCGCTACTTGGCCTCGGCGGCCACCACATCGGCCGGCAGAAGGAGGAGAAGGAGAGCATTGAGATCATTCGCACGGCGATCGACGCGGGCGTCACCTTCTTGGACAACTGCTGGGACTACCACGACGGCGGAAGCGAAGTCCGCATGGGGAAGGCTCTCCAAGGCGGCTACCGCAAGAAGGTGTTCCTGATGACGAAGATCGACGGCCGCACGAAGAAGGCGGCCGCCCAGCAAATCGAGGACTCGCTCGGCCGGTTGCGGACGGACGTCATCGACCTGGTGCAGTTCCACGAGATCATCCGCCTGGAAGACCCGGACCGCATCTTCGCCGACGGGGCGGCCCTGGAAGCGGTGCAGGAGGCGAAGAAGGCCGGCAAGTTACGGTTCGTCGGCTTCACCGGGCACAAGGATCCGCTCGTCCACCTGCGGATGCTGGAGGTCGCGGCCGCCCACGGGTTCCGGTTCGACGCCGTGCAGATGCCGCTGAACGTGATGGACGCGCACTTCCGCAGCTTCGAGAAGAAAGTGCTGCCAGAACTGGTGAAGGAGCAGGTCGGCGTCCTCGGCATGAAGTCGCTCGGCGACGGCAGCATCCTCAAGAGCAAGACCGCGACGCCGGTCGAGTGCCTGCACTACGCCATGAGTTTGCCCACATCGGTCGTCGTCTCCGGCATGGACAGCCTCGCCATTCTGCGGCAGAACTTGGCCGCGGTGAAATCCTTCAAGCCGCTGACCGGGGAGCAAGTGGCCGAACTGCTCGGCCGCACGGCGAAGGCGGCCGCCGAGGGGAAGTACGAGCGGTTCAAGACGACGAACGGGTTCGACGGCACGGCCAAGAACCCGAAGTGGTTGGGGGCCGATGACGCCGGCCCGTGACTGAGCTAATCGGCGAGCGGTGCGGCGGCTGTACGATCAGGCGGCGGTAGGCTCGGCGTGCCAGCCTTTGTACTGCCCGGTCGGGCCGCGTCGGTCGTACCCTGGACCGGATCGGCCGTGTCCGCGTCGGTGCCGGCAGTTTCTTTCGATTGTGGGGTCGGAGGCACCTTTTGACCGACCGGCCCGGTCGGAGTAATGACGGCCTTGCCGACGTGACTGGTGCCGGCGGGTGGCGTCGCGGCTTCGCCGGCCAGGTCTTGGTCGCCGATTTCGTGGGGAGTCATGTGTGTCTCACTTGGCCGATGAGGACGGGTGCGGGCATAAGCGACGCGAAATCGAGTGGCCGTCCGCCCGGTCGCTGATGCGTGAGGATGACATCGACCGTGGTCAAGTACAACCGCACGCCGCCGACGATCGGGCCGGGTTCGGACCCGGATCGTACGATTCGCAGGCGACCCGCCGGGAAGCCGGCAAACGGCCGATCGTTCGTGCAACCCTGGACCCCGGCTTTGATCTCCGCGGAGTGCCCGACCGCGATCCGCCGGCAGCCGCTCGTACCGTCGCGGAAGGCGTTTCGCACCGCCCCTTCAAACGACTGGAGGCGCAGTTCCGGCGGCGGCCCCACCGGAGGCGACGCCTGGGCGGTTAGGCCGAACGGCAGGGCCAACCCAACGGCCGCGATTACGGATCGCCGATCCTGATTCATGGTCACACCTCCCAGACGGAAACCGACTACCGTTCGGCGGCAGCCCGGTCCCAGAAGCGGAGCTTGCGGCACGCGGCCACGAAGGCGTCCGCGTCGCCGGCCTTGTTGAGCGGCAGGAAGCCCTCGTCGATGCCGTCGGCCACGCCGGCCTTCTCGAACAGCGGCGTGGCCGCCGCCGCGTGGCCGACGAACTTGCGGTGCGCCCGCGCGTCGGCCACGAAGTCGCGGGCGGCCGGCAGCTTCGCCAACACGTCGGCCCCGTCCTTCGACGGCAGCACGGCGACGGCGTCGAACAGCACCGACGGCCCGCCTTCGAGCTTCTCGTCGGCGTCGTGCCACACACCGGCCGAGTCCTTCACGCCGCCGACTTCGGGGGCGATTAGCTTCAGCACCGCCCCTTCCGCCTTCACCGCCTTGACGAGGGCCGCGAGGACGCCGGCATCCACGCCGTCGGTTACGAGTGCCCCAACCTTGCGGCCCTTGAACGAGGGCGGGCCGTTCTTCAGGATGCTCAGCTTCGGCGACGGCTTCAGGTCCGCCCGCGTCGGCTTGGCCGCCGGGATCGCCGCCGGCGTCTCCTTCAGCCGCAAACCCTTCGCCACTTTATCGGCGAGTTCCCCGTCGATGTTCAGGAGGTGCGACACCATCCGCACCCGGATCGCGAGCGTCTGCACCTTGCTCAGCTCGAACGTCAGCGCGTTGGCAATGTGCTGCTGCTCCAACGCCGTCTGGCTGACGTAGAACTGCCGGGCTTGACTGTAGTGGTCGGCGAACGTCTCCGACCGTACCCGCTGCTTCGGGCCGTTGATCGCCTCGGGGAACGTCTGGTAGCCGGCCGTCGGCGACTCCCGCGGGCCGGGGGCGTCGGCCCACGAGTTCGGCTCGTAGTTCACGCGGCCCTTCGGGGTCCGCACGGCCATGTGCCCGTCCTGCTGGAAGTTCATCACCGGGCACTTCGGCGCGTTGATCGGGATGTGCGTGAAGTTCGGGCCGCCGAGCCGCTTCAGTTGCGTGTCGAGGTACGAGAAGTTCCGCCCCTGCAACAGCGGGTCGTTCGTGAAGTCGACCCCCGGCACCACGTTCTGCGTGCAGAACGCCACCTGCTCCGTCTCGGCGAAGAAATTGTCCACCGTGCGGTTGAGTACGAGTTTGCCCACGATTTGGACGGGCACCTGCTCTTCCGGGATCATCTTCGTCGGGTCGAGGACGTCGAACTCGAACTGGTCGGCGAAGGCGTCGTCGAACAGTTGGAGGCCGAGTTCCCACTCGGGGAAGTCGCCCGTCTGGATGGCGTCCCACAGGTCGCGGCGGTGGAAGTCGGGGTCGGCCCCGTTGATCTTCACCGCCTCGTTCCACACCACCGATTGCAGGCCGAGCTTCGGCTTCCAGTGGAACTTCACGTAGGTCGATTTGCCCTGCGCGGTGACGAGGCGGAAGGTGTGGACGCCGAACCCCTCCATGAACCGGAACGCCCGCGGGATGGCCCGGTCGGACATGACCCACATGACCATGTGCATGGCCTCGGGCGTGAGCGAGATGAAGTCCCAGGCGTTGTCGTGGGCCGTGGCCGCCTGCGGGAAGCCCCGGTCCGGCTCGTCCTTGAAGGCGTGGACCATGTCCGGGAACTTCATCGGGTCCTGGATGAAGAAGACGGGCATGTTGTTGCCCACCAAGTCCCAGTTGCCCTCCTTCGTGTAGAACTTGGTGGCGAACCCGCGGACGTCCCGGGCGAGGTCGGCCGAGCCCTTGTTGCCGGCCACGGTGGAGAACCGCACGAACACCGGCGTCTGCTCGCCGGCCCGCTGGAACAGGTCCGCCCGCGTGAGGTCCGCGAGCGGCTTGTAGTTCTCGAAGTACCCGTGCGCGCCGAACCCGCGGGCGTGGACGACCCGCTCCGGAATGCGCTCGTGGTCGAAGTGGAAGATCTTTTCCCGGAAGTGGAAGTCTTCCAACAGGGCCGGCCCGCGGGGGCCGGCCCGGAGGGTGTTCTGATCGTCGGCGACGGGCACGCCTTGCTGAGTGGTCAGCGGGGGACTCTTGCCGCCGGCCGTCTGGTGCGTCTCGCCGCCGGTGCCGGGCTTTCCGGCGTCGATCAGAGTCGGAGAGGTGGCTGTTTGGGTCGGCTTCTGAGACGCGGCCATGCTTGGACCTGTCAGAGGGTTGAGGGGTCAATTCGGTGGCGAATCCTGTGCAACCGCCGTACCTATTTGGAACGTGTGGAATGCTTCGGACGGTTTCTCGGAAGTTCCCGACGGGCGAAGTGTGCGAAGGAGTTTGGCGCGGCCAGCCAGGTATTCGTCACCGTGAATGACGGTCCCGATCTTGCACCTGCGAGGAAGTGCCCTTCTTTTATCCGCGACCAGACGAGGTCTCTCCCATGTCTCATACTCTCAAGCCCCTCAGTGAGCAGGTGATCGTGCTGACCGGGGCCACCTCCGGCATCGGCCTGGCCACCGCGCGGGCGGCCGCCCGCCGCGGGGCGAAGCTGGTCCTCGCCGCCCGCAATGATTCGGCCCTCCGCCAGCTGGCCCAGGAGATCGAATCGCACGGCGGTCGGGCCGTGGCCGTGCGGACGGACGTCGGGGTCGAAGGCGAGGTCCGCGACCTCGGCCGCCAGGCCGTCGAGGCGTTCGGGGCGGTCGACACGTGGGTGAACAACGCGGGCGGGTCGATTTACGGGCCGATGAAGGACGTCTCGACCGACGACCACCGCCGCCTGTTCGAAACCAACTTCTGGGGCGTGGTGTACGGGTCGCTGGAAGCGGCCCGACACTTTCGCACGCGAACCGGGCCGGCCGCCGGCGTGCTGGTCAACGTGGGGTCGGTGCTGTCCGACCGGGCCATCCCGGTGCAGGGCATGTACTGCGCGTCGAAGCACGCCGTCAAGGGCTTCACCGACGCACTGCGGATGGAACTGGAAGAAGAGGGCGTGCCGGCCGTGGTGACGCTCGTGAAGCCGAGCAGCATCGACACCCCGTTCCCGCAGCGGGCACGGAACTACATGGACGAGGAGCCGACCCTGCCCCCGCCGCTGTACACGCCCGGCCTCGTCGCGCGGACGATCCTTCATTGTGCCGAGCACCCCGAGCGGGACGTGACGGTCGGCGGCGGTGGGAAGGCCATCGCCATGATGGGGGCGCACGCGCCGCGGCTGACCGACCACGTCATGGCCGCGACGCTGTCGGGGAGCATGAAGAAGGGCCAACCGCCCCGCCACCCGGCCGGCACGCTGACCGCGACGAGCGAGCCGGAGTTGAAGGAGCGGGGCGAGTACTCGGGGCCGGTGTTCGACTCCAGCCTGTACACCGCGGCCGCCCTGCACCCCGTCCTCACGGCTGCCCTCGCGGTTGGGGCGGGTGCCCTAGTGGCGGCCCTCACCGGCGGGGCGAAGTCGTCCCGGTCCTGACCTCGGGCTGGGACGGCAGCGTCAACGGTCCGACCGCTTCACGTCCACGTCCACGTCCACCCCCTTGCGCATCCCTTTCTGATCCACGTCCACGTTCACCCGCGGCGTGCGGACGTGGACGTCGGTTTTTTTATCCGGCTCCGTGTGGGTCGTCGTGGTTGTGGTGGTGGTCTTGTTCGGGGGTGCCTGGTCGCACCCGGCGAGCAGGAATGGGGTCAACAAGTGCAAGCGGCGCATCGGTGGATCCTTCACGGGGTTCATCGAAGGTGGGCGGTCACTAAGAGCATCTCGCGTGCCGCTCACCTAGTCGCGCGATCCAGCCGCCGGGAAAGACGCCGTTCGATCGGCACCAGTCCCCCACCAAATCGGCAGGGATCTGCGCGGCGAGAGTTCCGCCCCGGCGGGCACGGGGATTGCGGAGACAACCTTAAACACCGTTTCCCGTTCGAGCGGTGAGTTAGTTCTAACCTCAGGAGTGTTGCCATGTCGAGTATCAAGAACACCGTGGCAGGGGCCGCCGAAGTTGTGACCGACGCGGCCAAAACTGTGGGCCATAAGATCGCCGAGGGGGCGTCGGAGGCTGCCGCGTTCGTCAAGGAGAAGGCCGGCCACGGCTGCTCCGCGAAGGGCGAAAGTGCGGGCGTGGCCGGGATACACGAGCGGATGGACGTGTACGCCTCGTGCGGCAAGAAGGTCGGCGTCGTCGACCACGTCGAGGGGAACGCCATCAAGCTGACCCGCAACGACAGCCCGGACGGCCAGCACCACTTCGTCCCCACCGCGTGGGTCGGCCGGGTGCACCAGAACCACGTCCACCTGACGAAGAACTCGGTCGAGACGGAAAGTAACTGGAAGAGTGACGCCGCCTCGTGCGCCGGCTGATCGCGCCAACGCTTGGCGGACCCCGGCCCGCCTCGATCGAGGCGGGCCGGGGTCATTTTGTCGGCGATCACACGGCCTCCTTGGACCACCCGCGGCGGAGGGCGTACCGGACGACCTCGACCCGCGTCCGCAGGCTGAGCTTCTCCAGGGATCGCGTCTTGTAAGTCTCCACCGTCTTCACGCTCAGGTTCAGCAGGGTGGCGATCTCCTTGTTGCTGAACCCCTCGGCGATGAGCTTCAGCGTCTCCTCCTCCCACTGGCTCAGGTCGCCGGTCGCGGGCCCGTTGTTCTGGGCGGTCAGTTCGTCCCGCCGCCCGTCGGCCGGAGCCGGGTCGAGGTACGTCTGCCCGGCCAACACCGCCCGCACGGCCCGGATCAGTTCCTCGGCCGCCGACCGCTTTAGCACGTACCCCGCCGCCCGGCGGCCAGCAACATCCGCAGCTACCCCTTGTCCTCGTGGACGCTCAGGGCCACGATCTTCCGCGCCGGCTTCTCCCGCCGGAGTTGCTCGGCGGCGGCCACCCCGTTCACCCCGGGCATCGACACGTCCAGGATGACCAGGTCGGGGTCCAACGCGACGGCCTGGACGACCGCCGCCGCCCCGTCGCACGCCTCGCCGACGACCGCGTGGTCGTCGGCCAACAGGATGGGGCATTTGTCCGGCATCGGCGCACCGGTCTTTCGCGGGTGGGAGTCCGTTCGGCGTTCCGCCGTGACGAACGCTTGACGGCGGGGGCCATGTAACAGGAGTTGTAAACGAGATCAGGGAAGGCGTCGTCGGGAGTTTCACAGACGCCGGCGTCCGGCGAGCCATCGGCCCCCGGAAGGGGCACTTCACTGTGGTCGGCGAAGCTGCCCACAAAGTGCCATGTCGGGCCGTCGCCGGCCGGCCTCGTCGGCGACCGGCGAAGCGGTGACGCCACCCGGTGCCGGGGGCCCGACTCCCGGTCCATCCTCCTGTTTGAAACCGTCACCCGTCCTCGGCCGCCCCTTTCGAGGACGGCCCGAGGGGGCTCCTTGGAGCCCCCTCGGGCCAGGAGCAGGTTCTCGCGAGTCGGCTCCCCGATCAGCCGCAGGTACGGTCCGACGTCCCCGTGGTAGTACACGGCGTGCCCGTTCCGGTTGACCGTCACCGCCAACGGAGTGTTGGCGTCCAGGAGCGTTCGCCGGGTCGCTCGGTACTCAACGGCGACCGGGTGCGGCAGGGGGAAGTCGATCGCCCCGTGCCG
Organism: Limnoglobus roseus; assembly: GCF_008254045.1. Classification (GTDB taxonomy): domain Bacteria; phylum Planctomycetota; class Planctomycetia; order Gemmatales; family Gemmataceae; genus Limnoglobus; species Limnoglobus roseus. Next base: position 8,779,338 of record NZ_CP042425.1, on the reverse strand, counting down.
GGGCCGCCCGACCCGGCGGAAGCTGCGGACCTTGTTGTCGACCGTCTTGAGGAGCCCTTCGGTCCCGCCGAGCGTCCCGGACGACCCGAGGGGCAGGGCCCCGCCCTCCCGCAAGCCGAAGTGCAACAGGTGCGGCACTCGCTTCTGCACGTCCGGCTCCAGGGAGATGAGCGGGTTCCGGCAGGTGGCGATGACCAACCGCGAGAACGGCGGGTCGTGGAGGACGTTCTGCGGGGCGAACACGACGCGGTCTCCCAGGTCGGTCCCTTCGTCCGACGCCGCTCGTTGACTTAACTCTGAGGTAACCGTCCGGCGGTTCCGGTACCCGGCACGGCCTTTGCAAACTCGTCCGCGGTTCAAGGGAGGACGAAGCATGACGGCCATCGCGAAGCGACAGAAGCCGACGAAAGACCCGAAGGGCGGCCTCACCGTCGCCGGCTTGAGACGCGTTCCGCCAGAAGGACGGTTCGCGTCTCAAGCCGGGCGTGAAGGGGCCGGCCGATACGCCCGAGAAGATGCGGCGGAAGGGCTCGTTCCTGCGGCGGCACTACGCCACCCTCCGCAGCCCGCTCGTCGACGAGGACGGTCGGCCTACGCGCCTGGCGTTGCAAGCGCACGCCTGGGGCTAGCCGGTGCCGAAGACAGCGGCCTCAGCGAAGAAACTGGCCGACAAGGGCGAGCGGCTACTCGAACGGTACAAGAAGGCCAAGCCCAAGAAGGACGGATAAGACACCGACCTCACGTTTGACGCCTCGATTCCCGAATCACTGCACAAAGGATTCGCCCGGCAACCGCCAAGAAGAGGCCCGAAAAAGGGAAGGGCTTCCCGGTGTTGGGCGGGATAAGAACCGAGGCCCGGCAAGAAAGCGTTCGCCAAGGGCAAGGAATGCCGCGCCGATTGTTTTGGCGGGCTCGCCAACCTCGATGGGCGGCGCGAACTTTGCAACACGATCCAACCCGCCCTTCAAATCATCAACCAGGACGTCCTGTCATGTCAGTCTCCTCCCGCCGGGTGCGCCACCTTTGTCTCGATTCCCTGGAATGGCGGAACAACCCCGCCAGTAGTTTCGTCGCCCTCGGGGCGGCGGCGGGCGGCCTGCCGCTCGCCCAATTGGCGAGACCGGACGGGACGGTACTCGCGCAAGTGCAGCCGTTCGACGCGGGGTTCGCTGGCGGGGTGCGGGCGTCGGTCGGGGAGCTCGACGGGGACCCGAACACGGTCGAACTCGTCACCGCGGCCGGCCCGGGCGGCGGGCCGCACGTCAAGGTCTATCGCGTCGACATCGCGACAGGCCGGACGATGCAGATCGCGAACTTCTTCGCATTCGAGGCCGCGTTCACAGGCGGGGTCCGCGTGGCCGTGGGAAACATTGGCGGGGGCGACGGGCGACAGGAGGTCATCGTGGGGGCGGACGCCGGGGGCGGGCCGCGGGTGCGGGCGTTCGACCTCGACGGCGCCGGCAACGCGGTCCCGATCGCGGGCCCGCTCGGCGACTTCTTCGCCTACGAGCCGACATTCACGGGCGGCGTCCGCGTGGCGGCCGGGGAACTCGACGGGAACGTCGGTGACGGTGACGAACTGCTCGTCGCGGCCGGGCCGGGCGGCGGCCCCCGGATCCAAGTGTACCGGAGTGACGGGGCGGAACTGAGCGACTTCTTCGCCTTCCGCCCCGACTTCCTCGGCGGCGTGAACGTCGCCGTCGATTCGTCCGGCGGGTCGCTCGCCACCCCCCGCGTCGACGCCCTCGCGGCCGACTTCTCGGAGCGATCGACGGCCCTCAACACCGCGGCCGGCGTCGGGCAAACGCCGGCCCTACCGACCACGCCTGTGGCCGGCACCGGGTCGACCCTGGGGGCCGGCGGGGCCGTGACCGGGACCGCCGTAGGCACGACCACGGTGAGCGCGAGTGCCACCCCGGCCGTGCAGCTGAGTGGGGGTATCAGCGGGTTCGGGGCGTCCGCGGCGGCCGGCCCGTCGAGCACCGGGGCAGCGAGCACCGGGCTCGGGACGGGAATCGGCACCGCGAGTACGGGAATCGGGGCCGGTCTCGGCGCGGCGTCCACGGGGGCGGGAAGCGGCGGCCTCGCGAGCATCGGCGCGAGCGCGGGAAATTTCACCACCGGCAGTTTCGGGGCAACGTCGTCTGGCACCCCCGTCGTAACCACCGGCGGGATAAATACTACGACCGCCAGCGGCGTGAACGGTACGACCGTCGTCAGTCCGGGCCTCAGCACTACGGCCCCAATCATCGACCCGTCCGGCTTGGCGTTCGGCCCGGCCGGGGTGCCGGTCGCCTTCACCGGTGCGGCCGGCACCCCGGTATTCGCAGACAACCCGGGCGACCCGACCGCCTTCCCGTCCTTGCTCGCCCCCGCATTCGCGGAAGGGTTCGTGCCGACGGGAGGCGTGTAATGCCCGTCCCCCGCGTCGGTCAATGGGCACGGCGCTGGAGGCGCGAGGCCGGCCCCACCCGAGGCCGGGACCAGACCCTCCAAGGACAACCCGTGTCCGACTCCGATACCGCCAACACTTCCGGCGCCTGCCAGGCGGCATTCCACGCCGCGTTCCGGGACGACCTGTTCGCCATCGTCGACGCTTTACCCGGTGTGGCCGGTGGGACCGTCCTCGACGTCCCGTGCGGGGACGGGTTCTACGCCCGCCGGTTGGCCGCGCGGGCCGGCGCGCGGGGGCACGTGACGGCCGTCGACGCGGACGGCACGGCCTTGGGCCGGGCCCGCCGCGCCTTGCGCGGGGCGGGAAACGCGACCGTGCGGGCGGCCGACGCGTACCGCCTCCCGTTCCCCGACGCCGCGTTCGATGTGGCGTGGTCCGCCGAGAGTCTGGTCAGCCTCGACCCCGCCCGGGCGGTCGGCGAGATGGCCCGGGTGGTCCGGCCGGGCGGGGTGGTGGCCGTCCTCGAAGTCGACGAGTTCCACCACGTCGTCCTGCCGTGGCCGTCGGCGGTCGAGGTCTCGCTGCCGGCCGCCGTCCGCGCGGCCGCCGCCGCGAGGTACGGGGACGGGGAGGGGGCGTCGCCCGCCCGCCGACTCCGGGCCGTCCTCCGGACTGCGGGCCTGGGGCCCGTCCACCGCCGGACGTACCCGTTCGACCGGGCCGCCCCGTTCGACGGGCGAACGGCGGCGTTCGTCGGCCGCCACTTCGCGTTCCTCCGGGCGTTCGCGTACCCGCACCTGCCGCCGGACGCCCGGGCGGCGTTCGACCGGGCCACCGACCCGGACGGGGCGGACGCCCTGCTCCGCCGGCCCGACGTGGACCTCGTTTGCCTGAGCGCGGTGTACCTGGCCGGGCGGGGCACTGGGCGGGCATCCACACGACCCGCGAGCCCAACGGCCGCGGTGAGGGACCCGCGGCGGGCTGATCATTCTCGAACCGCACCTGTAAACACCCGACCCGAGCACACATGACGGCCATCCACCGCATTAACCCCGAGATCTGGGTCGAAACGCCGCTCGGCGGCGGCCTTGCGTACTTTTTGATCGACTACGGCCCCTCAATCAACACCATCTGGGTCGTCCGGTTGGACGCCACCGGTGACGTCGTCCACGTCGAGTCGTCGGACGTCCGCATCCTCGGCAACCCCATGTGGCACATCCCCCACCCGCTCCCGTTCGACACGCGGCCGGTCCCGCCCTCGGCGGCGAATGGCGTGTCAGCCGAACCGCGGGGAGGGACCGCTACGGGCCGCCCCGGGAACTAACCGCTCGGCCGCCAGCCGTTCACAGCGATACGACGGTGTCGACCGTGGACGCCGTCATGGCCCCGGAAAGGGGCCATGACGGCGTTTTCTCAAGTTGTTGCCGGCGTGGCCCGCGATCGAGGTGGCGGAGGCAGAACTCGGCCGGATTGCCGAATCGCTGCGCGATGGCGGACGGATGAGGAATCTCCCGTGGCGATCCGGCGGCTGGGACTTGCCTCGCAGGGGCCATCACTTCGCTCGCACGCGGTCGCTCGCCTCAAGGATTTGCTGAAACCGTTCTAACTTGCCTCGGATTTGCGAGTCCAAGGAGCCGTCGAACCACGCGGTCACGGCCGGCGGGTCGTACTTTACGGCCACGCGGACCTCCGTGCGGTCGTCCACCGAATCGCGGACGTGGACTGACCCCGCAGTGTCGACGTCCGAGCCAGGCAGCGACTTCCAGACAATGATCTCTCCGTCCCGGTCGCGGACGAGTTCCGCGTCCTACTCCACACGGGCGCTGAGCGGGCCGCCCACCGCGACCGGACGTCGGTCGTCGTAGAGCGTGAGCCGTCACCCCGGGACGAACCGCAGTTCTCCCTTCCAGCCGAGGTCGCGGGCGAACGGGTCGATCTCTCCGCCGAGGACGAGGGGGTTGCGGGGGAATCGGACGTCGGGCTTGGGCCCGGCCGGGTCGTAGACGAGGACCTCGGTCGCCCCGTCCGGGCGGACCCACCGGCCCGGCGGGCGGTCGGGGGTGGCCTCGAGGACGAACACGACGCCCGGCCACGCCGGGGGCGGGTTCTCCCGCCGGACCGCCGCCTCGATCCGCTTCACCCGCCGCAGCCGCGCCGACATCCGGGACCACTTTCACACGTCAAAGGCGGGTTTCACACGTCGAACGCGGGGCCGAGGATGAGTTTGTGCGGCCCGCCCGGGGGCAACGGCGGCGGGCCGTGGGCCGGGTCGTAGGTGACCTCGCGGGCGATCCCGCCCCACACGACCCGCACGCCGACCGGCCGGTCGGCCGTCGCCTCGACGAGGAAGATCGTGCAGGGGCCGGCGTCTCGATTCCCCGCCCGCACCCGCTTCGCCAATCGCTCGACCCGCCGGTGGAACCGCATCATGCCGCCGCCCTCCGGCTATCGGCCGTCGCCGTCGACGTGGGCCTCAAGGACGGCGATCCGGGCCTCGAGTTCGACGACCTCGCGGACCTTCAGGCCGAGTTCGAGGACGGCCCGGGCGGCCCCGAGTCGGGTGGCCGGCGGGGTGCCCGGCTTCTGCAGGTCCAACAGCGTCCGGACGGACTCGGTGGCGGCGGCCGTGAGGGCGGCGGCCGTGCGGGCGACGATGTCGGCCTGGACGGCCCGGAGGCGGCGGACGAAGTCGGGGTCCTGGAGGCGGCGGCGGACGGTGGTGACGCCGAGGCCGGCCTTGGTCGCGGCGGCTTCTTGGGTGGCCCCGCAGGCGAGGGCGAGGATCAGGTGGTCGTCGGCCGTGCGGCGGGTGGTGACGTTGGCCACGGGTGGCCTCCTGGGGGGCGGAGTAGTCGGTTGTGGTGGGTTTTGGTCGGTGTTTCGGGGATCAGGGGTTCACGCCGTTGCGAGAACGGCGTCCGCGGCCGGGACCCGCTCGGCGGTCTGGCCGGTCAAGTCCTCGTACCGGCGGACCACGACGTCACAGTACCGCGGGTCGAGTTCGACGAGGGCGGCCGTTCGTCCCGTGTGTTCCGCGGCCACGAGGGTGGTCCCCGACCCGGCGAACGGGTCGAGGACGACCCCGGCGGCCGGGCACGAGTTGCCGACGAGATAGGCGAACAGGTCGACGGGCTTCATGGTCGGGTGGACGTCGTTCTTGGCGGGGCGGTCGAATTCGAGGACGGTCGTCTGGGTCCGGTCGGAGAGCCACGTGTGCGCCGCGCCGTCGGCCCACCCGTACAGGCACGGCTCGTGCTTCCAGTGGTAGTCGAACCGGCCGAGGGCGAACGCCGACTTGACCCAGACGAGGCACTGGCGGACGCGGAGGCCGGCGTCGGCGCAGGCGGTTCTCACCGTGAGCCCCTCGAAGTCGGCGTGCCACAGGTAGAACGCCGCCCCCGGGCGGAGGACGCCGTTGGCGGCGGCCAGGGCGCGGGCGAGGAACCGGCGGTAGTCGCCGCCGGCCATGGCGTCGTTGGCGAGGGTGAGCTTGTCGGCCGTCTTGCCCTCGTAGGCGACGTTGTACGGCGGGTCGGTGAGGAGCAGGTCGGCCGGGGCGCCGTCGAGGACCGTCGCGAGGTCAGCGGGGTTGGTGGCGTCGCCGCAGAGGAGGCGGTGGCGGCCGAGGAGCCACACGTCGCCCGGGCGGGTGACGGGTTCGGCCGGCGGATCGGGGACGGCGTCCGGGTCGCCGGGATGTGCGGGCTCGTCGGCTTTCAGCAGGTCGGCCAGTTCGTCGGCCGTGAAGCCGATGGACGCGAGGTCGACGTCGGTCCCCTGGAGGGCGAGGAGTTCGGCGACGAGCTTGCCGTCGTCCCACGTGGCGATGGCGGCGGTGCGGTTGTCGGCCAGGCGGTACGCCTTGGCCTGGGCCGGGGTGAGGTCGGTGGCGACGTGCACGGGGACGACGGTCAGGCCGAGTTTGAGGGCGGCCTTATAGCGGGTGTGGCCGACGACGATCACGCCGTGGGCGTCCAAAACGAGCGGCTGCTGCCACCCGAAGGTGGCGATGGACTCGGCGACGGCGTCGACGGCGGCGTCGTTGACCCGGGGGTTGTCGGCGTAGGGGGTGATCGACGAGATGTCGCGCATCTGGACGAGCATGGCCGGGCCTCGAAGGAACAAGGGTGTTCATTCGGCCCGGCCGTTGTGCCGGAGCTTTGCCCGCCGGCCCCCGCTCGTCGCCCTCCCACACGGGCGACAGCGTGAGCTGCTGAAAGGATTATACCCCATGCCCGCGAACCGCACAACCTTCGTCGACGTCGGCGGTTGGGGGCGGAGGGGCGAAGAAAGAAAGTCTGTCTAACAGTTGGACCTTTCCCCGTGGGGTGGAACGTGAAAGCGCGCAGGAAGGACCCGTGCGTATCGGGCTGTTAGCCCTTCGTGAACTGAAAGGCGAACAACTTCGCCCGCTTCATCCGGACGTGGATCCGAACCGGCTTCCCCGCCAGGGCCGACACGTCCGCCGTCCCCTTCCAGTACACGCACTGGTCCACGAAGTTGCCGCCGACCTCCTCGCAGTCGGCCAGCGCGAACCCGGGGATCGGTGTCCCGCCCGCGTCTTGAAGTTCGACGAACAGGGCGCCCGCCGACCCGGTGTCGACGTTCAGCCGCATGCGAGTGCCGGCGAACACGACCGGCGGGGTCGTCAGCCACCCGCCCGTGTGGTCGGCGTCGGCCGACACGTACCCGTCCAACCGCTGCCGCACCACCCCCACCCCGCCCTCCACCCCGGCGGCCTTGGCGTACTCCGGCCGGAGGACGGCCGAGTCGTGCAGCCGGCCGGACGAGTAGTAGTACTGGTACACGTAATTCCCCCGCCGCACGAACCCGGGGGCGGCCACCGCGTACCACCGGTCCCACTCGTCGGCCAGGCCGGGCGGGATGTACGCCGTCCGCTCCGGCCGCGTCCACGCGACGCCGTCCCGGCTGACCGCCAGTTGCACCTCCAGCGGGCCGAAGTCCTCCCACCGGCCGGGGGCGGGCGGGACGACGAAGGCGTGCCGGTTCGGGGAGAAGTGGCGGAAGTGGGCCGGGAACATGAGGTACACGCCGTCCGCCCACGGGTACGGCCCGGCCGCGCTGTAGTACACGTCCGAGTGCGGGTCGTCCTCCCGGTCGGCCGAGTACACGACCGGCAGGGTCGCGATCGACGGGAACGGGCGGCGGTCGTCGGCCCGGGCGTACGGCCAAGGCTTCAACAGGTCGTCGGTCTCGATCCGGCCGACCCGCCGCTGGTTCTCCGACCCGTAGTCGAACGCCCGGGTGTACACCACGTACTTGTTGAGCCGCCCGTCCCAGTGGGCGATCGTCGGGTTGTCCGGGAAGTACGGCAGCACCCGGCCGGCCTTGGTGAACGTGACGCCGTCGGCCGACGTGCTGGCGTACACACCGTGCTTGGCCGGGTCGAACGGGTCGCCGAACTCGAGGTGGAACAGCTTGTACCGGCGGGCCGGGTCCGGGTCGTGGGGGTCGAGGAAGGGCGTGGGGAACAGGCCGCCGGCGAGCGTCCGGCCGGTCCGGCGGAAGGTCCGCCCGTCGGCGCTCTCGAGCACCTCCGCGTTCTTGTGGCCGAGGTACAGCCGGGCCGTGCCGCCGTCGTCGATGACGCGGGCGACGTGACCCCGGAAGGGCTTGCCGTCCGCGTCCTTGAGGGGGCCGAGCTTCTGGGGCGGGTTGACCCGCAGGTCGACCCGGTGGCGGGCGGCGAGGAACTTGTCGTCGACGAACAACTGCTTTCGGCCGCCGACGTCGATCGGGGCGGGGAGGCCGGCGGCGGCGATCACGAGCAGGCACGGGAGCACGGTCAAACCCTCGCGGCTTTCGGGAGGGGGTTATCGTACGGCGGTCGTGCCGCGAGGGCCGCGATCCGGACGTGACCTTCGCGGGCAGGTTTCGCAGGCTTCTGCAGGTTTCGGGGGAGAAGCCTGCCCGCCGTAATCTGTACCCCGACAGGCAGTTGCAGCGAAAAACGCAGGTTTCGCAGGTTTTGGCCAAGTCCTTACACACACGGGCTCGCACACGCACGCGCGCGAGAGGTCGGACCGGGTAGAAACCTGCGAAACCTGCGGAAGTGAGCGCAAGATATTGTTGGCTATGGAGTTGCTTCGTGCAGGTTTCACGGAAGAAACCTGCAGAAGCCTGCCCAAACCTGCTCGACGTGCGGGAGGCGGAATGACGAACGAAGACGTGACGGGTCCGAGGGGCGAACCGATGCCCCGAAATCGGCCACCGTCGCCGCGCGTGGTACGCGACGGGGCCCAAATCCGACGGCCTGGCCGGGTGTTGCGGGCCGGGTGTTGCGGGCCGGCTTAGCGGCCGATCGTCTCGACCACCTCCTGGTACGCCGCCGCCCGGTCGGAGCACTGGAGGCGGTACTGCTGGCGGCGGCAGTTGTCCGGGTCGCCGAGGCGGACCCGGTACTCGCCTTGCACCCGGTCCACCATTTTCGTGACGGCCCGGCCCAGCCGGCACCGCTGGCTCTGCACCGACCCGTCCCCGAGTACCCCGTCGAGGTGCTTGCCGCGGACGGCCAGGTCGAACAGGGCGGCCACCCCGACGGCTTTGCCCTGGTGGGCGGCCCACCAGGCGTGCAGGAAGGCCGGCCAGTCGTCGGCCGGTTGCTGGGCGTCCCGGAACGTGTCGCGGTTGGCGAGTAGGCCGGGGACGCCGGCCACGTCCAGGACGCCGCCGACGACCTCCGCCCACGACTCGTACATGCCCATCACCTGCGACCCGGGCGGCCGCCCGCGGTTCAGCCAGGCCCGGACCAGCGTGAGGACGGCGGCGACGAGCCGGCCGCGGTTCGCCTGCACCCACGCCAAGAGCCGCGGGTGGCGGAACCCGGCCCGCTCGGCCGGCCGCTCCACCCCGGCGTCCAGCCGGCACCACAGGGTGCGGCGGACGAGCTCCCGCGACAGGGACACGTTGTTGCCGGTGCCGACCCACACGGCCCTGTTCCGCACCTGCACCAACTTCGACACCCCGAGCAGCCGGTCGGACCACGTCTCGGTGGTCAGGGCGGACGCCAGGCTGCCGGACTCGACGGCCTGGTTCAGGTTGTCGAGCACCAGGCACGACCGCCCCTCGACGAGCGCCGCCGTGATCCGCTTCCGCCACTCGGCGTCGTTCTCGGCCTCCGGGATGGCGGGGGCGTCGCGGCCGAGGACGACCCACAACAGGACCTTCACCAAGAGCGTCTTGCCGGTGCCCTCGGTCGGGGCGTCGACCAGGTGGAGCGGCGTCGGGCCGGCGATCAGGTGGCGGGCGAAGGCCACCACGAGCACGGCCACGGCGTGGGCCCGGCCGGCCGCGTCGGCGAACGGGAAGTCGCCGAGGAGGTCGTCGAGGATCAACGCGCGGGCGGCGGCGATGTCGGCGGTAGTCGGGTGGACGGGGACGGGCGGGATGGCGAGGCCGCCGGCCGGGGCGTACCACAGCTGGCCGGCCGGGTGGTACCCGGGGGCGAGGGCGAGGGTGCCGTCGGGCAGGAACACGGGGGCCTCGACGACGGCCCGCAACTTGGGCACGGCCCAGTGCGGCAGGGTGGCGACGTCCTTGACGACCTCCATGGGCGGGGAGGCGTCGACGTGCTCGACGCCTTGGCCGGCGGCCCGGGCCTCGTACCACCGGGCGGTGCGGGCCATGACGCCCTTGAGCGCACTGTCGGTCAGGGGCTCGAGCCGCCACGGGTCGTCGTCGTCCCCGGCCCGGACGCGGGTGAGCACGCCGCCGGCCTGGAAGATCACGGGCGGGTCGTTGACCGCGGCGAGGGCGGCCAAGGCGTCGCACGTGACGTCGGGCAGTTGTCGGTCGTTGACGATGATCGCCGGAAGGCGAGCCGGCCCGCCGCCGTCCGGGTCGTCGGGCGGGTCGTCCGGCGGGCCGTCGTCGCCCGCGGAATCGTCGTGCGTCGGTCCGCCCGCCGGCGGGGCGCTGGGGATCGGTCCCGCAGGTCCACGCCGAGTCGGGCCGTCGGCCGACGGCGGTAAGCCCTGCACTTCGTAGTGCCGGCGGCGGGGCGGGCCGATGGCCGCCTTGAACGCCTGCCACCCGTGCCCGGCGCACGAGTTGTGGAAGCACCGGGCCGCCAACCGCCCGTCCTCGGCCTGCATGACGCAGGCGTCCGGGTCGGCGTGGGCGGGGTCGAACGGGCACCGGGCGAGCACGTACACGGTCCGGCCGTGGGCGTCCGGCTCGGCCTTCACCCGGAACGCGACGCCGGCGTCGGTCAGCCACCCGGCGACGTTCAGCCGCCGGTCCCACCCGCCCGGGCCCGCGGATCGCGGGGCCGACGCCCGGGGCGGCGACGACGCGGACGGCGGCGGCGCTGGACCGGCGACGGCGTCGAGCATCGCCGGGTCGACGACGCCCAGGTCGTCCGGGACGTGCAGGAGGCGGCTGCGGCGGTGCGGCCGGTCGGGGGTGTCGTCCCCCTTCCGGGCCCACGTCCCCGGCACCTTGCAAATCCTCGCCGGGTTGTGCACTGCCCGGTCGACGTGCACGTGCGCCGTGTCGAACCGGGCGGCGAGGGCGGTCAGCACCCGCCGAACCAGTCCGCCGTCGTCGGCCGGCAGGTCCACGCGGTACAGGAGGTGATACCCGTTCCCGCTGTCGACCACGACGGGTTCCGGCCAGCCCCGGGCGTGGAGATCGTCCCGGATTCGGAGCGCCAGGTCGGCGGCGTGCCCCTTCTCGGCGGTGGTGGCCGAGATGTTGGCCGGCCGCCGCGGGTCCAGGTCGACGAGCACCCACCGCCGGGACACGACGTCGGCGTCCGCCGCCGCGTCGCCCCGGGCCGCGCGGGCGGCCCGGTTGGCCCGCCGGGCGAGGAGGTCCGGGCGGACGGGGTTGAGCGTCCAGTACACGCCCTTGGCCGCCCGGTACCCGACGGCCGCCCGGGCGAGGTCGTCGAGGCGGTCGGCGGCGAAGTACCCGGTGCACGTGCACGTCCAGTCCCGGCCGCTCGGCACGTCCAGGGCCCGGAGCTCGACGACCTGGTCCGGGGCGATGAGCGCCCGGCACCCGGCGGCGATCTGAGGGGCCTCGGCGGCCGGCGAAGTGTCGGCGGGCGGGGCGTCGAAGTCGATCGGGGTCAGGGGCGGAATGGGATCGGCCACAGGTTCACCGTGATGGTTGAGGACGTGTGAACGTCCGGTGTGCCATCACGCGGTTGCCTTCGGCTCGGCGCGTGATCGAGGGGTCTATGAGTAAAGTTCGCAAAGCGTGGACGAAGTGGTGCACGATTCTCAAGAATCTCGCGCCTTGTACCGCTCGAACGCCCGGCGGAGGTCGCGGACCTGGCGTCGGAGGGTGCCCCGCGACACGGCCCGCGTCCGGGCCGCCGCCGTAAACGATTCGGACTTCAAGAGTTCGGCGACCGCCCGGAGGTCTCCGGGGAGGCGGACGAGGACGGCGGCCACGTCGAGGGCGCGGTCGACGGCCGGGACCGGGTTGTACGAGTGCCCGCGGTCCGCGTCGCTCACGGCGTGCAGGGATTGCATCCGCCCGGTCCGCTTCGACGCGGCCTGGCGGCGGAGCAGGTCGATGACGGCGCGTTCCACGACCACGGCGACGAGCGCCTCGACCCGGCCCCGCGCCGGGTCAAACGCCCGACGGGCCGTCAGCAGCCGCAGGAACAGTTCCTGGGCGATGTCGTCGGCGTCCCACCCGCGGTGGCGGCGCCGGGCAACGAGGCGGCAGGCCAGGTCGCGGACGAGGCGGCGGGCGATTGCGGATTCGGTCAGCGGGTGTGCGGACACGGGAGCAGACCTCCCGGCCGGTTCGGGGCGAGCGGACCCGGGCGGGTCCGCCACCGCCGCAACGCGGCCGGCGACGAGTCGAGGGCGAAAAGGAAGGGACGATGGGTCAGCTGATGATCTCGGGGATCAGCATTCGGAAGGGCAGGCCGTTTTTAACTTCGATCAGCTCGACGACCCCGTCACCGATCCGGTCGAAGAGTTCGAACAGTTCGACGAGTTGGGCTTTCAGCAGGAAGTGGCCGAGGCCCCGCTCCCGGCGGCACTCGTTGTCGCCGCCGAGTTTGATCTCGCGGACGACCCGCGGCGGCGGGTCGAGGAGGATGGGGTCGCCGCCGGCGACGTGGAGGAAGTGGATGCGGCCGAAGTTGAGCTCCTGGAACAGCTCGACGAGCCGCCCGCGGGCCGGGGACAGGTCGGCCTTCGAAACAAACGTTGCCATGGTGGGACCGGCGTCTTTGACGCGAACGCGAGTCGACGGGTCCCGGCGAGAGGAAGGCTTGGTCGACCGCGTGGTTCGCCGCCCCGAGGGCGGCGGGCTGGTTGGCTCGCCGGGCTGTGCCTTGTGCACCCAAGGCGAGACGTGGCGTGTCGCACCTGCGACATGGCGTGTCGCAAGCCGAAAATATTCACGACGCCGTGGACCAGACGGCCGCCCACGTCGTCCCCGGCGGCGGCCGGTAGGAGATGCTGTTGCCCAGGGTCAGGACCGGCTCTTGCAGGTGGGCGACCAACGGCTTGTCCTCGTCCCCGATCGCCGCCACCGCCCGCCGGATCGCCTTCCCGACCCGGTCTCGGACCCGGTGGACCGGGTCGGCCAGCTTCCGGACCTTCCCGCCGAGCCGTGTCCCCTTCCGCAGGTACGCCTCGATCGCCGCCCGCCGGGCCCGGAGTTCGTCGATCACCTCCAGCCGGTCCGGGCCGTCGGCGGCGTACGTGTCCAGGAGCGTGGCAATGTTCCGGAGGTCGGCCTTCAACTGGTCCCGGGTCCGGCCGTCGAAGGCGTCGTCCGCCCCCGGCCCCTCGGCGAACCCGGCCGCCCGCTCGGCCACCGCGATGAGCGTCCGGACCCGCTGGCGGGTGGCCGCCTGCCGGGCCCGCACGGCCGCGTCCAGGTCCTGGGCCGGGACGAGCGCGTCGGGCGTCCGGAGGAGGTGGTCCAGGTACCAGAACCCGAGGTCGTCCGGGTAGAAGAAGCCGTCCCCGCCGGCGAACCGGACGAACCACCCGCGCCCCCGGCGGGCGATCACGTTCCGCGGCCCGGCCGGCGGCGGGGGCGGGGGCGGCGGGACGGCCTGCGGGTCGACGACCAGCCGTACGAGGCAGCTGGCGTCCAGGGAGCGGTCGCCGATTTGCGGTACGGCCGCCGCCAGCCCTTGCTGCAAGACGGCCCGCACTTCCCCGGCGTGTCGCCGGTACAGGTCGTAAACCTGTGCGGCGACCTCCGCCGGGCGTCCGGGGAGTTCTGCCAAAACCCGGCCGACCTCGCCGTGCCGGCGGAAGAACCCGGCCGGGCCGTCTTGTCGAACCTCCTCCGCCCGGGCCAGGTACCCGGCCAGCGTGTGCCGGGCCTTGCCCTCGCCGCGGGGGCCGGTGAACAGGTCGACCTCGTACCGGCGGCCGGGGTCGTGCCCGGCCTGCCCGGCCGCGAGAACGCCGAACCGCCGGTCGACGCACTGCGAGCACGCGCCGCAGTGCGGGTGGTCGACCGTCCGCCCCCACGTCTCGACGCAACTCGACGAGAATTCGATCAGCGGCCCGCACCCGGCGGCCGCGATCCGGCGGACGACGTCCGCCTTGGTGTCCCACACGAACGGGTTCTCGACGGCGAACGGGCGGCCGGTCAGGAGGCCGAACAGCCGGGCGAACCCGTTCAACACCCGCGGGTGGGTCGTCCGCGTCGCCCGGCCGCCGACGACCTGGGCGGACAGCGGCAGGTTCAGGCCGACGACGCCGTTCTCGTAGAACCAAACGCGGTCGTGGCCGACGAGTCTCGCCACGGCCGCGGCGACCGCGGCGTAGACGAACGACCGGGTCCGCTGGAGTGAACTCCGGCCGAGTTCCTTCTCCTTGTTCAGCCAGACGGGGATGTGGACCGGCCGGCACGCCCGCGCGTGGTCCCCCAGGCCGGCCAGCAGTTGGTGGTGCCGGCCGGACACCTTGGCGTTCGTCCGGTGGTTGACGAGGAGGACTTTGCGGCCGCGGACGACGGCCGCGTCGACCGCCCCGGCGAGCGAGTCCAGGCCGCCGGAGAACAGGGCGACCTCGTCGATCAGCTCGTCGTACGGGGCCCGGTCGAACCGGACCGTCCCTTGGAAGTCCGCGTCCGAGGCGAGCGGCCGGAAGTGGAACTCGTACTCGTCGTCGGATAGGAAGCCGAGGGTCGACGTCAGCAGGTCGGTCACGGCCGCGGACCGCCACACGTCCGGGTTGCGGACCGGGACGTGGTAGCAGAACCGCCGCCGCCACCCCGCGCCCAACTCGCCGTCCGCGGGTAGGCCGGGGCCGCCGCGGGGGACGGCCTGGTCGGCGGCGAACACGTACGCGGCGACCTCCATCAGGTCCCGGTCGACGGACGGGATTGGTTTCAGGAACGCCCGGTGGACCCGCTCGACGTCGAGGAACAGGTTGGCGTCGGTCCCGTCGCGGCGGGCCCCCAACCGGAGCGACACGTGGTCGACCGCCGGCCGGGCGTCCCGGCCGCAGTGGACGAGGGTGGTGTCAGGCATGGGCCGCGGCCTCCGCCTGGCGGGACAGGGCGTCGAGCATCTTCTTGAACCCGTAACTGGCGTAGTCGCTCGCCGCGGCCCGGTCGATCGGCCCGTCGAGGGCGACCCGGGATTTGGAGAACCACTCGGCCGAGTACCGCTCCACGACCCGGGCGATCTCGTGGCAGTGGACGTGCAGGGCCGCCCGGAACGCCGCCTGGTCGGCCAGGGACGCGAACCGGCGGTTCGGGCCGACGTGGTCGGGGAGGGTGCGGTCGAGGACGTACCCGAGGGCCCGCTCGAAGAACCGGGCGTAGAAGTCGCGGGCCAGCTCGCCGACGTGCTTGGGCGTGGCCGCCCGGGCCAGGTGGTGCCGGGTGTCCTCCGCCGACGGGCCGAACAGGTTGTCCATCCGCCCGCCGACGTACGCCGTGAGGGCTTCGGCGATGGCGCACTGGGCCATCTCGCCGAGGTCGGTCCGGCCGCGGTTGCCGGGCGTCCGGGCGTCGACCTGGGCGGTCACGGCCGCGGCCAAGTCGAAGAGGTCGGGGGCGTCGCCGACGCCCAGCCCGAGGTCGCGAAGGGCGTCGCCGAAGTCGTCGGCCCGGGCCGCCCCGGGGATGCGGAGGAGGAGCCAAACGCTCTCGACGACGGCCGGGTCCCGGCCGGCGAAGCCGAGGCCGGCCCGGAGGGCCCGGAGGACGGCGTTGGCCACCTGCTCCGGGCCGGCCCCGAGGTGGATGAGGTGGACGATCTCTCGCCACGGCTTTGACAGGGACAGTGGCGGGGGCTCCTGGTGGCCCATGGCGGAGTACTCGAAGGTCGGAAGTGTGGAAGGTGGAAATGCTAAAAGACGGCCGACCGATGGCACGATGTCGGTAGTGAATTTTTGAACAGATTCCGACCGCGTCACGTTCGGTCGTGGTGGCGGTTCAACGCCCGCCACATCTTCCGCTGCCGCCCCCAGTCGAGCGTGGCCGCGATCGGCTGGAGTTCGCGGAGGAGGATCGGGTCGCGGCCGACCGTCGTCCGCGGCAAGAACAGCACCGCCTCCTGGATGTCCGGGGCGAGGCCCAACAGGTTCATGATCTGCGTCACCCGCGGCCGGCTCACCTGGCCCAGTTCCGCGAGGTCGGCGTACCGGTCGACCACGCCGTCGCGGAGGAGTTCGTCGCACCGGATCGCCAGGGCCATCCACCGCGCGACCCGCGGCACGCGGCCGGCCGGCTGGCCCCGCCGCGGGTCCGGGCCCGGCAGCACCTCCTTCCGCGCTCCTCGGCCCCGCCGGTCCACGTGCACGTCGCACTCCACGGTCAACACGTTTGCCTCGCTCATGCCCGCATCCCCTCGCGTTTGTCGGCCAGTTCCCGGGCGAGCGTCCGCACGCCGGCCGGCCGGAACCGGATCGTCACCTTGCCCCGCCCGCCGTCGTACCCGACCGTTTCCACCAGCAGGTTGACTACCCGCGCCTGCTCCCGCGGGTTCAACGCCTCCCACACCGGGTCGAACACGGACAACGCCGTCGCCGCCTCGTCGTCGGCGATCAGGTTCCGGCCGACGGCCGCGAGTTGGTCGCGGACGGCCCGGCCCCGCCCCTCGACGGCCGCGATCCGCTCCTGCAACTCGGCCAGGCGGCGGATGACCGGCTCGTTCCCGTCGCCGGGCTTGAGCAACCCGGACAGGTGCCGGAGTTCCCCGTGCCAGCCCTTCAGGTCGTTCTCCAGGGCCTTCTGCTCCGTCGCGAGTTCCGCCGTTCGGGCCTCGTCCTGCCGGCGGGCTTGCGCGAGGACCTCGGCCCGCAGCCGCGCGTCCGTGCCGATCGCCCGCACCTGGCGGAGGAGGACCTGCTCGATTTGGTGCGCCGGGACGGACTTGGCCGGGCACGTCTTCCACCCCTTCTTGGCGGCGGACGCGCACGTGTAGTAGCGGTAGCTCTTCGCCCCCTTCGTCGTGCTCGTCGGGGACATGGCGGCGTCGCACGCCGTGCACCGGAGGACGCCGCGGAGGATCGCCCTGGGGCCGCCGGTCCGGGCGTACCCGCCGCCCCGGCCGTTGCCGGCGAGGTGGGCCTGGACCCGCTGCCAGATGGCCGGGTCGACGATCGCCGCGTGCTCGCCGGCGTGGACCTCGTCCTTGTACCGCACCTTGCCCACGTACACCGGGTTGGTGAGCAGGTGGTACAGGCTGGTGCGGGTGAAGGGGCCGCCGCCCCGCCACCCGCCCTTCCGCAACTCCCACCGCTTGTTCCGCCACCCGCGGGCGGCCAACTCCTCGACCACCGGGAGCAATGACCCGCGGTCGAGGTACAGGGCGTAGATGGCGCGGACGCGGTCGGCCTCGGCGTCGTTGACCTTGAGCTTGAACCCTTGGGGATCGACGTCGTACCCGAGGACGGGCCACCCGCCGGCCCACTTCCCCTTCCGCCGGGTGGCCGCGATCTTGTCCCGCGTCCGCTCGCTCACGATCTCCCGCTCGAACTGGGCGAACGACAGGAGCACGTTCAGCACCAACCGGCCCATGCTGGAGGCCGTGTTGAACTGCTGGGTGACGGACACGAACCCGACGCGATACGTCTCGAACGTCCGCATCATCTCGGCGAAGTCGAGGAGGGACCGGGACAGGCGGTCGACCTTGTACACGACGACGCAGTCGACGCGGCCGGCCTGGATGTCGTGGAGGAGGCGGCGGAGGCCGGGGCGGTCGGTGTTGCCGCCGGTGAACCCGCCGTCGTCGTACCGGTCGGCGAGGCACGTCCACCCCTCGCCGGCCTGGCTGCGGACGTACGCCTCGCCGGCCTCCCGCTGGGCGTCGAGGGAGTTGAACTCCTGGTCGAGGCCCTCCTCGCTCGACTTCCGCGTGTAGATCGCGCACCGGACCACCGGCAGGGTGTCGGGGGCGGCCTTGGCTCGCTTGGTCATGCGTCACCGCCCTTCGTGAGTCGGAAGAACAGGTACCCGTTGCAGTGGCTGCCGGTGACGGCCTTGGCGACGGCGGAAAGGGACGGGTAGACGAGGCCGGCGTACTCGAACCCGTGCGTCAGCACCCGGACCTGGAGGGTCTGGCCCTTGTACGCGCGGGTGAGGACGGACCCCGGCGGGGGCAGTCGGCGGTCGGCCGGGAAGGGGAGGGTCTTCACGTCCGGCTCGGCCGGGGCGGCCACCGGCGCGGTCGTCGCTCGCTTCGCCGGGATGGTCGTGCGGAGTTCGGCCCCGGCGGCGAGGTCGGCCGCCCGGGCGCGGGCCCGGTCGGTCAGTCCGCCCTGGGCGTTGGCCTGGACCTTCCAGGCGATGCGCTTCACCAGCCACGCCTTGTTCCGTGCCTGCGTCTCGTCGCCGAACGCCTCGGCGTACCGCCGCTGGAGGTCCTTGACCGTGAGCCGGGGCAGGGCCGCGAGCTGTTGCGCGATCGTGGGACTGGGGTCCATCGGGGAGTCTCCTGGGTCGTGTGGAATGGGGGCTCGTCTCCGGTCCGTTAACCGGTGTGGACAGTGAGCCACGTGTCGGGCGGGACCGCAACGGCAGAATCGCTCGATTCCGGGACTATCTGCGTGGCAGAAGTCTGGCCGGGCGTGAGGGCGGCCTTGTCGCGGAGGCGGATCAGGCCGCGGGCGAGGATGGCGGCGAGTTCGTGGCGGCGGTCGTCGGGCGTGAGGAACGCGGGGTCGAGGTCGGGTCGCACGGGAACCTCCGGGTGAGTGTTCCAGCGACCTCCGCGGCGCGGCCGGCGAGCTGACGGGGCGCGAACGGCCCCCTACCTATCTAACGCGGTGTGCGAGTTTAGCCGGTGACGAGACCGTCGAAGTCGAGCGGCGGTCGCCCGGCGGTGACGTTCAACCAAACGGCGATCGTGTGGCCGAGCACCTTGCGGATCACCCGGTGGCTCAGGTGCCACACGTCCCGCGCCCACGTCCGCTCGATGTGGAAGCGTCCGGCCAGTTGGCCGAACGCCGTCTCGATGATCCACCGGAACCGGCTGATCCGCCGCGACCGCCTCGGGCCCGGATCCTTCGACTTCGTGCGGAACGGGGCGACGAGCTTCACCCCCCGGTCGGCGAGTTCGGCCGCGGCCTTCGGCGACCAGTAGTTGCGGTCGCCCACGACGGCCGACCCGGGCGGCGGGTCGAGCGGATCGACCATGGCCAAGTCGGACACGTTGGCCGGGGCCAGGTCGAAGGCGACGATGGCCCCGGCCGCGGTGGTGCGGGCGTGGAACCGGAACCCCTACATGGTGTTCCGGCGGGCGTGGTCGTACCCGAAGGCCGCCGCCCCGGTGAACCGGCGGCAGGACTTGGCCCGGCCGAAGGCGGCCGCGGGGATGGGCAGGCTGTCCACGATGAACACGCGGTCCCAGGTCGCCAGCCGCTCGGCCAAGTGGGCGTGGAACTGCTTCTTCACGGCGTACAGGTTGGCGGCCTGGCGGGCGAAGCTGGTGCGGTGGACGCGGGCGAGGGCGGGGAACTCGGCCGCGTGGTACCGGCGGAAGTGGGCGAACAGTCCCTTGTCGTGGTCGAGGCCCAGGAACTCGCCGACGACCTCGACGGTGATGACTTCGGGGTCCGTCACGGCCGTCCGTCGCGGCCCGCGGGACCGGAGCGGAGTGCGAACGAGTTGGCGGTACAGGTCATCGACCAGGACGAAGACGTGGAGTAGAAAGTCGTTGAGGGTCACGGCGGGGCCTCCGGCAGCGTGGGAGTGTGGCAACTCCACGATACCGGCCCCGCCGCGACCCCACCAAACTTGCACATCGCGTTATGTACTTCGCAAAGCCCGGACGGAGTGGTGCAAGAAAAACGGAAAAATGTCGACGGGTGTAGCCGAGCGTCGCCGGGAATCCTCCTCACGACGTCGGAAGCGGCGGCTCGTCACTGGCGGCCCACTCCCCGGTCCGTTACCATCATAGTACTCCCGCGGAGGCCGCTCGATGCCCGACGACGCCACTCAGCCGTACCAACCCGATGGTACCCACGCCCTTCGGCCGAGCAGCGACCCCGACCGCACCGGCGACTTCCTCCGGTAGGATTCGGCCCGGCGACCCGTCGGTTAACCGACGTTTGAACGAACGGCGGGCGCTGGAAGTTGCTCAATTGGACCTGACGTCAGGGACCGCGTACTCGGAACCCGAAGCGGCCGACGAGAAGACGCGGCAGGGGAACCGAATCGTCGTCCGGGGCGACCTCGCGGACGACCCCCCGGCAGTGGATCGCCGACACCAAGCGAGCGGGCCGGGACCGACTGTTCAAAGTGGCGTAGGCGAATTGAGGGGCACCCGGACGGGCACCGCGATGCCGTCCAGGGCGGCCGTGATGTCCTTCATCGCCGCGAGTTGATCCTGCACTAGCGATTGCGCACTCTTATGACACCCCGCGACGATCAGGGGAGCCAAGCAGGGGAGAAAACGAGACACGGGGAACTCCAAGCCGGGGGGAAATCATCGGCGATTGTAAACCGCCCCGGTCCCGGTCGCCACGACGGATTGCCGTCGCGTCTCGTGCGGATCAGCAGCGCCCTCCCCTGCCCGACGCCGTTGTATTGGCAGCAAGTTTGCATTCTGTTCATTCACCGCCCGCCCCGATCGGGCCGCGGGCACACCACCACGAGCCATCACCATGAACCGCACCACCGATGCCGTACCCCAGACCGACCGCGAACGACAATCCCGCGTCGAGACCGTCCGCCAGCGGGCCCGGACCCGCCTCGCACTGATGCGACAAGCGGCGACGAACGGGCGAGAAGATCGAAGGCCGGACGAACAGACCGACCCGCTCCGCGACCTGTGGCGGCAGTAGAACGAACCGTGAGCCGATCTCGCCCGCCGCCCGGTGGCACGTCACCTGCTCGTATCCTCGCGGCCACACTTCCTTCACCGCGAGTACCCCCGATGACCCGCCCGACCCGCGTCCTGTGCGTGGACGACAACCAAGACGCCGCCGTCTCGACCGCCGACGTACTCTCACTCTCGGGGTTCGACACCCACGTCTGCCACGACGGGCCGACGGCCCTGGGGGTCGCGCAGCAGTTCCGCCCGGACGTGTGCCTGTTAGACCTGAGTATGCCGGGCATGGACGGCGTCGAACTCGGTCGCCGGTTGAGAGCCGAGTTGCCCGACCTGGTGCGGATCATCGCCGTCACCGCCCTCTGGGACGTGAACAGCACGCTCGCCACCAAGAACGCCGGGTTCGACGCCCACCTCGTCAAACCGGTCGATCCGGAACGCCTGCTCGCCGTCCTCAAGGGCGAAGACGCGACCGGCCCCGCCAGTTCCTGAAGTCCCTCCCGTCTGCGAAACGTCGAGCGTCGGATTCCCGATTCCCCGCCCGTTGACCCGGTCTGATCGGGCGGTTACTCTTGGGCGGAAGTCTGAACGTCTCGCGTGGGGCCGTGGGGCCGCGTGGCTCATCGCAAAGGTCGCTCATGTTCAACATTACGTGTCCGTGCGGGAAGACGATCCCGGTGCGGGCGGGGCAGGCCGGCGGGACCCTCCCGTGCGGGTGCGGGCAAACGGTCCCCATCCCGACCCTCGGTGAGTTGCGGCGATCGGCGGCGGAGGCGGGCCGGGCCACGTCCCCACGACTGATTCAACATGACTGGCGGGCGTGGTGGCGGGGCGTTTTGATCCTCGTCGCCGGGTGTGCCTGTCAATTGGTCGCTTTCCTGCTGCCCAGTGTCATCACTCCGACGACGGGCGTAATCATGGCCGTGGCCGTCCTGCTGCTGGCCGGCTACGTGCTGTCGTTCATCGGGACACTCGGGATCGGATTGGGCAAGGGATTGTCGTTGGGCGTCTGCCTGCTGCTCGTCTTCGTCATCCCGTTCGGCGGGTTGGTCGTGCTTTTCTTCCCCGGTAAGGGTGCAGACGCGACGCCGTGACGGAAGAGTAGTCGCCTAGTCGGTAGTGATGTGGCCACCCCTCGCGGGAAGGTCGTTGACCCGGCGGGAGGGGGCGGGTAGGGTGAGGGGCGGAGTGAGCGGTCGATATTCGGACGGTAGCGGATGACGTTCGGTGGCGGAGGCGAAGTTACAGATGCCCGAGTCCGTGCCCCGACAATATAGCCTCGTCCGCTTTCGGTTCGATCAACTACCGGTCGAGTACCACGACCGGTACCCGTTCACCCCGGACGGCGTGTACGTGTTCTTCGGCGACATCCCGAACATGCCGGGGCATTGCGTGGTTGCCGACCACAAGAGCGGCCGGGTCTATTCCGGCTTCCACACTCAATCGTTCGCGGAGTTGCCCGAAGAAACCTGGCACGCCCATTAGAGCATCTTCAGTCTGATCCTTGTGAGCCGTAGCCGGCGTGCGGGATGTCGTTCTGGCACTCGCCGGCGGGGAACCAGTCGAGGGCCTCGCCGCACAGGTGCTCGGTCCCGGCGATCGTCCGCGGCTTCCGCTTGCGGATCTCCGCCTTGGCCTTGGCGAACACCTGCTCGATCGGGTTCAGGTCCGGGGAGTACGGCGGCAAGTGAGCGGGGGTGGCCCCGGCCCGCTCGATCGCGGCGGCCACGCGGGCCACCTGATGGCTGGGCAGGTTGTCCATCACCACGATGTCCCCCGGCCGCAGGGCCGGGGCCAGGTGCTGCTCGACGTAGGCCCGGAACAACGCCCAGTTCATGGCCCCGTCCACCACCACCGGGGCGAACAGCCCGGCCGCCGGTAACGCGGCCACGAAGGTGATCGTCTTCCAGTGCCCGTGCGGCACCGCCTCGACCACCCGTTGGTCGGTCGGCCCCCACCCGCACCCCGGCGTCATGTTCGACGTCACCCACGTCTCGTCGAGGAAGACCAGGCGGTTCACGTCGAGACCGGCTTCTCGGCCCTGTCGTGGCGACGTGATATCAGAGGTCGTTCTGACCCGCCATTTTATCCCTTCGTTTCGCCCGTCGGATTCCGGCCACAGTCACGGCGTCGTAAACGCCTCGCGTCCGGTCGCGTCGTCGGGTAGTATCACCGCGAGGGGGTGGGCGATGACGGAAGCGGAGTGGCAGACATCTTCAAATCCGAGCCTGCTGCTTCAGTACGTGGCGAAAAGTGCGACTGAACGAAAGCTCCGCCTGGTCGTCCTGGAGTGCCGCGCCCGAGTCCGGGACTTGATGGTGTACCGGCCGTACCGCTCGGCGGTCGTGGTTGCCGAGCGGTACGTCGAAGGGGCGGCCAATGCCACCGAATTGAGTCGGGCGAGTCGGGCCGCCCTGAGTGCGGCGACCCAGATCAAGTTGCTCGGGCCGGTGGGCATGTTCCGCCGCCGTTTGGCGTGGTCCGCCGTCCGCGCCGCTGTGGCGGATGCGTCATCCCTCGGGTGGAAGGTCGGCGAGGCTGTTGATGCCGCCACCAATGCGAAACACGTTCTCCGCCCGCTCCCTGTTGGCCGGGTCCTACGCTGCGTCTTCGGCAACCCGTTCCGCCCCGTGACGTTTTCGCCGCCCTGGCTCAACCCGACGGCCGTCGCCATCGCCACCGTCATCTACGAGGACCGTGCTTTCGACCGCCTGCCGATCCTCGCGGACGCCTTGCAGGACGCCGGGTGCGAGGACGAAGCGATTCTGGGCCACTGCCGGGGCGACGGGGTTCACGTGCGCGGGTGCTGGGTCGTGGACGGCGTGCTGGGCAAGGGGTGAGCCGGCTGGCTGGTGCAGCCGGCTCTTAATCCGAGCCGTCCATCCGCCGACGGGCCTCCCGGGTGCGATCGGCCCAGGCGAGTAAGTTCAGAAGGATCTCGTGGGCGACCGGCTTGACGAGGTGGAACGGGATGTGCGCCCACTGCGAGCGGTTGCGGCTCACGTCCCCGTCGCTCCCGGTGATGGCCACGAGGACCGGGCGGGGCCGGGCGGCGTCGAGTCGCTTGGCCACTTCCCACCCGTCCATTACGGGCATCATCAAGTCGAGCAGGGCCACGTCGGGCGGGGTCGCGGCCGCGAGGGTGAGGGCGTCCGGGCCGTTGTACGCCGTGCGGACGGTGTACCCCTTCAGGGCCAAGAACTGTGCGAGGGAGTCGGCGGCATCGGTGTTATCGTCGACGACGAGGACGGACAGGGGTTCACGATCGGCCAAGGGGGCGGTCTCCCGGAGCAACTGACGGGGGCGAGAAACGGGTTAGCTCGCAAGGGGGCGGGCGGGGGCAATCGAAATCGCGGGACGAAGGCGGGTTGGCGAGGACCTCAAGGGATGCCAGGTGTTGAATGGCGGTATGGTATCGAAATGGGCCGAACGTGCGGGCCGTATTTCCGGTGGTGTGAGGTGAATTCCGAGCCAATCCGACAGTTGTCAGACGAATAGCCGAGCTGAGTGTCGGAATTTCTGTCGCACGCGGACCCAAGAATGGTGTTAAACTTGGCGTAGTCTTACCCGTCACCCGTGCACTCCCGCCCCTGTCTATGCCCGACGCCCTCCCCGCCGCCGCTTCCGACCCGAATGCCGTCCGGCACGACTTGAACAACCTGCTGACCGTGGTGCGCGGGTTCGCGTTGTTGCTGGCCGAGGATCTCCCGACGGGCGACCTCGGCCGGGAGTACGTGGCCGAGATTCTGGGGGCCACCGACCGCATCGCCGCCCTCGTTGACCGCGCCCTCGATCGACGGCCGGAATCCGGCAACGGGGTGACGTGACGGTTCCCCATACTGGGAAATGCCCCGAGCGATACCGCTGAATGCGCATCCTTTTTGAGTACGGATACCATCTGACCACCGGCCCACTCAGCAACGCGGTCGAAGAAAGTCCCTGATGTTCGGAGGTAACGATTATAGTGGACCCCATTTGCGAGACCAAAAACCGACGAATTTAAGCTACTCCTTCGCCGGCTCTTTTGACCGTCCGGCCCGGTACACCTCGGCCGGGGTCTTGTACCCCAGTGACTGGTGCAAGCGGGCCTCGTTGTAGAAGGTGAAGTACGCCTTCAACCCCCGCTCCAACTCGGTCACCGTCTCGTATCCCCGCAGGAACACGTCCTCGTACTTCACCGTCCGCCACAGCCGCTCGACGAACACGTTGTCCAGGCACCGCCCCCGGCCGTCCATGCTCACCCGCGCCCCGGCCGCCTCCACCCGCTCGACCCACGCCCCGGCCGTGAACTGCACCCCTTGATCGGTGTTGAACACCTCCGGGGTGCCGGCCGCCAACGCCTCGTCCAGCATGTCCCGGCAGAACGCCCCGTCGAGCGTGTTCGACAACCGCCAGGCCACCACGTACCGGCTGTACCAGTCGATGGTGGCGGCCAAGTACATGAACCCGCCGGGCAGCGGCAGGTATGTAATGTCGGCACTCCACACCTGCCCGACGCGGTCGATCGGCACGCCGCGGAGGAGGTACGGGTACACCGGGTGGCCCCGCCCGGCCGACAGCTTCGGCTTCGGGTGGATGGCTTCCAGGCCCATGACCCGGAGCAACCGCTGGACCCGCTTGCGGTTCGCCGGGTGGCCGTTGCGGGCCAGCCACCGGGCGATCCGCCGGCTGCCGTAGAACGGGCAGGCCGTGTACTGCTCGTCGATCCGCCGCATGAGGGCCAGGTTGTCGGCCGACTCCTCGGCCGGCCCCCGGTAGTACGTGGCCCGGCCGAGCCCGACCAGTTGGCACTGCCGACGGACGCTCAGGTCGGCGTGCCCGGGGTCGATCAGCGGCCGCAGGTCGTCAACCGAACGTCGCAGCTTTTTTTTTCACCCAGTCGAGCTCGACCTTGAGCCGGCCGATCTGCTCGTACAGCGCGGGTGTCTGGTCGTCGCCGGGGGCGACCGCCTTCGCTCCGGCGGCGAACACGGCCTCGGCCCCGGCCAGGAGTTGCTTCTTCCACCCGTGGATGAGGGTCGGGTGGACGCCGAAGTGGGCGGCCAACTCGTTGACCGTCTTGTCGCCCTTCACCGCGGCCAGAGCGACCTGGGCTTTGAACGCCGCCGTGTGGGTCTTCCGCTTCGCCGTCATCAGGACCACCTCCGAGGGCCGCCAGAGTAGCTTACCTGGCGGTCTCAGTTTCGGGGTCCACTATAGATGCAGCTTTCGGAAGTCGAAGCGATCCTCGGACAAGCGGTCCGAAACGTGGGTTCGCGTCTAGACGTCGATGATGCGGAGCTCTACTCCGTCGATGAGATTCGGAAGCACGTGCAGCAAAAAAACAACCAGGTCAGTGAGCGGCTAGAGGCTTTCATCAACGATTATTGGCAGTGGTTCAACTTTCATCGGCGCATCGAGGCGCAGGGCAAATCGGGCAATCTCGATTGGGACGAGAATGACCAACTCATAAGCCTCATCAAGAACCGAGACACGGCCCGCCAAGAACTTCTCAAGATACTACCAGTCAAAACTTAAGAAAAGGACACCGAGCCGGGCGATGCATCGTTGCTCGGCCAGTCCCTTCCCATCCCTCTAAAATCGCGTTTCTCGGCCCCTGCCGCCGCCCGCACTTTTCACACCCGCCCGGCGGCGAGATCGCGGGCGAGAGGGGCAGGTGTGGCGTCAGGGCCGATGAAGGACGTGTCCCGGCCTCACGATCATCTCCGCCGTCCGCACCACTTCGTTCTGCCCAAACGGCGTACTACGGTCTCCGGTGTGCATCGTCCCGGGCAGGTGATTGTGCAGGTCGGTGACGAGAAGCCCGGTGCCCAGATCGAGGACGGCGTCAGTGTCGGCGACGGGAGCACGGACCGGCCAACCTGGGGCCCGGGGTCGGGAGGTCGAATTGGGATCGCGGACCGCTGTGGGAAAAGTCATTGGGGTTTTGGTAAGCCGCATTGGGCGGCGGTTCCGCGGCGGCGACGGTTGACAGGAGCATTAGTACGGCGAGCGAAGGGTCATGGGCGATTCCGCGGTGGGTGCTCGGGCCCAGGGCGGTGTACGTACATGTGATGAGCGAACCCAACCGTTCGATTCACTCCCGGCTTTTCGGCAACGGGGTTGCCCCTTGGCCCAGAATCCGCTACTCCCGGCGAACTCCGCCAGCCGTCCGCCCGACCTTCGAACGACGTCCCGGAGCGCCATGAGTGACCCCACCCCGATTCCCGACCGGCGACTGGCCGACCAGTTGGTCGCCGTCGCCGAGCAACTCCGCCTGAGGATCATCCGCGACCTCGCGGCCGGGCCGAAAACCGTCGGCCGCGTCGCCGAACTCGTCGGCGTCCCCGTCGCGAGCGTCTCGCACCACTTGCTGCTGATGAAGCGGGTCGGCGTGCTGGCGAACCGGAAGGTCGGCCGGACGGTCGAGTACACCTTCGCGGCCGGCGTCTTCGCGCCGCCCGAGCGCGCGGGCGAGCTGGGCACGCTGAACCTCGGCACGTGGCGGTTGAGCATCGGCCCGGACGAGACGTGACGGCCGACGGGTTGTGCGCCGGCGGCCGAGACCGGCCCGGGTCAGGCGCCGGAACCCGTCACGCTGGCGCCCGGCGGATCGTGCAACATCCCTCCCCCCTTGAGGGGGAGGGAAGGTTTGACCCGTTGCGGAGCGGGTCTCGCGGCGGCGGGCAAAGGGGAAGATGAAGGCGGGGTGAGCACTCGGCCAACGCTGCTCGTAACGGTCTTCGCCCGCGGGTCGTTACCGTTTTACCGTGGAAACTTCCCTGCCGCCCTGTGTGCCGTGCTCGCCGTCGCAACGACCGCCGGGGCGGCGTGGTCGTGGGCCGAGAACAGGACCGCGGCCCGGCAACTCGCCGCGATGGCCGAAAGTGATCACCTCGACGGGCTGCTCGCCGACGCCGCAACCTTTTGGGCGGCAAACGCCTTCCTCGCCTTCGCGGGCGAGTCCCTCGCGTCCAAGTCGGGTCCAGTCGTGAGCAACGTCCTTCGCCGTGGTTTCCGTGCGGGCGGGCAACACATTTTAGCCCGCTAACACCGCGTCGGCGTCGAACCCCGAGCACACTTGTGTGGCGAGGGCCGCCTGAAGATCGGAGGACGCCGCCTCGGTTGGCGGGCTTAATGGGTCGCCCGCCCGCGTCGCCGCCCACCCGGCCCACACGTACCCCGTGACGACATCCACCGGCGGACCAAGGCCGCAGGGCGGCGGCACGGCCTCGAAGGCCCACGTGTACCTTTCCTCCCCTCCCGTCATCACCGGGCCGAGGGCGTACCCGCCGGCCGTGAGAAGGGCGCGGGCGGCCTCGACCGCCTTCCGTGCCATCGGCCCATACCCTTCGTTCCCGAAGGCGAGGACGGACCGCGATCGCGCGACCGGCACCGCCCCGCGTTGGGCGGCGAATAACTCGACTTGGATGGCCGCGGCTAGTTTCCGCAGGTCGGTCGGCGAGAGCACGGGAGTCCTTCGGTTCGGGGCCTGCCCCGGCGACCAAAAATCGCGACGCCGCTTGAAGGGGCCAGAGAGTATCACCGGCCTCCCCGGCTCCGGTCAAGTGCAGACCCGGTCCAGCGGACCCTTGCAGCCGGGCGGCAACTTTCCAGATCCCGTCGGCTTAACGCGGGCCGAACCCATCGCGGCTGATGCCACCGCCCCGGTTCCCCCGCGGCTTAGCCTCGTTGACGGTCAGCGTGTGCCCGTCGAGTTGTGCCCCGTTCAGGCCCTGGATCGCGGCGTCGCCGCCGTCGGCCATGTCGACGAAGGCGAACCCGCGAGGGCGGCCGGTTTCTCGGTCCTTCACGAGTTGAACCCTGGACACGGACCCGTACTGGGCGAACGTTTCCCGCAGTGCATCCCGGGTCGTCGAAAGGGCCACGTTGCCGACGTACAAATTCTTGGTCATGTGAGACTTTCGTGATGAGTCGGTGGGTGGGGCAAACGGACGAACACTTTAGGCGGTGCGGGGGACACGAACCCGGGCATTTTAGTCACAGGCCCGTCCGGTCAGGCGGTTTGTACGCCGAATCTCCCCTGACGCACGCACACCGCCGTCGGCTTAGCGGAAGCGACCTACGCCGACCGTGCGTTCGACCGCCTGCTGATCCTGGCCGATGCGTTGCAGGACGCCGGGTGCGAGAATGTGGTCGTGTTGAGCCCCCCGGGGCGACGGAGTTCACGCGCGCGGGTGCTGGGTCGTGGACGGCGTGCTCGGCAAGGGGTGAAGGGGAGTGGCTCTCGCTATATCCCTCGGGCCGATTCCCGAATGTGTTCCAATTCGACACGGCGCGCGAAGAACACGGCGTTCAATTCGAGCGACGCTTGGCCGCTTGCGCCTGCCGCGACGGCAGTTTCACGTTCCATGCCAGGCCGACGAGCGACAGGTTCCGAATCACCCAGTAACTCAGGTCCGGCTGCCACCACCGCAGGCCGTGCCGGGCCGACGTCGGGAAGGCGTGGTGGGTGTTGTGCCACCCCTCGCCGAACGCCAGGAAGCCCATCACGAGGTTGTCCCGACTCCCGTCGCCGGTCGCGTACGGCCGCCGACCCCAGAGGTGGCACACCGAGTTGATACTCCACGTCACGTGGTGGACGGCGAGGATTCGCACCAGCCCGCCCCACAGCAGGCCGGTCCCGGCCCCGACCCACGTGCCCGTCAGCAACGCGCCGCCGGCCGCGGGGATCGCCAGCCCGAGGGCCGCCCACACCGGGAACAGGGCGCTCGCCGCCCGCAGTGTCGGGCTCCTGTGCAGGTCGCGAACGTACCGGTCGAGGGCGGGCGGGTCGGCGTGGAAGGCCCACCCGATGTGCGCGTGCCAGAAGCCCCGGAGGAACCCGGCGACGCCGCGGCCCTGGTGGTGCGGGGAGTGGACGTCCTCGGGGGCGTCGCTGTGCCGGTGGTGCCACCGGTGCAGGCCGACCCAGTGGATCATCGTGCCCTGCACGCCCATCGACCCGAGGGCGGTCAGGACGACTTTGACCGGCAGGGACGTTTCGAACGACCGGTGGACGAAGAGGCGGTGGAACCCGACGGTCAGGCCGACGACCGTGGCCGCGTACATGCCGAGGAACATGGCGACGTCGGCCCAGTGGAGAAAGCCCCACCCCCACGCGGCCGCCGCGGCGGCGAGCAGGCCGGCGATCGGGACGGTGACGCCGAGGAGGGTTCCGATCCGCCCGCCGAGGGAGAGGCGGCCATGGTTCTTCGGGTGCGGGATCGAACTCAAGCGAATGACTCCGTACGGCCGGCGGGTTCGGTCCCCTTCATCCTACGACATCATCCCCGGTGGCCCTCGCCGAGTGGAGCGAAGGACAACCGACGCAACGCCTTCCCGGCGGCAGACGCGCAAACCCGCCGATCATTTCCCGACCCCTCCCGAGCCTCACCTCCCGTCCGCACCCGGGTTCCGTCACAATCACCGACCCGGGGACGGGCCTCCTTTTCGCTCCCGAATGCAACCGCCGTACACCTGCCGGGAAGAAAGTTCGAAATGTTCATCCAAGTCGACTGCGAGATTGCCCTGACGTTCCCCGAACCGGCCGCGGTTGTGCTGATCCTGAACCTACACCCGTCCGTCGGCCCACGGGCAGGACGCGGTCGGCGTGGCCCTGACGACGGCCTTCGGGGGGAACCGGTTGGAATCGTTCCGCGTCGGGACGGTCGAACTCTCTGCCTCCGCCCCGGGCGGAGCGGGACCCCGGTCAGGAGCCGCGATGAGGGCTTGATCACCCCATGGTGTCGTTCCGATGGATCCCCCGCACGGGTGCCCGTGCGGGGGATAGTTGGACGATTCCGGGACGGAATGCCCCCCGGACCCCGGGCGCGGCCGTATGATGGTGGCGTGGGCCGATGGCCGGAACCTCCGCCACGACCCCGCCGCCGGAAAAGTGTGCCATGTGCCCCATGCTGTGATTCCCGACAACATCCCCTCGTCCCATTGGCTGATCATCCTCGACGAACTTGAGACGAAACAACGGTGGGCCGACGTGTGCGATAACCTCGCCCGGCGGAACGCGCAGCCCCCGCCGGCGGTACACTCGCCCTCGGCCGTTACCCTCCTACCGCGGCCCAATCCTCACGCGCCCTTCGATCAACTCCGCTCGTCCCCCTAACCGCCTCCGGTGTCCGTGTGATCGCCAAACCACGCTCGGCGTAAAAGCCGCCACGTACCCGCATGGCATTTCTTGCCCCGAGGCTCCCGTGAATCCCGCCGACCCGACCGAACGACCGCCGGACCTGCACCGCGTCCTGGCCTACGTCGCCGACCTCGAGATGGAGGTCGACCGCCTGCGGAAGCAGACCGGGTTCCTCCGGCAAGAGTTGGGCGACGGGCTGAAGCGCCTCCTCGCCTTCTGCCACGACCCGTCGCCGACGCCGGGCGGGCTGGAGAAGGCGGCCGCCGTGGTCGGCGGTCTGATCGGGACCCTCCGCGAGTTGCGCGACGCCCCGGCGTTCCACCCGGCGTTCGACCAGGTCGTGGCGATCGCCGTCCGCCCGCTGCTGGAGAAGGTCTTCCGGTGGCAGCAACTGATGACCGGCCGGCCGAACGTCGCCCTCCAGTTGGACCTGGGCTGCGAGGTCGTGGACTGGTTCCCGGCCCGGCTGCGGAACGTCGTCGAGAACCTGTTCTCGAACGCCCTCCGGTACCGCGACCCGGTCAAGGCCGAGTCGTGGGTTCGGGTCGCGGTGGCGGCTCGGGCCGAGGACTACGAGGTCCGGGTGTCCGACAACGGGATGGGCCTTCCGGCGTGGCATTCGGCCGACGAGTTCGAACTCCTGTCCCGGGCCGCCCCCGTCCGCGATGCCGGGCTGGGCGTCGGGCTGCCCGTCGTGCGGTTGCTCCTCCGGCAGAGCGGGGGCACGATGACCGTCACGTCGGACGACGGCAGGGGGACCGAGGTCGTCATCACCTTGCCCCGATACGACCGCGACGACTTTCTGACGTGACAGGGCCGGGTGATGTCCGCAGAAACTGACATAGAGCTTGTTCACCGCCGCTCGGCGGGCGACGTCCACTGCAGCAAAGAAAGGCACCCGCGACATGAAGGCCGGCACCGAAATCCCACGCGGGCGCTACCGCCACTGCAAGGGGCAGGAGTACGAGGTCGTGGACGTCGCCCGGCACCACGAGACGCACGAGGAGGTCGTCGTCTACCGCGCCCTCTACGGCGACCGCCTGACGTGGGTTCGTCCGCTCGCGAACTTCGTCGAGCGGGTTCCCGCCCCCGGCGGGTCTGTGGCCCGGTTGCTGTACGTCGGCACGACGGGCGACGAGTTCCCGGCCGTCGATTTCGGGACCGACCCCGAGGGCGGAGCGTCCGCGTGAGCGTCCCCCGCCCGCCACGGGCCGAAGGCCCGGTTACTGAAAACGTCCGCCGAACGAGGTCGATCACCCGATGCGAACGATTCAGATCTTGACCTGCGTCATCTTTCACCGGTTCCATTGGTACACGCAGCACGCCAACGAGTGGGGCTCCTTCGGGGTCGTGCGCCACGAGCACCGATGCTGCCGGAAGTGCAGCCGCCAGCGGGGCGGGTCCGGGCGATCGAAGGGGCCGTGGCCTAGGTTCAACCCGCCCGCGATTCGGACACCGTCCGCGGACGAACTGCGAGGGGGAGTTATGGCGAGCGAAGAGAACCGGCGGGAACTGGACGAGAAGGTCACGGCCCTGGTCGCGATCCGGTTCGGCGGGGATTATCGGGCGGCGTTCGCACGCTACGACGCGAACGGGGACGGGGTAATTAGCAAGGACGAGTTGAAGGCGTTGCTGGCGGACGCGGGGATCGGCAGCGGCCTGACGCGGTGGGCGTGGGCGAACGGGATCATTGAGGCGGTGGACACGAACCGCGACGGGGTGATCGACTGGGCCGAGTTCGAAGCCGTGTTCCAACCGACCGGCGGGTAACGCCACGAGGTCGGCCGCCCGCCCGGCCGTCACACTCCGCACACGGGGACCGACCATGACCATGTCGCAGATCGACGAACTGGCGGCCCGGGCGATGCAGGGGCTGCTGAGCGGGCCGGCCGTGGAGAAGATCCGGACGGCACCAACCCACCTCTTGGCCAAAGAGGCGTACGCGATCGCCGACGCGATGGCCGAAGAGAAGAAACGGCGGGAGCAGGTGAAGATGCCGGCGGGCGACGATGGAGCGGACTGACCAGCGGCCCACTCAGCCCCGTGCGTGGAGGGGCGGCGAATACCCCGTCCACTCGAAACTCCCGTGAGTTTTTTTCCTCTCCTCACCCGTCGGTCTACAGCGGGCTGCCCCAGCAATTCGACCCGCCCCTACCCCTGGCGATCGATCTGGTGTCCTCTCATCCTGCGCCCCAAATGCGGACGGGCCTATTGGAGTTCGGCGAAATAGAGCGGCCGGTGAGGGTCGGGAGGGAAGTTGTGTGAGTCTGGAAATGAAGTGGGGGCGGCCAAGTCGCCGCCCCCACCCTGCATGCTGTGATCCCGTCGGTTATGCCCCGGCGATGATCGCCGCGTACCGCTTCTGGTTCACATTCTCCGTCACGATCACTTCGCCCTCGGCCTTCTCTTGAACGCGGCCGAACTCGACGACGGCGTTCAGCCCCATCTCATCGAGCTTGGCCACGACCCGCTTGGTCGCCTTCGGCCCGAACGTCACGATGCTGCCGCCGACGTTGTGGACGTAGGAGAGTTTCTGAGCCATCGCGTGGAGCAACATCCCGTCCCCGCCCCGGATCGATTCCTGCGACTTCGCATTGAGGGCGTTGTATTTTCGGACGTACTTCACCGGCACGTCTTCGCGGTTGCTGATGCGGATGTGGGCCACGATTCGATTTTGATTGCTCATCAAGTCCCTTCAGTTCACCGGCTTCCGCGGAATGCGTCCGACGCGGTGAACCTGTAATTATAACCGATCCAGGGGCCGAACTGAAAGTAATTCCACTATTCGGCTCGAACGCATGGTAAGGGCATTGAGAAGGGGCTCTTCCGGAATGCCATTCAGTTAGGTCGGAACCTTTTGTGTCAGCATTTTTTGGCGAAGCTCTCTACCGCTCTATTCAACGATGTGGGTGATTTTCGAGAAATTCGCCAAGCGCGAGAAGATCAACAGGCTTAACCATGTGCATATCGAAACCGACCTCCAAAGCCCGTCGACGATCGTCATCTTGGCCCCACCCCGTGAGGGCCACAAGTACCATGTCCGCTCCCCAAGGTTCGGATCGAATTCGGAGGCAGGCATCGTATCCATTTAGACCCGGCATGCCAATGTCCATCAGAATGACGTGAGGGCGAAATTCGGTGGCCGCGGAGATGGCGGCGAGGCCGTCATGAACGGTGCGGACGTTGTGTCCCAAGAGTTCGAGAACGGTGGCGAGACTTGTTGCTGAATCGAGGTTGTCGTCTACGACCAAAATGCTCCGGGGCGTGATGGGTAACGTGGGGGAGACTGCCTTCACGGACTCGGCTGGGGGCATGAGTGGGTCATCGGCGAGGGGCAGGCGGATGGTGAACGCGCTCCCTTGGCCCACCCCGTCGCTGTGGGCTTCGATCGTGCCGCCGTGCAGATCCAGGAGTTTACGCACTAATGAGAGGCCGATCCCCAGACCGCCTTGCGCCCGTTCCAGGTGCCGATCGACTTGCGTAAATAGGTCGAAAACACGGGTCAACATCTCCGGAGGTATTCCGAGGCCGTTGTCTTCCACCCGTACGGTCGCTTGTCTGCCGTCTCGCTCGGCCGTGATGGCTATCGCTCCATTCGCAGGCGTATATTTGGCAGCGTTATTCAACAGATTGGCCACTATTTGCGCCATCCGGGTGAGATCGCCCTCGATGTAGAGCGGTTCGGGCGGAAGAGTGATCTTGAAGGCGTGGTTGGCCGCTTCAATATGAGGCCGACTCGTTTCGATCGCACTCTCGACGGCTACCCGTAAGTCGAGACGACGTTTCTGGAGATCAACCTTGCCGCGAGTGATGCGGCTGACTTCCATCAGATCGTCCACCAAGCGAACCATGTGCACGACTTGTCGGTCGATCAAATCCCTGGCCCGATTCGCGATTGCGGGGTCGCTGGTGAGGCTCATGATGGCGAGCGAGTTGCGAATGGGCGCGAGCGGGTTTCGAAGTTCATGTGCGAGCGTGGCTAGGAACTCGTCTTTCCGCCGGTCTGCTTCCCGGAGGGCTTCGACCCGTTCCTGGAGTTCCGTCTCGTACGCGATCCGCTCGGTCACGTCCTCAATCACTGTGACCGTGCCGCTGACCTCTTCGCCGTTGAGCAGCGGGACGATGCGGGTCGTTTGTTGCATCTGGACGAAGCCAGTTCCGCCGGCCCCTACCGACATGGGGAGCACGTACTTGTGAAAACGCTGAGACAGGATTGCAATTTGCCCGCCAAGGGCCTGTTGGTAGTAGCGATCCAACTTGCGGGTCAGTAGGGCAGGGAAGACCTCATACAATTTGCGGCCGATCACGGCACCAGCGGCCATGCCCGCGTGCCGCTCCAGCCACCGATTCCAGCCCGTGATGGTGAGACGGGCGTCGGTGGTCAACAAGCCCCAGTCTCCGACCGCGTCGAGTTCTTTGACGAGTCCGAGCGTGAACCCCATCCGTCTCCCCTTCGTTCCTCACCACGGTGCCTCGGGTCAGCCGCCACCGGCCAGTTGCGATGCCCACACATCTACGGCGTCGACGAATTTCCCCAAGGACGTGACGCCCAACACCAGAACCATGCACCCTGTCACTTTCGATGCCCGGATGCTGAATCTCGCCCCGACCAGTAGTGCGTGACGAATCTCGTGGTCCTCAACCACGAGGGAGCCGAGCATCGAGCCGAGCGATTCCAGCTGCAACCTGGGAACCGCGAACGTGAACCGTACCTGGAGCAGGTCGCCGAACACACCAAGGCAAGCATTGAGAAGGATGTTTCCGACTTCGGTGAGAACTTCTTTCGCCGAGGTGCCCATCTGCGGGGTAGGAGCGTCCGCATCAGTTAAGAGGCCAACCAGGCGGCTGGCGCCTTCCACGTCGAGTAAGAGAAACGCGTCGCCTGCAACTGGGCCGCCGAAAATTTGGTGAACGGTGGCCACGTCGCCCCGAACGTACTGGCCGAGCGCGGGTTGGAGGTCCTCAATGCGGTGCGAACTGACCGTCGGAACGCTGAGGTCTACGCGGTTGCCCGTTAAGTCCGAGAGCGCGGCTGCCGTGCGCGAGAACGCGATGTTCACCAACTCGTTTATGGCGTCCTTTTGATCGGCCGTCAGGATCACGGGGCCACTCCGTTGAGGGCTGCGATAACCGCTGTCTGGACGACGCTGCCGGTCAGTGGCTTGGTCACGAACCCGACAGCCCCGGCCGCAAGAGCCAGTTCACGCGTCGAACTTTGCACATCGGCCGTGGCCATCACCACGCACGCCGAGGGGTCAATGATCCGCAATTGTCGCAGAACTTCCAGCCCGTCCATTTCCGACATCGTCACGTCGAGCAATACGACATCGAATCGATCGAGGGAGTAGCGTTCGATGGCCGTGAAGCCGTCGGCTACGTCCGCAACAATATGACCGGCCGCTTCCAACATGCGGCGGGAAGTCTTGCGGGACAGGTTTGAATCGTCGACTACTAAAATTTTTGCCATTCAGAGTGCCTCCATGATCGCGCGAGCCATACCAAATAGGGGGAGGCTCGCGTCGCTCAAACCCGCTTCGGCCACGGACCGCGGCATGCCGTACACCACGCAGGATTCCTCGGCTTCGGTGAAGACGCGGCCACCCTGAGCTTTCACCCAGGCGGCCCCGCGGGTGCCGTCAGAGCCCATGCCCGTTAGAACGACTGCCAACGTCCGGTCGCCGTAAATGTCGGCCGCCGATTGGAACAGGACGTCGACGGCCGGCCGGTGGACGGTATCGAACGGTTGAAGTCCCAGGCGGGTTACGACCTGCCCATCTGGGCGAGGGTTGAATGTTAAATGGTATCCGGCTGGCGCCAGTAACACCAGACCGGGGCGGACGATTTCCCCGTCGTGCGCCTCGGTTACGGTCAGCCGTGAAGCTTCCCCCAGATTACGGGCGAACAGTTCCGTGTAGCCGACCGGCATGTGAAGGACGATGGCGATGGGCACCGGGAAGTCTGCCGGGAACTGAGAAATCAAGTGTTTTAACGCTTGGGGGCCACCCGTAGAAACGCCAATCACCACGATGCTGGTCTGTCCGGCTGGAGGCGAAACGGTCGGGAGCGGCTTGGCCACTTCTATTGGCACAGCGCGGACCCGTGCGACTGCCGCCGCCTTCACCTTGGCGATCAGATCGTCGGCTATTTCCATCACCTTCTCAGTCGCCAGGGCCGTCGGCTTGCGAACGACATCGACCGCGCCGGCTTCCAGGGCTTGCATGACCAGGTCGCCTCTCTCGCTGGCGATACTCAGGAGGACGACCGGTAAAGGCCGTTTGGCCATCTGCCGGCGGAGAAAGTCCAAGCCGTCCATCCGTGGCATGTTCAGGTCCAGCGTCACCACGTCCGGTTGCAACTGCTCGACCAATTCGAGTGCTTCCTCGCCGTCATGGGCCGCCCCCACGACCTCAATGAACGGACTGCGGGAGAGCATCCGCCGCACGACCTTGCGGACGTAGGCCGAGTCGTCCACGACCAACACCCGCAAGACACGGTCCATCGTTGCCTCATTTAACGACGTAGACAAACGCCTGGCCGACTTCTTGCAACTCGAAAGCCGTTTTCACCCGTAGCAACGATTCGGACGTTCCGACAAACAGGTGTGCAGGTCGCGGCATCCGCGCGGCGAAACTGGCGACCACCTGTGAGATCGTGGTGAGCGAGAAGTAAATGAACACATTCCGACAGAAGATGAACGGTGCCGTCGCGAGCCGTCCGATTTCGACCTGGTCGAGCAAGTTGGCTTTCGCATATCGGACGCGGGACTGAATCCGTGGGGCTACGCGCCAACGGTTGCCTTCGGATGTGAAGTATCTGGCTCGGAGGTGGGTGGGAATGGCCCGAAACGATCGCTCCCGGTACAATCCTTGTTCCGCATGAGCGAGCGCGGCCGGGCTAAAGTCACTGGCCCAAACTTGGACGTCGGCCCGGCCGAACCACCCGGATTCTTCGAGCGCCATCACGAGAGTTAGCGGCTCTTCGCCCGTCGCGCACGCCGCCGACCAGATGCGGATCGGCCCTCGGTTGTCAGCGACGTGTTGCGGCAGCAAGATGTCAATGAGGGCCTTTATCTGGTCGTACTCTCGCCAGAAGTAGGTTTCTTGAACCGAGAGAGCGTCGGTCAGCCGCGGCCATTCGACTTCAGAACCTGGGCCGTATTTGAGCAGGTAGTAATAGTCGAGGAACGAACGCAACCCCAACGCCGCGATCCGGTCCGATAGCTTGGAGGCCAAGAGGTCGCGTTTCTCTTCCTCGAACCAAACGCCCAGGCGTTCACGGATCAGGTCCCGCAGGAGCAAGAATACGCCGAGCGTCAACGGATTAGCCGCGGAGTCGTTTGGCGTCACGCGCTTCCCTTCGGCCGCCGGCCTCCTCGCCGCGTCCCGCCGGCCGTCGCTAACCGGTTGGCGATCGCTGCCAGAGCCTGGCCCTGAGTGCGGATGCCGTCAGCCGTGCGTCGCACGGCTTCGACTCCGCGGCCGGCTCGGTCTGTGATGACGCGGACTTCTTCCAGGGCTTTCAGAATCATCTCGGCCGCGGTCGAGTGTTCCCGGTTCGCCCGCGTGACGAGGCCGATCTGTCGGGATACATTCGAGGTGTTCGTCGAAATCTCCTTCATGGCCCGCGTCTGTTCCGAGATCGCCTGCGTGACTTGAGTGCTCTGCTTGCGCATGCCGTCCACCGCCTTCGCAATCTGCGTGGTCGTTCCGGCCTGCTCAGTCATCGCCTTGGCCACCTCCGCGGTCAGGCGGGCCACCCGGTCTGTCTCGCGGGCGACTTCGTCGGCCGCCTTCGACTGTTCGCCGACGGCACGGGCAACGCTGGCCGCTCCCTTGCGCATGTCCGCCAGCGCCTGCGTGATCTGGCCAGCTCCGGTGGCTTGCTCTGTGGTGGCCTTCCGCAGTTGCTCGGCCAATGACCGCGTGGACTGGCCGGCCTTGATGATGTCGCGGCTTGCTCGCCCTTGCTCGGCCATCGCTTGCGAAACCTGCCGCGCGATGGTCCGCATCTGGGCCGTCGAACGGACGATGCCCTGCGTCGCCGTGGTTTGTTCTGCGGCGGCGACGGCCACCTGCCGGGCTTGCGTGGCGGCCGTTGTGATCGTCGTCACCACCTGATGGCCGGCCGTCAGTTGTTCGCCGGTCGCGCAGGCGATCTGGCCTACGTGCTGGTTGGTTTCCCGCACGCCGGTCAGGATTTTGCTCAATCCGCTCAGCCCGTCCTCGGCTAGGCGCCCGCTCTCCTCGGCCACTTTGACGCCCTCGGTGGATGCGGCGACCGCTTCTTGAACGGCTTCTTGAAGGCCCCGTACGATTCCGGCGATCTCCGCGGTCGCTTGGGCCGCCCGGTTCGCGAGGTTGCGAATCTCCTCCGCGACAACGGCGAACCCCCGGCCCGCGTCCCCGGCCCGCGCCGCCTCGATCGAGGCGTTCAGAGAGAGCAGGTTAGTCCGCTCCGCGATCAGGTTGATCGTGTTAACGATACCACCAATTTCGCCGGCCCGCTTCCCCATGTCCTTGATAACGCCCGCCGACTGGCTCATCGCCTCGCGCACGCGGCCCAGCCCGTGGATCGACTTCTGCACGACCGCACCGCCCTCCTCGGCATCGCGGGCAGCCTTCCGACTCGTCTCGTCGGCCTGCTTGGCTAGCCCGGCCACGCTATGGATCGAGCGGTCCAACTCCGTCGCGCTGGTCGCCGCCGCTGTTACGGCCTCGGTAATCCGCTCTGCGTTCTGAGCCACGGCCGCCGCCGAACGAGAGACTTGCTCGATCCCAGTGGCCACACTCTCAACCTCGGCGGTCAAGCTTTCGCCGGTGGCGGCCATCTCTTCCGTGGTGGCCGCCATCTCATTGATGGCCGCCGCCGTGGATTCGGCGGACGCGGTCAGGTCGTTCGCGTTGCGAGCCACGCCCTGAATGGAGCGAGCCATCTGCTCGACGGAAGTCGCGCTCTCTTCGACCGCCGCCGCGAGGCTTGAGGTATCATCGCTCACCCCCCGGAACGATGCCGCCATTTCGGTGATCGCGGCCCGCACCTCGGTGGTCGAGGTCGCCAGTTCTTGGGTCTTCCCGCTAACGGCCTGCACGGACGCGGCCGTCTGCCCAACCGCCACCGCCGTCTCGCCGAGGGCGGCGCTGAACCGGACCGCATTGCCGCTCACCTGCTCGATGGAGGCTGCCATCTCGTTCGTGGCGGATACGACTTCCTCCGTCGCCTCGGCCACGCTCGTGGCCTGGCTCGCCGTGTCCTTCAGCGAGGCCGCCGTCTTGATGACCGTCTCGACCGCCTGATCGAGCGAGCGAATTTGCGTCTTCGTCCCGGCCAGCGACTGGTCGGCGTTGCGGGCCAGTTCCTCGGTCGCGGCGGCCAGCCCGTCGGCTTCTTGACGAAGGCGGGCAATCTCGGCGTTCTCATCGGCGGCCATGTACGGCCCTCTCGAATCGGTCACAGGTGTGGGTTTAAGTTTCCGGGGCGTCAATCACCCCGCCAATGTCAAGGACCAAAATCACGCGGTCGTCGGCCGTGGCGACGCCCTTGAGGTACCGCCCGCTCGTGCCGGCCAGCGTCTCCGGCGGCGGCTGGATGGCGTCTGCGGGAATGGACACGAATTCGCGGGCCGAGTCCACGATCAGGCCGACCGAGCGGTC
The DNA here is from genome assembly GCF_008254045.1 of Limnoglobus roseus. GTDB lineage: Bacteria > Planctomycetota > Planctomycetia > Gemmatales > Gemmataceae > Limnoglobus > Limnoglobus roseus. Next base: position 8,738,929 of record NZ_CP042425.1, on the reverse strand, counting down.
CGCGTGGGCCACCACGATGAGTCGCGTTCGCAGGTCAAAGGCCGTGGCCTGAAAGCCGAATCGGCGGCGGAGGTTGATCGCCGGCACGACCTTGCCCCGCGAGAACACGACGCCCTCCACGAACGCCGGCGCGTTGGGCACCGGCGTGACGTGTTCGACCATCTCCATTCGCTGCACGTCCCGGCTGGCGATGGCGTAAGCGGTCCCGGCGAGTTCAAAGAGGATGTACGACTCGGCGGCGGTTGTGGTCACGACAGCCCTCCGGCCCGAACGGGCGAACCCGCCACGCGGCGGCGGTTGTACCGGGCCAACCCGGCGGGGTCCAGGATCAGAACGGGCCGGCCGTCGCCCAACTCGGTGGCCCCGCCAATCCCCGGTGCTTGCACCAGTAGATCAGTGAGCGGACGAACGACGACTTCGCGCATACCGACCGCCCGGTCGACGGCGAGAGCCATCGCCGAGGTTCCATCGCCAACGACGAGCGCCACGTATGACCCGACCGGCCGTGGGTGATGGAAGAGATCGTCTAGTCGGAGGAGCGGCAATACGCCGCCGTGGTGCCGGATCAGTTCGTTGTTCTCCAACACGATGGTCGAACCCGCTTCCACCGGAATCACCTCGCGCACCACCGTCTGCGGCACCGCATACGTCTGCCCACCGACCGACACCGTCAGCACGTCGGCCACGATCAGCGTCAACGGCAGGCGGGCGGTGAATCGAGTCCCCGCTCCCTGCCGGCTGTCGAGCGTGAGACTGCCGGCCAGTCCCTGTTCGATCGCCCGGCGGGCCACGTCCAGGCCGACCCCGCGGCCGCTGCCCCGGTCGACCTCGTCACGGGTCGAAAAGCCCGGCGCGCAAATCAGATCGAGGACGGCCATCGGATCGGTCGTCGCGTCGACTGCAATCAACCCGGCGGATCGCGCGCGGGCGAAGACCGCCTCGAATTGCACCCCGCGGCCGTCGTCCTCCACCTCCAAAACGATCGTGCCCCCGACCGCCGCGGCCCGCAACGCGAGCCGCCCGCGCGGCGGCTTGCCCGCCGCCACCCGATCCGCCGCCGACTCCAGCCCGTGGCTGACGGCGTTCCGCACGAGGTGCAACAGCGGGTCGGCCAACCGCTCGACGACGAACTTGTCGATCTCGGTCTCTTCGCCCGAAACGACCAGGTCGATGTCCTTGCCCGTCTCGCGGGTGAGGTCGCGGACGACCAGCCGCATTCGACTGAACAGGTCGCGGATCGGCACAAGGCGGACCCTCATCACCCCTTCCCGCAGGTCGCGCAACTGGCGGTCGAGGCCCTGAACGGTTTCTTCCAAATCCCGCCGTTCTCCCGGGGGAAGGAACTGGGCTGCTCGGCCGAGGCTGTTTTCTAGGCGTGCGCGGGTCAAGACCATTTCGCCGAGCGACCGCATGATGTCGTCGAGCCGCGCGAGGTCCACGCGAACCAGGTTGACCGACGTCAGCGGCAAGGCCGTTTGGCCGGGATCGGAAACCTCCGCGAGTTCGGCCGCCGGCGAGTACGGCTCGACGCGGATGTTGTCGGCTGGCCATCCCGTAAAATCGGCCGCAGGGTTCACCGCCAAGACGAACAAGAACTGCAAACCGCCTGCAACGGACTTGGGCTCTGCATGGAGGATCTCGCCGACAGCTTGAAGGCGGCTGCGGACCACATTGACGTCCACACCACGGGCCGCCACGTCGGGAGCCGGTGAGAATGTCACGATACAAAGTCGGTCACCCCGCCCTAAAGCGGCCGTGAACTTCGCCTTCCGGGCCATTGGAACATCGGCGACCCGCGGCGATTCCGCCGTATTTCTACCTGTGGGCAGGCTGGAGCTCAGAGCCGTAATTCGCTGGACCAAAGCGGCCACGTTCGGTTCCGGCCGCCCGTCGCGGAACGCCGCGATGGCCGATTCGACAACGCCGAGGCCATTGATCAGAACATCGACACCCACCATTGTCAGGAGCGAACTGTCCTTCCGCACGATGCCGAGATACGATTCGAGGCGATGTGAAATTTCCTCGACGACCCTGGCCCCCACCATTCCGGAGAGGCCCTTGATCGTGTGAAAGTTCCTGAAAAGCCCATCGAGTTGATCTTTCGAGATCTGAGTAGGGTTCGACGAGGTCTCCTGGTCGAGAAGGATTTCGCGGGCCGCCGAGAGGTGATCGGCGCATTCCGCGACATAGTCCTCAAGATCTTCTGCGAATGATTCTTCAAATTCAGGGGTCACGGGAGTCAAGCACCAGTGCATTCGACCGCATTTTTCGACAACGGAAGAACGAAATACAATCGTTACGACATTTCCAGCCTACCCATTCAGTTCTCCATTTCGTCAGAAGTCTCTCTCCCTAGCACCGAATATACATGAAACCAGCCTTCGCGACCGGCATGAGTGGCATAACTAAAGCGTTCGATCCTATCTGCACTTTCCGCGACTTTCTATAGCTGAGCGACTGACGGCTCGCGGGTAGACGAAGGTCGGCCCATCCGAGACGATGGCGTTACCACACGACCCTCGCCCCGGACGGAACCCCGCCCTCGCGTCGGTCTTTGACCCGCGGTCGGCTCCCCGCCTGGCGTGGCTGCTGGTCGGGGCCGTCCGGGCCCGCGGCCGGCGGACGGTGACGAGTTGGATCCGGGCGGCCGGGCTGAGCGGCGAGTACCGCCCCTTGCTATACGACGGTGGCGGCCGCCGGGCCGATCCTGTCGCCGCGCGGCTGGTGCATGGGGTCGTGAAGCCGTTGGTGGCCGGGGCCACGCGGTTGACATTCGCCCTCGACGACACGCCGACCCCGCGGTACGGGCGGCACGTGCAAGGGGCCGGCGTTCACCACAACCCGACGCCCGGCCCGGCCGGCGGGCCGTTCGTGTACGGGCACGTGTGGGTCGTCCTCGGCCTCCTCGTCACCCACCCGGCGTGGGGCGTCGTCGCCCTGCCGCTGATGGCGCGGCTGTACGTCCGGGAGAAGACCCTCCCCGGCATCCCCGCGGCCGACCGGCCGGCGTTCCGAACCAAGTTGGAACTGGCCGTCGAGTTGATGCGGTGGGCGCGGTGCCGGCTGGGGTTCCTGGGCAAGCCGCTGTGGGTGGTCGCCGACGGGGCCTTCAGCCCGGACGAGGACGCGGTGGGTGTCAGCGCTTTTTCCCGGCCTCAATCGCCCTGGGGGCCACGACCTCCCACCGCGTCTGATCACGTTGCAATCACCAGGACTGATCGGCCATCAAGAACATACAAGGGGGTCTCCCGCGGCCGCTGACTCTACCGGCCATCCGCCGCGCCATCCAACGCCCATGGGTGCCGCCAGCCAGACCTAACTGCCCCTACTGACAAGACTCACGCTTGCCGCCATTCCAAGTCCAACGGAATAGTGTTAACCCGCGGGTACTGTTAACCCGAGGCGGCGAGAGTTTTTCTCCGTTCGTCTCGGGGTGCGAGACGAACCCAAGCGTTTCGCCTCGCACCCTCGATTGCGTTTCGCGAACTGGAGACTCTAGCCGAGACTTGATAAACGCGCGAAAGGCTTGGAAACAAGCCGGGAAATGCGGACGGCCGAGAGCGTACACTCTCGGCCGTTTCCGTTAACCCGCCGGTCCAAAGTTCCGCGACCGGCCTAACGAACTCCCCGGCGGGAACTGATTTCGAACTTCTGCGTGAGAGCCTCAACGAGAGAGCACAACCGAACGGCTGTCCGTCTTGCTCCCTATCGATGGTCATTCAGGCTGACACGCTGTCGAGCAGTTCCAGTCGGGCACGCAGGTCGGTGGCGGTCTGAATGCGGTCGGCCGGGTCTCTTTTCAACAGGTTCATCACCACCACGTCTAACTCTTCCGGCAGGACGGCCCGGAGGTGCTTCGGCGGGACCGGGTCGCAGTTGCCGATCTGTCTCAGCAAGCCGGTGATCGTGGGCGAGTCGAACGGCAGCCGGCCCGTGCACATGTAATAGAAGACGCTGCCGAGCGAGAAGAGGTCGGACCGCGCGTCGGCGGGCTGGCCGTCGATCTGTTCGGGGGACATGTAGAGCGGGCTGCCGATGAGCGTACCGGCCTGGGTAATGCCCAAGTTGTCGAGGCCCCGGGCCAGGCCGAAATCGCCGACTTTAATCTGATTCTCGGTCGTGTCAACCAGAATGTTGGCGGGCTTCAAATCGCGGTGGACGATCCCCTTTTGATGAGCGGCCGCCATACCGTCGGCGATCTGCCGGCCGTAGTCCACGATTCGGTCGATAGGCAGCGGGCCCACTTGCTGAACAAGTTCCTCCAACGGCAGGCCGCGGACGTGCTCCATGGCGATGTACGGCAGCCGATCTATGGTGCCGACCGTGTAGACGCCGACGATGTTCGGGTGGCGGATGGCGGCCAGTGCCCGAGCCTCGCGGGCGAACCGCGCCCGGGCGTCGTTCGAGGTCGCGTAGGTCGGGGCCATAACCTTGATCGCGACCTCGCGGCAGACCGCCTCGTCGTACCCCGCGTACACGACTCCCATGGCCCCGCGGCCCAACTCGTGCCGGACGTCGAACTGGTCAATCCGGAAGCCGCCGGCCGGGAACCGCGTCATGAACTCAGGCTGAAACGCCGGCGGACTCGATGGGGGCAATCCGATCGTGGCTTCCGGTCCAACGACGAGGACGCGGGGCTGGACCGGGGTGGCGCGAGTAGCCGGCTCACGCCCTACCGCCGGCGCGTCGGGCGGAGCCGTCAAGAATTCGAATTGATTGCGAAACGACAAGTCGACCAGTGCCTCGCACCCCCGGCCGAGGACGGCCGAGTAATCCTGCGAGCCGTGCACATCGAGTTCGAAGACGGTTTTGACCTCTTCAATTTTCGGGGCCACCCGCTGGAGGAATTCGATCAGCGCCTGCTGCCCCATTCCGAAGAGCGTGACGGCCCGGGCCAAAAGGTCTTTCAACAGGACCGGCGACTCGGCGACCCGGTCGAGGTGAACGAGGGCGTCCACGAAGTTCAGCAACTCGGCTCGCGTATGCCAGGACCTTCGGTTGTATGTCCGCAACCCGTCCGGCGCGTGGTGGTGGCGGACCGGCTCCAGCACATCGTCGGGCAGGTTCCAACTCGTCAGCAATGTGCACGTCACTTCGACGTGGTTCACGCCAAAGATCCGCTCCTCGATCGCCAACGGGTCGGTTAGCGCTTCCTCGGCGGGGACCTCGGAATACCGCCGCCACCCGGCAGGGTCCTGCTCCGCTAGCATCAGCAGCCCCAAGTTCTGCAGTAGGCCTGCCACCAGGTCGTACCCCGGTGCCTGACCTTGGGCGTGGAGCGACAGCTCCTTAGCCAGAATGCCGCCGCTGACAGCGTCGACCCAGAAGTCACGGAGGACGGAGTCCGGTCGCGCGTCCGACTGGGCGATCGGCAACGACAGCCCCAGGACGAGCGACCGCAGGGGGTTCAGCCCCAACATCATGACCGCCCCCTCCACGGTGGCGACCGGCCGGCGGCCCGGCGTGTAGACGCACGAGTTGACGGTCTTCAAGACCTTCCCGCACAAGACGGGGTCCTGGCCGAGAATGTCCGCGATCTCGGGGATGGTACAGTCGGGCCGGCTCGCCACGTTCACGACGCGGAGGGCGATGGGGGAAGGGGTGACCAACCGCGCGTGACGGAGGATCGCCTGAAGGATTGATTTGCGCGACACGCCAGTGCATCCTTTTCCAAACCGCCGCCGGCCGCCGCCTAGCCCGCCGGAGGACTATATCCACAGGTAGAATGTGAACGATTCGTCAAAGGCGGAAAACCCTAGAACGCCTTTGATCGAGTGGAATGCGTTCGGGATGGTGAAATCGGTTCGTTCACTCGCTCCATCGCAACTGATCCGACGGTGCGTAGTTTTTTCCTGCACCCTCGGTTTCCGGATCGAGGGTCCGTGGCCCGTCGGCGACGCGCTACCGATTCTCCGACCTCGACTCAGCCTGTCCCGTCGAGCACGGCCCGCACCTTGCGGGAGAGCCCGAGCGGGGTGAACGGCTTCTGGAGGAAGGCCGTGGGTGCCTCCCGGACGCCGTGCCGGATGACTGCGTCGTCCGTGTACCCACTCATGTACAGCACTTTGACGCCCGGGGCCGCCGTCTGAGCCGCCTCGGCGAACTCCCGGCCGCACAATTCCGGCATCACCACGTCCGTCAGGAGGAGGTCGATCGAGCCGTCCCGCCGGTCGAGGGCCTGCATCGCCTCCCGCCCGCACGCGGCCGCGAGTACCCGGTAACCTTGGGATTCGAGGGCGATCTTGCAGAGCGTGCGAACCGAGTCCTCGTCCTCCACCAGCAAGACGGTCTCCGTCCCCCGCCGGTCCGACGGGACGGCGTCCGCTGCGGCCGCGGCGGCCGGGGTAGCCGCCTCCGGGAACAGAATCCGGAAGGTCGTGCCGGTCCCGACCGTGGACTCCACCGTGACGTGCCCGCTGGCCTGCGTGACGACGCCATGGACCACCGCCAGTCCCAACCCGGTCCCCCGGCCCGGCTCCTTGGTGGTGAAGAAGGGTTCGAACAGCTGGGCCTGCACCTCCGCCGTCATGCCGCACCCGGTGTCGGAGACGACGAGTTCCGCGAACTGCCCGGGCCGGAGGTCGCCGAGCGCGGCCGCGAGGTGGACCCGCCGCGTTTGGATCGTCAACCGCCCGCCGGTCGGCATGGCGTCGCGGGCGTTCACGGCGAGGTTCATGATCACCTGGTCGAGCTGGCTCGGGTCGGCCATGATCCGGCAACCGGCCGGGTCCAGCACGGCCGCGAGTTTCACGTCCTCACCGATCAGCCGCCGGAGCAAACTCTCGGTCTGGGCGACGACCTCGTTCAGGTCCAGCACCCGGGGAGCGACGATTGCCTTGCGGCTGAACGCCAACAACTGGGACGTCAGTGCCGCGGCCCGCTCGCCGGCGTCCCGGACGGCGGCGAGGCCGACGCGGTGCGGGTGATTGACCGGCGTGCCCGGCAACATCAACTCGGCGTACCCGTTGATGACGGTGAGTAAGTTGTTGAAGTCGTGAGCGACACCTCCGGCCAGCCGGCCAACGGCCTCCATCTTCTGCGCCTGCCGGAACTGCTCTTCCAACCGCCGCCGCGGCGTGACGTCGTGCGACACCCCGAGGATGCCGGCCGGCGAGCCATCGGGCCGGTCGAATCGGCGGACGCGGGCGTCGATCCACACCCGCGTCCCGTCCTTCCGCGGGCACTCGTACTCACCCTGCCACTCGCCTCCGGCCGCCTGCTCGGCGGCGAATCGGCGGGCCGCCTCCCGCGCCGCGGGCGGAAGCAATTCATCGTAGGGCTGGCTGATGACCTCTGCGGCGGCCCACCCGAACAGTTCCTCCGCCCCGGCGTTCCAGTAGGTGATGATGCCGTTCAGATCAGTCACGACGACCGCGTCGCGGACGCCCGCCAGAATCTGTGCGTCCCGGGCCGACCGTTCGCCGGCCGTGCGGCGGTCGTGGATGTCGGTGCAGGTGCCGATCCACTGAACCACGCCGCCCGACGCGTCCCGGACAGCGACCTGGCGGGACACGTGCCAGCGGTACACGCCGTCCGCCCGGCAAAGTCGGACCTCGAAGTCGCGGGGCTCGCCGCTCCGTACGACGTCGCCCCAGAGCCCGAGGACGCAGTCCGCGTCATCCGGATGGACCGCCCGCGCCCAGCCGTCGCCCATCAGTTCGTAAGGCGTACGACCGCTGAATTCCAACGCCTGCCGGTTGACGTAGGTGATCCCGCCGGCCGCGTCCGCCGTCCAGACGAGTTGCGGGATGCCTTCGGCCAGCGCCCGGTACCGCTTCTCGCTCGCCGCGAGTTCCTCCCGCGCCCGCCGCTCGGCCGCGATCAGGTCCCGGTGGGCGAGGGCGTACTTGACCGCTTGCCCGAGCCGGCCGAGGCGGTCCTTCAAGACGTAGTCGGCCGCCCCGGCCCGGATCGCCTGAGCTGCGGCCTCTTCCCCGATCGACCCGGAGACGACGAGCGTCGGCACCTCTGGGCACTCCCGGGCTACGATTTGCATCGCCCGTTCGGCGTCGAACCCGGGCAGGTTCCAGTCGCACAAGATTACGTCCGGGCGGTCGGCCAAGGCGGCGGTGAAGCCGGCCTCGTCCACGACGACGGTTCCGGTCGCCGTGAAGCCCGCCCGCGCCAATTCGTGGGCTACGAGTTGGGCGTCGGCCGGATCGTCCTCAAGGTGGAGGACGCGGATGGAGAGAGCGGTCATGGGCGTCATCCGGGCGGGGGTTGGTTGACCAGCAGCCAGTACAGGCCGAGTTGACGGACGACCTCGTCGAACCGGTCGAAGTCTACCGGTTTGACGATGTAGCTGTTCACCCCGAGCCGGTAGCACTCGTCCAAGTCGCGGTCCTCCCCCGAGGAGGTGAGCATGACCACGGGGATCGACCGCGTGTCGGGGTCGCCTTTGATCCGCCGCAAGACCTCGACGCCGTCCACCAGGGGAAGCTTGAGGTCCAGGAGGATCACATAGGGCGTTCCGGGGGGCCGGTCGGCGTACCGGTCGGTGCGGAACACGAACTCCAGGGCCTGGGCCCCGTCGTGCACCACGTGGATCGGGTTCGACAGGTTGTGCTTCTGGAAGGCGTGCCGCACGAGTGCGACGTCGGCCGGGTCGTCTTCGGCCAGGAGGAGTTCGACGGGCGTAGTCATCGGGTGTTTGGTCTGTGCGGTCGATTCGGGACGTGCCGACCGCAATCGCACGTCCCGTGCCGGTTCGTTCCGCGATCGCCGGGGCGTGTTTTTCGCCGAAATCTGGCGTGAACCGGGCCGGAGGTGTGCGACCGCGACACACTCCCGTGCCGCACCCGCACACCTTGCGGGTCAGCCGGGCCGGCCGAGGGTGAACCAGAAGGTTGCCCCCTTGCCGGGTTCGGCCTCCGCCCATGCCCGACCGCCGTGCTGGTGGACGATCCGCTGCACGAGGGCCAGTCCGATGCCAGTGCCCTCGAACTCCTCGGCCCGGTGCAACCGCTGGAAGACGCCGAACAGCTTGTGGGCGTACCGCATGTCGAACCCCGCCCCGTTATCCTGGACGAAGTAGGCGACCCCGTCGGGGGTGGCGGTCGCCCCGACCTGGATCACGGCCGGGTCCCGCCGGCCGGTGTACTTGACCGCGTTGGATAGCAGGTTGATCCACACCTGCCGGAGTAAGCCGGGATCGCCGAAGCACGCCGGCAGGTCGCCCACCCGGGTTTCTATCCGCCGGCCCGCCGGATTCGGCAGAACCTCCCGCAGACAATCGTCCACCAGCCTTCCCGTGTCCACGGCCTGGCGACAGAGCGACCGGCGGCCGAGCCGGGAGAACTTGAGCAGGTCGTCCACGAGTTGGCCCATCCGTCGAGCCGCCTTCACCACCTGTTCCAGGTGCCCGTGGTTTTCCGGCGGCAGTTGCGGACCACACGCTTCGAGGACGATGGCGGCGAACCCGGTGATGTGCCGAATGGGCGATCGAAGGTCGTGGGAGACGGAGTACGAGAAGGACTCCAGTTCCGCGTTGGCCGCCACCAGTTCGGCCGTCCGGTCCCGGACCCGCCGCTCCAAGTCGGCGTTCAACGCCCGGATTTCCTCCTCAGTCCGCTTTCGGTCGGTGATGTCCTGGATCGACCCGCGGACGCGAACCACCCTCCCGCCGTCGACGATTGGGCGGCAAATGGTGCGGACCCACTTCTCCAGACCGTCCGCGGCGGTCAGCCGCAGTTCTAGGTCGTAGGGCGTGCCGTCGGCCGCGGCCGCCGCGACGGCCGCCTCGATGCGGGCCCGATCCTCGCCGGCGTAGAAGCTCAGGCCCTCCGCCACGCTGGCCTCCGCCGCCGGCGGCAAGGTGTGTATGCGGGCCGTCTCCTCGGTCCAGTCGCCCCGCCCGGTGGCCGGGTCGAACCCCCACCCGCCGACGTGCGCCAGTTCGCCCGCCTCGCGGATCATCAACTCCTGCTGATGCAATTGGGCCTCCGCCCGCTTCCGCTCGGTCAGGTCGTGGAGGACGACTAGCAAGGCTCGGACGCCGCGGTCCATGACAGGCAAGGCGGCCACGTACACGGGCACCCGCCGGCCGTCGAGCCGGAGCACCTCCTCCTCGATTCCGGGGACCGGCTCGCCGGTCGCCTCCTGAGACGTGACCCGCCGGCGAAGGATGTCGTGCCACTCCGGCGGGTGCAGGTCGAAGGGCGTCTTGCCGATCAGGTCGGTCGCGTCGGCCGCCCCGAACAGGCGGACGCAGGCCGGGTTACAGAACGCGACCCGGCCGCCCACGTTGAGGAAGACGGCGTCCGGGAGGAACTCGACGAGGTTGCGGAACCGCTCCTCGCTCTCCCGCAGGGCGGCCTCGGCCCGCTTGCGGTCGGTAATGTCCTGGGCCACCCCGATCAGGTGAACCACCCGGCCGTCGGGCAGGCGCGGGGCCGACACCGTCACCTGCACCCAGCAGAGGCTACCGTCCTTCCGGACGAACCGCTTTTCCGGGGCGTAGGCCTGGGTCTCGCCGGCCGTCAGCCGGGCGATCCCTTCGGCGTCCCGCGGGCGGTCGTCAGGGTGGGTGACGGCGTCAAGCGTGAGGCCGGCGACCAGCTCCGCTCGGGTGTACCCGGTCAGGGCGGCGTACCGCTCGTTCACCCAGACGAACCGCCCGGCCGGGTCGATGTGGGCGATGCCAACGGCCGCCTGCTCGAACGTCGCCCGCACCCGCTCCTCGCTCTCTCGCAGGGCGGCCTCGGCCTCAACGCCGGCCGTGATGTCGTCGGCGAACATGACGATCCCGGCCACCGCCCAGGCCGCGTCGTGCCACGGCCGCACCTCCCACCGCAGCCACTGCACCGACCCGTCGGCCCGCCGGAAGGAGTCGCGGTCGGCCCGCACCACCTCGCCTGCCAGGCCGCGGGCGTGGACGGCCCGCCACTCGTCGGGAATCTCGGGGAAGAGGTCGTAGTGCGACCGCCCGGTGAGGTCGGTATCCTGCAACCGGTAGTCGGAAATCCATCGCCGGCTGGCCACAAGGTACCGCATGTCCCGGTCGAACATGGCCAGCGCCGCCGGGGCGTGTTCGACAAACAGCCGCAGCCGCCCCTCGCTCGCCCGCAGGGCTGCCACCGCCTGCTTTCGGGCGTCGATGTCGATCACCGCCCCGACCATCCCCAGAAACTCGCCGGCCGGCCCGAACCGTGGCCGGGCACGGTCGACCACCCATGCGTACCGGCCGTCCGCCCGCCGCACCCGGTAGTCGATGTCCACCGCCTGCCGCCGGTCGTTGGCCGCCCGGAATGCGGCCTCGGCGGCGGCCGCGTCGTCCGAGTGGGTCATGGCCAGCCAGCCCAGCCCGAGGCCGTCCGCCGGGTCTTGGCCCGTTAGCTCCTGCCAGCCGCAGGACAGGAAGGTGCAAAGCATGTCCGGGTCCGTCTCCCAGAAGGCCACCGGGGCGGCGGCGGCCGTCGCCCGGAACCGCCGCTCGCTGTCCCTCAGAGCCGCCTCCGTCCACTTACGGGCGGTGATGTCCTCGACGACGGAGATGAAGTAAATCGGTTCCCCGCGCTCGTCCCGCCGCAAAGACACCGTGAGGTTGACCCATACGACACCTCCGCCCTTCTGCAGATACCGCTTCTCCAGCGAGTAGAAGGGCACTTCCCCGGCGAGCAAGCGGCCGACTAGCGACAGGTCGGCGGCTAGGTCGTCCGGGTGGGTGATGCCCTGGAAGGTGGCGGCCAAAAGTTCCTCGCGGGTCAATCCTGTGATCGCGGCGAACCGCTCGTTCGCCCGCACGAATCGGCCGTCCAGGCCGACGTGCGCCATGCCGACGGCCGCCTGCTCGAACGTGGCCCGGAACTGCCCTTCGCTCTCCCGCAGCGCCTCCTCGGTCTGCCGCCGCTCGGTCACGTCCTCCCACGTGCCGATGACGCCGACCACCCGGCCGGTGTCGTCGCGGAGGGGCAGCTTGTGCGTCTCCAGCCAGACGGTCGAACCGTCGGCCCGCGTTAACTGCTCGCGGCCCCGCAGGCGGGCGGTGCCGGTCCGGATCACCTCCTGGTCGTCCCGCATGTAGCGGGCGGCTTGCCCCGGACCGAGAGACGGAATCTCCGCGTCGGTCCGCCCGACGAGTTGCTCGGGGGAGTCGAACCCGAGTGCCCGAGCGACGACTGCGTTACACCCCAGGTGCCGGGACTGGGCGTCCTTCCAGAACACCCCTTGCGGGACCGTGTCCAGCACCAGCCGGAGCATCAGGCGGGCGTGCCGCACCTCGGCCTCCGCGCGGTTGCGTTCGGTCACGTCCCGGTAGACGCCGACCATGGCGGCGACGCTCCCCCGGGCGTCGAGGTACGGGGCCTTGACGACATGGTAAGTCCGCTCGCGGCCGCCCACGGTCAACGGCTCCTCGTACTCTTCCCCGACCCCCGACTGCATGATCCGCTGGTCCCGCTCCGTCATCCGGCCACCGGCCGCGCCAAACACGGCCACTTGATCGCGGCCGACGATTTCCGCCACCGGCCGGCCGACGATCTGGGCGGCCGCGGCGTTGCAGAACAGGTAACGGCCGGCAGCGTCCTTTACGACCACCGCGTCCGTCGTCGCCTTGGCCACCGCGTCGAGCAGGCAGGCCGCGTGGAGGAGGGCCCGCACCTCTCGGCGGGCCGTCAGGAACACGACGGCGGCCGAAAGCAGGACGAACGCCGTCCCCTTGCCGGTCGCCGCCCAGTAGCCGAGGTCGCCGGGCAACTTCAGCCACGCCAGGGCCGTGTCCGACAGCCAGATCCAAAGGACGCCGAACGTGACGTACGCGGCGGCGATGCGCACGGGCGTGTCTCGGAGTGTGGTACCCGTTCGGAAGACAGCCGACGGCGAGTCCTGGGGTCGGGCAGTGAGCATGGCGAACTCCGCGGTCGTGGGGAGGCGAGGGGATGTGGGCCCTCGGCCGGGGCGGCAGCCTGTTCCAATTCGGTTCGCGTTCTCGCCCAGTATACCCCCCGGCCGAGTCTCCGAGTGTGACAATCCCTGTACAGCGGTGGGCGACTCTGACACACGCGTGTGACGAGAGCGACACACACCGCCAGTGTGCGTAACCTGTTGACCTGATTTACTTTGAAAAAGTCGTCGGATTGGGGCAAACGTGCTACCGACTTCCACGATGACCCCGAGGACCGCCGAATGGACTTCCCCGAATGTGAGTGAACCATGGGCCAGACCGGCACCATCGATGTGACCTCGTGCGACACGCCGACCGGCGGTCGTCGCATCACCCTCGCCGGCCGGATCGACGTCGGCCGGGTGACCGAACTGCACCGAGCCGCGGTCAAACTCGCCCGGCAGGCCCACGACGTGGTGATCTGCTGTGGGGCGGCTGAGTACCTGCACCCGGCGGTCGTTCAGGTGGTCATCGGCCTCGGGCGGGAACTGGATGCCGGCGGCCGCCGGTGCGAGTTGACCGGAGTCCGCGGGCCGGTCCGGGACGACCTCGTCCTGCTCGGACTGGGCCACGTCCTGACGGGCGACTGACCCCGCTCACTCCCTTCGCGAGAGGTGTTGTTGCGATGACCAAGACCGTGTTGATTGTCGACGACTCCGCGATGATGCGGAAGATGCTCGGCGAGACGCTGCGGGCCGCCGGGTTCGCCGTCGTCGAGGGGGCAAACGGGTCGGACGGCCTGGTGCAGCTCGACCGGCAGCCGGTGCAGATGGTGATTACCGACTTCAACATGCCCCGGATGAACGGGCCGGCGCTGATCCGCCGCATCCGCGAGCGGCCGGACTACCGGTTCACGCCGATCCTGGTGCTGACCACCGAGACCGAGGACGCCCGCAAACAGGAGGGTAAGGCGGCCGGGGCGACTGGGTGGATGGTCAAGCCGTTCGACCCGCCGCGGCTGGTTCAGATCGTCAACCGCCTCCTCCCCTGACCGCCGGTGCCGCCATGTCGTTCGACCCCACTATTTACCATCTCGCGTTCTTCGAAGAGGCGGCCGAGTTGCTCGTCGCCCTCGAGGCCGCGCTGCTAACGCTCGACGCCCGGGCGGCCAACCCGGAAGCCGTCGCCGACGCCTTCCGGGCCGTCCACTCGCTCAAGGGCGGGGCCGACGCCGTCGGCTTCGAAGGCATCGCGCAGGCCGCCCACGCGCTGGAAACCAAACTGGACCTGCATCGGGCCGGGACCGCAGTGAACGGGGCGGAACTGGACGCCCTGCTCGCCGGGGCCGACGCGCTGGCCGAAATGGTGGCCACGGAGAGGACCGGCACACCGGCCAAGTTGCCGACCGCGACCGCGTCGCCCGTGCCCACGCGGACCGTCGTCGTCACCGTGACGCCGGCCCCCGACGCCTTCCGGGCCGGGCTGGACCCGATACCGCTGCTGCGGGAGCTGGCCGCCCTCGGCACGGTCCGCCGCGTCGGCCTGCGGGCGGCGCACCTGCCGCCGCTCGCCGACCTCGACCCGGAGACGTGCTACCTGGGGTGGGCGGTCGAACTCGACACGCCGGCGACCGACGCGGCCGTCCGCGACGTATTCGCCTTCGTCGGTGACAACGTGGCCGTCACGGTTGCGGTGCCCGGCGAGCGACTGGCCGACGACGGTGGTGAGACGGACGCCGAGGCCCTTCGCTTTGCTCGGTTCCTGACCGACCGCGGGATGGTCCGGCCGGAAGCCGCACTCGCCGCACTCGACGGCCAGCGGGCGACCCGGCCGCTACTCGGTCGCTTAGCCATCCAAGCCGGATACATGATCCCCGAGGACGTGTACGAGGCTCTTAGCCGAGTCGAGCCGGGTGAGTTGTTCGGCGACACGGCCGTCAGCTACCGGCTCCTGCGGGCAAACCACCTGCAAGACTTACTGAAGATGCAGCGGCGGCAGACCCCGTCCCTTCGTGACTGCCTCGTGTCCGCCGGCGCGATCGGTCGGGCCGACGCCGACCGCGAGTGGGCGGCGTTCGCCAAGCTACCGCCACCCGTCCCGCCGGCCCGGATCGCGGGCGAGGAACCCGACGTGCCCGCCCCGGCCGTTGAGGTGGCCGTCACCACGCTGAAGCCGGAAATGGCGGAACTGTTGGCCGAGTTCTGCACGGAGAACGAGGAGCACTTGGAGACGGCCGACCGGCTGCTGCTCGTGCTCGACGCCAACCCGACCGACGCGGAGGCTCTCAACGCCGTCTACCGTGCCTACCACACGCTCAAGGGCGGGGCCGGGATGCTGACCCTGACGACCGTCAAGAACCTCGCCCACGAGGCCGAGAACCTGCTCAACCTGGCCCGCGAGGGGAAGGTGACGCTCCACGCCAAGGCCCTGGACCTAGCCTTCGCCAGCACCGACGCTCTCAAGCGGCAGGTCGGGTTCCTGCGGCGCTGGCTGGCCGACCACGAGGAGCTGGAAACCGACCCTGCGCTGCCCGCGCTGATGGCAGAGTTGCGGACCTTCGACCCGGTCACCGGCCGAAGCGATGTCCCGCCATCCGCTTCCGTGCCCGCCGAATCCGCCCCCGAGGAACACGCGCCGACGGCCGGCCGCGCCGCCGGCGGCGACAAGGAAACCGTCCGCGTCGACAAAGGGCGGCTGGACAAGCTCATCAACAGCATCGGCGAGTTGGTCATCGCCCAGGCGATGGCCGAGCAGGAGTTCATCGACCTGACCCGCAAGACGGGCGGCCACTCGCTCGCCCTGCCGGAACTGAGCAAGATCTCCCGCGACATCCAGGAACTCGGCCTGTCGCTGCGAATGATTCCCCTGCAGGGCATCTTCCAGAAGATGGCCCGACTGGTCCGCGACCTGTCCCGCAAGATGCACAAGCCGGTGCACATGGCCCTCCACGGGGAGGAGACGGAACTCGACAAGACGGTGGTGGACCAACTCGGCGACCCGCTCATGCACATGGTCCGCAACGCCGTCGACCACGGGCTGGAGTCGCCCGACGAGCGGGCGGCCGCCGGCAAGCCGGCCGAGGGGCACGTCGGCCTGCGGGCGTACCACCAGGGCGGCAGCGTGTACATCGAGCTGACCGACGACGGCAAGGGGCTCGACCGCGACCGGATTCTGAAGAAGGCGGTCGAGAAGGGCATCGTGGCCGAGGACCAGCGGCTGTCGGACGCGGAAGTGTACGCCCTCATCTTCGAACCGGGCTTCTCGACCGCGGCGGCCGTCACCGACGTGTCCGGCCGCGGGGTGGGCATGGACGTGGTCCGGCGGAACGTCGAGACGCTGCAGGGCAGCATCCACATCCGCACCGCCGTGGGCAAAGGGACGACGTTCACCATCCGCCTGCCGCTGACGCTGGCCATCATGGACGGCCTGCTGGTGGAACTGGGCGACGACGTGTTCCTGCTGCCGCTCCTGTCCGTCGTGGAATCGTTCCGGCCGAAGCGGTCGGACCTGCACACCGTCGCCGGCCGGGGCGAGTTGGTGGCCGTCCGCGGCGAGACGGTCCCGCTGCTGCGGCTGCACCGGCTGCTGAACACGCCGACTAAGCAGACCGACCCGTGCGAGGGGCTGGTCGTGCTGGTCGAAGACTCCGGCAACAAGTACGCCCTGCTGATTGACGACCTGTTGGGGCAAATGCAGGCCGTCGTGAAGAGCCTCGACGCCAACTACCAGTCCATCGAGGGCCTCGCCGGGGCCACGATTCTCGGCAACGGCCGGGTGGCCATGATTCTGGACGTGCACGGCCTCGCCGGCCTGCACCAGCGGACCGGCCGATATCCGGCGGTCGAACGGCCCCTTCCCTTACTTGCGACAGGATGTGTCCCGTGATCGGTTCGAAACGAAACCTGCATCTGAAGCGACCGGTCGTCGGCCGCCCGGCCTTCGACCCGTGGCCTCTCCTGTTATCGGCCCTTGAGTTGTTCGGGGCCGCCTGGATGAGCTGGGTCACCCTTTCCCCGAACGCTTACCTCACCGTGGAGACGACCCATGTCCGAATCGACCGCGACTGACCGCCCGGCGGACGCCGTTGGCACCAGCCAGTACCTGACGTTCTGCCTGGGCGAAGAGGAGTACGGCCTGGAGATCCTGCGGGTGCAGGAGATCAAGGGGTACTCGCGGATCACCCCGCTGCCGAACACCCCGCCCGAGGTGAAGGGGGTGATGAACCTCCGCGGGGCGGTGGTGCCGATCATCGACCTGCGGACCAAGCTCGGCCTGCGGGAGACGGAGTACGACCGGTTCACGGTCATCATCGTCGTCACCGTCGGCAAGCGGATCATCGGCCTGGTGGTGGACGCCGTGTCGGACGTGCTGAACGTGTCCGCCAGCGAGGCCGTCCCGACCCCGGAGTTCGGCGGCGGGCTGGACACCAGCTTCATGTCCGGCATGGCCCGCATCGGCGAGCGGCTGGTGACGCTGCTGAACATCGAACACCTTGTGGGAAACGTCAGTTCGACCGCTTCCCTGGCCGTGTAACTCCCTCCAACCCGAAACCCCCATACCACTAAGGACTGCCATGCCCTCGTTTCTCAAGCGGATCAGCGACCGGGAAAAATTACTCTCCCCACTTGTTCTCTGCGTGCTCGCGCTCGCCATCATCGGATGGCTTAGCATGGTCACCATCGATCGGGTCAAGGTCGGCGGCCCGATCGACGCCGAGATCATCAACGGCAAGGACCTCATGTCCGACGTCCTGCCGCCCCCGCTGTACCTGGTGGAGACGCACCTGTCCGTGCAGGAGTTGGCCGGCGCCGGCGATCAGACGCAGGTCGATCGGTTCCTCGACAAGTACACGGTCCTCAAGAAGGAGTACGACGAGCGGCAGGCGTACTGGTTGAAGACGCTCCCGCCCGGTGCGGCCCGCGACATGGTGACCGGGCCGCTGAACAAGTCGGCCACGGCGTACTTCGACATCTGCGAGAAGCAGCTCCTCCCGGCGGTCAAGAAGAAGGACGTCGAGACGGCCCACGAACTGGCGAACGGCGTCCTCCGCGAGAAGTACGCCCAGCAGCGGGCCGTTGTGGATCAGGTCGTCGCCCTCATGACCGCCGACAACGAGGCGAAGTCGAAGGAGGCCGCCGAGTCCGTCCAGAAGAACAACCGGATCATGTACGCCGTCCTCGCCATCGTGCCCTTAATAGCCGGCATTCTGGCCGTCTTGATCGTCCGCAAGGTCACGGGGAAGACGAACGCCGCCCTCGAACTGGCGGCCGAACACGCCCGCCTGGTGGACGGCATCAGCCGGTCGCAGCCGGTGGTCGAGTTCGCCCTCGACGGCACCGTCCTGAAGGCGAACGACCAGTTCCTGGCCATGATGGGGTACTCGCACGCCGAGGTGAGCGGCCGGCACCACAGCCTGTTCGTTCCGGCGGCACAATCGTCGGCCCACGAATACAAGGACTTCTGGGCCGCCCTCAACCGCGGGGAGTTCCAGTCGGTCGAGCGCCAGTTGGTCGCGAAGGGCGGCCGGGAAGTTTGGATTCAGGCGACCTACAACCCGATCCTGGACAAGGCCGGCAAGCCGTTCAAGGTCGTCAAGTTCGCGAAAGACATCACCGAGCAGTACAAGCTCCGCGAGATGACGAAGACCCTGTCCCTCGTCGCCAACGAGACGGACAACTCGGTCATCATCACCGACGTGAAGGGGTCGATCGAGTATGTGAACCCCGGGTTCACCAAACTGACCGGGTACAGCCTGGAGGACGCCCGCGGCAAGAAGCCCGGCCACTTCCTCCAGGGGCCGATGACGGACGCCAAGACCAAGCTCCGCATCCGCGCTAAGCTCGACTCGGGCAAGCCGTTCTACGAAGAAATCCTCAACTACAAGAAGAACGGCGAGGTGTACTGGACCTCGGTGGCGATCAACCCGATCTTCGACGACAAGAAGAACGTGGTGAAGTTCATCTCCGTCCAGGCGAACATCACCGACGTGAAGGTCCAGCAGCTCGAATTCAACAGCCGCCTCGAGGCGATCTCCCGGAGCATGGCGTTCGTCGAACTGGGCACCGACGGCCGCATCCTCTCGGCGAACGAGAACTTTTGCAAGACGATGGGGTACACGCTCAACGAGATCAAGGGCCAACACCACCGCATGTTCGTTGACGCCGACTACGCGAACAGCGCCGAGTACCGGACGTTCTGGGAGAAGTTGAACCGCGGCGAGTTTGAAATCTCCTCGTACAAGCGCCTCGCCAAGGGCGGCCGGGAGGTGTGGCTGCACGGCAGCTATAACCCGATCCTCGACTTCGAAGGCAAGGTGGTGAAGATCATCAAGTACGTCAGCGACCACACGGCCGCCGTCGTCCGGAACGCCGACATCGAGGGCCAGCTCGCCGCGATCTCGCGGGCCCAGGCAATCATCGAGTTCCGGCTGGACGGGACGATCGTCGCGGCCAACGAGAACTTCCTGAGCGTCACCGGCTACCGGCTGGACGAAGTCCAAAGCCGAAATCACAGCATGCTCGTGGACCCGGCGTTCGCGGCTGGACACGAGTATAGGGAATTCTGGGCGCGGCTGTGCCGGGGAGAGCACTTCGCGGCCGAGTTCAAACGGGTGGGCAAAGGCGGCAAGGAGGTGTGGCTCCAGGCGTCGTACAACCCCATCCTCGACTTAAACGGCAAGCCGTACAAGGTGGTCAAGTACGCCACCGACATCACCGCCGCCAAGGCAATGCAGCTCGACGGGGCCCGCACCAAGTCGATGCTCGACTCGGCCCCGATCAACGTCATGTTCGCCGACCGCGAGTTCAAAATCCGGTACGCGAACGCCGCGACCTTCCAGACGCTGCGGACCGTTGAGAAGTACATCCCAATCAAGGCGGACAACTTGCTCGGTCAGTCGATCGACGTGTTCCACAAGCGCCCGGAGCACCAGCGGCAAATGATTGGCGACGCCAAGAACCTGCCGCACACCGCCAAGATCCCGCTCGGCCCGGAAACGTTGGAGTTGAACATCGCACCAGTCTTCGACCACACCCGGACGTACATTGGCGCGATGGTGACGTGGTCGATTATCACCGAAAAACTGGCCATGGAGAAACAGATCAAGGAGGCGACCGAGAAGGAGAAGGCCCAGGCGGAGGAGCTGCGGACGAAGATCGCGGCCATCCAGGTGTCGGTGGATGCGTTGGCCGCCGGCGACTTCACGCAGACCATCCCGGACCTCGGCAGCGACGTGGTCGGCAGCATGGCGGCGGCGCTGAACAAGGCCGTCGTCACCGTCCGCACCACCTTGGAGGGCGTCCGCGACGTGTCCGAGCAACTCAACGACGCGTCCACCCAACTGGCGGCCGCGTCCGAGGAAATCTCCAGCGGCGCCCAGGAGCAGGCGAGCAGCCTGGAGGAGACGGCGTCCACCCTCGAAGAGATCACCGCCACGGTGCGGCAGAATTCGGACTCGGCCCAGCAGGCCCGGCAACTGGCCAGCGGGTCGCGGGACGTGGCCGAGAAGGGCGGGCAGGTGGTCGGCAACGCGGTGTCGGCGATGGACGCCATCAACCAGTCGTCGAAGAAGATCGCCGAAATCATCACGGCCATCGACGAGATCGCCTTCCAGACAAACCTGTTGGCCCTGAACGCGGCGGTGGAAGCCGCCCGGGCCGGCGAGCAGGGACGCGGGTTCGCCGTGGTCGCCGCGGAAGTTCGCAACCTGGCTCAGCGGTCGGCGACGGCGGCCAAGGAGATCAAGGCCCTCATCCAGGACTCGGTCAAGAAGGTGGACGCCGGCACCGACCTGGTGAACAAGTCCGGAGCAACGCTGACCGAGATCGTGACGTCGGTCAAGCGGGTGACGGACATCGTTACCGAGATCGCGGCCGCCAGCCGCGAGCAGTCCACCGGCATCGACCAAGTGAACAAGGCCGTCACCCAGATGGACTCGGTGACGCAGCGGAACGCGTCGCAGACGGAAGAGATGTCGGCGACCGCCCAGGCCCTCAACGACCAGGCGGCGCAGCTGAACGACCTGGTGCGGCGGTTCAAGCTGTCCGGCGGCACGCCCGCGGCCGCCGCCCAGCTGGTGAAGGTCGGTCGGCCGGCCCCGAGCCGGCCGAAGGCCAAGCCGCGGCCGGTCGCCGCGGCCGCGAAGGCGGCTCGCAACGGCGTCCACGAACTGGACCAACTCGGCGGCGGCGGTGACGACGGGTTTACCGAGTTCTGATCACAGCCTTTTCTTCCCGCCCCGGCCGACTGCCGGGGCGGGACCCCGACCCCTCCCCCTTCCCTACGGTGACTGCTGTGCCAGACGATTCCAATCCCCAACCGGCCGACGATCGCGGGGGCTTCCGCATCCGGGACCGGGAGTTCGAGATCCTGCGAACGTACCTGTTCGGTGAAACCGGCATCGCGCTGGGCGATGCCAAGCGGGACATGATTTGTTCCCGGCTGGCCCGGCGGATGCGGTTCCACGGGTTCACCTCGTTCGCCGACTACCACGACCTGCTGACGACCGGCGACCCGGACGGGGCCGAGCGGCAGGAGTTCATTAACTGCCTGACGACGAACAAGACCGACTTCTTCCGCGAGCCGCACCACTTCGACTACCTGCGGGACCACGTGGTCCCGGCCCTGCGGGCGAAAAAGAGCCGGCGGCTGCACGTGTGGAGCGCCGGGTGTTCGACCGGCGAGGAACCGTACACCCTGGCCATGACCCTCCGCGAGTGCCTGCCGGCGGCCGAGGGGTGGGACGTGAAGATCACGGCGACGGACATCGACACGGCCGTACTGGCGACGGCCGTCCGCGGCGTCTACGACGCCGACCGCCTCCGCGACGTGCCGCCGAACCTGCTGCACAAGCACTTCCTCAAGGGCATGGGGGCGAACGCCGGCAAGGTGGCCGCCCGGCCGCAACTCAAGGACCTGATCACCTTCCGGCAGGTCAACCTGATCGGCGACACGTGGCCGTTCGCCGGCCCCTTCGACTGCATCTTCTGCCGCAACGTGGTCATCTACTTCACCCGCGAAACACAACAGGAACTGCTCGGCCGGTTCGCCCGGTTGCTGGCCCCGGACGGCCACCTGTTCCTCGGCCACTCGGAGAACATCCACTGGATGGCGGACACGTTCGCCCCGCTCGGCGGCACCGTGTACCGGCTGCGGAACCCGAACGACACGCCCCCGCCGGCCCGCCGGATGCAGGCGGCCGTCAGGGCGCACGCGGCCGTAAAGGCACCGGCGGCCAAGGATGCCGCCCGCCAGGAGCACACGATCGTCCTCGGCGACGTGAAGTCCGTCCGCGGGCCGGCGGTGCTGAAGACGCTGCTCGGGTCGTGCGTGTCGGCCTGCCTGTACGACCCGACGACGGGCGTCGGCGGGATGAACCACTTCTCCCTGCCCGGCGGGACCGACGATGGGCTGAACACGCGGTACGGGGCGCACGCGATGGAGATGCTCATCACGTCCATCATGAAGAAGGGCGGCGACCGGGACCGACTGCGGGCCAAGGTGTTCGGCGGGGCGAAGGTTCTACAGGTCCACTCCGAGGCCCTCAACGTCGGGGCCAAGAACGTCGCGTTCGTGACGGACTTCCTGAACACCGAAGGCATCCCGATTGACGGCCAGTGCCTGGGCGGCACGAAGGGGCTGCTGGTGCGGTTTCACCCGAGCACCGGGCGGGCGCTGGCCAAGCCGTTGCCCACCCGCGACGAGTCCGTCGTGGTCTGCGACGAGGAAGAGTTCGGCCGCCGGCTCCGCACGAGGGCCGAGGCCCCGCCGGCGGACGACGGCGTCACCCTGTTCTGAGGTTCCCGTGGCGAAGACGAAAGTGCTCGTGATCGACGACTCCGCGCTCATGCGACAGTTGCTCACCGACCTCCTGTCGGCCGACCCCGCCCTGGAAGTCGTCGGCACGGCCGGCGACCCGTATATGGCCTGGGACAAGCTGAAGCAACTCGCCCCCGACGTGCTCACGCTCGACGTGGAAATGCCGCGGATGGACGGCATCACGTTCCTGGAGCGGCTGATGGCCAACCGCCCGCTACCAGTTCTAATGGTGTCGTCGCTCACCCAGCGGAGTTGTGACATCACGTTCCGAGCGCTCGAACTTGGAGCGGTTGACTTCGTCACCAAACCGAAACTCGACCTGACGACCGGGACGATGGCCCTGGCCGATGAAATCGTGACCAAGGTGAAGGCGGCCGCCAAGTCGCGGCCGCGGGCGGGGGCGGCACGGGCGGTGCGGCCGGCGGCAGCGGCCGCGACGTTCCGCACCACTCACAAGGTCATTGCCATCGGCGCGTCCACCGGCGGATGCGAGGCACTAGCCACCGTCCTCGGAGGGATGCCCGCCTACGCCCCCGGCGTGGTGGCCGTCATCCACATGCCCGAAGGCTTCACCCGGTCGTTCGCCGACCGGCTGAATAAGTCGTGCGCCGTCCGCGTGTCGGAGGCCCGCGACGGCGACCAAGTCATGCCCGGCCACGTCCTCATCGCCCCCGGCAACCACCACCTGACGGTCGCCCGGAGCGGGGCCATGACGAAGGTCCGCATCGTCGGTGGCGAGCCGGTCAACCGCCACCGTCCGTCGGTGGACGTGCTGTTCCACTCGTGTGCGAAGGAACTAGGGCCGAACGCCGTGGGGGCGATCCTCACCGGCATGGGCGACGACGGGGCACGCGGCCTGCTGGCCATGCGGCACGCCGGGGCCAAGACTGTCGCACAGAACGAGGCCACCTGCGTCGTGTTCGGCATGCCCAAGGAGGCGATCGCTTTGGGCGGCGTGGACGAGGTTGTGCCGGTCGGCCGCGTCGCGGCCCAACTGCTAAAGCACGCCGCCGATTGACCGCACGCCGCGGCTCGGTCGGCGGAAACGAGTTGGGGGGCGGTCGCCCAACTGCGACCGCCCCCCAACTCGTTTGACCCGTTTTACCGCCCGGCCGGGCAGGGCGTCAGTCGACTTGCGCCGCCAACCGCAGCCAGAACTTGCCCGCCCGGGTGGCGTAGTTGACGTGCGACACGGACACGCCCTTGTCGGGCATCAGCCGCAGCCGCGCTCCGCGGGCGACGGTCGGCAGGGACATTTTCACGTGAAACTTGCGGGCCTCAAGGTAAGCGACCACATCGCCGGCGATGACGTTCACCAGTTCACCGGTCACGTCACCCATTTCCGAGCTGTCGAACGGGATCGGGAACCGGGCGAACTTCTGGGCCAGGACGGGCGCCACGGCGGCGTCCAGGACCCACGCCAGCGAGATCGCTGCGTCGCCGAAGAACGAAATGATACCGGCCACACACTCGCAGTCGTGGTCGGCCTGCATTTCGGACTCGACCGTTGGCTTGTCGCCGCAGAAGCGGGTGTATGTTTGCTCGACGGCCGCTTGGACCGCTGCGAGAACGACGGCCGGGGGCGAGACGGGTATGAGCGTCGCGGACATAATTCACCTGTTGAGATTGAGTAAGGACGACCGATCGGGTGCGGCTCAGTTGAACCAACCCCACCCCTTCTTCGCCGGCTCCGCCTCGGCGGCCACCTGGACCTGGACGCGGTTCCGCCGCATCCGCAGCATCTGCGCCTTCTCGATGACCTTCTTCAACTTGACCTGGAACTCCTCGGTTGTGAACGGCTTCGAGATGAAGTGGTCGGCCCGGGCGACGTCGAGGGCCTCTTGCATTTTGCCCATCGTCTTCTCGCTGGTGATCATCACCAGCACCAGCGGGTCGTCGTCGTTGGCCCGCTCGAGCTTCCGGACGGCTTTGATCATGTCGATGCCCGTCATGTTGGGCATGTTCCAGTCGACGAACGCCAGATCGAATTTGGAGTCCTTCAGCTTGGTCAAAGCGGACTGCCCGTCTTCCGCTTCGACGAAGTCGAATTCCGCGAGGTTCGCTTCGCCCAGCGTGTTCATGACCATCTTCCGCATGATGCCGGAATCGTCCACGATAAGCGTCTTGAGTGCGGCCATATCTACCCCTCTTCTGTGAATCGCACGTAGTTCTAGGACAGCAAGAATATCGAGAAGGCGATCCGATATTTGCCTTAATTTTTTGGCGTGCCAGAACCGCACGGCGGTGTGTCAGAACGGCTCACAGCCCGCTCACGTTGCGACCCCCCGGCCGGCACGGTCGGAAGTGATTTTTGCGGACGAACCCCCGTCCATCGTTGCCGACCAGGAACTCTGCCGCAAGGCAAGAGGCCGTGGCATCCGGCTTGCTTTTCTCTCGTCCGCCCGAATCGGGGTCGATCTCCACTGGCCGCATCACCGCCAACACGCGAAGCTGAACATGCCCGACCTCCTCGACCCGCACGACGCTGCAAGCCGCCACGGCCGCCGACCTGATGAACCCAACCCGGCGTCGATCCGCCACAACGCCACCGGCCGGGAGGCGATAACGTCGCTGACCGTCCGCGGGTTCCCCCGAACCCCGGACATCGGCGACGCCGGCCGGCCGGGTCGTCGGCATGATGCGAACCCACTGACCGCACCGCGTGACCGATCCCACCGCATGTTCGTGGTGGACCCGGGCGGCGGACTCGTCGGCGTGATCGGGCTGTTCGAGATCCTTCAACACCTGCGGCCGTGAACCCCGACCCCCAAGCCCGCGGCCGTCGGGTGCTAGCCCACCGACCCCGCCGCGAGGCCCGGACGCCGCCGGCGCCTGGCGCCCGGAGCGTCGAACGATTCGCGGCGAACTTCTCCAGGTCGTCGCCCGAACGGGTCACGGGATCGACCCCGCCCCGGCCTCCGCTCCCCTAGCCCCTTGAAGTAGTCATGTTGAAGAGCGATAATCCCACGAGAGCGGCCGGACGAGAGTTCGCATTCACCAGCCGGGCGGGCGTCGCCCGGTCGAGTCGGCCGCGGGGGAATGCCGCCGTGCTCGCCAACATCCCGCCCGAGCGACTGGCCGACATCCTCGACATCGCCGAGGACGGGGTCATCACCGTCGATGCCCGACACGAGATCGTCCTGTTCAACCGCGGGGCGGCCAAGCTGTTCGGGTACGAGCCGGATGAAGTGGCCGGGCGGACGCTCGACCTGCTCTTGCCGGGGCGATTCCGCGGCGCCCACCGGGACCAGGTGGCCGGGTTCGGCCGCAGTACCGAGGTCGCCCGCACGATGGGGCACCGGCGGGAGGTCTACGGCCTCCGCAAGGACGGCACGGAGTTCCCGGCCGAGGTGTCCATCTCCAAGTTCGTCGTCGGCGGCGACCTACTGTTCACCGCCATCGTCCGGAACGTAGCCGAGCGGAAGCGGTACGAGGCGGTCGAGCGGGAGCTGACCCGGCTGCGGGCCGAGGCGGCCTTGAAGTCGAGCGAGGATCGCCTGCGGCTGGCCCTCGACGCCGGGGGGATGGGCACCTGGGACTGGGACTTGGAGTCCGACCGCGTCCGCTGGGACGGGGCGTTAGCCGCCTTAGTCGGGCTACCCGAAATCCCTCACCCCCTCACCACCGAGACATTCTTCGAGCGGGTACACCCGGACGACCGGACAGCCCTCCGTGGGCAGTTGGCCGCGGCCGTCGCCCCGGGAGGCCAGTTCGAGGCCGAGTTCCGCATCGTGCGGCCGGACGGCGAGGTGCGGTGGCTGGCCGGCCGGGGGCAAGTGTCCGGCGGGTCGGACGGCCAGCCGCGGGCGATGCACGGCGTCAACTACGAGGTGACCGGCCGCCGGCAGGCCGAGGACAACCTGAAGGAGACGACCCGGCAACTGTGGCAGGCAGCCCGCCTGGCCGGCGTCGGCGAACTGGCCGCTAGCATCGCGCACGAACTGAACAACCCGCTCGGCACGGTCAGCCTGCGGGTCGAGCGACTGCTCTCGAAGACGCCGGCCGACGACCCCCGCCGAAAGCCGCTCGAGGTCGTCGGCCAAGAGGTCGAGCGGATGGCCGGGCTGGTCAGCAACTTGCTGCAATTTAGCCGGGCCGGCCGCGACCAGGTGTCCACTGTGGACGTGCCGGAGGAGATCGCCAAGACGCTCGAACTGGTCGGCCACCACTTGCGGAAGCGGCAGGTGCGGGTGGAACCCGAGATCGCCCTCGGCGTGCCGCACATCCAGGCCGACAGACAGCAGCTCCGGCAGGTGTTCCTGAACCTGTTCACCAACGCCGCCGACGCCATGACGGCCGGCGGCCGGCTGGCCCCGCGGGTCCGGACCGGGCTGCTGCCGACGGGCCGCCCGGCCGTCGTCGTCGAGGTCTCCGACACCGGCGTCGGCATCCCCCCGGACCTGCTGCCGCGGGTGTGCGAGCCGTTCTTCACAACCAAGGAGGAGGGCAAGGGGACCGGCCTCGGGCTGGCCATCTGCCGGCGGATCGTCCAGCAGCACCAGGGCACGCTCCAGGTCGAGAGCCAGCCCGGCGCCGGCACGACGGTCCGCATCACGTTGCCGGTTCGCCCGGACACGAACGTCGCCGGCCTCGGCCCCAAGCCGTCCGTCGCGCTCCCGAACACGGGAGGCTCCGGTGACTGAACCCGCACGCAAGGGCCGCCTGCTAGTAGTCGACGACGAGGTGGAACTGATGACGGCCCTGTGCGAATCGCTCGGCGACGAGGGGTTCGAGGCGGCCGGCTTTTCCGCCCCGGCCGCCGGGCTGGACGCCCTCGGCCGGGGCGAGTTCGACGTGCTCCTGTCCGACCTGATGATGCCCGGCACCGACGGCATCCAGTTGCTGAAGCAGGCCCTGCAAATCGCCCCCAACCTGGTCGGCGTCATCATGACCGGCCAGGGAAGCATCCAGACGGCCGTGGAGGCCATGAAGGCCGGGGCGTTTGACTACGTGCTCAAGCCGTTCCGCCTACAGCAGGTGCTGCCGGTCCTCGACCGGGCGATGGAGGTCCGTCGCCTAAGGCTGGAGAACCTGCGGCTCAAGCGGTACGTCGAGCGGCTCACCTACGAAAGCCCGCGGTACCAGATGGTGGGAAACAGCCCGGCCCTGCGGAAGGTACTGCACCTGGTCGAGAAGGTGTCCGGGACGGACGCCACCGTGCTCGTCCGCGGGCCGAGCGGCACCGGCAAGGAACTGATCGCCCGGGCCCTGCACGGCAACAGCCCGCGGCGGGACAAGCCGCTCGTGACGGTCAACTGCGCGACGCTCCAGGAAAGCCTGCTGGAGAGCGAGCTGTTCGGCCACGAGAAGGGGTCGTTCACCGGGGCCGACCGGGCGAAGGCCGGGCTGTTCGAGGTGGCCGAGGGGGGCACGCTGTTCGTCGACGAGGTGGCCGAGATGTCGCCGGCCCTCCAGGCAAAGCTGCTGCGGGTGCTGGAGAACGGCCACTATCGGCGGGTCGGCTCGACGCAGGAACGGACGGCGGACGTGCGGATCGTGGCCGCCACGAACAAGCCACTGGAGGCCGAACAGAAGGCCGGGCGGTTCCGCGAAGATCTATTCTTCCGGCTGAACGTCATCGCCGTGGACCTGCCGGCCCTCAAGGACCGGCGGGAGGACGTGCCGCTGCTCGTCGAGCACTTCCTGCGGACGCGGCAGATCGGGGCCGTGCCGTTGCGGGTCGAACCGAGCGCGCTGGCCGCCCTGGTTCGGTACGACTGGCCGGGTAACGTCCGCGAGCTGGCCAACGTGATCGAGCGGGGGCAAATCCTGGCCGAGGGGAGCGTCCTCACCCTGGACGACCTGCCGGAAGGCTTGCACGGGATCGTCACGCCGACCGACGAGGCGGTCGTCACCGCCCCGGACGCGATCGAGACGGTGGAGCGGCAGCACATTCGCGAGGTACTCAAGCGGCACGGCCGGAACAAGGTGCAGGCGGCGAAGGCCCTCGGCGTCAGCCGACGCACGCTGTACCGCCTGCTCGATAAGTACGCCCTCGACGGCAAGGCGGCCGACAAGCCGCAGGCGTGACCACTTCTATCCGCCGGGATACGCCACGGCTCGAACCGCCACGTGGCTGCCGGCCAGGTACGGCCACACGACGCGGTTCGCCCCGACCTTCCGCAGCTTCGCCCCGGCCTGCCGCTCCTCGGTCGGGCCACGATCAACAGCCTCGGGTTCAGAAGCCGGGCACTGAGTGTAATGTACAGGTTGGTCGCGTCCGAATCGACTACGGCGATCAGGGCCGCCGCCCGCTCGACGCCGGCCTTCCGCAGCACGTCGTCCTCGGCCGCGTCGCCCTGCATCCGCAGGCCGTGCCGGTATCGGCCGGGCGTCGGGCCGGGAGGCTCCTTACCCGTGCGACCAGCCCGTCCAACCACCCGCGATTTCCGCCCCTGGGCGAAGTCGGCCAGGTCCTGCGGCGTGGGGCACGGGGGCGGTACCGGCGGGGGCATGGCGGACTCGGTTTGGCGGGGCACGGCGGGCTACCATCTCCTATGCGCGGGATTGGTGGATTTCGTCGCGATTCTTTCGGCCGATTCAGTCCCAATCCGCCAGGCCGTCGAGTTCCTGCCGGACGCGGCGGAGGACGCGGGCCTTGGCGGCGTAGACGGCCGCCACCGACAGGCCCAGGTCCGCGGCGACGGCGGCCGCCGGTCGGTCCTCGCTGACCATCTCGACGAAGGCCTGCCAGGTGGCGGGTTGGAACTCACCTCGCATGAACCGGACGGCGCGGCCGACGAGGTACCGGCGGTACTCGGCGGCGTCGATCGCCTCGGCCGGGTCCGTGACCGCCGGTTCCTCGACGAAGGCGTCAGTCACGCTCACGGGCCGGGCGGCCGCCCGCCGCCGGCCCTTGGTAATCGGCATTGAGAAGGGGCTCTTCAGCACTTTTGGTGGGGACAGGCGTACAATCCCCGACACCCCCAATCCCATTTTTCACCCATTGGCCGCCGGCCCTCCGTCGTCATGGATGCCGCCTTCCTCCGAACCCTTCTGCCAGCCGACGCCGGCGTTCGCATCACCGCCGTGACTGTCGCGTCCGGTCTCGTGTCCCCACGCTCGTCGCCACGGGTGACGGGGCGGCCTGCCCGAGGTGCGGATCGGTCACAACCGCCGTCCACGGGCGATACCGCCGCACCCTGCATGACCGGCCGTGCCTCGGCCTCCCCGTCGCGTTCGCGGTCACCGCCCGCAGGTTCTTCTGCCGCCGAACCGATTGCCCGCGGCGGGTGTTCTGCGAGCGGCTCCCGGAACTGACCGAGCCGCACGCCCGCACCACCAGTGAACTGACCGAGGCCCACCGCCGGATCGGTTTGGCGTTGGGCGGCGAGGCCGGGGCGCGGTTGGCCGCCGCCCTCGGCCTGCCGACCAGCCCGGATACGATCCTCTGCCGCGTCCAGAGCGGACCCGACGAGCCGGCCCCGCGGCCGCGGTACGTCGGCCTCGACGACTGGGCGACGCGGAAGGGGCACACGTACGGCACCATCCTCGTCGACCTGGAACGCGGCACCGTCATCGACCTGTTGCCCGGTCGCGACGGCGAGGCCGTCAAGGCGTGGCTGGCGGCCAACCCGCAGGTCGAGGTCATCACCCGCGACCGGTGGCCGGCGTACATCCAGGCCGCCACGTCCGCCGCGCCGCAGGCGAAGCAGGTGGCCGACCGCTTCCACCTGCTGACGAACGTGCGGGAGGCGGTGGAGAAGATCCTGTCGCGGGTCGCCTCCGACGTCCGAGCGGCCAACGCCACGATGAACGCCCCGGCGTTGGCCGAGCCCGCGGTCCCGCCCGCCAGTCCCGAGCCGGCGGTCCCTCTCACGGACACGCAGCAACGCAAGGCCGCCAAACGCCAGGCGCGGGAGGAGCGATTCCGGCGGGTCAAGGTGTTGACAGCCGAGGGGCTGTCGGTTCGCCAAATCGCCCGCCGGCTCCGCATGAGTTACAAGGCCATCCTCCGCTACCGGCGGCAGGACCGGTGCCCGGACTGGGAAGCCGGACAGGCCCGGCCGTCTGCCCTCGACCCATTTACGGGATTCGTCGCCGACTGGATCGCGGCCGGGAACCGGAACAGCCGGGACCTGTACCGGGCCCTCCGGGCGAAGGGGTTCGCCGGCGGGTACGACGCCGCCCGGCGGTACCTGAACCGGCGGATCGGGAGCACCGGGCGGCCGGGCCGCCGCGCCCCCACGGCCGTCGCGACGCCGGCCGAACGGACGCCGCCGTCGGCCCGGAAGCTGTCGTTCCGGGTGGCGAACCCGAAGCCGGACGGGCACTCGGCAAAAGTGCTGACGGCGTTGCGGGCGGGGAACCCGTCCGTCCACGCGGCTCTGGCGACGGCCGAGGAGTTGATGGCCATGATTCGCAAGACGAGCGCGACGCCCCTGGCCGAGTGGATCACCAAGGCGACCGCCCTCGGCGACCGGGATCTGTCGAACCTGGCCGCCAGCCTGGCGTCGGACGCGGCCGCTGTGCAGGCGGCGTTGACCGAGCCGTGGAGCAATGGCCAAGTGGAAGGACAGGTCGGCCGGTTGAAGGCGATTAAGCGACAAATGTTCGGTCGCGCCGGGATGAAACTGCTCCGCGCACGCGTGCGGCACAAGGGGTAGCAGGCCCGGCGAACGAAAAATGGTCCGCGACGTGCGAGGGGAGAGCCTCCACCAACTCTGCGGGACAACCCCGTCTCAAGGCCGAACACCAGGCCCTCCCGCCACTTGTTCGCGGTCACGGTCCACAGCCACCCGCGGAACCGCCCGCCGGCCCGGTACCGGAAGTCCGGCAGCGCCCGGACGAGGGCCACGAGCACGTCCTGCACGAAGTCGTCGACCGCGTCGTCCGCGGCCCCGAGGCGGGCGGCCCAGCGGCGGAGGAGCGGCGTGTACAGTTCGACGAACCGGACCCAGTCGGTCGGGGCCCCGCCCCCGCGGAGGCGATCGAGAAGGCTGGCGGGGGTCGGGTCGGTCATGGGAAGGGCACGCGGCAACAGGACCGTCGGTCATCCGAGTGGCAACTTACAGTTTGAACAGCTCCCGTTCAACGGCCTGAGTTCCCCGACCCCGCCAACGGCACCTTCACGGATTCACAAAATCGAGGTTGGCGGTTCCCATCTCGTTCGCCGCGATGGGCGTCGCAATCGCGGTGATGCGGACGCCGTACGCTTCCGGCCGGTGATCGTATCAAATCCACGCGGTGGGCCGATCGCTTATCGACCTTCCAAGATCTCTGTCACACATCTTTCTGGACTGGCCGGTCGGGCTGGTACGAACCGGCACCCGGCGCGTAGAGCCGGGTCGCGGGCGAACGGATCGATCTCGCCGCCGAGGACGAGGGGGTTGCCGGGGAACCGGAAATCCGGCTTGGGCCCGTCCGGGTCGTAGACGAGGACTTCGGTCGCCCCGTCCGGGCGGACCCACCGGCCCGGCGGTCGGTCGGGGGTGGCCTCGAGGACGAACACGACGCCCGGCCACGCCGGGGGCGGGTTCTCCCGCCGGACCGCCGCCTCGAGCTTCCTCACCCGCCGCAGTCGCGCCGACATCGGGTTTCCCTTTCACACGTCGAACGCGGGGCCGAGGATGAGTTTGTGCGGCCCGCCCGGGGGCAACGGCGGCGGGCCGTGGGCCGGGTCGTAGGTGACCTCGCGGGCGATCCCGCCCCACACGACCCGCACGCCGACCGGCCGATCGGCCGTCGCCTCGACGAGGAAGATCGTGAAGGGGCCGGCGTCTCGATTCCCCGCCCGGACCCGCTTCGCCAATCGGTCGACCCGCCGGTGGAACCGCATCACGGCCCCCCTCGGGGGTCGCCGTCGACCTGGGCCTCGAGGGCGGCGATGCGGGCCTCGAGTTC
This sequence comes from Limnoglobus roseus, assembly GCF_008254045.1. Lineage (GTDB taxonomy): Bacteria > Planctomycetota > Planctomycetia > Gemmatales > Gemmataceae > Limnoglobus > Limnoglobus roseus. The sequence continues at coordinate 8,706,450 of NZ_CP042425.1, read as the reverse complement.
GACGACCTCGCGGACCTTCAGTCCGAGTTCGAGGACGGCCCGGGCGGCCCCGAGTCGGGTGGCCGGCGGGGTGCCCGGCTTCTGGAGGTCGAGGAGGGTGCGGACGGACTCGGTGGCGGCGGCGGTGAGGGCGGCGGCCGTGCGGGCGACGATGTCGGCCTGGACGGCCCGGAGGCGGCGGACGAAGTCGGGGTCCTGGAGGCGGCGGCGGACGGTGGTGACGCCGAGGCCGGCCTTGGTGGCGGCGGCCTCCTGGGTGGCCCCGCAGGCGAGGGCGAGGATCAGGTGGTCGTCGGCCGTGCGGCGGGTGGTGGCGTTGGCCACGGGCGGGCCTCCTCGGGGGGGGGCGGAGTAGTCACTTTTGGTGGGTTTTGGTCGGTGATACGGCGGTTCCGGCGTTCCGGGATCACGCCGTCGCGGGAATCCTGGCTCTGTCCTAAACCGTGCCTGCGGACCGCTGGTCCAAGAAGGCTGCCAGAGCCGTCGCGGTCGATCGCGCGGGCGCCCCCTCCCCGGGCGCGGGATCGGGGCGCGGGGCTTCCAGCCGGTACGTCGCGCCCTTCGGCTCCCGCATGTCCCACCGCCGATGGCAGGGGACGCACAGCCAGCGGACGCGGAGCGGCTCGTCGTAGTTGAAGTGGGCCCCCTCGATTCGGCAGTCCGTCCGCCCACATTCCTCGCAGGTGCTCGGGCGGACGACGTTCCCGGCCTGGACGTGGTATCGCAGCAGGCTCTGCGCGCTCCTCGCCTTCGTGACGGTTCGTCGGACCACCTTCCGGCCGGTGGTCTGGGCTTTGAATTTACACGCGAGCGAGCAGTGCCGCTGGGACAGGCGGGGCACCGGAAACGCGACCGAGCAGACCGGGCACACCGCCCAGGTCCGAGGCCGGCTCTTGCGGGCGGCAGGCTCGGTGCCCCGCGAACCGCTCGGATCGGGCCGTCGGGTTTCATGCAGGTTACCCACGGACGGCCTCCTTTCCGGTCATCACGCGCCACCTGGTGCAGATGACGTCGCAGTACCGCGGGTCGAGTTCGACGAGGGCGGCCGTTCGTCCCGTGTGTTCACTCGCGACGAGGGTGGTCCCGGACCCGGCGAACGGGTCGAGGACGACGCCGCCCGCGTGGCACGAGTTGCCGATCAGGTAGGCGAACAGGCCGACGGGCTTCATGGTCGGGTGGACGTCGTTCTTGGCGGGGCGGTCGAATTCGAGGACGGTCGTCTGGGCGCGGTCGGAGAGCCAGGTGTGGGCGGCCCCGTCGGCCCACCCGTACAGGCACGGCTCGTGCCGCCAGTGGTAGTCGAACCGGCCGAGGGCGAACGCCGACTTGACCCAGACGAGGCACTGGCGGACATGGAGGCCGGCGTCGACACAGGCGGTTCGCACCGTGAGCCCCTCGAGGTCGGCGTGCCACAGGTAGAATCCCGCCCCCGGGCGGAGGACGCCCTTGGCCGCGGCCAGGGCGCGGGCGAGGAACCGGCGGTAGTCGTCCCCGGCCATGGCGTCGTTGGCGATGGTCAGCCGGTCGGCCGTCTTCCCCTCGTAGGCGACGTTGTACGGCGGGTCGGTGAGGAGCAGGTCGGCCGGGGCGCCATCGAGGACCTTCGCCAGGTCGGCGGGGTTGGTGGCGTCGCCGCACAGGAGGCGGTGGCGGCCGAGGAGCCACAGGTCGCCCGGGCGGGTGACGGGTTCGGCCGGCGGATCGGGGACGGCGTCCGGGTCGCCGGGATGTGCGGGCTCGTCGGCTTTCAGCAGGTCGGCCAGTTCGTCGGCCGTGAACCCGATGGACGCGAGGTCGACGTCGGTGCCCTGGAGGGCGAGCAGCTCGGCCACCAGTTTGCCGTCGTCCCACGTGGCGATGGCGGCGGTGCGGTTGTCGGCCAGGCGGTACGCCCGGGCCTGGGCCGGCGTCAGATCGGCGGCGACGTGCACGGGCACGACGGTCAGGCCGAGCTTGAGGGCGGCCTTGTACCGCGTGTGGCCGACGACGATGACGCCGTGGGCGTCCAAAACGAGCGGCTGCTGCCACCCGAACGTGGCGATGGACTCGGCGACGGGGTCGACGGCGGCGGCGTTGATCCGGGGGTTGTGTTCGTATGGGGTGATGGAGGAGATGTCGCGCATCTGGACGAGCATCGGCGGGGCCTCGAAGGAACAGGGACGTTCGTTCGGCCCGGCCGTGATGCCGGGTGCTTGGCCGCCGGCCCGCCACCCCGTCCTCCCACAAGGACGTGCGGCGAGTTGCTGAAGGGATTCTACCACAGGCCACATGACCGCACAACTGGCGAACGTGTCGGCGGTTGGGGGCGGGGGCTGAAGAAATAAAGTCTGTCTAACAGTTGGACCTTTCCGCGTGGGGGCAACACTGAAAGTCGCCAGGAAGGACCCGTGAAATCGTGCGGGCCGGGCGGCCGACGAATGCCGGCTAGCGGAGGCCACGGTCGCCGCTCGTGGTGTTCACGGCGACCGCTCTTTCGCGCAAACGACCGGGCCAGTCGGCTGCGAAATCAAGGCCGGCGGGAGAACCCGGACATGATCGGGTTCTCCCGCGTGAGCCCCCCGGCTGTTCGCTTCCGGCGCCTCACCTGAAACCCGGACATGATCGGGTTTTCGGCGTGCGACCCGCGTCTGCCCGAATCCCGGACATGTTCGGGATTCGAGGCCCTTCAGTCGCCGAGCGACCCGAGGGCGTACCGGGTGGCCAGCCGGGCGGACGCCGACCGCCGGCCCGGCACGCGGACGATCAGTTCGCCGGCCGCCACGAGTCCGGCCAAGAGTTCGGCCGCCCGCGTCTTTCCCAGCCCGGTCGCCGCCGCCGCCCCACGGGCCGACAGGTAGAACGTCCCGCCCGTCAGGCCGGCCAGCGAACGGCAAGCCAGTCGGAGTCGGTCCCGCGGGGGCACGTCCGCCCCACGGGCCGCCGCCAACGCGACCGCCGGCGGGGACCGGCTCGCCGGCGTGCGAACCCGCCCCCACGCGGCCCGGAAGTCCGCCCACGTCACCGCCCAGTCCTTCGTCCGGACGACCGGCTCCGCCCGCCGCCACCACGCCCGCACGACGCCAGCCCAGTGGCCCGCCGGGACGCCCGGCCGCACGTCGGCCAGCCGGCGGGCGAGCTCGAACAAGCGGCGGTGCCGTTCTCCGGCCCGCCGCGGCAGCGTCTTGAGGACCGCCTCCCGTTCCGCGGCCGGCAGCGACGCCCACCGCGCGTCCGGTCCGGGCGACCCGCCGGCCGCGTCCGAAACGCCCCGGGGCGGACACAAGAGATCTTTGTCTTTATCCGCCTTCCGGGCGGGTTGGGCCGCAGGTGTGAGGGCTGTGCGCGGCCGACCGGGCGACCGCGCCTTGTCCGCCCGGTCGGCCAGGAAACCGGTCGCCTCGACGGTCAGGAGCGGGAAGTCCGGGCGGGCCGGGTCGCCCCGCACCCAGGCGTACCGCACGCCCGACGGGTGGGCCGACGGCGGGAGCACGGCGTACCGCGTCGCGACGCACCGCAGGTCCCCGTCCCCCGGCCCGAAGTCGACGAACACCTCGGCCGGCAGGTAGCAGTACACGTGGAACCCCCGCCGCGTCCGGACCGTGGGCAGGGCGGCGGCCAGCCGCGGCCGGAGGCTCGCCCACCGGAAGTACGCCGCCGCCGCGTCGAAGTCCCGGCACGCCAGGCACCCGGCCGGCGGCCCGCCGGACGCCCGCCCGAGCAGCACCGCCAGCCCGGTCACCCGGTCCGGCCGGACGGCGAACAGGCGGCCGAGCTCCCGGTCCGTCGGCTTCCGCCGCTGGAGGGCCTTCCACCGGACCGTCGGCCGCTTGTCCGCGACGGCGTGCGACACCGGCAGGCACGCCCACCCCCACGACCGGTACCACAGGGCGGCCTGCAAGTAGTCCCTGGTCGTCAGGGCCGCCGTCACGCCCCGCCCCCCAGGCCGCCGACGGCGTCGAGCAGCACCCGCCGGCGGGCCACCAACTCCTGGAGTTCGCGGGCCTCCTCCGCCCGCTCCCGGCGGTACGCCCCGAGGTCGAGCACCGACTCGATGGCGTCCGTCACCAGCTGCTGCAGCCGGGCCGGCGGCAGGGCCTCCAGCTCGTACACCTGGCTGCCGTGCTTGCCGACGAAACCCTTGGCCCGGCTCGACGACCGCTTCACCTCCATGCTCGGCACCAGGCCGAATCGCCCGACCTGGTCCTCCGTCAGGGCCACCTTGAACGGGGTGATGTCGGGCACGTCGAACTCGTCCCGCAGGGACGCGCACAGCGTCTCCGCGATGTTCTCCCCCTCCGGGTCGAAGTCGCTGAGCACCAGCAGCACGAACCGCCGCTTGCCGGACGCCCGGAACCGCTCGGCCAGCTGGTACCGGGCGTCCAGCGACGGGTACCCGCGGCCGACGCAGTACGGCACCAGGTACGGGGCGGCCGCCCGCTCGACCGGCGTCTCGGCCGTCAGCTTCTCGACCAGCACCTCGACGTACGCCGGCTGGGACTGAAGGGGGTCCCGGGCGTACCCGCTCAGGAGCTTCGCCGTCGCCTCCCGGACGAACGCCTGGGCGTGGCCCCAGCTCCGCCACTGGGTGCTCGGCCGGGTGGTGTCCGAGATGGCGTCGAACGGCACCACCCCGGCCAGCCGGGCCCGGGTCAGCACGTCGCACAGGTCCTTGTACGACGCCAGGTCGTTGCGATACCGGCTGCCCGGCTTGCGGGCGTGCTTGAGCGGCGGGTCGTTGAGCAGCCGGTAGTGCACCTGGCGGTTGGACAGCGGCCAGTACTCCCGGTTCTCCTGGACCACCCGGATGACGGCGTCGAGCATCGGCCGCTTGGCCGCCGAGATGTCGTTCCGCCGGCGGGCCGCGGTCACGGCGATGGGGGCGATGTCGGCCGCGGCCACGCGGCGGCGGTAGGTGGCGTCCCGCTCGGCCTCGTACGCCTCGACCTCGAGGGCGGTGGTGTGCGGGTCGGCGTCGATGACGGCCTCCCGGATCTGCTCGTCGAACGTCTTCACCCGCTGCTGGTTGAACGTGCGGAGTAGGCGGACGAAGGCCGGGTCGGCGGACCAGATGGGGTACACGCGGACGGGCACCGGGTCGAACCCGGCCAGGCGGGCGGCCGCCCGCCGGCGGTGGCCGGACAGGACCACCCGGTCGAGAGTGACGACGATGGGCTCGAGCACGCCGCCGTCCCGGCCCATCGCTTCGGCCAAGGCGACGACGCCCGGGTCGTCGTCCCGGACCGGCCGGTACAGCCGGTCGTTGACGGCCGCCGGGGTCAGGCCCTCGAGGGCGGCCCACTCGACGGCCAGCGAGTGCACGATCGCGGCCGCCGGCCCGCCCCCGTCGTCGTCCGATTCTTCGCCCTCGTCGCATTCATCGTTCGCATCGACTTCGTCGTCTTCGTCGGTCATGGCGTCACCGGTGTTGACCCGGCCCGGCCGGGCGCGTGGGGTGGAAAAATGTTCAAGTCCGCTCACAGGCTACGGCGCAAGTGTAAATATGTCCATCAAAATTTTCGGGCCGATATTATCGCCGCGGGCCCGCGGTCGCAACCGGACCGAGGTGTGTGCGATGCGGGTGCGGAAACAGAGGGGTGCCGCGCGGGGAGGTGTGGGGCGCCGCCGGCGGGCGCCTGCGGCACACTCTATTCGTCGCCCGACTTGGGACGCCCGGCCGAACACGGCCCGCGGCCGTCCGAGCGGCGGGCCGCGGCCGGCCGGCCCAGGCGAGACTTTCCCGCTGTCGGCGGGACCCGTCAGCGGGCGGGGTCGGCGACGAGGGCCTTGAACGGCAAACCGTTCTTGAACTCGAGCACGTCGACCGTGCCGTCCCCGACCGCGTCGAACAACTCGAACAGCTCGACCCACTGCCGCTTCAGCCGGAAGTTCGCCAACGCCCGCTCCGGCCGGGGGTCGTTCTCCCCGCCCAGCTTGACCTCCCGGACGACCCGCGGCGGCGGGTCGAGGACCGGCTCCCCGCCGCGGACCGGGAGGTGCTCGACGCGGCCGAAGTTCCGCTCCTGGACCAATTCCACCAGGGCCCGCCGCGGCGCGGACAGACCCGCCTTGTCGCTCGCCACCATCACGCCACCCTCCCCGCCGGCCGCGACCTGATGCGGCCCACGACCTGATCATACCCCCGCCCCGAACGGCCCCGCCCCGGCGGACGCCCCGTGCCCGAACCGGACGCGGCGCCGGGGGCGGCCCCCCCGGCCACGCGCCGCGCCGACGGCGGGACCGGCGTCCGCGTGCTCCCCAGTCACCCGCCGTGCCGGCAACGCAACGCCCGCCACAATTTCCGCTGCCGCCCCCAGTCGAGGGCGGTGACGATCGGCTGCAGGTCGCGGAGGAGGATCGGGTCACGGCCGGTCGTCGTCCGCGGCAAGTGGAGCACCGCCTCCTGGATGTCCGGGGCGAGGCCCAACAGGTTCATGATCTGGCTGACCCGGGCCCGCGACACATCCCCCAGCTCCGCCAGGTCGGCGTATCGCTCCACCACGCCGTCGCGGATGAGTTCGTCGCACCGGATCGCGAGGGCCATCCACCGGGCGACCCGCGGCACCCGGCCCGGCGGCTGGCCCCGCCGCGGGTCGGGCCCCGGGAGCACTTCCTTCCGCGCCCCCCCGCCCCCGCCGGTCCACGTGCACGTCGCACTCCACGGTCAACACGCCGTTCTCACTCATGCCCGCATCCCCTCGCGTTTATCGGCCAGTTCCCGGGCGAGCGTCCGCACGCCGGCCGACCGGAACCGGATGGTCACCTTCCCCCGCCCGCCGTCGTACCCGACCGTCTCCACCAGCAGGTTGACCACCCGCGATTGCTCCCGCGGGTTGAGCGCCTCCCACACGGGGTCGAACACGGACAGGGCGGTCGCCGCGTCGTCGTCGGCGATGAGGTTCCGGCCGACGACGGCGAGCTGGTCGCGGATCGCCCGGCCGCGGCCCTCGACGGCCGCGATCCGCTCCTGGAGCTCGGCCAGGCGGCGGATGACCGGCTCGTTCCCGTTGCCGGGCCGCAGGAGGCCGGACAGGTGCCGGAGTTCGCCGTGCCAGCCCGTCAGGTCGCGCTCCAACGCCTTCTGCTCCTTCCCGAGTTCCCCCGTCCGGGCCTCGTCTTGGGCTCGGGCCTGGGCGAGGACCTCGCCGCGGAGGCGGGCGTCGGTGCCGATGGCCCGGACCTGGCGGAGGAGGACCTGTTCGATCGAGTGGGCGGGGACGGACTTGGCCGGGCACGTCTTCCACCCCTTCTTGGCGGCGGCCGTGCACGTGTAGTACCGGTAGCTCTTGGCCCCCTTGGTCGTGCTCGTCGGCGACATGGCGGCGTCGCACGCCGTGCACCGCAGAACGCCCTTGAGCAACGCGGCGGGGCCGCCGCGACTGAACCCGCCGCCCCGCCCGTTCCCGGCCAGGTGGGCCTGGACCCGCTGCCACACGGCCGGGTCGACGATCGCGGCGTGCTCGCCGGCGTGGACCTCGTCCTTGTACCGGACCTTGCCGACGTACACGGGGTTGGTGAGCAGGCCGTACAGGGACGTGCGGGTGAACGGGCCGCCGCCCTTGAACCCGCCCTTGCGGAGTTCCCACCGCTTGTTGGCCCACCCCCGCGACGCGAGTTCCTCGACGACGGGGAGGAGGGACCCGCGGTCGAGGTAGAGCCCGTAGACGGCCCGCACGCGGTCGGCCTCGGCGTCGTTGACGCGGAGTTTGAACCCGGCCGGGTCGACGTCGTACCCGAGGACGGGCCACCCGCCGGCCCACTTGCCCTTCCGCCGGGTGGCCGCGATCTTGTCGCGGGTGCGTTCGGAGACGATCTCCCGCTCGAACTGCGCGAAACTCAGCAGCACGTTCAGGACTAGCCGGCCCATGGAGCTGGCCGTGTTGAACTGCTGGGTGACGGACACGAACCCGACCTGATGCTGTTCGAACGTCCGCATCATCTCGGCGAAGTCGAGGAGGGACCGGGACAGGCGGTCGACCTTGTACACGACGACGCAGTGGACGCGGCCGGCGGCGATGTCGTGGAGGAGGCGGCGGAGGCCGGGGCGGTCGGTGTTGCCGCCGGTGAACCCGCCGTCGTCGTACCTCTCCGCGAGGCACGTCCACCCCTCGCCGGCCTGGCTGCGGACGTACGCCTCGCCGGCCTCCCGCTGGGCGTCCAGCGAGTTGAACTCCTGCTCGAGCCCTTCCTCGCTCGACTTCCGCGTGTAGATCGCGCACCGGACCACGGGCCGGGTGTCGGCGGCGGCCTTGGCTCGCTTCGTCATGCGTCACCGCCGTTCGTGAGTCGGAATAACAGGTACCCGTTGCAGTGGCTGCCGGTCACGGCCTTGGCGACGGCGGAGAGGGACGGGTAGACGAGGCCGGCGTGCTCGAACCCGTGCGTCAGCACCCGCACCTGGAGGGTCTGGCCCTTGTACGCGCGGGTGAGGACGGACCCCGGCGGGGGTAGTCGGCGGTCCGCCGGGAAGGGGAGCGTTGCGGCCTCGGGCTCGGCCGGGGCGGCGACCGGCGCGGGCGTCGCTCGCTTCGCCGGGATGGTCGTGCGGAGTTCGGCCCCGGCGGCCAACTCGGCCGCGCGTTGGCGGGCGCGGTCGGTCAGCCCGCCGTGGGCGTTGGCCTGGAGCTTCCAGGCGATCCGCTTGACGAGCCACGCCTTGTTCCGCGCGGCCGTCTCGTCGCCGAACGCCTCGGCGTACCGCCGCTGCAGGTCCTTCACCGTGAGCCGGGGCAGGGCGGCCAGTTGTTGCGCGATCGTCGGGTATGGGTCCATGGGGTCTCCTTCGTTGCGGGAATGGGGGTCGTCTCCGGTCCGTTAACCGGTGTGGACAGTGAGCCACGTGTCGGGATGAACTGCAACGGAAGAATCGCTCGATTTCGGGAGTATCTGCGGGGCAGAAGTGTGGCGGGGCGTGAGGGCGACTTTGTCGCGGAGGCGGATCAGGCCGCGGGCGAGGATGGCGGCGAGTTCGCGGAAGCGATCGTCCGGGGAAAAATGGGCGGGGTCGAGGTCGGGTCGCACGGGAACCTCCAGTGAGTGTTCCAGCAACCTCCGCGGCGCGGCCGGTGAGCTGACGGGGGCGAAGAAGGCCCCCTACCTAGTTAACGCGGTGTGCAAGTTTGGTGGGGCCGCGGCGGGGTCGGTATCGTGGAGTTGCCACACTCCCGCGCCGCCGGAGGACCCGCCGTGACCCTCAACGACTTTCTACTCCACGTCTTCGTCTTGGTCGATGACCTGTACCGCCAACTCGTTCGCACCCCGCTCCGGTCCCGCGGGCCACGGCACACGGCCATGACGGACCCCGAATTCATCACCATCGAGCTCGCCGGCGAGTTCCTCGGTCTCGACCACGACAAGGGGCTGTTCGCCCACTTCCGCCGGTACCACGCGGCCGAGTTCCCGGCCCTCGCCGGCGTCCACCGCACCACCTTCGCCCGCCAGGCCGCCAACCTGTTCGCCGTGAAGAAGCAACTCCACGCCCACTTGGCCGAGCGGCTGGCGGTCTGGGATCGCGTGTTCATCGTGGACAGCCTGCCCGTCCCCGCGTGTGCCTTCGGCCGGGCCAAGTCCTGCCGCCGGTTCGCCGGCGACGCGGCCTTCGGCTACGACCACACCCGCCGGAACACCATGTACGGGTTCCGGTTCCACGCCCGGGCCACCCCGACGGGCATCCTCGTGGCCTTCGACTTGGCTCCCGCCAACGTGTCCGACCAAGCGATGGTCGATCCACTCGGCCCGCCGCCCGGGTCGGCCGTCGTGGGCGACCGCAACTACTGGTCCCCGAAGGCCGCCGCCCGACTCGCCGAGCAAGGGGTGAAACTCGTCGCCCCGTTCCGCTCGAAGTCGAAGGATCCGGGCCCGAGGCGGTCGCGGCGGATCAGCCGGTTCCGGTGGATCATCGAGACGGCGTTCGGCCAACTGGCCGGACGCTTCCACATCGAGCGGACGTGGGCGCGGGACATTTGGCATCTGAGCCACCGGGTGATCCGCAAGGTCTTGGGCCACACGATCGCGGCCTGGCTGAACGTCACCGCCGGACGACCGCCGCTCGACTTCGACGGCCTCGTCACCGACAAAACTCGCACACCGCGTTACTTACTTCGCAAAACGGAGACGAAGAGGTGCGAGGAAGTGGCAAGAATTCTAAAATTGGGCGGCGAGCCCGGACGCGAACCGCGACGGGGTGATGCCGGACCGGGCCCGCCACTCGACCCCCGGACGAGGTCCCCGGCCGTGGCCGATGACTGGGGCGGTTCACACGGTCGCATTGGAGCGTTGCATACGGAGGCCGGAATTGGCGTTCGACACGGGCTTCGGGTACGAACTCCTCACCCCGACGAACCGCCTACCGACCCCACCCAGGTGCAGGTCGGCCGCCCGAGCGTCACCGCCCCCGGACTTCCCACGATCCCCGGCCACGACATTCTCCGTGAACTCGGTCGCGGCGGGATGGGCGTCGTGTACGAAGCGCGCCAGACGAAGCTCGACCGCGTCGTCGCCCTCAAGCTGATGATGGGCCGCGACCCGCTGAACACGGCCCGGTTCCTCGCCGAAGGGCAGGTCATCGCGACGGTGGAACATCCGCACGTCGTCGCGGTGTACGACTTCGGCGAGTCGAACGCCGGCCCCTTCCTCGCGATGGAGTACCTCCCCGGCGGCACGCTCTCGGACCGGCTCAAGGGCGGCACGGCTCCCGGTGCGGCGAGGAGACGGCGAAAGCCGTAAGCAGTGAGGCCCACCAGCTGACGGACTTCTATGCCGTCGAGGCAATGACAAAGATGAGGGAAGGGACGTTCGAGACCCATTCCCAGCCCGAAGAAGTTGCCCAATGCCAGTTAGTGCGCGATATCTTCGGCAACCCGTTCCGTCCCGGGACGTTCTCCCCGTCATGACTTACCCCGACCGCCGTCGGCCTCGCGGAAGGCATCTACGCCGACCGGGCGTTCGACCGGCTGCCGATCCTCGCCGACGCGCTGCAAGACGCGGGGTGCGAGGACGCCGACATCCTCGGCCACTGCCGCGGCGACGGGCCGCACGTCCGCGGGTGCTGGGTCGTCGATGGGGTGCTGGGGAAGGGGTGAAAGGGCGGGCGTGAGGAATCGTGTCCACCAACCGCTTGGCGATCACGACCGTGACCGTTCCGCGCGTCCGCCCGCGGGCATTCTTGGGCCATTCGAAGGCGGCACGCCACCGGGCGCGACCGCGCGGCCGTATGATAAAGGCGTGGGCCGATGGTCGGAACTTCCGCCACGACCCCGCCTCCGGAAAGTGTGCCATGTGTCCCATCCCGTGACCCCCGACTACGTCCCCACCCCTCACTGGCAGATCATTCTCGACGAACTTGAGACGAAACAGCGGTGGGCCGACGTGTGCGACAACCTCGCCCGCCGGAGCCCGCGGCCCCCGGCTGCGGTACCCTCGCCGTCGGCCGTTGCCCTCCCACCGTGCCCCAACCGCCCCGCGCCCTTCGATCGGCTCCCCTCGCCCCCCTAACCCGGCCCCGGTGCCCGTGTGATCGCCAAACCACCGGCGGCCCTTGAGCCGCCACATCTGCATGGCATTCCTTGCCCCGAGGCCCCCGTGAATCCCGCCGACCAGACCGCCCGACCGCCCGACCTGCACCGCGTCCTGGCGTACGTCGCCGACCTCGAAATGGAGGTCGGCCGCCTGCGGAAGCAGACCGGGTTCCTCCGGCAAGAGTTGGGCGACGGGCTGAAGCGCCTTCTGCCACGACCCGTCGCCGACGCCGGGCGGGCTGGAGAAGGCCGCCGCCGTGGTCGGCGGCCTGATCGGGACCCTCCGCGAGTTGCGCGACGCCCCGGCGTTCCACCCGGCGTTCGACCAGGTCGTGACGATCGCCGTCCGCCCGCTCCTGGAGAAGGTCTTCCGGTGGCAGCAACTGATGACCGGCCGGCCGAACGTCGCCCTCCGGTTGGACCTCGCGTGCGAGGCCGTGGACTGGTTCCCGGCCCGGCTGCGGAACGTCGTCGAGAACCTGTTCTCGAACGCCCTCCGGTACCGCGACCCGGTCAAGGCCGAGTCGTGGGTCCGGGTCGCGGTGGCGGCGCGGGCCGAGGACTACGAGGTCCGGGTGTCCGACAACGGGATGGGCCTTCCGGCGTGGCATTCGGCCGACGAGTTCGAACTCCTGTCCCGGGCCGCCCCCGTCCGCGACGCCGGCCTGGGCGTCGGCCTGCCCGTCGTGCGGTTGCTCCTCCGGCAGAGCGGGGGCACGATGACCGTCACGTCGGACGACGGCAAGGGGACCGAGGTCGTCATCACCTTGCCCCGGTACGACCGCGACGATTTTCTGACGCCTGCTCGCGAAGTTTTCCGAAACGGATCAAGGCGGGGCCCGGGTTGCCCTGCGGCTCCCGATGGGAGCCGGGTGATCGAATCTCGTCGGTGAAAGGACGTGTTTCATGGCCGGTGTTAACGTGGAAGTGACGGACCAGGCCGGAAAGCCGTCCCGGTTGCTCGACCGCGAGATGCGGCTCCGGGGGTTCTCGCACCGGCGGTCCGACGGACAGAACGGTGCCGTCGGCGTGTACCACACAGGGAACGTGAAGAGTGTTGGCCAAGCCCACCAGATGATGGCGAACCTCGGCGCGGAATCCGGCCAGCATTTCCGGTTCCGAGTGTACGCCGACGGCGACGTGGCGGCCGCCGGCGAAGGGGCCTGGGTCGAAGTGTAAGCCCATACCTCGGCAGTGTCCGGGGTAGTCTTGCGTACACGGACGGACGGGATTCCGTTGCAACTTCCGCCTTCGAACTCAGTTGGGCGGTGCAATTCGCTGGGGCGATCGGGTCGCGTTGCGGGAAGCGTTCGCGCGCCACGGGGCCGCGGCCGAGGTTCGGCTCGTTATCGACCGGGAAACCGGCCGCGCGATGAATTGGGCGGAACGCGACGTCCGCACGCTGGCGGTCAACGTCGCCAAGCCGAGGGGGAACCGAGACGGGGGGGCATCCGCCGCGACGGCTTCGGTCCCCGGTAGGCCGCCGAGAAGCGGGGAGGGTCCGGCCCGGCGACGGTACGACTCCACTTGACGCGGCAAGAGGGGCCGGCGATACTCCCCGGCCCCTCTTGCCGTCGTTGCGCTTCGTCGTCGGCCGGGCGGTCCCGAATCTGAGGACGACCGTGATCTCGCCGACCGACGTGCGGAAACTCGCCGCCGCCATCCAAGACCAGTTGTTCGCCGCCCAACGCGGGGCGGTACCCGTCCCGCGGTCGCGGTCCGTCCTCGCCTTCGGCCACGAGGGGTACGGACCGATGGCCCGGGAGGCGGTGGCGGCCTCGCGGGCGCTTCTCACGGCCGGCGGGTATTACCTCGGCACCGTGGTGACGGGCGGGGAGGACGGGTACACGTGGGCGTTCGAGGCCGTGCCCCCGCTCCGGGGAGTTGGCCCCCCGGCTGAGGCCGTGACGGGGTTCGTGTGGGCCGGGTGGGCCGCGACCCGGTCCGGCGACCCGTACAGCCCGCCGACCGAGGCGGCGTCCGCCGGCGCCCAGGCGGCCCTTGCCACGGAAGCCTGCTCCGGATTCGACGCCGACGCGGTGCTGGCGAGATAGCTGTCCGGCCATGGGCGGACGACGTGGATGCGCACCGCATGTCTCAGTTGCCCTCGGGATCACTTGCGGGCACGGTCGGGCCTCGCCTCCTGCTCCCTACTTTGCGAGAATTGCCATGGACCGCGCCTTCGTTCTGCTCATGCTAACCGCCCAACTCACCGCCGCCGAACCGCCACCGAAGGCCGTGGCGGGCGTCACGGCCTTGTATTTCCCGACGAAGGTCGGGGCGCAACGGGTGTACGCCGCCACGGCCGGCGGGAATACGATCGAGGAACGGTCTACGGTCACAGGGGTGGTCGAGAAGGACGGCGGCTGGCGGGTCACGGAAATGGATGACGGTATTTCTTCCAACCCCCTCGGGACCGACACCACGTACCTCGTGTCGGGAAGCGGCGTTACGCTTGTCGCCCGCGGGGGCAAGGACGTGACGGCTGCGCACCGGTGCTTGGTGCTTCCGGCGAAAGTCGGTGACACCTAGGCGTTTGACCCCGAAGGGCCGAACCGCGCGTTCGTCATCCCGAACCTCTCCATCACCTACACGGCGCGCGAAGAAGAAACCGTCGAACTTCCGGCGGGAACCTTTCAGGCCATCCCGGTCGATTCGAGCCGGGCGGCGGGGCCTCCGTTCACCGGGACGACGTGGTATGCCCCCGGGATCGGCGTCGTAAAAGCGGTGACCAACTTCGGCAGCCGGGAACGAACCACGGTTCTCAAATCTTTCATCCCCGGCCGGTGACGTCGCCCGGGCCGCCCTTTCCCTACCCACCGTCACGCCAACTCCGATCGGCGGTCGTCTCCGTGACCCTGCTTCACCGTCTGGTTTGCTCGTCCTTCCACCGCCGCCGGTGGCTCACCCTTCGGGCGACCAACCTGGACTACTCCGGCGAGTGGCGGCGAGAGTCGCGGCAGTGCGAGCGGTGCGGGCGGAAATGGACACGGGTGCGACACGCCCGGAAGGGCCGCTGATGTGACCGAACTGGCCACGGGCTTTTCGGTTCTCACGGCAGCTGCCGTTTCAAACCACGCGAGCGGTTTGCGACACGCACCCACGCACCCGATCGGCAGACACCATCGTCCTGGGCGTTGTTCATCGCCGCCTCGCCGCGTGGCCGTTCACCACGACGCCGGGCGAGAAGGGCGTGGAGTTCCTTCCTCGCGGCACCCGCCGTCTGGCGATCTAGTCGACCTTCCGACGGAACGCCCAGGTGGCCGTTAGGCCCCGCTCGGCCGGCCAGTGCTCGGCGACCAACTCCCAACCGTGTTCGCCAATCCGGTTCGGCAGCCGGACGCGGGCTCTCCCTTTATCCGCCTCCGGGGCCTTCAGGGCCTCGGCCAACTTGCCCCACCCGTCGCTCTCCACGGTCCCCGCCGCCGTACTCCCCCGCACCCCCGGTATCTCGCCCGGCCGACGACAGTTCGCCGTACTCCAACGTCGGGGCCGCCTTCGCCGCGGCCGGCGGCTGAGCGTTGAAGGAACTCCGTGAGGCCGAGCGGCGAGACCGGGCGAAACGCCACCGCCAACCGGAGCGTGAATCGGCCTGACTTTCTCATTTGAGAAAGTCCCGAGTCAAATTGTACGGATATTCATTTCCTTTCCCGTTCATCGTTTACGGCGTCGTCCTCCTCGTGCCCCGACCGACTTTCTCACGTTTTGAGAAAGTCGGCGGGATTGGGTAGGAGGGCCGACATGGACACCGCACCGACCACGCTACCCGATCCCCAACCCGGCGGACCCGCCGTTCTTGTTCTACTTCCTAATCGCGGCCCGTCAGCGCGGCGACCGGACGCTGGAGTCGTTCCCGCGGGACTGGCTCGCCGCGGCCGGCATCAAGGTCACGTTCGACCCGCAGCGATGGCCGAAGGTTCCGCCGGCCGCACGTCGCCCGCATCTGAAACTCCACACGGTCTAAACAGCGTCCTGATGCGACAAGCGGCGACGAACGGGCGAGAGGACCGAAGGCCGGACGAACGCAACGCCCTGCTCCGCGACCTGTGGCGACAGTAGGCCGAGTTACGCCTATCCGGTCGGTCGCCCGCACGACGGTACGGCAAATGCTCGATTCTCGCGGCCTTACCCTTCTCACCGCGAGTATCACCGATGAACTGTCCCCTCCGCGTCTTGTGCGTCGATGACAACCAAGACGCCGCCGTCTCGACGGCCGAGATGCTCGCACTCGAAGGGTTCGACGCCCGCGCCTGCCATGACGGCGACACCGCGCTCCGGGTGGCCGCGGAGTTCCACCCCGACGTGTGCCTCTTGGACCTGTCCATGCCGGGCATGAACGGCGTCAAACTCGGCCGCCGACTCCGGGCGGAACTCCCCGGCCCGGTGCGGGTCATCGTCGTGACGGCCATGTGGGACGTGGGCAGCAAAATGGCCACCAAGAACGCGGGGTTCGACGGCCACCTCGTCAAGCCGGTCGACCCCGATCGGTTGGTCTCCGTCCTCAAGGGGGAAGACGCGAGCGATCCCGCGAACCCCGGAACCCTTCCCGTCTGCGATCCGTAGACGGGGGGCCGAAGTCATCGACGGTTCACGCCGGACCGGTGGCGGTCGTTTGCAACAAACGGGACAGGTGGCCCATGACTTCGGCCGTGCCGGGCGGGACGGCCACGGGCTGGGTGTCGAAGTGGCAGAGGGTGCCGACGACGGTCCCGTTCCGGTCGTACAGGGGCACCCCGCAGTACGCTCGCACGGCGTGCTGCGACCCGTGGCCCATCACCCGCTCGTCGGCCGGGGCGTCCTCGATCAGGAACGGCCGGCCGCTCTCCCGGACGTACACGCAGTACGTCACCTCGACCGGGTAGTCGTCGCCCCGGTCCACGCCCGGATTCTCCCGGTCGTAGAAGTACAGGTTCCGGGCGTGCGACCCGGCGAACCGGTACAGGGCCGTGAAGCGGTGCCCACTGAGGCCGCTGAGGTGGACCAGGGCGGCGCGAACGCCCCCGGTCCGGAGGACGGCTTCCAGGCGAGCGGCGGGGGCGTCGGCCATGGTGCCGACATCCTATGCTACCGGCCAAAACTGGCCAACGCGGTAACACCCCATATCATTCCCCGCGCCGCCGTTCCCCGTCCCGCCCGTTGACCGGGAGCGCGGGGTCGGGTCGAGGAGACGAAGCAACACCGTGCGGAAGGCAAGTCGGAACACTTCTTCCTGAAACCGGTGGACACGGCAGAACTGCTGGCCGCGCTGGACGTGTGACCGCTGCGCGGGGGTGAATCGCAGCCTGTGCCCCGTACGCAAATCCGCTTCGACAGGCGATCTTCCCGCCCGGCGTGAGTTGCCCGCCGCTTGCGGGGCGTACTTCGCCCGCTCCATCGGGGCGTCGATCAGCAGAGCCAACTTGTGCCCTGTCTGCGGGCAGACGTAGACGCACGCGCCCCCCTCCCGCCACCCGACTTCCGGGAGGGATGATTCACCACCACCACCCGCTCACCGGACAATCGCGGATGCACACGGCCAATGCGAACTCTGTCTACTCATCCGGTGCCGGCTCATCACGTTCATGTCGAGCGGCCGCGTCATTGCGTGGTGTAACGCTGCGGTCCTCTGATCCGGCGTCGAACGTTTTCCACCCCAAGGGATCGCGGGGGATCGCGCGAGTGGCACACGTCGCAGATACACGAGGCTATGGACTTGTTTCCCGGACAGACGTGGGGCGACGCATTCGCGCGTCGCTCCGCCTGAGCGTACATGGCGAGGAGAATAATTCGATATTTATTAGATGCTTTAATTGTATGGCGGCGGCCTCTCGCTTCTGGGACAATCAAGACGTCGGCGGCTCGCACTTCGCCCGCTGATCTGCGTTTCAAGTCCGACATAGCCCGGCCGCAGAACATCTACGTTCCAACACCGGATAAGCCACATGACCGTCACGGTCCCTTCTACCCTCGACCTCACGGCGATCGCGGCCATGAGCGCACTGCTCACCGGGGTACAGTCCGTTTACTACCGTCAGCACCCCGGAAAGCTGGCGGCCGATGCGTACGCGATTGCCGCGGCCATGCGAGACCACACCGGGACGGACGCTTCGCCGGGGACGCCTCCGCTCGCCACGTTTCCCCGCAGTGCTTGACCGTACTCTCGCGATCCGAACGCCAGCACGCCGACGTCACGGCGGGCGACGAGTACTCGGTCGTCGATCTGGCGACCGACACAGGGGGCGGAGCGTCCGCCTGAACGTCCCCCGCCGGTCATGGCTCTTTCGCCCGTGCACTTACAAATCGGTCGATTGGGGTAGATCATCGCCATACGAGCGATTCACCTCCTGGCGTGCGTTGTCTTTCACCGGTTCCACTGGTACACCCAGCACGCCAACGAGTGGGGCTCCTTCGGGGTCGTGCGCCACGAGCACCGGTGCTGCCGGGGGTGCAGCCGCCGGTGGGGGCGGTTCCGGGCGATCGAAGGGGCCGCGGCCTAGGTTCAACTAGCCCGTGATCGGGACACCGTCAGCGAACGAATAGCGAGGGGGAGTTATGGCGAGCAAAGAGAACCGGTGGGAACTGGACGAGAAGGTCACGGCCTTGGTCGCGACCCGGTTCGGCGGGGACTACCGGGCGGCGTTCGCCCACTACGACGGGAACGGGGACCGGGGTGGTCAGCAAGGACGAGTTGAAGGCGTTGCTGGCGGACGCGGGGATCGGTAGTGGCCTGACGCGGTGGGCGTGGGCGAACGGGATCATTGAGGCGGTGGACGCGAACCGCGACGGCGTGATCGACTGGGCCGAGTTCGAGGCCGTGTTCCGAGCGGCCGGCGGGTAACGCTACGAGATCGGCCTCCTTCGGCCGTCACACTCCGCACACGGGGACCGACCATGACGATGTCGCAGATCGACGAACTGGCGGCCCGGGCGATGCAGGGGCTGCTGAGCGGGCCGGCCGTGGAGAAGATCCGGACGGCACCAACCCACCTCTTGGCCAAAGAGGCGTACGCGATCGCCGACGCGATGGTCGAAGAGAAGAAGCGGCGGGAGCAGGTGAAGATGCCGGCGGGCGACGATGGAGCGGACTGACCGGCTGCCCACTCAGAAACCGCGCCCATCGATAAGAGTGCTATGGCCGGGCATCGGCAAGAACAGCCGCGAAAGCGTGGTGGATAGCGTTGGGCCGGTCGTTTCGTTTGTGAGTATACTCCGACATGAGGTGAGAGAATTACAAGTTCGGCGGCGAAGGGATCGCGGGTGGGCAGTTGGGGACCGGAGCCGTGGGCCAACGACACCGCCTCGGAGTGGTACGACGACCTGTTCGAGCAGACCGGCTTCGTCCTGCGGGTCGATGGGGCGCTGCGGCGGGATGTTGCCGAGGACGCGGAGACGGTTCGGGCGGCGGCGTACCTGGTGGTGGCCCTGGCCCGGGGGACCGTCTGGCCCGGGGATCGCCGGGCCGTCCTGGAGCTGGCGGCGTCCAAGCTGCAGGAGATGGTCGACCGGGAGGACGAACTGGACCTGCCCGACCACCACTTGGACCGGGTGCGGGAGGAGTTGCAGGTGCTGCAGGACCGCTTGGCCGGCGGCCGCGGGTGAGTCATCCAAGACGCCGAACCAGCGACTGTGTTCGTTGTCAGGCCGTCGTAGCCATTTTTCCGTCCCATGCGCGGCCGTCGCGGATCACGGCGTTGGCGATCACCAGCAGCTTGCGGGCGACGGCGATCAACGCCACCTTCGACGGCTTCCCTTTGCCCTTCAACCGCTGGGCGAAGTCCCGCAGCGGCCCGGGCACGCGGGCGACGGCGAGCGCCCCCATGTAGAGCGCCCGGCGGACCTCCCTCCGGCCGCCGCGGATGTGCCGCTCGCCCCGCCGCCGGCCGCTAGCGGCGGCGAACGGGGCCAACCCGGCCAGGGCGACGAGCTTGGCCGGCGGCCGGGTGCCGAGCTCCGGCAGGTCGGCCGAGAGGGCCCGGCTGACGACCGGCCCGACGCCGGGGATGGACCGCAGCCGCCGGTCCCGCTCCCGCCACGCCGGGGTGCGGCGGACGATGGCGGCCACCTCGGCATCGATGTCGTCGGCTTGTGCGTCCAGCCCGGCCACGTGCGCTTCAATCCCGCGACGGATGGCGGCGGGAAGGCCCGGCCGGACTCGGTTGCCCTCGGCCGCCCGCATGCCGAGCAGTTGCCGGCGGCGGTCCAGAAGGCCGCGCGTCGCGCCCGATCGGCGTCCGGCGGGGCGGCCGGGGGCGGGCCGGCGACGGCCGCGAAGTGGGCGAGCACGGCCGCGAAGTGGGCGAGCACGGCCGCGTCGATGGGGTCCGTCTTGGCGTGCTGGCCGATGCCGGAGGCGAACCGGCGATCGCGCCGCGGGTTGACGACGGCGGCCGGAACTCCGGCCGCCAGGGCGTCGGCCTCGTACCCGCCGGTCGCCTCCAGCGCGACCAGCGTCGGGATCAGCCGCCGGACGCGGGCGACCAGGTCGGCGATGCCGGCCGAATCGTTGCGAACCCGGAAGCGGTCGCCCGGCCGGACGGCCACGGCCAGGAAATCCTTCGACACGTCGATCCCGACGGTGATGGGGTCGGCCATGTGCCCTCCTCCGAAAAATCCCGGCCGTGCCCAGTCTCGCGAATCCGGCCTCGGGGGCGGGTGACTGTTCGGGCTTGAGCCGGGATGGGTCGGGGGCGGCGGTCAAGCTGGTTCACGGCCTCGGGGCCGGATAGCGGGCGACCTACCGCCCCCGGAAAAGTGGCCGCGAATGCGAAGGGAAGATACAAGGTGGCGTGTTTTCAAGTGGCGATTCTACGCCCCCGGTTTGGGTCGAACGTCTTACCGCTCTTGAGCACACTACCCGATTGAACCGTGGCTCTCTCTATAATCGTGCCAACTCGGTTGGTTCGTGCAGACGAACATCACTTCCCAGGGCCTTGACCCACGGTCATCGGTGAGGTCCAATGTCGTGCCGGTGGTCTCAAGGCGTACGGAGGAGCGACGTGCCCGCAAGCATTTACGTCTACTGCCCGGCCGGGAAGGATGGCCTTGGTCGCGCCGATCTGGAAGAGGCGATGGAGGAGTTCTTCGGGGCCGCGGACGAGCACTGTGGGGCGGGCAGCGGCAAGGCGGGGTTCCATCTGGATTACGAGTTGGAGGACGACGAAGATCCGCACGCTTGGGCTGATCGGCTCAAACCATTCCTTGCCCGTATCGGTGTGCGGCCGGATTCCACGTTCGGTGTATTCCCCGACGGATGGGAGCCGGGCCAAGCGTGGCGGCGGGTGGAGGTGTTCGGGGAGGACCGGCGGCGGACCGATCACCCCAGCAAGTAAGGCGCGCCGAACCAATCGCTTCGGGCACGGCCGGACTTTGCCCCCTTGCTCGGCCAGAACCGTCGCTGCCCGCACATCGTCCTCGCCCTCGCCCCGTCCGGGGGGTTAACGTCAGGGATCGACACCCGCTCGAGTTCACCGTTCGCGAGGGTTGCCATGGTCCGCGCGCTCGTCGTCCTTCTCGCCGCCTGTCCGGTCCACGCCGCCCCGATTCCGAAGGGCGGGGACGCGAAGTTGTACTCCCCGACCACCGTCGGGGCGAAGTGGGTGTACGACCGCGGTGACAACGGCGACGAGGCATTCGAGGTGTCGGCCGTCGAGAAGAAGGACGGCGAGTGGGTGGTGTCCCGCCAGCGGTCGGACGGGGCCGCGATCGCGTACCTGTCCGTCGCCGTGTCGGCCGCCGGGCTGACCCAACCCCGGCCGACGAGCGGCGAGTGCGGGCCGACGTGCCTGCTCAAGGCGACGGCCAAGGCGGGCGACTCGTGGGACGTGCCGGGCGGCAAGCGGACGCTCGTCGGGACGGAAAAGGTCACGGTCGGGGCGGGCACGTACACGGCCCTGAAGGTGTCGTGGGTCGCGTCCGCCGACGGGGCGCGGATCGTCCAGTGGTACGCCCCCGGCGTCGGCGAGGTGAAGAAGGTGATGACGGCGGCGGACGGGACGGAGACGGTGATGCGGTCCCTTAAGTCGTTCACGCCGGGCCCGGGCGAGAAGACGGGCGAGCCGAAGAAGGAGAAGTGACCGCGGGGTCACCGGTGACGCCGGCCGGCCCGGCCTTCGCCGGCACCTCGGCCGGGCCATATTCTTCGACCAGGATTAGTTCCACCACGTCCACGCCCGGCTTCCGTGTCGGGTCCAGGCCCTTCGCGAAGAAGTACACCATCATCAGCCGGTCGATCTCGGCGTTCCGGGCCGCCCTCAGCCGGTCCAACTGCTCCCGTCGCTCAGCCCGCGTTCGTTTCATCCTGCTGGGTGGAATGGCGGACCCTCCCAATTCGATGGACCTCATCACGCCCGCGGCGCATACCGTGTCGCTGTCGGCAAGTCTAGCCGCACCGTCCGATCCTGTCGTGTGAAAACCCGGGGGACGTCAGCCCTCGGACGCTGCTGGAATTCTGACGATGGCGACAGGAACCATGCGACGGTGGTCACGACAAGGTGGTACGATGACGGCCGCCCCTCCTGACCCCAGAAAGCGCCACACCCTCATGACCATCCCCGCACGGTTCCTCGCCGACTCGGACGAGCCCGCCCACGCCTTCGACGTCGGGGAACTCATCCTGATGCTCCGGGAACTGCCGCCCCGCCTGCCCGTCGAACCCCTCGCGGCCTTCAACGCGGGCGTGAAGTTGTCCGTCGGCGAGACCGTCCGCTCCGGCCGCACGGAAGCGGTGTTGTTCCTCGTGCCGGTCGAAGAAGGCACGGCACTCGACGAGAGCGTGGAAGTCGTTGTTTGCACTGAGACCCGCCCCGACGGCACGACTCAGAATCGTCTCATTCTTCGGAATACATCCCTCGGCGCATCGTTCTTGCAAGTACTGTCCCGCACCGCTTGCGGTCCACCGGGTCGCGGACCCGGCTTCCTCTCTCCCCTCATTTCGGAGTTCACTGCCATGTACAAGGTTCTGTTCGCACTTGTCCTTATCACCGGCCTGGGTTTCGCCGTCGGCTGCAACGGTTCGTCCTCGGCTTCGCCGGCCGTCGACAAGGCCAAGAAGGAGAAGGACGAAAAGGTTGACGCGGCGAGGAAGGAAGAGAACGCCAAGGTTAATGCCGCGAAGCGGGAAAAGGATGCCAAGGTGGACGAGGCAAAAAAGGAAGCCGATACCAAAATTGAGAACGTAAAGGAGCGAACGGCGGCGGACAAGAAGGCCGTGGCGGACGCCACGACGGCCGACCTGAGCGCGATCGACGACAAGATCAAGACGCTGGGCGGCGAGGCGAAGAAGAACGCCGAGGCCGCACGCGACACGCTCAAGAAGTCGATCGACGAAGCGAATACGGCCGCCGGCGGGGAAAAGTTCAAGGCTGCTCACGAGCAGGTGAAGTCGAAGTTGGCCGATCTGAAGAAGCAAGTTGGTCTGTAAGCGAGTTACGGTTCCAGCGCCGCCCGCGGACCATTTCCGCGGGCGGCGCTGTTTTACCCTAGCACCCGCGGTCAGTGGTACGTGTCGGCCAGGAGATCGTTCGCGTCTTCCTCCTTCCTCATCGTCCCGATTGTGCTCGCAGTTGCCGGGTTTCATCGCTACCTTGACAAGTCGGCTGAGAACGGAAAAACTCATGAACGCAGTGCGAGAGACACCGACAGTATCGGCCACTGCCGGGGCGGCGGGGTTCACGTCCGCGGGTGCTGGGTCGTGGACGGCGTGATCGGGAGGGGTGGGGGGACGGCGGAGTCGAACTCGTCTCCAAGATTGTCCCGCGCAATTGCCGGCCGATCTGGTACAGTGCTGCGGTCACGACTCCTTCAACGCTTGCGGGGCAACCATCGTGCAGACTCGCCGCCAGGGCAACATGTGGGTCATCACGACGGACCCCGTCTGGACGCGCGTGGCCATCCCCGACGGCCCTGCCAACCAGAGCATGAGCGGCATGGCCAACATGGTCGAGGCGTTCCAGTGCTGGGGCGAACGAGGCTGGGTGAACCCCGGCGAAGGGGGACTGCTCTTCCCCACGGAGAAGGCCGCCGGAGAGTACATGGCGAGTAACAAGATGAACCTGTAGACCGCCACCTCCCTTAGCGGAGAAATCGAACGACGGAAGCCGGCGGTCGGCCGGCCCACTCCTCCGAGTGACGCACGATGAGCGAGCAAGACGCCTTCCAGGCCGCGATTGACGATGACCCCGACGACCACGTGCGGCGACTCGTTTTCGCTGACTGGCTGGAAGATCGCGACGACCCGCGGGCCGAAGGATATCGCGCGC
Organism: Limnoglobus roseus; assembly: GCF_008254045.1. Lineage (GTDB taxonomy): Bacteria > Planctomycetota > Planctomycetia > Gemmatales > Gemmataceae > Limnoglobus > Limnoglobus roseus. Next base: position 8,682,722 of record NZ_CP042425.1, on the reverse strand, counting down.
TGGGCCTGCTTCGGCGGTGTCCAAGGATTGAGGGCTCTACCAGTGATTGGCTGCGGTGCAGTTTCGACTGGAACAGCGATGATGAGTGGGTCAAGGCATGGGATGGCCGGCCGATCGGCGAGGTTTCAATGTCTGGTTGGCAATACCAACAAGGTGGGCATGTCCTACCCGCTTCGTGGGCCAAGATGCCGCCCTGCACTGGAGTCATCGGTGACATTTCCAGAGCCGATTTGGAGGACACGGTCGCCATCCTTTTCTCGCGATTGGAGCCGAAACTAAAGAAGAAGTTCCTGGGTGCCGCGACGGTCGCCGTTTGACCCGGTACTCGGTCAGACACCCCGGTCAGCCTCCAACGGTTGGCCCCTCACCCCTCTCGCACGCGATTACGTCGCCGCCACGGGCCGATCGGCGTCGGCTACATCTACCGCCCGCGGTGGGATCAGAACCCCAGAGGCGTGGAGACCGCATTCCCACCCCGCACGGCAGGAGGAACGAGATGAGCCAAGAAATCGTGTTCGACGAAGAACTGATCGTGAAGCAAGGCTGTTTCATCTGTCACTACTGGGTCCAGCTGGTCGGGGAAACGACTGTCCTGCTGCGGGATGCTCAGGGCCGGTCGGGCGGCAAAATTACGAGAGACCGCTTCCTCGGTCTTCGGAAGAAGTCGGACGCCCTGACGGAGGGTCTGCGGCGGACGGCCCCTGAGGGGGCGGCGGGCAGAACGGTGAGCGAGTGGTTGACGGAAGAGGAGAGCGACGACTTGTTGGCCGGGCAGCGAGTGGAGATCATATGGAGCGGCGGGCACGGGCCGCACGTCTACAGGACCGGTCGGGACGAGGGCGGCAACCTTTACGTTGAGAGCCCCGGACCGACCAAGTCTACCAAGTTCCCGGCTCAACTTTAGCTTCGTCGGCAAGGAGAACTATCACACGCGAGTCCGCGTACTGCCAATCTGACCCCTTTCTCGGCCAGCAGGGATAAGGCTTAAATACGAATAGGCTTAAAACACAGTGGATACGGATGCTTCATCGCGATTGGACTGTGATCGATTAAATAACCCGTTGCTGTATCAGACACGAACCGTCCTCAACGAAGAAACCGCCGCGATTCCGTCCCTGGAATCGCGGCGGCCCGTCCACGTCCCTGTGAACATCTCTCACACCTTCGGCGTCACCGTCAGCGTCCACGCGAGTTCCAACGCCTTCGCGACGAGCGGCACGGTGTTGAACCCGACCTCACGGGCCGGTTTCGTTCGCGTCCGGGGGATGGTCCGCGGGGCGTGAACGTAATCGACGGACGCCGCCATCAACTGTCGCAGGTGCGGCCCGTAGGCGTGCCCGTCGATCTCGGCCGTCACGAGGTGGGCGGCGAGGAACACGTCCTGGACCTTCCGCCGCTTGACGGCGAAGATCCACTGCTGATAGCTCTGGCAGGGCACGGTCGTCCCGCGGAGCAGGACTTCAACGAACGACAGGGCGAGGTCCAAGTCTTCCCAACTCTGCGGGGTGAAGTCGCCGAACGGGCGGTCGGCAGTCGATGTGGTCGTCATCGGGCCAGGTCTCGCGGTGGTGGGAGGGGCGGGTTAAAGGATGCTCGCGTCAGACTTGTGGGGGGCACGTCGAACCCGGCCGACTCCAGTTTGCCGATCAACGCGGCCACCTGCGCCGACAACGGGTTGTTGATGTCGAAAATGTACTCGCCGCAGAGGTCGATAATCCTCACCACTTCCGGCCCGTGCAGGTGGGTCGCGAGTCCGTGCTTCGCCCCCGTCGCGGCGGCCGTCGCCCCGCCCTCGTTGCCGTTCCGCATGGCGTGAACCCACGCGCGAAGGTTCCGGCCACTCGTCGGCCCGCCCACCCACTCCGGTCCAGGGCGGTCGCACGCGATGAGCAGTTCCGCGAAGCTCACGAGGGTCTGCACCTCGGTCCCGTTCTTCGGTTTCAACTTCGGGTACGGCGTGGCGTGCCCGGTCGGCCTCTTGCTGGCGGCGTCCAAGGCGTCCGACAGTTTCTTCGCGTCCTGAGTGTTCTGCTCCTCCGCCCGCCGGGCCGCGTCCGTCGCCTCGGCAAGTCGGTCCTGTGGGTCGGACGTGGGGGTGTCGGACGGCATGGGTAACAGTCTCCGGATTATGGTCGTCGTCGCGATGGACGATGGTAGGCGGTGACAGCGGGTTGATCGGTGCTGCTGAGGGTCACGGGCCGAAGCCGACACCAATGTTCTCTGGGAACAGGGGTCGCGACGGGCCGGCTTTCAAGAGGTCGGACAGGGCCCTGATCTCGGTCGTGTTCCGGTCTTCCGCCGCGCGGGCCGCTTCGATCGCCTCGGCCAGTCGGTCCTGGGCCGACTTCTCGTTGATGCGACTCTCGTAGATCGCTCGCGTCAGGGCTTGCTCGGCTTCCTGCGGCCCGGCACGAATGAGCGGGGCGGGCCGTCAGGCGTGGCACACGTCGAGGACGCCGTCGGCGATCATCTCCACCGCCGCGTCGAGGTGCTTGCACGTCCGCTTGAAACAGAATCCCGTACAGGAACAGCGGACCGAGCGACCCGCCTTCAGGTTCACGCCGTAGACTTCACTCCCGTCGGCCTTCGCGAAGAGAACCTGATGATCCTCCACCGCGACGGCGTAGCTGACCGTGTCCCGCTTCGACTGCACGATCGTGAGCGTGCCGAGCGACGGCGACGCGAGGTCGGAAGACGGGAGGAAGGCCCACTGGCGACCGGACTTGTGGGTCTTGCTGGCGGGTAGGGAACCGACGGTGAGGGCGAGAGCTTGACACATGAGACGGGTTCCTTCGGGACGTACCTTCGACCGGGGCGGGACGAGACGATCGTCTGCCGGAATCGGAGGGTTGCGTGAGTGGTGTTGTGAGGGTATAGTACCTTTGGGTACCAAATTCATCAATACCTTTGGGTATAAATCGGGGAAGGTTTTTCCATGCCCTTCAGTGGTCAGAAAATGCGTGAACTTCGCGAAGAGGCGGGTGTTGATCGGGAGCAACTCGCGAACGAAGTGGGATCAACGAAGCAGTACATCAGCCATCTAGAAAACGGCGTGAAGAAGAATCCGGCGTTCGATCTAGTTGAACGCTTGGCGAAGGCACTAGGGACCGAATGTACAGCGTTCGCCGCAGACGGGGTGGCCGAGCAGGAGGAACCGCCTACCCCGAAGAAGAAGCCAAGGAAGTAACCACGGACCTTGACTCGGTCGCACGCCCGACAGAAGATGTACGGCCCCGCCTTATCGAGTTCATCCGCCATGCCATCCTTCCAGTGCCCGAAGTGTGGTCCACCGAATTCTCGGAGGTCGTCATGAGGCCAAATTAGCCCGCCACGCTCGATGACGTGGACTCCAAGCTCGATGAACTGATGCTCCTGTTCCGCAAGGTCTTCAACGTGTCCGACGAGAAGGAAGCGGTATCCTCACCTCCGCCTGATTCGCCATCCCCGCCGCCGATCTACCGCACCCCGCCGGGCCACAAGGGAAGTGGTATCCCGATCTACAAGGACGTCCCAGAAGTGCGGCAACCCGGCGAACCGTGGTCGATGAAAGAGGCGACAAAGTATCTGAAGTGCTGCGTTCGCACCATCAGTAATGCGGAGAATACGGGGCGGATTCGCCTCATCCGGATCGGTACTCGCGTTCTCGTCCCTGACACGGAACTGCAAAGGGTGGCCCGAGAGGGGTTAAAGTATTCGGCTCCAGTTTTGGACAACGTGCCGATCGAGGCGGGCCGTTGAGAATCCCGCCCGTCGTGACGCCGAAGCGGAGCAGACGTGACCCGAGGACTCAACTTTACTAGGGGCGAGAATGGCCAGCGACGATCAGCGGCGGGAGTTGGACGAGAAGGTAACGGCCCTGGTTGCAGCACGGTTCGGCGGTGACTTCCGGGCGGCGTTCCGGCACTACGACGGCGACGGGGACGGCGTCATCAGCAAGGACGAACTCAAGGTGATGTTGTCGGACGCCGGGATCGGCAGCGGGTTGACTCGGTGGGCGTGGGCGAACGGGATTATGAATGAGGTGGACGCGAACCGTGATGGCGTCATCGACTGGGCCGAGTTCGAAGCCGTTTTCCCGTCCGACAGGTGAGACGCGGGACGCACGAGGTTAGCAGGAGCGTCACCGCCCGCACTCTACCGCGTCTCCAGGCAGAGGGGAAGGAAATTTGCTTCACGGCATGCGTCTGTACTCGCCAATTCATTCGGCGAATTCTTGCGTCTGGCTTCCAGCCCCGTTAGTCTGATCCTGTTGCGACACTGCGTCTCGAAGTTCCATCCCCCCGCGAAGGGTTGCAATGTTCAATCGCTTGATGCTCGGCCACGTTGTTGTTTTGGTTGCCACCACCGGACTGATTGCCGCCCCGCCGGACGCCGTTCTAAAGAGCACGGTCGAGCGGTTCGAAAAGTCGATCGCCGACGCCGAAGGGAAGCTCCGGGCGAACTTGGACAAGGCGTTAACGAGGGCGAAGGACCGAGCGGCCCGGGAGGAGATCGCGTACCAGATCGAGCAATTTGACAAGGTCCGCGAGGTGCCCGCCGGTATACCGACGAAGGAATACGTTCAGTCCCGCGACACCGCGATTTCCGCCCTGGCGTCTCAATTCGAGACGCGGATCAAGTCCCTGCGATCCGCGAAGAAGACGGCCGCGGCCGACGACCTCGAAGGCGAGTACGCGGCCCTCGTGAAGAAGGCGAGGGACTTCGGCATCGCGATGCCCGACCCGGCCCCGACACCGCTGGTCGTGATCCGGAACAAGGCGAGCGGGGGCGTGTTGGAAGCGGTCGACCCCAAGCGGGGCGGGTCGAAGGTGCTCGTGGCGAATTACGTTCAGGGCCGGGTCAACCAAGTGTGGCGGCTCGAACGCGGGGCGGGCGGGGTCGCCTTTCGCAGCGCGGGCGGGAATTTGTACCTGCACGTCCCGGCGAGTTCGCAGACCGAGGGCGAGCAACTCGTCCTGTGGGGGCCGGAGAAGGTCAACGAGCACTTCAGTTGGAAGGGCCAAGAGCGCCTCCGCGAGGTGTCCCTCGTCTCGTGCTTCAACGGGCTGGCCCTGTCGTCGAAGGTCATCACCGAGAAGGGACAGACGGCAACGTATCTCACGCAAGAAAAACTGCCAGAGAAGCCCACGGTCGATCAAGTTTGGAAGATCGAAGTCCAGAAATAATTGCCGGAAGGGTCGGCCACGTCGCGAGGCGAGAAGGCGTCCCCCATCGGCGTTGCAGCCTCCGCCGCGTGGCAGGTGCGGGAGGCGGCGTGCTGCTCATCCTGTCCGACTCTGGGGTAAACCTGGGTGTGAAGTGGATCGGCCCGCGACGGCGATCGTTCCAGACAATCTCGCAGGCCGTCGCGGAACTGTTCGCCGAACGCCTCTCACGTTGCGCGCCTTCACTCCTGGCCCACTCACCGGCACGGCGGTGGTGGCGGCGGTGTGTAGTACGCGGGCGGCAGTTGCGCGGGTGCCGGGACGTATTCCACAACCGTTCGCTTGCAACTTCGGTGGTGGCAGCAGCCGGCGGCCGTGAGCGAGGACAGGACAACGGCGAAGAGAACGTGACGCATGGTGTGCCTCCTGGTGGACGGGATGGTCACTCCCTTACACGGCACATCATAAGCCGCGCGACTTGAGCCTATCGGCCCGAATCCCCCGGATTTCTCCGAGCGGTGGCGAACCTTGCGGGTTAGTTAACCTCGGTAAACGCTTGACGGCGGGCCGCATCAGTTGCGCGGCCCGCCGTCGGGTGAAGTATTGATCCCGGCCGTTCAGAACGCCAACTTCTCCGCGAACAGTTCCTCGAACTCGGCCCATTCGATTTGACAATCCCCGTTCATGGCGGTCTCGGCGATGGTGCCCTGCGTCCACGCGGACCGCGTTTCCGAACTGCTCACGTTGGCGTCGGTCAGGAACGCCTTCAGTTCGCGGTTGCTTAGGCGATTGTCACCGTTCGCGTCGTACATCCCGAACGCCATCGCCAAGTCCCCGGCGAACCGGGCGGCGACGTAAGCCCCGACCTGTTCCCGCAACTGCTGACGGTGGAATTCGCTGGCCATGACCGATCCCCAAAGGTGAGACAAGAAGCGTCGGGCCGGAAGCCGGCTGACTGCCCCGCTCAACACTGTAGCATATCCCGTGCCGTGGACAATATCGCCACTCTGGCACCGACGTAGCCGCAAGGGGCCGGTGAATCCCCGCCCTACGGCGACTGCCTCAGCCGCACCGTCGGCACGATCTTCCCGATCACGCCCGTTACACTTGCTCTGACGCCGTGAAGTGCACCGACGATGTCCCTATTTCGATCACGATCCCCCTCGATCCTTACTCGCAACGGTCTGCCAGCCGTCGCTCACGCCGCCGCACCGCTCGGCGATGGCGGACAGTTTCTCCTCAACCGCACTGATCGCGTCGTGCGTTGCGGCGATGGCGGCCACGACCCGCACCGTCAACCCGCCCCCTGCGTCGGTCTCGCCGACACGAGCCTCGATGGCGTCGCTACGGACGCGAGCGGCCATCCGATCGGCATCCGCCCGCTCATCGAAGTGGAAGTCGAACGCGACGGCGTGATCGTTCGACACGTCGTAGCCAGCCCGGAGGGCGGCGTCCAAGTGCTGTTGCACGGCGTCCTCGGCCGGCGGGATGGGGGCGTTCGGGTCGGAGTTGGGATGGTTCAGTTTCGCGTCCTTGATGATAGAGTTAGGGCGTCGGCCGTGTCGAGTGACCGGTCGGTCAATGCGACGTCCGCAACCTGTAGCCTTTTGGCAGGCCAAACGCCCTTCTGATCAAGATGCCCACGCCAACGATGGCAATGGCGGAGATGAATGCGAGCATATTTCAGGGTGAGAGGCGGGCGGCGTGCCATTGTATACTGCATCGGCTCAGCCCGACCTTGATACCGTTGGCAATTCCCCCTGTTGCGGGCGTGAACGTCGGCCACCGAAGTCGGTGGTGAAGGAGGAGAGAAAAACAAACTATCGCTTCCGGAAGACGGCGGGGGCATGGCGTGTGCGGTGTCCATAGTGGCCCTGCGCTTAATGTCACCACAAAGGCGGGCACCGCCCGCCCCCAACAAGGACTCCCATGTTCTCACTTATCAGTTGGTTGATCGTCGGCCTCATCGTCGGATTCATTGCCCGCGCCATCGTACCCGGCCGGCAGCCCATTGGCGTCCTCCTGACGGTCGCCCTCGGCGTGGTGGGGGCAGTCGTCGGGGGCTTCATCTCGTCCGCCCTATGGCCGACGTGGGCGGACGAGCCGGACGTGAACCGCATGTGGCCGGGGTGGCTCATGTCGATCGCGGGGGCTGTGGTCGTGCTATGGGCCTACGTCGCCCTGACCGGGCGGCGCACCTTGGCGACGCGGTACTGAGTGTGACAACCCGTTCTACGCCGGGGCGGTGGCTTCACCGCCCCGGCTCGCATTCAAAAGGAGCCGAACATGGCCGACGATCAGCCGAAGGGTGAACCGACGCCGGAAAACATCCGCGACGACATGCAGACGACCCGCGCCCACTTGGGTGCCGGCGTGCAGGCCCTCGGCGACAAGGCCATGGGGTACGCCCAGGATGCGGCCGACGCCGTTGAGGGAGCGTGTCGGAGTACCATGGATGCGCTGCACGGTCTCCAACACGCAGTAGCCGACGGGGCGTCGGTGGCTCGGCACGCCGTGACCGATGCGACCGACGCGGTCGGTCGGGCTTTTGACGTCCGACATCACATCCGACAACGCCCGTGGCTGGCGGTCGCCGTGGCAGTCGCCGCCGGTGTCGCCTGCGGACGCTTCTTGGCGCGCAGATGAGGGCAACTATACAAAATGGGGCACCGGAGCAGTGGGTCGTTTACAAGGCGAAGGTTACGGGCAACTTGGCCGGCCAGAATGCCGTCTGCACTCAGGAGCAGTGGGACGAGTTTGAGCGGACCCGGCCCGGCCGACACATCTTAATCCGCGACCACATCGGGACCGAGACCGAGGCCGAGCAACTGGCCCGGTCCCTCCAGAGGCCCAAACCCCCGAAGGGGGACGAACTCCGGACCGTAGCCGCTCGAAAGCGGCAGGCGGAACGGCTGGCCCGGCTGGCGGTTCAAGCGGTGCGTAAGCCCGAATTGCCCCCCCGCCGCCGAGGTCGCCTCCGCTCCCGAGTGACACGGCGGCGACCTGGAGGTGTGGGTCGTAATGGCCGGGTCTGTGCTCGTCGAGTGGGTGCTGATCTCCCGATGGCGGTGCGGGCTGCGAGATGCGCGAGGGGGATACCGGCGGTCCCGGAGTGACGACATACAATCACCTCTCGCCGGAGGTGGCGTCATGCCGACCGACAACGTCCATCGCTCGCCGCTCGTTGGGGCCGCTGCGGTCGCCTTCGCCGTGGCAACTCTGTCGGCCGTGGCTGTCGTCGCGGCCGTGGACCTTTTCGACCTGAGTTGGGCGGGCGTACAAGAGATCATCTCCAACGTTGGCGACGCCTTTCGGGCCGCCTCACTCGTTCTGGTGGCAGGTGTGGCGGTAACGGTTGGCCCCGTGCTGGTGGCCGATCGGCGGGGCGGACGGGAGCGGCCGTTGGCCCACGTTGCGGGCGTGTGCGTGACTGTGGCCGTCGTGTTATGGGCGGCGGTGGCTATCGCGGCTGCACGACGGGACACGCCGGGCGAGAGGGAGCGTCGTCAAGATTGGGAGCGGTTTCGGGCGGACGCCGTGGGCGGGAATGGGCGATGAGCGACGGCCATGCCCTTCTCGCCGCCGTCCTCGCGTCCCCCGGCGACGATCTGCCCCGCCTCGTCTACGGCGACTGGTTGGAGGAGAACGGTGAGCCGGAGTGGGCGGCAGTCATCCGCGTCATGTGTGCTCAGCCCCACGAGTTCGATGCGGACGTGCAGGTCGAGCGGATGGGGGCGGGTCGGCCCGTGCCAGCCGTAACTACGACTCTCGCGTGGCTGGAGTCGCATGCCCCACACCACCTCAGTATGCTGCTCGGCGGCAGGAAGTGCGGTCGCGTGTCGAACGAGCGGCCGTGGGTGACGGGGTGTCCTTCGCTCGGGTTGAGGGTGGAATGGCGGCGGGGTTTCATTGCGCTAGTGCAGGGGTCGATCGAGGTGGTACAAACTCATCTGCCACGAATCGTCGCCCGTCATCCGGTCGAGCGGGCGGACGCGACGAACAAGGAACCGTTCCGGGCCGAGTGGTTAGGGAACGACTCTCTGTACTCGTGGCGGGGGATCACCGGCGACGATGCCGGGCCGCACGACCTACCTCCGCGACTCTTCGATCTGTTGCCCGGTCATCGGTATTGCGGTCCCGGATGGGATCATTTCAGGAACTATCCCACTCCAGAGTCGTCCCTCACCGCCCTCTCCGCCGCCTTGCTCATTGAGGCCCTCGCCGCCCTCACGTAACGCTGACGCCGCTGTTGGCATCAACTCGCCGCCGCACCGCCACCCGCACCCTCGCGACTGATCCTGGCATTCGCGAATCGGCGACGCACGCCACGACGGCTGTACACTTCGCCTTGCACAACCCCACTGCGCCTACGTCGATGACCGCCCAACCCGACCGGTCCACCACGTTCGCGAGGTAACGGACCGCCCGTTCCGTCTCCAAAAACTGCCCCTCTGACTGTCAGCCTCCGGGCGATATAGTTCTTTCTGGCAGCATGGCAGCAAGGGTTGATTCATATCCAACATGAACGCGAAGGGTTGGAAAAACATTCAACAAAAATTGACAATCGTCGTCTACATCACCCGGCAAGATCTAGCATGATGAACCGCCCAACCAACTGCCCAACTCAGGAGACTGACATGACAGCTACCATCGACCCCGCACGCCTCGGCCTGCGCATCGTCCGGACGCCCGAACTGATGCAGCTCACCGGATTCTCGCGGCCGACGCTGCGCAAACTTGAACTGGCGAGCCTGCTTCCGGCGTGCTTCCGGGCTGGCGAACGGGGCGGGAAGTACTGGCGGCGAGATCAGATCGAAGCTTGGTTGGCCGGTCGTCAGGCGACGGCGGCAGTCTGTTAATGAATAGGCCCGCCCGGATTGGCGTCCGTGGCGGGTCTGAAATCGAACGGCAGCAGCAGGGGTCAACATCACCAAGGCGACTGATTGGCGTCAGTCATCGAGCAACGGAAGGGTAATCGCGTGATCGACAGGCACATTATAGTCCCATCTTTGAGCCGCTTACCGTGCTGCAATATCATCGCGCGGAATTTCTCGCACCCCGCCGCTCTCTCTCCACGCCCCCGCCCGCCGTAGTCCGCCGCACGCCGATGGGCCGCGATGGGGCCGCCGCGATGTGAAACCCCGGATGTTATGTGTTGTGTTGTGTGTTGTGTGCAGTTAAAGGTGTCGTTGATGTTGTTGTTAAAGGCGTGCTGTTGAGGATCTGTGTTATGGCAATTCACCCGAATCAGTCCATCATGGACCTCGGCGTCGGCGTCGAGCGATTTCAGGACGAAAAAAACGACTACAAACCCGAAACCAGGACCATGTGGCCGACGCGAGACCACGAGGGCCAGTACACGGGCATTCTCATCCGCGAGCGGGATGGGCGAAAGTCTCAGGTCAAGAAGAGCCGGCAGCACTTCTACTACGCCGACCATTGGGTGACTTCGACCAGCCCGGCCGTCCTGTTCGTCGAGGGCGGGTTGAGCACAGCGGGGAATATCTCCGCTGAACTGTGCGTGATCGGCCGGCCGACGAAAACGATCCGTGTGAAGTAGGCCGACAAAGCCGCTGCTCTGCTGAAGAAGCTACCGGAGAAGAAGATCGTCCTCGTCGTCGCCGACAACGACGAGCGGATTAACGACGACGGTGTTAAGGAGTGGCCCGGTAAGGACGGGGCGGAAGCGACTCGCGACGAACTCCGCAAGCGTCTGCCGGACTGGGACATTCGCGTCGTATACCCGCCGGCCAACTACAAGGACACGCGCGACTATCTCACCAGCGACACGATGAAGGACGTGCCGTGGAAGTCGCGAGGAAAACTCCTCCTGGACTTCCTGCTGTCGCCGAACGCGAAGGGCGGGGCAGCGAAAGACGAGGACGGTCCGCCGGGATCGTCGCCACCACCGACGGATTCGTCCGACTGGTTCGGCGACTGGACGATCGAACTCTTTTCGGGCAAGCCGCCCGTGCGGTTCGCCGTCGCGCCGGACGGGCACCCGCTAACGGCCCTGGCTGGCCCATACGCGAGTGATCGGCCCTCGGACGGGAAAAAAGCGGGCGTGAACGAAAGTGCGTGTAATGCGATTTTAGGAGTTCCGGCGGGAGATGGCGTGGTCACTCCCGCCGGAACTATCCGTCAGACGCTGGCGGGGAATTCCTTGAGTTGCTTCACCAATCCGTCGACGGTCGCCTTGCTCCACGCCCCGCCGTCGGCCGCGTACACCGTCCGGTCGAACGTCTTCGAGGCGTCCTTGGTGATCTTGTCGTTGCAGAACGTCGCGCTCTGGACGGCCGTGATGAACGCCTTCAGGGCTTCGAGGAGGGGCTTGGCGTTGCTCGGCGCGAACTGGCCCACGCTCCCCGCCTTCTCCCAGTGCAGGAACTCGGCCCCGGCCACGAGCATTTGCTCGCTCGCCTTCTGGCGGAGGGTCGCGTAGTTCGCCAGTCGGTCGACGATCTGCTTCGCCGCCGTGACGTAACTGTCGACGTTCTTCTCAAGCTTCTCGACTTGGGTGAAGAACTTGGGGTACTTGCTCTTGATCGCCTCCTTGTAGCTGACGATGGCCTTCTTCAAGTCCTCGGCGGACTTCAGGGCGACCTTCGGCCCCTTCGGGGCTTGCTCGTGGAACTTGGCGAGGGCGTCCCCCATGCTCACCTTGGCGGCCCCCTTTGGGACCGGGCCGTTCTCCTTCTTGTCGCGCTCGGCGACCCACTTATCGCGCTTCCAGATCAGGTCCACGTAGACGAGCTTCTCCATACTGTCGCGTCTCCGGGCGAAGGGTGCGGGCGGTGAAAACAGTACGGCGAGACCGGCACGCGGGATGTCGAGTCGTGACACTTTTTTACTTCCATCCTTGCGATATCTTTGAAGTGAACACCCATCCGACGGTCCGCCGTTATCTCGCGTCGCCGTGCTCCGGTCGCCGCCGCGGGTGCCCTCACAACTTGCCGCGCCCCGTGCGGATCAGCAGCGATTCTATCGCTCCGCCCTGCTTTATTGGCAAGGCGTTTGCATAGATTTTTTTCACCTCCCGCCCCGCTCGGCCGCGGGGACACCAACACGAGTCATCACCATGAACCGCACTACTAACGGACAGTCGTCGCAGGACCAGCGAAGCAACCGAGAGCGCGTCGAGTCGACCCGCCAGCAAGCCCGCCTCGCGCTCATGCGACAAGCGGCGACGAACGGGCGAGAGGACCGAAGGCCGGACGAACGCAACGCCCTGCTCCGCGACCTGTGGCGGCAGTAGACCGAGTTCCTTCGATCCGGCCCTGTCGCCCGCACCACGGTACGGCAAATGCTTGACTCTCGCGGCCTTACCCTTCTCGCCGCGAGTACTCCCAATGAATAACCCGACCCGCGTCCTGTGCGTGGACGACAACCAAGACGCCGCCGTCTCGACCGCCGACGTACTCTCACTATCGGGGTTCGACACCCACGTCTGCCACGACGGGCCGACGGCTCTGGAGGTCGCGCAGCAGTTCCACCCGGACGTGTGCCTGTTAGACCTGAGTATGCCGGGCATGGACGGCGTCGAACTCGGTCGCCGGTTGAGAGCCGAGTTGCCCGACCCGGTGCGGATCATCGCCGTCACCGCTCTGTGGGACGTAAACAGCACGCTCGCCACCAAAAACGCCGGGTTCGACGCACACCTCGTTAAGCCGGTCGATCCGGAACGCCTGCTGGCCGTCCTCAAGGGCGAAGACGCGAGCGATCCCGCGAACCCCGGAACCCTTCCCGTCTGCGATCCGTAGACGGGGGCCGAAGTCATCGACGGTTCACGCCGGACCGGTGGCGGTCGTTTGCAACAAACGGGACAGGTGGCCCATGACTTCGGCCGTGCCGGGCGGGACGGCCACGGGCTGGGTGTCGAAGTGGCAGAGGGTGCCGACGACGGTCCCGTTCCGGTCGTACAGGGGCACCCCGCAGTACGCTCGCACGGCGTGCTGCGACCCGTGGCCCATCACCCGCTCGTCGGCCGGGGCGTCCTCGATCAGGAACGGCCGGCCGCTCTCCCGGACGTACACGCAGTACGTCACCTCGACCGGGTAGTCGTCGCCCCGGTCCACGCCCGGATTCTCCCGGTCGTAGAAGTACAGGTTCCGGGCGTGCGACCCGGCGAACCGGTACAGGGCCGTGAAGCGGTGCCCACTGAGGCCGTTGAGGTGGACCAGGGCGGCGCGAACGCCCCCGGTCCGGAGGACGACTTCCAGGCGAGCGGCGGGGGCGTCGGTCATGGTGCCGACATCCTACGACCGGTCCAGGACTTGGCCACCGGGGAACCGTCCGGCGGCGACCGCACCGGCCCGTGAACTACCACCGGCGTTTGACGAGCAGTTCGTTGCCCGCGTACCGCAAGAACAGGGCGAACAGTCCGCCCGCGACGACGGTGGCCGAGAACAGGGCGGCGAACCACATCCACGCCTGACCGCCCGACTTCCCCATCGGGACGATCACGGTGGCCGAACCGAGGGTCAGGCACGCGAGGGCGAGGACGACGATGAACAAGACTTTCCAGGTTGCCACGGAAGGCTCCGACGAAAGGGGAGGTGGACGTGAACGGGGCGACGGCTGATGTTTTTATATTCTATCAATTTTGAAAATATAAATGTGTCCGATCTGGTCGGCGGACGAAGAATGCAGTGTCTCGCCCGTCACCACCGCCCTAGCGTCCGCGCCTCGCCGGAGAATTGCATGGACATTCCCACGATCCTGCTCCCCATTCTTGCCGCCCTAGCCGTCATTATGTTCCCGAGTGCTCGCCGCCCGCTGCTCGCGGCCGTCCCCCCGTTCCCTGTCCCCGCCCGTTGACCCGGCGAGTGGGGCGGGTAGGGTGGAATCATGTCCGAAGAAGATAGCCTTGGTGAACTCCCCGACGACGTCTGCCGAACGATCACGCGGTATACACGAGGTTTGATCACCGACGGCGAATTCGCTCGGATGGGAATCGATACCTTGGCGGCGTGTCGGGTGTTCGACTCGGTCGATCGGTTCCTCAAGGCGTTACCCCCGGCCGCTTTGATTGCGGCTGAGGATTACGCTCGAATGCTCATTGATCCGTCCCGGCCGATCTACATCATGACGACCCGACGGGACTGGCCCACAGAGGAGCAGGCGCAAGCGGAGGGGTTGGCCCGGCGTGCCGTCGCCGAGGCGGTGCTGAACGCTCTAAAGGGCAAGTGACGCGACCAATCTCGGTACAACATCTACCTTCTCCTCAGCACCACGCCCCGCCTCCACCTCATGTCACAATGCGCCCTCACTCCCACCGAGGGCCACCCGTGCCGCTATCACTCCGCGAACAAGAAGAACAGAACGTCCTCGCCGCCCACCACGCCAAGAAGGCACAGCGCGAGCGGGAACGTATCGACCGCCTCAAAGCCATTACTATCGCCAAACTCCGGGGCCGCCTCGCCATCGCGGGCAAGAAGCCGCCGAAATGACGTGGTTTTCGGGGCCGATTTTCATGCCGATTTCTGACGAAGTAAATCGGGGCCGTTTTTGGTGCGTGAAAGTGGTGCGGTTCCTCGCGGTCGTGGATGGTGTGGAAAATCGGCGGTCGTTTTGGTCGCGTCGCGAGAGTGCGTGAACGTCATGTCGTTCTGCCCAGTGTTTTGACCGTCGCGAATTGGCCCCGTCCACGCCGTCGAAATCACCGGCCCGTTCCCGTCGCGAAAGTTGCCACCCTTTCTACCCCCGGTTTATCGCGTCGATTGCTGGCCTCGTCCTCGCGGGCGGTGGGCGGTCGTCGTGGGAGTGAAGGAAGGGGCGGGGCGAAGTGATCGTCTAATCCAGACGCCGTTTCGGGCGGCAGTCGGAGTGACGATTCTCGGCCCCGCCGTCGTGCGATGAAACGGCAGTCGATTTCACCCGCCAGTTTACCACTTCGTTTCATCCGTCGGATTCTGGCACCGTTCACATAGTCGTAAACCCCTCGCGTCCGGTCGCGTCGTCGGTTAGCATTTCCGCGAGGGGGTGGGCGATGACGGAGGAAGAGTGGCTGGTGAGCGACGAGAGGAATCTCGTGACGATGGTCAACTTCGCCAGCAACGTCGTACACACGGCGCGGCCTTCCGTGATCCGGCCTGTATCACCCCGGAAACTACGACTACTGGCGGTTGCCTGTCTTCAGCGTGTGGTTCACCTGTTGGACAATGAGAAGTTTCGTGCCGTGATCCGGGCGGCTGAACGGTATGCCGATGGCGAGACGAGTGAGACGGAATTCACGGCAGAGATCGGTACCGCGAGGGACGTCGTAGATGACCTACGCGGATCGCTTTCCGGATCGCCCTCTCGCGCAGATCGTCGGGGGTTGAACGGCAAGCTCAACATCGCGATAGCGGTATCTGCTCTAAAAGATCCACCATCTACGGCGGCCGTCATGGCGGTCCACTATTCGGCGATGGGGCTAAAAGTTTGGTCGAAAGCCCACGGCCGGGGAGGGAGTCCCTTGGCCACGAAAGAACGTCGATCCCAACTCGCGATCCTCCGCGACATCTTCGGCAACCCGTTCCGTCCCGTCACCTTACCCCCGTCGTGGCTCACGCCGACCGCCGTCGGCCTCGCGGAAGCGATCTACGCCGACCGCGTCTCCGACCGCCTGCCCATCCTGGCCGATGCCCTTCAAGACGCGGGGTGCGAGGACGCCGACATCCTCGCCCACTGCCGGGGCGAGGGGCCGCACGTCCGCGGGTGCTGGGTCGTCGACGGCGTGCTCGGGAAGAGTTGACACGAGGAACGGAAGCGGCCCGGGCCGTCGTTCGTACAATGGCCCTCAGTCGCCCCGGGCAGCTTCCTCCCCACTCCACCCGCGACCACTCCCATGACCGACACCCTCGACACGCCGCTCTCTGTCCTCGTCGCCGACGACAACGCCGACGCGGCCGACTCCCTCGCCCAACTCGTCGCCCTCCGCGGGCACCGGCCCCGGGTCGCCCACGGCGGCCGGGACGCCCTCCGCCTGGCCGCCGAGGCCCCGCCGGACGTGGCCATCCTCGACCTCCTCATGCCCGACCTCGACGGTTGGGCGGTGGCCCGATACCTCGTTGCCGCCGACCGCCCACCCGTCGTTGCAGCCGTCACCGGGTGCGACGACCGGCCGGGCCGGAACCTGTCGACGGCCGCGGGCATCCGGTTCCACATCGTCAAGCCGGTGGACCCGGTCGTCATCTTGGATCTGCTCGACTGGGCCGTGCGGACGAAGTGGCCGGACAAGCCGGGGCATAGGGAACTAAAGAACCGTGCCAACTCGGGCACTGAAGTTTGCTGACCTTTGGCCGCCTCAGCAACGCGCCAGGAACGGAATGTGAAGGGTCGATTTGGGGATAAGACTGACAAAGTTAAGGCGTTCCAAGTACTAGGCTTTACAAGCTCTGACACAACTTCCGATTCGTTTTGTTTTCAAGTACTCTCGGAGGTTGTGTCACAGCTTGTTACTTTCTCATGCATCAAGAGAGCTGTCGCGATGATCGTCAGTTTGCCCGACGAATTTTACTCCCTTCACAGCCGACAGCGTGAATTGGTCACGAGCAATGCGGAACTCATGCACCGGCTGAAACTCATGACCCCGCGTGTAACGGCCCTCGAGTGCCGAGATTTGATGGATCAGGTCATCGAATCACTTTCGGCGGCTCATACCGAGAATGAGTGTCTCCTGAGGGATATTCAACAGCAGTTGACGGAATGGGAGCAAGAGGCGTCGCAATTTAACGTGCGATCCTGACCTCTTGCTCGGCCAGACACCCCGGTCAGCCTCCAACGGTTGGCCCCTCACCCCTCTCGCACGCGATTACGTCGCCGCCACGGGCCGATCGGCGTCGGCTATATCTACCGCCCGCGGTGGGATCAGAACCCCAGAAGCGTGGAGACCGCATTCCCACCCCGCACGGCTGGGCGCATCATGGCCGGGGACGTGGGCAAAGGTAAACGGCATGAGAGCATCGCCAGGCGGAGCGGCAGTGCCGAGGAGGGCACGTTGTACTCCGAGGACGAGGTGCGCTTCCTGAAGGCCGTCGATGAGTTCAAGTGTCGGGGCAAGGTCCGCTTTACCACGTACGTGGATGTGTACCGCTTGGCGAAGCGTAAACTCGATTCACAGGTCACCGAGCAAACCCTCAGGGGTCCTCGTGAGACGGGTCTGCCGAATGCCTAGGGACGCCTGCCGGCGGTTGGCGGACGCCCCACACCAGGCCGAGGCAGCGCAACAGTTTGATGACGCCGTAACTCATGTCGAATTCGTACCAGGCGAACCCGTGCCGGGCACTCGTCGGGGCTTGGTGGTGGTTGTTGTGCCACCCCTCGCCCATGGCCAGATAGCCGAGCAGCCAGTTGTTCCGACTTCCCTCGCCGGTGGCGAACCGCTGGCGGCCCCACAGGTGGCCGATCGAGTTCACCGCGAACGTCACCTGGAACACGAGTACCGTATTCAGGCAGTACCCAAAGATCAGGCCGCTGCCGCCGGCGATGGCGTAGCACGCCGCCGCCGCGAGGACGCCCGGGATCATCCACAGGCGGTCGAGCCAGACGAGTTCCGGGTACTTCAGCAGGTCGCGGACGTTCTTGGTGTCGGGCGTCATCAGGTCGTTGGCGAACAACCACCCGCAGTGCCCGTACCAGAAGCCGTCCACCACCGGCGAGTGCACGTCCCCCTCGGTGTCCGAGTGCATGTGGTGTTCGCGGTGGTGGATGACCCACCACAGGGGTCCTTTCTGGAGGGCCGTGCAGCCGGCGGCGGCCATCAGGAATTGCAACGGCCGCGATGTGCGGAAGGCGTGGTGGGACAGGTAGCGGTGGAAGCCGACGGTGATGCCGAGGCCGCTAATCCGGGTCATCACGAACAGCATCACGAGACTGATCAGCGTGACCGGCACGAAGAAGAGGCCGACAAGCGCGACGTGCACAGAGATGAGCGGGCTGAGAGACAAGCCGATCCGCGAGGCGCGAGACCACGTCGGCTGTTGGCGGGCGGCGGGCCGGCGTCCGGAGTGGGCGAGGTCACAGCGGTTCTCGCGGGAACAGTCCGGTTCGGCGGACGCTAATCGCGAGGACCGATGGGCCTGGGCCGGATAGCGTGAAGATAATGTAATCCATCCCCCGTGATAGGCTGTCAGGAGAAGTTCGGACACGGCCGTCGGGGAAGGTAGAAATCCTCCGCCGAGGCCACCGCCCCCGCTGTACGTGCTAACCAGCCCGTTCTGCAACCCGCACGCGGCCGACACGAGGAAGTGCCCGGCCTTCGAACCCGCTATCAGTATCACCATCGCTGCCGAGAACAAGGCCGACTCGGCGAGCAGGGCGACGGCGTACCGGCGGCCCAACCGCAAGGTGGCGTAGCCGACGATCGCCCTGCTCGCCGCGGCCCCCTTGACGAATGCCAGCAGCGTGAGCGCCGGGGGGCTGCGGGTGCCCAGCGCCGTCGGCGACCGAGAGGCTAAACAGAGTAGTCGTACCAGTGACGTGGGACATGGCCTGATTCCGGAAGACGAGCAAGCCGACGGCATTGGCCGACTCGGCGACCTCGGGCAGGACGAACTTGCCGACCTCTACCTATCGACCTCTACCTATCGCGGTAGTTTTGTCGTCAGGCCCGCCCCTCGCCCGGCCTCGCCGCATGTGGGCATCATCCGCGGTTGGGCCGGACTGGTCAATGGCGGGGCCCGAGCAGGTGAATGCGAAGTTGGCCGATCTGAAGAAGCAAGTTGGTCTGTAAGCGAGTCACGTTTCCAGCGCCGCCCGCGGACCATTTCCGCGGACGGCGTTGTTTTACCCTAGCACCCGCGGTTAGTGGTACCTGTCGGTCAGGAGATTGCTGGCGCGTTGCTCGTGCGTCATCGGCCCGATTGTGTTCGCAGTCGCCGGGTTTCATCGGCACCTCGTCAAACCGGTCGACGTGGGGATGATCCTCGGCCTGTTGAAGTCCCTCGGGTGACGGCCCCTCGCCCCGCACTTGTCGCGAGGGACCATTCGACCCGATCGCCGTCCGCAGAAATCGCGAAACTTGGCCTCTTCTCCGCGTCGTGCGTATGATGGTCATACGAGCGGTCCTCGGGGGCTCACCCCATCGCACCTCTTTCCGCTCGGAATCATCCGTTCCTTGCCTTCGCGTTCCGGCGTTTGCCGGAAATAATTCGCGGAGGATTCATTAATGACAACTGGAGTATCGAATCATGGCGGAATCGCAGACGGGGCCGGCCGGCCCGCACTTACTCGTCGTCCTCGACCACCGGGAGGCGCGGGTCTACCAGGCCGAGGTGCGGGGGACCGTTCCCGAGCGGATCACCCCGTTCGACCCACATGGGTACGGGCGTCACCTTCACTCCGCGCACGAGTGGACCGACGGGAAACGCCCTCCCGAGCGGAAATCCTTTTACGAGTCCATCGCCAAGACTCTCCATGGGGCGGCTCAGGTGTTGCTGTTCGGGAGCGGCACGGGTCGGAGCAGCGCGATGGAGCACCTCCGAGCCGAACTCACCAGCCACCACGCCGACATTGCCCGGACGGTCATCGGTTCCGTCGTCGTAGACGCCCACCACATGACCGAGAGCGAGTTACTAGCCAAGGCGCGAGAGTTCTACACGGAGTTCAACCGAGCGTAACTCAACCCTGCGGTACGTCACACGCCTAAGATTAATTCACCCGGAGTTCCCGACCGTGATCCCGATTTATTTCGACGAATTGGCGGAGCTCTTACGGGCCTGCACCCGCCTCCGCCACGACGAGTGCTCCCCCGTGCAACTGCGAACGCTCGTGGCCAACCACTTGAGTCAGACGAATGCCGGCCTGGCCAAAAGGGTCATGGCATTCGACAGCCCCCAACTCCTTGCCCTCAGCGCGTTCGTCCTCCAGGCCCAAGTCTTAGTCGGGATGACGGCCGAGGCCACGGCGACATGGCCCAGGGCAAAAGGGTGCGGACCGGTGAGTTCCTCGCCCTCTCGAACCGCCCCGATACCCTACGATGACGTTCCAAACTTGGCTTTCGTCGTAAAAGACCCGTGTCGTTGACGCGGTCGGCGACCTCGCCTGGGACGCGGCAAACGATCCCGACGCGCCGGCCGGTTGCGAGCGATTTGGAGAGTACATCCGTTCGAAACCGCCGGCACGAGGCGACGCTCTAAAACTTAGACGCAGTCCTGGCCGAGTACACGAAACGCTTCTCGGGGGATCCTGACAGGCCGGCCCCGAGCGAAACTGTCACCGCCCCAGAGACTTTTGCATCCCTCGGCCCGACACTTTCACGGGCTCAGGGGAGGGCGTTCAACTCGTGAAAGTTTGCCGATAACCGGGGTTTGGGCACGGGATGCTTCTGAGTTCGACTGACGTCGCAACTCATTGGTGTGACCTTCCGGCCCCGATCTGGGAGGGTTGGTCATGAAATACACGTCCTTTGCTGTAGCCCTTTTGGGATGCATCATCGCGGCCTTCGGGGGTTGTCAGTTCTTTACCGCCGAAGGACCTGGTCAGTCCGAAAACCCCTTCCCGTGGAGACTCGTGCTGTCGATCACTTTTGCGACGGCACTGATGGTCGCGGCCGCGATGATGTGGATTTTCGGTGGTGAGGGGTACACCGCCGGTAAGACCCAACGAATTGGCACATTGTGATTCGTTCACAAGGCCCATGCGAACGTTGACGAGGTGGTGAAGCAGTGACACTTTCCGAGAACGTGGACGTCGGACGCGGAAAGTTGGAGCGTCGTCACAGATAGGGCATGACAGCCCTCCCTCGCATCGACCAAGTGAGTTGGGATAAGAGGTTACACAGCCGCGGCGTCGCGGACGTCCTACTCGACTAGGGCCCTCGGATCAACACTGTGGCTGGCCCGGTTGTATGCGACCGGCAACGTCATCCACGTCGTGTCGTCCGAGGTCGGTATCCTCGGCAACCCAATATCGCACATCCCTACCCGCTCCCGTTCGACCCGCCGAAACCCCCGCCTCAGCACGGTTTAGCGCACCCGAATCGTATCAAAGTCTAGGAGGAATAAAGGTTTGCCGAAGATATCGCGCAGCATTTGTGACTGAAGAAACGAGACCACGCGGTAGCTAGAGCGTGTGCGTTTGGCGAAGTACAGGTTGCCGCATTGAACGGCATGGATCGTGTCCCTTCGCCTGGGCGGGCACCTTACGCTAACGACAACCGGCAATGTGAAAGATGGTTTAATTGTTAGGCCGTAGTTCATAGCATGCCATTGTGACTCGGTAATGTCCCCTCGATCGGCGAATTTCACTCCACCTTCCCCGGTCGCCGCACATGCCCCAGCTCCATTCACCAAGCACTCGACCGCACGGCCTTTCTTTCCCCGTTGTTGGGGTCGGAGCGTCCGCCGGCGGTCTCGAGGCGTTCACCCAGTTCTTGCAACGACTGCCCGCCCGTGCCGGCTTCGCCATCTTGCTGGTCCAACACCTCGATCCGTCCCGATCCAGTGTGCTCGCCGAGATCCTTTCGCGGGAGACGGCGCGGTCGGTCCGGGAAGCGGTGGAGGGCATGGCGGTCGAACCCGACCACGTCTACGTCATCCCCCCCGATACGCGGATGGGGGTCGAGGGCGGCGTCATTCGGTTGAACCCCCGCGGCGACCGCAGCGCCCCCCACCACCCGATCGACTACCTCTTCCGGTCCCTGGCCCTCGCGTACGGCCCGCGGGCGGTCGCCGTCGTCCTGTCCGGCGGCGGGACGGACGGCACGCACGGCATCGGCGACATCCGCGAGGCCGGCGGGCTCACCTTCGCCCAGAGCGTCGATACGGCCGGCCAGACCGGGATGCCCGCCAGCGCCGCCGCCGCGGGCGTGGACGCGGTCCTGTCACCGGAAGGCATTGCCGACGCCTTGGTCCGATTGGGCGGAGGACCGGAGGCACCCGCCGAGCCCGGGGCCGACGGCGCCGAGCCGCTTCCCGACGGCAACGCGCTCGCACCCCTGTTCGCCGTGTTACGCGAACGGACGGGGGTCGACTTCGGCCAGTACAAGCAGAACACGATCCGACGGCGGGTCACGCGACGGATCGCGCTCCAGAGATTCGCCGGCGTCGACGCCCTGGTCCGGGCGGTGCGGGACGACCCGGCGGAGTTGGCCGCCCTGGCCCGGGACCTCCTCATCGGCGTTACGCGGTTTTTCCGCGACCCGGGCGTGTTCGACCGCTTTCGGGCGGAGGCGATCCCGCCCCTCCTCCGCGACCGCGTGGACGACACGCCCCTCCGCGTCTGGGTGCCGGGGTGTTCGACCGGGGAGGAGGCGTACTCGCTGGCCATCGTCCTCGTCGAGGCGTTCGAGGGGGCGGCCGAGGTGCCGGTCAAAATCCTCGCGACCGACGTGAACGAGGCGGCGTTGGCCCGGGCGCGGGCCGGCGTGTACCCGGAAAACATCGCCGAGGACGTGTCCCCCGACCGGCTCCGGCGGCACTTCCGGAAGACCACCGCCGGGTACCGGGTGAGTTCCGCCGTCCGCGACCTGTGCGTGTTCGCCCGCCACGACCTGACCGCCGACCCGCCGTTCGCCCGGATGGACCTGGTCTCGTGCCGGAACGTCCTCATCTACTTCGACGCGGCCCTCCAGCGGCGGGTGATCCCGCTGTTCCACTACGCGCTGCGGCCGGGCGGGTACCTCCTCCTCGGCCCGTCGGAAACGATCGGCCCGTTCGCCGACCTGTTCGTCCCGGTCGGCCGGGACGAACACCTCTACACCCGAACCCTGGCCCCGGCCCGGCTCCCGTCCGGCCTCGTCGCCGGGCCTCCCGTGGCGGGCCGCCCACCCGTTGCGGCCGGCCCGCCACGGGAGGCCGGCGGGTTGGCAGACGTTTACCGCGAGGCCGATCGGGTTCTCGCCCGGTACGCCCCGGTCGCGGTCCTGGTCGACGACAACCTGAACATCCTTCAATTCCGCGGTGATTCCGACCCGTACCTCCGGCACCCCTCGGGAACCGCCGGCCTCGATCTGCTGCGGATGGCCCGGGAAGGTCTCCTCCCGGACCTCCGCGACGGGGTCTCCGCCGCCCGCACGGAAGGGGCCGTGATCCGCCGGCCCGACGTCCGCGTCGGCGAGGGCGACGCGGCCCGAACCGTCACCCTCCAAATCACGCCCCTGGCCGGCGCCGGTCCGGGACTGCTGTGCTTCCTGATCGCGTTCGAGGACGCGGACTCCCGGCCGCCAGCGCCCCCAGTCGTCCCCATCAACGACTCCGAACTCGCCGAGCGGGTCGGGCAACTCCGGCGCGAACTCGAAGCCGCACGGGAGCACCAACAGGCGGTGGCCGAGGAGTACGAGGCGACGAACGAGGAACTCAAGTCGGCCAACGAGGAGATCCTGGCGAGCAACGAGGAACTCCAGAGCACGAACGAGGAGTTGCAGACGGCCCGGGAGGAGATGCAATCGGCGAACGAGGAACTGGAAACGGTCAACGAGGAACTCGAGCACCGCAACCGCGAACTCGGCCGGACGAACGACGACCTGCACAGCCTGCTCGTCGGGGTCAACGTCCCGGTCGTCGTGGTCGGCCGCGACCTCCGCATCCGCCGGCTCACGGCCCAGGCCGAGGCGGTGTTCGGCCTGCAGCCGGCGGACGTGGGGCGGTCCCTGCGGGAGACGGGCCTCGGGCTCGACGCCCCGGACCCGGCGGGCACGGTCGCGCGGGTGATCGATTCGCTCGAGGCCACCGCGTTCGAGGCCCGGGACCGCACCGGCCGCTGGCACTCGGTCCGCATCCGGCCCTACGAGACGGGGGACAATCGAATCGAAGGGGCGGTCGTGACGGGGATCGACATCGACGCCGCGAAGCGGTCGGAGGCGGCCCGGCGGGACCTCGAGGGGCAGGTGTTCCAGACCCAGAAGTTGGAGAGCCTCGGCCTGATGGCCGGCGGGGTCGCGCACGACCTGAACAACCTGCTCACGCCGATCATCGGGTACGCCCAGGTCATCCTCGGGGAACTCCCGGCCGGTTCCGCGCACCACGCCATGATGGGCGAGGTGGATCAGTCGGCCCGGCTCGCCACCGACCTGGTCCAGCAGCTCCTCTCGTATTCCGGGATGTCCCCCCGTGAAAACCGGCTGACGGACCTGTCCGGCCTGATCCGCGGCTTAGAAGGACTGCTTCGACGGGCCGCGGTCGGGGCGGAACTCCGGTTCGAGTTGGCGGGCGGGCCCCTCCCGGTCGACGTCGATCCCGCCCAGGTGTCGCAAGTCGTGATGAACCTCGTCACGAACGCGGCCGAGGCCGCCCCGGGGGGGCGGGGGACCGTCACCGTTCGGACCGACACGGCCCATTCCGACCGGGCGGCTTTGGCATCCCCGTTCCTGGGGGGGCGGGGCGACCTGCCCGAAGGCGCGTACGCGACCCTCGAGGTGTCGGACGACGGCAGCGGCATGAGCGCCGACACCCAGGCGCGGATGTTCGACCCGTTCTACACGACGAAGTTCACCGGCCGCGGGTTGGGCCTGGCCGCCGTGCTGGGCATCGTCCGCGGGCACGCGGGGACGGTCCGCGTGCGGAGCGAAGTGGGCCGGGGCACGACGGTCCGGGTCCTGCTCCCGCTCTCGCACCGGCCCACGCCCGAAGTGGTTGGGGCGCCGATTCGGATCGCGGCGACGGCGGGGCGGGGCTCCGGCACGGTGCTGGTCGTGGACGACGAGAAAGGGGTACGGGGGCTCGTCAAGATGATCCTCAAGAACGCGGGCTTTGAGGTGATCGAGGCCGAAGACGGGACGCAAGGGCTGGACGTTTTCCGTGATCGCTCGGCCGACATTCGGGCCGTGATTCTCGACCTGACGATGCCGCGGATGGGCGGATTGGCGTTGGCCGAGTCGATCCGGGGTGTGAGCGGGACGGTCCCGATTCTCGTCATGAGCGGGTACGGCCCGGAAGAGACCGCCAGCCGTATGGGGGGGTGCACATCAGCGGATTCGTTCAGAAACCGTTCACCCCGGAAGCGTTGAACGCCGCTCTCAAGCGGGCCTTGGAGTCTACCCGTTAGACGAAGCGCCATTCGACACGTTGAACGGTCTGGATCGGGTCAGTTCGCCCGGGCGGGCAGCAGCGTGGCGAGTTAATCGAGGCGTGTCGTCGGCAGGTTCGTCAGGGTGTCGCGGAACCAGGTCCACGGGTTCAAGCCGAACACCGCGCACGTCGCCGTGAGGCTGGCCAAGGCGGCCAGGGACCGTGACGACTTCAGTGACGCCTTCGGGCGTTGAGCACTACTGAGATCACAGCCATACTCCGAATCGGTCGGCTCGGGAAAAAAGGGGGCGCACCGCCGCTGACCGTGCCCGGCATCCGCCGCGCCCTCCAACGATTGCTCGTGCCGCAGGCGAAATTCGATTGCCCGTACTGCCGCGACCCACGGTCGCCACTTCTAACGGAGTAGTGTTAACCCGCGGGTCTGTTAACCCGAGAGTCCGAGAGTTTTTCTCCGTTCGTCTCGGGGTGCGAGACGAACCCAAGCGTTTCGCCTCGCACCCTCGATTGCGGTTTGCGAACTGGAGACTCTGGCCGAGACTGGACAGATGCGCGAAAGGCTTGAAAACACGCCGGAAAATGCGGACGGCCGAGAGTTTACACTCTCGGCCGTTTCCGTTAACCCGCCGGTCCAAAGTTCCGCGACCGGCCTGACGAACTCCCCGGCGAGAACAGTTTTCGAACTTTTTGCGCGCGACTCTCGGCGCGAGACTACCTAGCATTTCAGGAGCACCGTCTAGCAAAATGACTTCCATTGTCCAGGATCCCTCTCCCCCATGAGGCCGGCATTTCTGAATGCCCGTGGCAAGGAAGTATGGCGGGGCAGTGCCGCTACACCGCGTCTCGGAAGCCGTCCCTCTCGGTGACGGTCACGGGGTCGCCGAACTCCGTGAGAGCGTCTCCGTCGGCTTGGCCGGTTGCGGGGTCGACGCGGTAGTACAGGTCCGAGGCGTAGGGCTTCATGAAGAAGCCGGGCAGGGTCCCGGCGGCCGGGAACAAGTATGCCCCGGACGCCGCATACCCGTTCCGCCGGAGCCACGCCCGCACCCCGCCCCGGTCGGATTTGTGGGTGCCGAGGAGGACGACTTGGTTCCCCTGCACGCGGTACGTTGCGGCGTAAAACACCCCCGCGAACTCAACGACGTTAGTTTGCATGGCATACTCCTTCACACGGCTCGTGTCGTAACGCCGATGGCCGGCGAGCGGGCCGTAGTTCGCCAATGACCGTCTCGCCCGGCGTCACCGGGGTCCCCCGTCGTGGGCGGTGTGAGCAGTCGATGCAGCCGTCATCCCGACGAGGGCTTGGGCCTGGCGGACGAACGCGCTCAAGGCGAGCAGTTGGGGACCGTCGAAGGCCAAGACCTTGTCTGCCACCGCGCGATTGGTGTGGCCCAAATGATCGGCCATGAGGGCCTTGAGTTCGAGCGGCGAGCACCCGTCGGGGCGGAGTTGCGTGCAGGCCCGGAGCACGGCTACCAACTCGTCGAAGTAGATCGGGACCATGGCGAACCTTCTCCGAAGTTGATTGCTGCCCATGACACTGTCAGTTGAGGTTGCGGGCGGCATCCCAGGTTGCGGTCGCAATTGGGAAAGAACGAATCCGCCGTCACGAGCACGTACGATGAACGGGAATGCGGCCCAGGGGTAGCCCCGGGCCGCCGATCGCTTCGAAACCGTCCTCTACTTCACCGCGTCGCGCTTCAGGATGATGCTGCACCGCGACTTCTTGGACCCGCCGGCCGCGTTGCCGGTGGCGTCCGACGCCGTCGCCTCGGGTTCGGCATTCAGACTGATGGCGAGGTAATCGGCGGTCAGCACGTACACGCCCGCCTTTGCGTTCGTCGTGGCACCGTCGGCCGCCATCTCGGTCACTTGCGCGACGCCGTTCGCTGCGAACACGACCTTCATGGTCACGGCAGCCTTCCCGTCCTTGCCCGCGCAGGTGATCGTCCCGGAGTCGGCCTTCACCGCCATCCCCTCGGAGTCGGCTTGGGCCTCGCCCCCCTTCTCGTAGCAGACCACCGTCCACGCGCCGTCGAGGCACTTCGCCTCCGGCCCCTTGGTCTCTCCGGCGGCGGGGGTCGACAACATCGTGCCGAGCGCGACCACGGTACCGAGTAGGTAACTGAGCATCGAATTCTCCTGGGCCGATCAAGCGTTCCGGTCGCCGGCCTCGTCCCCAGCCGGCGGGGTGAACGCCTCAGTCACGACGAAACGCGGAAACCACCTTGCGGAGCAAGCGGACCGGTCCACCGGGGCATATGAGGGGTTCGCCGGAGGAGCAGCAAACGGGAAGCCCTCGGCCGGGAATCGTGGTATCCAGGGGAATGGCACGTTTCCGCCGCGGTGCCGGGCTGCGAGCGCAACTCTGAGTTCCCATCGACCGGCAACCGGAGGGCGTAACCGGGGAAGCACGCGATTGGCCTGACCCCACTCGTGTCCAGCCAATGAACCTCCGTGGTCTTACGCCAGCCGATGCCGGACTGCTCTTGATGTTGTTCGTGAGCGAGCGAGTTAACAAGGTCCTAGAAACGATCATACGGAGTGCCGTCCGGAGAACGTCGTTAGGGGGGTGAGGTGCTTCCCATTCCGAATGCCGATCACCACGGACTGCCCCTCACGCCGGTGGGGTTTGCTCCGACGCCCGCGTCCGGAACAGTACTGCCAACAAGTGATCGGGCGTCACGGGCTTCACCAAGTGGGCGTCGAAGCCGGCCTCGGCGGTCCGGCGGTAGTCCTCTTTGCCACTCTTCGCCGTCACTGCTACCAAGAAGGGCGGCGGACCCTGGCCAGTCCGAAGTTCACGGGCGAGTTCGCAGCCGTCCATCCCCGGCATGTTCAGGTCCACGAGGTAAGCGTCCGGATGGAACTGACGCGCCTCCGCCAGCGCGCACGCGCCGTCATAGCAAGCCCGCGCTTCAATGCCAAACAATTCGAGCAGCAGAACTTCGGAGTCGGCCACGTCGTGGTTGTCGTCTACACACAGCACTCTAAGCCGTTCGGTCTTCAACGGTGGCCCTCCCTGATTTCAGGTCCGCCCGTCCCCTTGCGGAACCGTCGGGAGAAGGCCCCATTACGGAGCAGGCACTCGTCGTGCCGGATCGAACGGCGCCAGTTCTATAGCGGCATTTCCTTACAGACGAGGATTTCGAACAGGGGACTCGCTGGCGCCGGGAAGGGACAGACAGGACCCGTCGTCGCGACGAAGAGACCGCCTGGAGTGAGCCGGCCGGGTATGTACAGTTGAGTTGACTGGCCGCATAACCGACCTCAGCCGACCGTCGTGTCACGCACCTGCAAACTACTTGGGTTCTACCGTGTAGGGCGAATGGAAGTCTGCCGTCAGGGGATGTTGGAAAACCGACCCGGTTGAGACTTGGTCGTCGTTGCCCGGAAGTTGAAAGCCTAGAGTGCATTCGTACGGAGAACAGCGGTTCGCGATTCCCGATTTGATCCGGCCATGACTGCCCCAGTCCACCTCCAGGGATTGAGTGTATTCACAGAACATTCGGCCCGAGACGACGGACCGGCCGCAGTCGGTTTTGGACACTCATGCTCCGGCCTCTGCACGGGCATCCTTTGGTGAACATACAGGTGCACTAATGACATTCCGGAAGTGGCTGGTTGCGCAGAGGAATCGTGTGAACGACGACGTCGGCGATCTCGCCCGGCAGGTCGCCGTCCAACTCAAGGTCAAGGTGCCCGCTGGGTATGAGAAGTTACGGGTGTACGTGGACACGATGCCCGGCCGCCGAGAGAACGCTTTGAGGGTAATCGATGAGGCGTGGACCCAATTTAGCAATTCCAATCTCCGGAGCGACAACCTCAAAGCCGGCCCTCACGGCAGTGGGGGAGCCGGCGGGGCGGGAGTTGCAACCAAAAACGGGGCGGCGTTAACCGTCCGCGAGGGGCAGGTTTTGAAGCTCCGTGCCCTCGGCCACACTGGCAAGGGCACCGCGATGCGGTTGGGGATTAGCATCAAGAAGACTCACACCTTCAAAACACGGGCGGTCAAGAAACTGAACCTGCATAGCCGCATCGACCTGGTACGGTACGCCTCCCGACAGGGATGGCTGACCGATCTGTGAGGCGATTTTCTTTCACCACAGGCCACAATCACTCACTGTAATTCACGGCCTGCGTTCATCCGTCTCCGGGGAGGTCAAGGCATTTATGATTCCGATCTACTTCGACGAATTGGCTGCGGTGCTGACGGCGTGTACGCGACTTCGCCCCGACGAGTGTTCGCCCCCCGATCTCAGGGCCCTCGTGGCAGATCATTTGACCCGCACGAACCGGGCGCTGGCGGACAAGGTGCTGGCCTTCGACGGCTCCCAACTGTTGGCCCTGAGCGCGTTCGTCTGCCAGGCTCAAGCCCTGATCGGGATGACGGCCGGCCGCATCCCTGCGGCGGCCCGATTCGGAGGCACGCGATGACGTTCAACGAGTGGCTTCACGCCCAACAAGAGCGGACGAAGGACGCGGTCGGCGACCTCGCGCGGGACGTGGCCGGCGACCCCTACGCCCCGGACGGGTACGAGACCCTGTGGGCGTACGTCGAGGCCCTGCCCGGCCGGCGGGAAAACGTCCTGTCCGTCGTCGACGCGGCGTGGACGGAGTTCAACGGCCGCGACCCGGCGACCTGCCGGTGAAGGGCTGCGGCCCGTCCGGTGAGCTTTTCCCCTCCGCGAAATTCATCTGGCCGGTCAACCCCGTCGGGTTCTCATCGACCGGCCCCCGGATCCCGGCACGCGGGGACGATCCATGCACGGTCGTCCCGAAGGTAGGTTTTCAGGGCGGTCATCGTTTCCGGCGTCGGCTCGCGGAGGCGAAACGGGAACACGCGGTTCCGAGGAAAGCCCCGGCGGTCGAACCAGTACCCGAAGACCACGATGGCCTCGGGCGTCGTCTGAAACGCTTTGAGGATTCGGAAAACGGTCGCCGATCGGTACCGCACGTCGCGGGCGAAAATCAATTCGTCCCCCGGAAGCACGTCGGCCAAGGGCTTGAACAGGAAACTCATCGGGCGTCCTTTCCCAGGTGCAACATCGGCGTCCCGGACCCACCCTCGTCGCCCGGGGGCAGCCGCGACGCCAAGTGGTCTGATCGCCTATCCGGCTTCGAGGTCATTCAAATCGGCTTCTCGAACGGCCAGCCTTCGCCCGCGGTAGTCCGACCCGTCGAGCGCGCAGATGGCGGCAGCCCCGCCCGTCGCCAGGTCCACGTACCCGACACCCGGAGGATCGCCCTTTGGCAAGGGGATACCCCGAATGGCAGCCCAGGCGACGCGACCGAAGGGATGGAACAGCTCCCACAGGTCGGCCACGGTCGCCCCGGCCGGCAGGTTGTTAACGCGTAAGCTCATCACGACGACACCTTCCCGGGCAAGCGTCGGGGGGGGCTCGACCGGATGTCACATCGCGCGTCCGTCCCGCCCGCCGGGCCGGCGATGCCGGGTTCGTCCGTGGGCGGCCCGAGCGTGTCGAGGAAGTGACGGATGCGACGGAGCAGCCCGCCCACGAGACCCTCCGGGAGCGGCTTCATCAGGACCAAGTCGGCCCCGGCCGCCCGCCAGTCGTCGCGGTCGTGGTCGTCGGAACTACCGGTCGTGACGACGACGAACGGCCGCTTCCGCGGACTCGCGGCGGCGACCCGTCGGAGCAAGGCGTTTCCGACCAGCCCCGGCATCGCAGGATCGATGAGGACGACGTCGACGGGCCGATCACCCAGGACGGCGACGGCTTGCGAGCCCGAGTACGTCGCCGCGGCTTGGTGCCCGTAGAGGCGGAGCAGGTCCGCCAGACTGTCGGCCGCGTCCCGCGAATTGTCGACGACAAGGGTCGAGAGCGGGCGTAGAGTGGGTGTCGTCATGGTTGACCTACTTGAGCGGGCCGGGACCGGCGGTGGGTGAAGGATACGGGGCGGCGGCCGCCCACACCCGTCAGCAATTCTTGCAATCCGCGTCCGGGAATCGGAAATCCAACGTCGTCCGACGGCCGTGACGGCTGACCCCTTGCGGAGAAACGAACGTGCGCCGGCTCACCCTCGCGGTGTCGTTGTTGGTGATCGCCCTGACCTGCGGGTGCGGGTCGACGGAACCCCACGCCGTGGCGGAGGTGGCCGTGGCCCCGGACCGGACGTTGGTCCGCGTGATGGTGGACTTGTACGCCGCGAACCCGGCCAAGGCGTACGCCGCGTACCGGGACAGGCCGCAGCCGGTCACGGGGATCGTCCCCCGCAAGATCGAGCAACTGCCGGAGTTCAGGACGGTCTACAAGGTGGCTTGCGACCTCGATGGCAAGCGACCAGAAAAGGACCCCGCCTTCTACGTCTACTGCACGGAGCGGGAGGCCGCCGGCTGGGCCGTTGGCACGGCGGGGAGTGCCGTCCTGATGCTGAGGCAATCGGACCGCAACGACGTGCGACCGGTCTTCATCACGCCCGCGGGGGCCGTGGCGATGGGGGAGGAGAGCCGGAGCCGGCAGCGGGGCAACTAAGAGCGCTCGTCTCGCTTCCGCCCGATCGTCAACGAAACAACCCGCCCTTTCGGGCGGGTTGTCGAAGCGGGAGTCGGTGCCTCATCCCTCGCTCTTGTCCTTGGCCTTCTGTCCCGCGTCCTTCGCGGCTTGGCCGACCGTCTTGGCCGCGTGCGCGGTCTTCTCGGCATCGACCTCGGCCCCGTCCTTCACTTTCTCGCCGGCCTTTTTGGCGGCGTCCTTCGCGGCTTGGCCCAGGTCTTCGACCTTGCCCTTGATCGTCCCTGCCATAACTTTTCCCTCGCGTCGTCTACTGGTTCCCCCGCCCGGCCGGAGGCGCGGAAGCAGGGGAACCCATTATTGCCAGCGAATGACACGCCGTTGGACCGGCAATGCGAAAGTTGCGGTCACCTCCGGGACTGCCACCCTGCCGATCGATGCACCTTGGGTAGAAGTCGGAGCGTGGTCGCACGAATCTGGGGTTCGTCGAGCATACACTATCCCCTTACCGGTAGCGTAACTCTGATGGGAATCCATCGCCCGTGGACACTCCCCACGACACCCCGCCCGCTTCGACCCCGCGCGGCGGGTGCGTCCTGACGATCAACGGGGGATCGTCGAGCATCAAGTTCGCGCTCTTCGGGCCGGCCGCGGGGGGTGATCGCCTGTTCGCCGGGGCGGTCGAGCGGGTCGGTACGCCAGAGGCTTCCCTGCGGGCGGCCGGGCTTGGGGACCGGGAAGACCGAAAGCCGATCGCGGCGACCGACCCGGCACGGGCGGCCGACGAACTGATCGACTGGTTGGAGGAGCGCGGCGACCTCGCCGGCGTCGCCGCGGTCGGCCACCGCGTCGTCCACGGCGGGCCGGACCACGCGGAGCCGCGGGTCATTGACGCGGCCCTCCTCGCCGACCTCCGCCGCCTCGTCCCGCTCGATCCCGACCACCTCCCGGCCGAACTCGCTTTGAAGGACGCCCTGACGCGCCGCCGGCCGACGCTGCCCCAGGTCGCGTGCTTCGACACGGCCTTCCACCACGCCCTGCCGCCCGTGGCCCGAGTGCTGCCGATCCCGCGGCGGTACGGCATCCGCCGGTACGGCTTCCACGGCCTGTCCTACGCCTACCTCGTCGAGGAACTCCGCCGCGTGGCCGGGCCGACCGCGCCCGACGGCCGTCTGATCCTGGCCCACCTCGGGTCCGGGGCGAGCCTGGCGGCCGTCCGCGGCGGCGCGTGCGTCGACACGACCATGCGCTTCACCCCGGCCGGCGGCCTCGTCATGGGCACCCGCACCGGCGACCTCGACCCCGGCGTGCTGATCCACCTGACGCGAACCGAGAACCTGACGGCCGACCAACTCGACGCCGTCGTCAATCGCGAGTCGGGTCTGCGGGGCATCTCGGAGACGAGTTCCGACATGCGGGACTTGTTGGCCCGCGAGGCGACGGACTCGCGGGCGGCGGACGCCGTGGCCCTCTTCTGCTACCAGGCCAAGAAGTTCATCGGGGCGATGGCCGCGGCCCTCGGCGGCGTCGACACGCTCGTCTTCGCTGGCGGCGTCGGGGAAAACTCCCCGGAAGTGCGGTCCCGAATTTGCGACGGCCTTGCCTTCCTCGGCGTCGACCTCGGCCTCGCGAGCAATGCAGCGAATGCGGCGGTCATCTCCTCGGGCATCACTGGCGTGACCGTCCGCGTGATCCGCACCGACGAGGAAGTCCTGATCGCCCGCACGACGGCCTGCGTCCTCGGCCTGCCGTTCCAACAGAAGGATGCGACGCCATGACCGACGCCCCGCTCGACCCCGCCCTCCTGGCCAAGATCGACGCCTACTGGCGGGCGGCGAACTACCTGTCCGTCGGGCAGATCTACCTGCTCGACAATCCGCTGTTGCGCGAGCCGCTCCAGCGCAAACACGTCAAGCCGCGGCTGCTCGGGCACTAGGGGACGACGCCGGGGCTGAACCTGATCTACGCCCACCTGAACCGCCTGATCCGGCGGGACGACCTGAACGTCCTGTATGTCGCCGGGCCCGGCCACGGCGGCCCGGGCGTCGTGGCGAACGTCTACCTCTAAGGGACGTACAGCGAGGTCTACCCGAGCGTCTCGCAAGACGCGGCCGGCCTGAAGCGGTTGACCTACCGGCGGACGAACCACCGGAACCTGCACGTCCGCGGGTACAAGGAGGAGGGCACGACCACTACCCCCTTCGACATGTGCGTGCTGAACCAGATCGACCGCTTCAACCTGGTCGCCGACCTGATCGACCGCGTGCCGGGCCTGGTCGCGACGGCATCGGGGGTGCGGCAGATTGTTCGGGACAAGC
Source organism: Limnoglobus roseus (assembly GCF_008254045.1). GTDB lineage: Bacteria > Planctomycetota > Planctomycetia > Gemmatales > Gemmataceae > Limnoglobus > Limnoglobus roseus. Next base: position 8,648,838 of record NZ_CP042425.1, on the reverse strand, counting down.
TCATCGAGCACCGGCACTACGTCCACGAGTACGGCGAGGACATGCCGGAAATCGGCGGGTGGGGCTGGGGGCAGAAGGGCGTGGCCCCGGTCGGGTCGGCGGCCGCGGACACCGCCGGCGACCACGGCTAACGCCCGGCGGTCTTCGCTCACGCCCTGGCGGCCACGTCGCGGAAGAACCGTCGCTTGACCACCTCGACCGCGAGCAGGTAGGCCGCGGCGACCGCCAGCAAGAACGGGACGAACGCTCCCGGTAGCGGCTCGAACCCGAGCGGCCCCGCGACCGGCGTGAACGGCAGTGCGACCGCCACCCCGCACACCCCGATGACCGTCCCCAGAACCCACGGACTCGGTCGGCTGCGGAACGGGTTCCCGGCCGTGCGGATGACCAGCACGACGAGCGTCTGGGTGAACAACGATTCCACAAACCATCCCGTCTGGAAGGCCGTGGCCGTGGCGTGGAACAGCCACACGAGGCCGGCGAACGTGACCAGGTCGAAGGCCGAACTGACCGGCCCGACCACGAGCATGAACGTGCGGATGGCCGAGACGTCCCACTTCCGCGGCTTGCGGACCAGGGCGGCGTCCACGCGGTCGGTCGGGATCGGCAGTTGCGCGAGGTCGTAGAGCAGGTTGTTGAGCAAAATCTGAAGCGGCAACATCGGCAGGAACGGCAGGAACACGACCGCGGCTGCCATGCTGAGCATGTTCCCGAAGTTCGAACTCGTCCCCATCAGCAGGTACTTCATCACGTTCGTGAACGCCCGGCGGCCTTCGAGGACGCCGTCGTGGATGACCCGCAGGCCGGGCTTCATCAGGATGACCTCGGCCGCCGCCTTCGCCACGTCCACGGCGGTACTCACAGAGATGCCCACGTCGGCGGCGTGAATCGACGGGGCGTCGTTCACCCCGTCGCCGAGGAACCCGACCACGTGCCCCCGGGCCTTGAGCGCGAGCAGGATGCGGTTCTTCTGGGCCGGCGACGTGCGGGCGAACACGGCCACCTGCTCGGCCACCGCCCCCAGGGCCGGGTCGGTCATCCCGGCCAGTTCGCCGCCGGACACGACCCGGCCGCCGCCGAGGCCGACCAGATCGGCGATCCGGCGGGCGACGTGCTCGTCGTCGCCGCTGATCATCACCACCCGCACGCCATCGGCGGCCAGGTCGCGGATCGCGTCGGCCGCGTCCTCCCGGATCGGGTCCGTAAACGCGAGGAACCCGGCCAGGGTGAGCTCGACCTCGTCGGCGGCGGAATACCGGCCGCCCGGCGTGACGACCCGCGAGGCGACGGCGAGGAGGCGGTACCCCTCGACGCTTTGCCGCCGGACGTACGCGAGAACGCGGTCGCGGGTCGCCGCGTCGAGCGGGCGGGTCTCCGGTCCGTCCTCCCAGCTCCCGCAACAGTCGAGGACGCTCTCGGGCGCCCCCTTGGTGACGAGCGTCACCCCGGACGGCCCGCGCAACACGACCGACAACCGCCGCCGCTCGAAGTCGAACGGCACCTCGTCGAGCTTCTCGAACCCTTCGACCCCGGCCGGGACCGGGTGGGCGAGGATCGCGACATCCAGAGGGTTTTTGAACCCGGTCTCGTGCCGGCTGTTCAAGTACGCGAGGAGCAGAACGCGGTCGGCCGAGACGCCGGCCGCGGTGTCGCACCGGACTAAGCTCACGTCGCCCCGCGTCAGGGTGCCCGTCTTGTCCGTGCAGAGGACGTCCATGCTGCCCAAGTTCTGGATCGCGGCGAGGTGCTTCACGATGACGTCCTGCCGGGCCATCCGCACGGCCCCGCGGGCGAGGGTGACGTTCACGATCATCGGGAGCAGGCCGGGCGTCAGGCCGACCGCGAGCGCCAGGGCGAAGAGGAGGGACTCCATCGCCGGCAGTTGGCGGGCGACGGCGACCACGAATACGAACACGACCAGCGCGAACACCGTCTGGGTGATGAACAGGCCGAACCGGCGGGTGCCGCGGTCGAACTCGGTCTCCGGGGCCTTGGCGGCGAGCCGGGCGGCGACGTCCCCGAACGCCGTCGCACGGCCGGTGGCGGCGACGACCGCGGTCCCGGTGCCGCTTACCACCGACGTGCCGAAGAACACCGCGTCCGGGCGGTCGAGGGCGAGCGGGTCGCCGGGCTTGCCCGAATTCTCCCGGACTTCCTTTTCGACGGGGAGCGATTCGCCCGTGAGAGCCGCCTGCAGGACGTGCAGGTCGCGGGCGGTGACGAGCCGGGCGTCCGCCGGGATGAAATCGCCGGCCGCAAGACGAATGAGATCCCCGGGTACGACGTCCCGTCGCGGCCGTTCCGCCCAAACGCCGTCGCGTCGAACCGTGGCGGTCACCGCAACGCGGTCTTGGAGGTGGCGGAGCGCCTGGTCGGATCGCAGGGTGTGGAAAAATTGGATGAGCGAACTCACGCCCACGACGACGCCAATGACGGCCGCCGTGGCGTAGTCCCCGACCCCGGCGGCGACCCCGCCGGCGACCAGAAGGATCACGGTCAACGGGTTGAGAAAGGTGATTAACAATTGCTTCACGCCGCCCGGCCCGGCCGTCGGAGTGATCTCGTTCGGCCCGTGTTCGTCGAGCCGCGACCGCGCCTCGGCGGTGGTTAGCCCCTCGGGCGATGGCGAAGTAACCGAGGCCATCGGAACGCCTCCGAACCGATAGGGCAAGCGTCTCTCCGGACGGAAAGGGCGCGATTAATCGTCACCCCTTATCGGCGTGGGCGAGTTCGCTCCAAGCTTCCGACTTCCAGTGTGGCGGCGCGTCCCGCGCGGACCACGAGCAAAGCCGCCACGGCCGCGATGGCGACCAACAGAGCCACCACCGCCCCCAGGGATAAGATTAACTGAAAGTTGTCCTCGAACATGGCCGGCCCTCGCGTCCAGAGTAAATGAATGACGGCTGCCGTGGTGGCAACCCGACACGACACCCTACGATTGATCGAACGCCGTCCGCGTGGAATGGGGTGAGATTCCTCGGCGGTTCCTAAAGGTCGATAGGCACGGGGCAGACGACCTTTCGGTTCAGGCCCCGACATCGTCGGAAGTGTCGACTGATCGCGGCCGCCTCGACGAACGAGAGCGTTTGTTCTCGCTACCCGCCCTTGGGTGCCGAGTCCGGACCGGGACGGACACCGCGCCCGCCCGACGTGTAACCCTTCCCGCCGAACAACCACATCATCGCGCCGGCGAACACGAGGGCCGCCCCAAAGGCGAGCCCGAGCCCCAGCCTCCAGGCGGGTGGGCCCTCGGATTGGCCGAGCGGGCCGGCGGTCAAGAATTGCGACCCCGCGTAGCAGGCGATCAAGGCCCCCAGCACCACGACCGCAAATGACGTGTACCTCATCCTGAGTTCTCCTGCATCGGGGTGACCCGTTACTCGCCGGAGTCGGTCCGAACGGGCGTGGCGCCGATACTTCGAGGTTTGCCCCTACCACGAGATCGTCCAAGAAGTTCCTTAGCAGTATCCGACATGAGGTTTTTAAGACTGACAGGAGAACGGCATGAGGTGAGCCAGGGAATGTCATCAAAATGCGTCAGAGAATGGGAGGGCATTGAGTCAAGTGGCCACCACGAACCCATGTCGGTTGAAGTGATGCCTTCGTAATTGCCACTCCGCCACCGTCGTTCCACCCGATGTTACTCGGTCATCCTGATGACCAACGTCAACCGCCCGCCAACCGCAGGTGTCCGGAATTAACTGACCAAGGTGACCGTTTTCACCGACACCGGACCCGCCGTTTTCCCGGCCGCTTGAAGGGCATTCCCTCGCGATAATCGGCTACACCGGCATGTCGGATCGGACGAGCCGGAAAAACTAGCCGACTCCCAGAAAGGTCTTAGCACATTCGTACATCTCACGGCCCACGATACAGCCGCCCGTCGCCCGCCGTCTCTTCGCCTCAACCCGGCGTCGGGCAAAACTTCGTACCCGTCTCGCTGACCGCTCGGCTGGGGATTCTCACCGCGGTTCTGCAGCCGGTCGTTGGCTTGGTAGCCGCCGTGATTCTTCTCGGGCGGGAGCGACCGTGCCCAGCTCGGCCTCTTGCTCCGGACGGGCTTCTTGACCGGCATCGGGAGTGCGGTCGGGTTCTACCTCTCTTCACCCACCGCCACTTCGGGATGGACGGTTGGGTTCAGTTCGTCGTTGCCGTACTTGGTTCACCCGCGGGCCGGAAAGCGGGGGAATCGACGCACCGGACGTACAATAACCCGTCGGACCGCTCGACCACCACAACTCCGAGCCTTCGCTCGGACGGAACGGCGAGGGAGAATGTCGATCATGGCGTCTGAGCAAAACGCCCGACAACCGCTAGCCGAATGGGTGCAGTCCGCGCTCGTCGGCATCGGCCTTGGGCTGATCGTCACGGATGACAAGGCACGGATCCTCGCCGTGAACCCGGTGGCCGCGTCCTTGACTGGTTGGTCGGCTGACGATGCCGTGAGCCGGACGGCCGAGGCCGTCTTCCGCATCGAGGACGAAGTCACCCGCCGGCCCGCACCCGACCCCGTGACGGACGTCCTCGCGGGCGGGGTTGCCGTCGGATTGTCCGACCACACCGTGCTGATCGGCCGGGGCGGCAGCGAGTGCCGCATCGACCACGGGGCGTCCCCGGTTTGGGACGCGGCTGGTGCGATCATCGGGGCCGTGCTGCTCTTCTGCGACGTGAGCGAGCGGCAACGGGCGGTCCAGGGGGTGGAGGACGCGCGGGCCTTCGCCGAGGGGATCATCCAGACCGTCCGCGAGCCGCTCGTCGTACTCGACGCGGGCCTGCGGGTTCGGAGTGCGAACTCGTCGTTCTACCGCACCTTCCGCGTGACGGCCCCGGAGACGGAAGGCCAGACCCTATTCGCCCTGGGCAACCGCCAGTGGGACATCCCGCAGTTGCGTGAACAGCTGGAAGCCATTCTGACCGGGGACCACCACTTCGAGAACTTCGCCGTGGATCACGTGTTCGACGGCATCGGCCGCCGGTCCATGGTCCTCAACGCCCGGCGGCTGCTCCTGCCGGGCCGGCAGTCGGGCCTCGTCCTGTTGGCGATCGAGGACGCGACCGAGCGGGTGCGGGCGACCGAGTCCCTGGCCCTGTCCGAGACGCGGTACCGCCGCCTGTTCGAAACGGCCCAGGACGGCATCCTCCTCGTCGATCCGGAAACGCGGCGGATCTTCGACGCGAACCCGTTCCTCACCGACCTGCTCGGCCACCCCTGGGTGGAGCTGATCGGCAAGGAGTTGTGGGAGATCGGCCTGTTCGACGACATCGAGTCCAACAAGGCGGCGTTCCGCACCCTTCAGGAAACGGGGTACATCCGGTACGACGACCTGCCGCTGCGGACGCACGATGGCCGGGGGATCGAAGTCGAGTTCGTGAGCAACGTGTACCCGGTCGGCGACACGCCGGTGATCCAGTGCAACATCCGGGACGTGACCGACCGCAAGCGGGCCGAAGTCGCCCTCCAGGCCGCCCACGACGGACTCGAAGTCCGGGTCGCGGAACGCACGGCCGAGCTGGCCCACACGAACGCGACGCTGAGCGACGAGATCGGCCGGCGGGAAATCGCGGAAGCGGACCGCCGCGACCTGCAACAGCGGCTGACGACCGTCCAGGAGGACGAGCGGCGGCGGATCGCCCGCGAACTGCACGACCAGATGGGCCAACACCTGACCGCCCTGGGGCTGGGGCTGAAGGTCGTCCGGGACGCCACCGCGCACCCCTCTCAGGAATGGGACCGGCTGCACGCCTTGCAATCCCTGACGGACCTGATCGGCCGGGAAGTCCACGACCTCGCCCTGGAACTGCGGCCGACGGCCCTCGACGACCTCGGCCTGTCGGCGGCCCTCGCGCACTACACGGACGGGTGGGCCGAGCGGACCGGGGTGGAGGTCGACTACCACGGCCCCGAGGCGGACGAGAACCGCCTGGGGGCGGAGGTCGAGACGGCCCTGTACCGCGTCGTCCAGGAGGCGCTCATGAACGTCCACAAGCACGCCGCGGCCCGGCGGGTGAGCGTCGTCTTCCGGCGGTCGCCGGAGGACGTGTCGGTCCTGATCGAGGACGACGGGCGGGGGTTCGACGCGGACGCCCAGGCCCTCCACCGCCTGGGCATCCTCGGCATGCGGGAGCGGATGGCCCTGATGGGCGGGACGCTGACCCTCGAATCGGCCCCGGGCCGGAGCACGGTCATCGCCCGCGTCCGCCCGACGCCACGCGATGGAGGAACCCACCGTGGCTAAGATCCGCGTCTACCTGGCCGACGACCACGCCGTGGTTCGCGAGGGGCTGAAGGTCCTCATCAACGCGCAGGCCGACATGACCGTCGTCGGCGAGGCGGCGAACGGGCTGCTCGCGTGCGAGCAGATCCCGGCCCTCCTGCCGGACGTCGTCGTCATGGACGTGACCATGCCGGCCCTGACCGGGTCGCAAGCCACGACCCGCATCCGGCGGGAGTGCCCGACGGCCCGCGTGTTGGCCCTGACGCTGCACGAAGACAAGGGGTACATCCGACAACTCCTGGCGGCCGGGGCGGTCGGGTACGTCCTCAAGCGGGCGGCCCCGGAGGAGTTGATCCACGCCATCCGGGCGGTCGCCGCGGGCGGCACGTACCTCGACCCGTCCATGGCCGGCAAGGTGGTCGGCGGGTTCGTGCGTCAGCCGGCGAACGTCGACCTGCCGCACGGGAGCCTGAGCGAGCGGGAGGCCGCCGTCGCCCACCAGACGGCCGCCGGGCACAGCAACAAGGAGATCGCGGCCCGGCTGGAGTTGAGCGTCAAGACGGTCGAGACGTACCGGGCGCGGGCGATGGAGAAGCTCGGCCTCCAGAGCCGGGCCGACCTGGTGCGGTACGCCGTCCAGCAGGGATGGCTGCAAGGCGGGTAGAAAACCTGACTCCGATGTCCGCAAATTCCCTTCCCTGTCAGGCGTCGCCCTACATCTCATTTCGGCATTCTCCCGGATTGTTTGGCAGACGTGCTGGCAAGTGGAACGACACATCGTCCCATACTTTGGGGAACCGATCTGCCACATCCGTCGAAGCCGTTTCCGACGCCCGGGCGACTGCCCGCACGCCGGCGGGAGGATCTCTTGAAAGGCCCCTTACCCTACGTGCTGGTGGTTGACGACCTGCGGGACACGGCCGACAGTACGGCCGACCTCCTCGCCCTTTGGGGGTACGACGCCGCACCCTATTACGACGGCGACTCGGCCCTGGCGGCCGCCGCGCGGCGGCCGCCGGACGTCGTCCTCCTGGACATCGGCATGGCCCCCATGAACGGGTTCGTGTTCGCCGCCCGGTTGCGAGGGGTGCCCGGTTGCGAGCGGACGGGTGTCGTCATCGTCAGCGGGTACACGTCACAAGAGTACCGGGCCCGCGCCCGGGACCTGGGCGCCGGTCACTTCCTTCCCAAGCCCACCGACCCGAACGCGCTGCGGGCGCTGGTGGCGCGACTGGTCACGCCCCGGTTGACACCGGTGCGGCGAAACCCGTCCGCTGCGGAAGAGGATTCTGTCGGCCCTGCCCCCGCGGCCCCGATGAACCGGCCGAGGCAAACCCGTTTCGAGGACTTGCGTCTGATGAACCCGCCCACCGCTACCGCTCTCCGGCCGTACGGGCGGGGCGATCCAGGCCCCTCGTCCGTCCCCGCACTCGTCCGGAACGGCCCGGAACGGCCCGTCGGGATTCTGGTCGTCGACGACGACGACGGCATTCGAGCGGTTCTCGCCGCCGGCCTCGAACGACACGGCTTCTCGGTTTGGCCGGCGGCCGACGGCCGGGAGGCCGTGGCGCACCACCGGGTGCACCACGCCTCGATCGATCTGGCCTTGCTCGACGTGTTGATGCCCGGCCGGGACGGCCCCGAAACGCTGCACCACCTGCGGCAGTTCGCCCCGCATTTGTCGGCGTGCTTCATGACGGCCGACGCCGGCCGCTATACCGAACGGGATTTATTCGCCCTCGGCCCGCTCGCCGTCTTTCGGAAGCCGTTCGACGTCGTGGACATGGCGGGGCGACTCGCGGGATTGGTCGCGGATGTGGCGGCTGCGAAACCCGGTTGCCGGAACGCGGGTCGGAGTGGGCGGCCGGGCCTTGGTGAATGAGTCGATGTGAAAAAACCAACCGCCGGGAATCCGTCGCCCGGCGGCCGTCGGGCGGTGCGCTCCTTCGCACCGACTGGTCTTGGCGATCAGTCCTTCGGCATCAGCACGGCGCCGGTCGTGTGGATCACCCCGTTGCCGGCCTTGATGTCGGTCAGGATGACGCGGGCGTCGCCGACGTTCACCGCGGTCCCGTCCACGCAGACCTTGAGCCCGTTGACCTCCTTGCGGTCCATCTTGAGGGCGTCGGCTGCCAGAACCGCCTTGCCCACGACGGGGTTGGCCATCAACACCGTTTTCAACTGCTCCTTGTCGGCCAACACGGCTTCGAGATTCTTCTTGCCGACCCTCTCGAACGCGGCGTACGGCCCTTCTCCTTCAGCGCCGCGGCCAGCCCGGCCGCCTTGACCGCCCGCACCAAGGTGTTCATTTCCGTGTCGGCGGCGGCCGCGACGATGTCATGGACGGCCTTCGGGGCCTCGGCGGAAGCGGCCACCCCGGCCAGGGAAAGGGCGAAGACGGCGAACAGTAGAACGCGCATGGGTCATCCTCACGACAAGTTGGAGCAGACCGACCGCAGACGGCGTCAATGCCCTGGTTTCGGGCTACACGCGCATGGGTCATCCTCACGACAAGTTGGAGCAGTGCCGGCCGGGAATGCTTCCCGGCCGGCACTGCTATGATTGGCCCGCCCCAATCTGGCCTGGTCGGGGGAAATGGCCCGCGACCAGTGATTCGCAACTTTCTCCCGGGTGTCTCCGCCTAGCTGGCATCCGGACGTGTACGCCGAGACGCGACCGTACTATCGTCTGTTGAATTCGGTGTAAAAGTCCCGGGCGTGTGCGAGCAACTGATCCTCGGTCGCGTGGTGGGCGTCCACGACGACGGCGCCGATGACCCGCTTCGCGACCTCCGCGTGGTGCCGGGTCAAGTCGGCGAGCAACTGCTCCATGGCGCTGCTCTTCCCGGTCCCGCTGCCGAACAGCAAGACCTGGTCGGCCCCCGCCAGCGTCTTGGCGATGGCCTCGTAGAAACTCTGCCGCTCGGGCTGCCGCTTGCCGTCGGTCCACTCGTTGGCCGAGTGCAAGTGCCGGCCGTACCCGCTCGGGTCGTACGGCACGATCCGCTGCGGCACGGCCCCGTGCACCTCGGCCTGGTAGACCTTGGCCTCGTGGTGGTCGAGGACCACCAGCAAGTGTCGGCCGGTCGCCCCGTCGTTCTTGGTCGCCATAATTCCCACCCTCCTGTTCGCGTTCCCGGATCAACCCTGGCCGCCGTCGCCCCTGCCACCGGTCCGCGTCGCGGCTCCGATCGGGCTTCCGATCATTCCACCCGGCGAGGACGCGTTCGAGCTGCTGCTTGTTGGTGTTCGGCCTTGTGTCGGGTTCCGTCATCGAGCCGGCCCTCCGAGGCCGCCGCCAAGCCGGCCTCGCCGAGCGCCCGGGCTTGCCGGATTCGAAGTTCGCCGAGTTGAACTATTGCTGAGTCAAGCACGCGGGCGTTGTCGGCATGCACCCGTTGCAACGACTCGATCACGGCCACCGACAAAACTTGATGTTGCGTAGCCACACGCAGCGTGTGTCACTACCCGATCTCTATGGCCGATTCTCGGCAGTGAGAGATCCTTCTTACAGCCGCTTGAGACCCTTGATCGGGGCCGGCGAAGAATCGGGCATGGAGATTCGCTCGGGATTCCGAGGCCCAGGGGTGAATCATCCCCAGCTCCGAAGCCGGAACGCAAAATCGGTCATGCCCCCGCGATGGTCGCCGCGTACCGCTTCTGGCTCACGTTCTCCGTCACGATGACTTCGCCGCCGGCATTCACCCGGACGCGGCCGAATTCGACGACCGCGTACAGGCCCATCCGTTCGAGCTTCGCCACGACCCGCTTCGTCGCCCTCGGGCCGAACGTCACGATGTCCCCGCCGATGATGTGGACGTAGGAGAACCTTTTTGCCATCTCGCGGAGCAGTATGACGTCGCCGCCGCGGATCGATTTCCGGGCGGCCGCGGACAGAGAATTGTACCTGCGGACGTACTTCGCCGGCACGTCCTGGCGGTTGCGAATCCGAATGTGCGCCACGATCCGATTCAGATTACTCATCGAAGTCCTTGGGGGCTGTTCGGGGCCAACGAACACGATCAGGAATAAACGCAGTTGAGACCCGGCGTCGAAGTCACCACTTTGCCGCCGTCGGTCGTTGTCACGAAGTAGCTGTGGGCGAAACGCGCCCGGTCGAGCGACGGGCCGACGATGACGTTGGCCCGGTACGTGTTCGGCCACAGGTTGATGACGTCGATGCGGATGAGGTCTCTCGGCCGACCCATCGTCACGAGGATCTGATTCCGGAGTGACTCGACGGGGCCGATGAGGGATTGCGATGCCTCGGCGTCGACCAGCGTCAGGCGAGGTAACTTGTTCTTTGGCATGACTAGTCCGATCGTGAGGAGGAGGCGTGGTCAGTATGATTAGAAGCGTGTCCAAACTCTGGCCCCGGGAATTCACTACCGGCGGCGTCATTCGACCTGGGTTCCGTCATGGCGATGCGTTGGGGCCGGCCGGCGATGAGCACCCTCGCGATGGCACGGACCTCGGCCTTCTCGCGGCGGGGGCATGATGAACTCGGCCGGCACCGGCCGTAGCATGTCGTCGACGTAGACGATCGACGGCGGATTCGCAGACGCCAACAGCGTCACGAGCATGAGCGGGAACATCGATTCCTCCGGGGCGAAGGTGGTTTACGTGGAAGGCTGTCGGGGAATCGGGAGTCCGGGGCCTTCGGCCCCGGACCGCTCCGCGCCGCTCGGCAGGTGGTAAAGGAACCCGCCCCACTCGTCGCCGGCACCCATGCCCGGATCGTACCCGTCGTCCCGACGACGTTCGGCGGCCACGGGCGTGGAAGCGGAGTCTCCTGCTCCGAACGCCCGCGTCGGGTCAGGGCTGTGGGGGTAGCCATCGTCGCTCATCTGCTGCAAGTCCGTGTCGGACGAATCGGTCGTGGTCATGGCCACCTGCTGTCGCGTAAGGGCCGTGTTGTTCGTCATGGCGTAATTCCAGTTGATGACGCCACTTCGCCGGCTCTCGTCCGCCGGTCGCGATTGGGCAACCATTATACGATAACCGTTTGACAAAAATTAAAATATATCGTGACCTGTCATTCGATTTCACTCGCAGCGACCGCCAAGGGTACTCGTGACGAGTGGAACGCCTGTGGATTGTGGCGGGCCGACCTACTCGGTCACGTGTCCGGCCATCGTCCCGGCGCCTCGCCGTTGATTGTTACGGCCTCCCAGAGGTCCCGCACGATCAATGCGGCCCCACGGTACGTCGCCCCGTCGAGAGCGGCCACCGCGGAGGCCCCGCCGGGGGCCAGATCCACGAACCTGGCCCCCGGCGGGCTACGGGTCATGGCCTGTGGTCGCCCACGGCGGCCCAGGCAACACGGCCGAACGGCCGAAACACTTCCGACAAGTCGGCCACCGTCGTATTGCTCGGCAGGTTGGACACGCTCAGCGCCATCATGACGAGACCTTTTGGGTATGGCCGACGATGAGGGCGAGGTCGGCTGGCAATTCCATTGCGTAGATGAAGGGCTGCAACCGGCGGAGCAGCCCGCCGATGAGGCCCGGCGGCAGAGGCTTGGTCAGGTACAGATTAACCCCGGCCGACAAGCCCTCGCCGCACCACTCTTCCGACGGGCATTCGGACACGGCGATGACGAACGGCCGCACTTCACGGGACGGAGCAAGCGCGTGGCCGATCACCTGGCCCATCGACACCCCTAGCAATGCGGGGTCGATGAAGGCGATGTCGAACCGGCGTGTGTGCAGGAGTACAACGGTCTCGCTCGTGGTGTATGCCGTCGTTGCGCGACACCCGTACAGGCGGGTGAGATCGGCCAAGCTGTCGGCCCCATCCCGCGAAGGGTCGGCGACCAGGACTTTGAGGCGACGTGGCAAGGGTGTGGTCATCTCAAGGCAGCTCCGAACGCACTCAGGCCGGCTGTGTTTCAGGGTAAGCCGCGAGGGCGAACACGGCCCGTCATCGATTGTTGCAATCCGTGTCAGGAAACCGGCGGCGAGTCAATCAATGAACGCCGTCGGGTGCACTTGAGGGCTAATGTGATTCACGATGATCGTGATCGGATCGGCTGGCCGAGCATGTGTCGCAGATCATCGTTAAGCGTGTCGGTGTGGAAGTGGACTTGAAGGGAATAAGTAGCCGCTAAAGGCACGATCGCGAGAGTTTCACCTGCCGCCTGCCGGCCGCCCTGCTGGGCTGCCTCGACCCTCTTCACCCGCCGCAGCGGTCCGGACATGGTCGCCCCTCACACGTCGAAGGCCGGGCCGGCGATGAGCTTGTGCGGCCCGCCCGGGGGCAAGGGCGGCGGGCCGGCGGCCGGGTCGAACGTGACCTCCCGCGCCCGCCCGTCCCACACCACCCGCGTGCCGACGGGTTGACCCACGGTCGCCTCGATCAGGAAAATGACGAGCGGCGGGGCGCCCGGGCGGGTTGCCCGACGCCGGTTCGTCAGTCGGTCGAGTCGGGACCGGATCCTCATCCCTTGCCCTCGCCATCCCCGAATCGCCGTTGCCCAGTTCGCCGGGCGGATGCCTTGGCGCTTGACGGCTTGAGCCGGCCCGCTCGCGCGTCGCCAATCCTGAGTGGTTCTGTCGGCACGAACCGCAGGTCGCGGGCCGCGTTCGGTTCGCAAGCGAACGGGTCGATCCCGCCGAGGGCGAGCGGGTTCCCGGGGAACCGGAGGTCCGGTTCCGGCCCGGCCGGGTCGTAGACCAACACCACCGTCGCCCCGTCCGCGCGGACCCACCGGCCGGGTGGCCGATCGGCCGTCGCCTCGAGGACGAACACGAGGCCGGGCGGAGCCGCGGTCGGGTGTGCCGCCCGCACGCCGTCCTCGATCCGCCGGACCCGGTTCCATTGTGACATTGCCTATGCCTCACACGTCGAACTCGGGCCCGAAGACGATCTTGTGCGGCCCACTCGGGGGCAACACCGGTGGGCCGGCCGTCGGGTCGTAGCAGATCTCACGGGCGATCCCGCCCCACACCGACTGCGTGCCGACGGGCCGATCCACGGTCGCCTCGATCAGGAAGACGGTCAGCGGCGGGGCGTCGGGGCGGGTCGATCGAACCCGGTTTGTCAGTTGGTCGAGTCGCCCGCGGAGCCTCATCGGACGCCCTCCGCCCGCAGGTACAGTTCGCACGCCCGCGCGAACGCCGCCCACACGGCCGGGAACCGCGGGTCGAGCCGCCCCGTGAACAGGACGGGCACCCGCCGCGGGTGCCTCAGGGCGAATCCCGTCGGCGGATCGACCTCCGGCGCGACGCGGGCCGCCGCCTCGGCCGCGGCTCGGTACGCGGCCACGGCGGCCGCGAATCCGGGTACGCGGCGTTCCCACCCTCGCGCGACGGCGTCCCTGAACACGGCTAGCCACTCCGGGTCGCTCAACGGCGGTTGTGTGGCGTCGATGTACGCCGATAGCCGCCGCTCCAACCGCCGGACCGGGGACCGGGTGCGCATCACATGCCCCCGCCGGCGGCCGGGGCGAAGTCGGCGTCCATCTGCTCTTCGAGCGACGCGATCCGGGCCTCGAGCTCGACCACCTCGCGGACCTTCAGGCCGAGTTCGAGCACGGCCCTCGCCGTCCCCAGCCGCGTGGCCGGCGGGCTCCCCGGCTTCTGCAGGTCGAGCAGCGTCCGCACCGACTCGGTCGCGGCGGCCGTCAACGCCCCGGCCGTGCGGGCGACGATGTCGGCCTGGACGGCCCGGAGGCGGCGGACGAAGTCGGGGTCCTGGAGGCGGCGGCGGACGGTCGTCACTCCGAGTCCGGCCTTGGTGGCGGCGGCCTCCTGGGTGGCCCCGCAGGCGAGGGCGAGCAGGAGCGTGTCGTCGGCCGTCGCCCGGCGGGGAGTGGTCACCACGGGGGCCTCCGAGGGGGAAAGAGTCGGTTGTGGTCGGTTGTGGTCGGTTTTTCGGGGCGGGGGCGAGTCACACCGCCGCGAGAACGGTGTCCCCGGCCGGTATTCGTTCGGCCGTTCCGCCCGTGAGGTCCTCGTACCGTTTGACGATGACGTCGCAGTACCGCGGGTCGAGTTCGACGAGGGCGGCCGTTCGTCCCGTGTGTTCCGCGGCCACGAGGGTGGTCCCCGACCCGGCGAACGGGTCGAGCACCACCCCGCCCGGCGGGCACGAGTTGCCGATCAGGTAGGCGAACAGGCCGACGGGCTTCATGGTGGGGTGGACGTCGTTCTTGGCCGGGCGGTCGAATTCCAGCACCGTCGTCTGGGCGCGGTCGGACAGCCACGTGTGGGCGGCCCCGTCGTCCCACCCGTACAGGCACGGCTCGTGCTTCCAGTGGTAGTCGAACCGGCCGAGGGCGAACGCCGACTTGACCCAGACGAGGCACTGGCGGACGCGGAGGCCGGCGTCCCCGCAGGCGGCCCGCACGTTCAGGCCCTCGAGGTCGGCGTGCCACAGGTAGAACGCCGCCCCCGGGCGGAGGACGCCCTTGGCCGCGGCCAGGGCGCGGGCGAGGAACCGGCGGTAGTCGCCGCCGGCCATGGCGTCGTTGGCGATGGTGAGCTTGTCGGCCGTCTTGCCCTCGTAGGCGACGTTGTACGGCGGGTCGGTCAGGAGCAGGTCGGCCGGGGCACCGTCGAGGACCTTCGCCAGGTCGGCGGGTTTGGTGGCGTCGCCGCACAGGAGGCGGTGGCGGCCGAGGAGCCACACGTCGCCCGGGCGGGTGACGGGGTCGGCCGGCGGGTCGGGGACGGCGTCCGGGTCGCCGAGGACGGTCGGCTCGTCGGCCTTGAGCAGGTCGGCCAACTCGTCGGCCGTGAACCCGATGGACGCGAGGTCGACGTCCGTGCCTTGGAGGGCGAGGAGTTCGGCGACGAGCTTGCCGTCGTCCCACGTGGCGATGGCGGCGGTGCGGTTGTCGGCCAGGCGGTACGCCTTGGCCTGGGCCGGGGTGAGGTCGGTGGCGACGTGCACGGGCACGACGGTCAGGCCGAGCTTGAGGGCGGCCTTGTACCGGGTGTGGCCGACGACGATGACGCTGGCCGCGTCGACGACCAATGGCTGCCGCCAGCCGAAGGCGGCGAGGGACTCGGCGACGGCGTCGACGGCGGGGTCGTTGATCCGGGGGTTGTCGGCGTAGGGGGTGATGGAGGAGATGTCGCGGAGTTCGACGAGCATGTGCGGGCCTCGAAGGAACGGAGCGTTCGTTCGGCCCGGCCGTGCTGCCGGGGTCTGGCCCGCCGGCCCGCGGTCATCGCCCTCGCACGAGGACAACACCGCGAGCTGCTGGGAAGATTATACCCCACGCCCGCGTACCGCACAACCGGCGGACACGTCGGCGGTAGGTCGAAGCAGAAAAATCGAGAACGTTGGGCAAATTGCTCGACCGTTCCGCGAGCGCCTTGCACCCGAAAGCGCGGCGGGCTCGTGACAGGCGGACGGACGAATCGCCGTGGCGTTCGGACCCGGAGCCGCGTTCAGGGGCACCGGTCCCCGGCATCCTCGCGAGGATGAACTCGGGTTCTTCCGGGCACGCCGCGTGCGGCCCGCCCCCCCTGCGCGAATCGCCCCGTGACCAACCCCGCCCTGGCGACGCTCGCTCACGGTCGGGCCATTGGCCAACTCGGGCCCTTGTATGTTACCCTTCGTCCCCGCTCCCGGCCTTAGTCGCCCGTCCCGCCCGACTGCGGTTGCCCGGCGGCCACGCGAGCGAAGCACCGGGCGGGGCGTGGGGAGGGCGGCGGTGAGGGCGCTCATCATCGAGGACGAGGAGAAGACCGCGTCGTTCCTCCGCAAGGGGCTGGAGGAGAACGGGTTCGTAGCCGACGTTGCCCGCCGGGGGGACGACGGTCTGTACATGGCCCGCGCGGGCCGGTACGACGTCGTGATCCTCGACGTCATGCTCCCGGGCCTGGACGGGTGGGCGGTCGTCGCCGCCGTCCGCCAGGCCGACCGGAACACACCCGTCCTGTTCTTGACCGCGCGGGACGCCGTGGACGACCGGGTGAAGGGGCTGGAACTCGGGGCCGACGACTACCTCGTCAAGCCGTTCGCGTTCGCCGAACTGCTCGCCCGCGTCCGGACGCTGCTCCGCCGCAGCCCGGCCCGGCCGTCCGACGTGATTACGGTCGCGGACGTCGAGATCGACCTCGTCCGACACCGGGCGAGCCGGGCCGGCGTCCGGATCGACTTGACCCCGAAGGAGTTCGCCCTGCTCTCGCTGCTGGCCCGCCGCGCCGGGTAGGTGCTGTCCCGCACCCTCATCTCCGAACAAGTGTGGGACGTGAACTTCGACTCGGACACGAACGTGGTGGACGTTCACGTCCGCCGCCTGCGGGCGAAGGTGGACGACCCGTTCGACGCGAAGCTGATCCACACCGTCCGGGGGGTCGGGTATGTCCTCGAAGAACGGCCCTGACGCCCGCCCCGAACCGCGACCGGCGTGGCCCCTCGCCGCCCGTCTGACGGCGTGGTACGCCGGGTCCGCCTTCCTCCTCGTGGCCGCTGCCGTCGGCTTCCTGTATTGGGTGCTGGCCCGCAGCCTGGACCGCCAGGACGACAACCTGATCGCCGACCAGGTCCGCGTCGTCGGGGACGTGCTGGCCGAGCGGCCCGGTGACTTGGAGGCCGTCCGCCAGGAAGCGGAGCAGGAGTTCCAGAGCCGCCAGCACACGCAGGTCTACGTCCGACTGATCGACGCCGGCGGGCGGACGCTGGTCGAGACGCCGGGTATGGCGAAGCTCCTCGACCCGTCTGGTTTCCCGCCCCCGACTGCCGACTTCCGGGCGGGGAGCAATTTACGGTCCGCGACCGGGACGCCATTTCGGGTCATGGCGATCCGCGTGGGCGACGGGCGGCCGGGCGGGTCGGAGTACGTCGTCCAGGGGGCGATGGACCACGGCGATGAGGCCGCGCTGCTGGCCGAGTACCGCCGAAACCTGTGGCTCGTCCTCGCCGCCGGGCTGGCCGTGTGCGTCGCCGTCGGCCACCAGATCGCCCGCCGGGGGCTGCGGCCCGTGCGGCTCGTCGCGGACACGGCCCGCCGCATCGGCCCGACCAATTTCGGCGAGCGGATCACGGCGGACGGGCTGCCCGCCGACCTGCTCGACTTGGCCGACACGTTCAACCGGATGCTCGATCGGCTGGAGCGGTCGTTCACCCGGCTGGCCCGGTTCTCGGCGGACATCGCGCACGAACTCCGCACGCCGGTGAACAACCTGCGGGGCGAGGTCGAGGTGGCCCTCGGCCAACCCCGCACCCCGGACCAGTACCGGGATCTCCTCGCCTCGAACCTCGAAGAATGCGGTCGGCTGGCCCGGTTGATCGACAACCTGCTGTTCCTGGCGCGGGCGGAGAACCCCGGGACGCAAGTCTCCAAAGACCGGGTTGAGGTCGGCGGAGAGTTGCAGACGGTGTGCGAGTTCTACGAGGGCATGGCGGGCGAGAAGGGCGTGACGTTGGTTGTCGCCGTGAGCGGACCGGTCCAGGTCGTCGTGAACCGGCCGCTCTTCCAGCGGGCGGTGTGCAACTTGGTCGAGAACGCGATCCGCCACACCCCGGCGGGCGGCGAAATCACCCTGTCCGCGGCCACCGCCGGTGGGTCGGGCACGGTGGCCGTGACCGACTCGGGGTCGGGCATCCCCGCGGCCGACCTGCCGCACGTCTTCGACCGATTCTACCGGGCCGACCCTGCCCGCTCCTCCGAGGGGCGGAACGTCGGCCTCGGCCTGTCGATCGTCAAAAGCATCACCGACCTCCACGGCGGCTCGGTTTCGGCTGACAGCGAGGCCGGTCGGGGAACCCGCGTCGCGATGACGTTCCCGCTCGACGCGGTCTGACCTGCTCGAAAGCAGGGAAGATGACGAAATCGTCATCTCGCCGTCATGTTGCGGTCAGTTCGGCGTGGTAAAACTCCCACCATGAATACGACACGACCCCGGTCGCGACGCGGCTTCACCCTGATCGAACTGCTGGTCGTGATCGCCATCATTGCCATCCTGATCGGGCTGCTGTTGCCGGCCGTCCAGAAGGTCCGCGAAGCGGCCGCCCGGTCGCAGTGCGTCAACAACCTGAAGCAGGTCGGCCTCGCCCTTCAGAACTACCACGACGCCAACCAGAAGTTCCCGCCCGGGTACGTCTCGGCCTTCGACGCGGCCGGCAACGACACCGGCCCCGGCTGGGGGTGGGCGGCGCACGTCCTACCCCAGATGGAGCAGGACAACCTGTACCGGCAGATCGACCTCAAACAGCCCATCGAGGCGGCGGCGAACGCCTCGGCCCGCGTCGTGATCGTGAAGTCGTTCCTGTGCCCGTACGACGCCCCGCCGCAGCAGGCAATCCCGGTCGGCCCCCGGTCGGCGTCCGCACAACTGACGAGCACGACCTGCACGGTCGCCCCGGCGAACTACATCGGGAACTTCGGCGTCAACGAGCCCGGGGTGGACGGGGACGGCGTGTTTTACCGGAACAGCGCCGTGCGGATCGCGGACGTCACGGACGGGACGAGCAGCACGCTGATGGTGGGCGAGCGGTCGTTCTACTACGCGGAAGCCACGTGGGTCGGTGCCGTCACCGGGGCGAACCTCGCCCCGACGCCCGGCTCGCCGCTCCCCGTGCAGACCGAGAACGCCTCGAATTTCGTGCTGGCGCACACCGGGGAAACGTATGACGGCCCGGCCAATCCGAAGGAGATCAACCACTACGCCGCCCGGCACACCGGCGGCGGGAACTTCGTGTTCGCGGACGGCCACGTCGCGTACCTCAGCCGGTCCACCACCTACGCGACTTACAAAGCTCTCTCGACCCGTGCGACGGGCGAGGCCATTAACGCGGGGGATTATTAGTGCGCACGATCGTGATCGCCGTCTTCGCCGGCCTGATGGCCGTTGTCGTGGCGGGGTGCGGCGAAAAGAAGGCCGCCAAGACGGCCATGGAATTGAAGGACGTGCCGCCGGACATCCTGAAGGTGGCGAAGGAGAAGTTGCCCGGCGTGGCGTTCGACGCGGCGTACCGGGAGGCGAACGGCAGTTACGAACTCCGCGGCAAGGAGAAGGGCGGCAAGGTGCGGGAGATCGACGTCAAGCCGGACGGGACGGTCGAGGAAGTGCAGTGACGGACGCGGGACGAGCCACGCCGAAGAAACGCCCGCTCCGCCGTCGCGTGGCGTTGCTCACGGTCGCGCTATTGGGGGCCGGGTTGATCGCCGTGGAAGCCTACGCCATCAGCCCTTCGGTCCGCATCGCTGTTGCGGACGTCTGGGAAGGCGTCGGGGCGAGCGGGCGGCTGGTTGGGATGCTGTCGGATTCGGACGAGCGGGTCCGTGCGGTGGCGTCCTCGGCACTGGTTCGACTCGGGCCGGCGGCGATCCCCGCGTGCGCCCGCGGGGTCGAGCACCCCGATCCGCGGGTGCGGAAATTCGCGCTGTTCACCCTCGGGCAACTCGGCCCACCGGCGAAAATTGCGCTGGCGTCCATCCTCAATCGTGCCACGAACGACCCCGAACCGGACGTCCGGAAAGCCGCGATCCAGGCACTGCCGAACGTCGTCGACGAAAATTCTGCGGCGACGACCACGCTGGCCGGCATCTTGGCGTCGGGGGACACCGACGGGCGGCTCGCCGCAGTCAAAGCCTTGGGCCATCCGAAGCTACAATCCGCCGACGGCGTTGCCGCACTGAGCCGCGCGTTGAAAGACCCCGCCGCCCAGGTCCGGCGCGACGCGGCGGAATCGCTGGCCGCGTTCGGCCCCACCGCCGCCGTCGCCGTCCCGGCCCTCGTCGACGCCCTCCGAGACCCGGAGGCGGATGTGCGGGTGGAGGCGGCCGAAACGCTGGGATCGCTGTCGGCGTTCGCGAAGTCGGCCGTTCCGGGGTTGATCGCCGCCCTCAAGGATCCACACCCGAAGGTTCGGAGCGAGGCGGCCGAAGCCCTCGAACAAATCACCCGCGACTGGGGCGACGGGGAACCCACATTGCGTCAACTGGCCCTCGATGCCCTCGCCCAAATCAACCGCGAACCGGCACCCTGACGGCTGCTACGAATCACCGGGCGACGAATCGGTGCGAGGGCACTCTCGGCCGACACCCCACGGCTTGAACGGGTCACCCACACCCTCCTCTCGTGGCCCTGCGGCATCCTCCGACTCGACCGTTGCCGACACAAAGCAAGTCTGTCTAAGTCTTTGGCCTTTCCGCGTGGGGGCAACACTGAAAGTCGCCAGGAAGGACCCGTGAAATCGTGCGGGCCGGGCGGCCGACGAATGCCGGCTAGCGGAGGCCACGGTCGCCGCTCGTGGTGTTCACGGCGACCGCTCTTTCGCGCAAACGACCGGGCCAGTCGGCTGCGAAATCAAGGCCGGCGGGAGAACCCGGACATGATCGGGTTCTCCCGCGTGAGCCCCCCGGCTGTTCGCTTCCGGCGCCTCACCTGAAACCCGGACATGATCGGGTTTTCGGCGTGCGACCCGCGGCTGCCCGAATCCCGGACATATGTTCGGGATTCGAGGCCCTTCAGTCGCCGAGCGGCCCGAGGGCGTACCGGGTGGCCAGCCGGGCGGACGCCGACCGCCGGCCCGGCACGCGGACGATCAGTTCGCCGGCCGCCACGAGTCCGGCCAAGAGTTCGGCCGCCCGCGTCTTTCCCAGCCCGGTCGCCGCCGCCGCCCCACGGGCCGACAGGTAGAACGTCCCGCCCGTCAGGCCGGCCAGCGAACGGCAAGCCAGTCGGAGTCGGTCCCGCGGGGGCACGTCCGCCCCACGGGCCGCCGCCAACGCGACCGCCGGCGGGGACCGGCTCGCCGGCGTGCGAACCCGCCCCCACGCGGCCCGGAAGTCCGCCCACGTCACCGCCCAGTCCTTCGTCCGGACGACCGGCTCCGCCCGCCGCCACCACGCCCGCACGACGCCAGCCCAGTGGCCCGCCGGGACGCCCGGCCGCACGTCGGCCAGCCGGCGGGCGAGCTCGAACAAGCGGCGGTGCCGTTCTCCGGCCCGCCGCGGCAGCGTCTTGAGGACCGCCTCCCGTTCCGCGGCCGGCAGCGACGCCCACCGCGCGTCCGGTCCGGGCGACCCGCCGGCCGCGTCCGAAACGCCCCGGGGCGGACACAAGAGATCTTTGTCTTTATCCGCCTTCCGGGCGGGTTGGGCCGCAGGTGTGAGGGCTGTGCGCGGCCGACCGGGCGACCGCGCCTTGTCCGCCCGGTCGGCCAGGAAACCGGTCGCCTCGACGGTCAGGAGCGGGAAGTCCGGGCGGGCCGGGTCGCCCCGCACCCAGGCGTACCGCACGCCCGACGGGTGGGCCGACGGCGGGAGCACGGCGTACCGCGTCGCGACGCACCGCAGGTCCCCGTCCCCCGGCCCGAAGTCGACGAACACCTCGGCCGGCAGGTAGCAGTACACGTGGAACCCCCGCCGCGTCCGGACCGTGGGCAGGGCGGCGGCCAGCCGCGGCCGGAGGCTCGCCCACCGGAAGTACGCCGCCGCCGCGTCGAAGTCCCGGCACGCCAGGCACCCGGCCGGCGGCCCGCCGGACGCCCGCCCGAGCAGCACCGCCAGCCCGGTCACCCGGTCCGGCCGGAC
The DNA here is from genome assembly GCF_008254045.1 of Limnoglobus roseus. Classification (GTDB taxonomy): domain Bacteria; phylum Planctomycetota; class Planctomycetia; order Gemmatales; family Gemmataceae; genus Limnoglobus; species Limnoglobus roseus. Next base: position 8,627,128 of record NZ_CP042425.1, on the reverse strand, counting down.
GGCGAACAGGCGGCCGAGCTCCCGGTCCGTCGGCTTCCGCCGCTGGAGGGCCTTCCACCGGACCGTCGGCCGCTTGTCCGCGACGGCGTGCGACACCGGCAGGCACGCCCACCCCCACGACCGGTACCACAGGGCGGCCTGCAAGTAGTCCCTGGTCGTCAGGGCCGCCGTCACGCCCCGCCCCCCAGGCCGCCGACGGCGTCGAGCAGCACCCGCCGGCGGGCCACCAACTCCTGGAGTTCGCGGGCCTCCTCCGCCCGCTCCCGGCGGTACGCCCCGAGGTCGAGCACCGACTCGATGGCGTCCGTCACCAGCTGCTGCAGCCGGGCCGGCGGCAGGGCCTCCAGCTCGTACACCTGGCTGCCGTGCTTGCCGACGAAACCCTTGGCCCGGCTCGACGACCGCTTCACCTCCATGCTCGGCACCAGGCCGAATCGCCCGACCTGGTCCTCCGTCAGGGCCACCTTGAACGGGGTGATGTCGGGCACGTCGAACTCGTCCCGCAGGGACGCGCACAGCGTCTCCGCGATGTTCTCCCCCTCCGGGTCGAAGTCGCTGAGCACCAGCAGCACGAACCGCCGCTTGCCGGACGCCCGGAACCGCTCGGCCAGCTGGTACCGGGCGTCCAGCGACGGGTACCCGCGGCCGACGCAGTACGGCACCAGGTACGGGGCGGCCGCCCGCTCGACCGGCGTCTCGGCCGTCAGCTTCTCGACCAGCACCTCGACGTACGCCGGCTGGGACTGAAGGGGGTCCCGGGCGTACCCGCTCAGGAGCTTCGCCGTCGCCTCCCGGACGAACGCCTGGGCGTGGCCCCAGCTCCGCCACTGGGTGCTCGGCCGGGTGGTGTCCGAGATGGCGTCGAACGGCACCACCCCGGCCAGCCGGGCCCGGGTCAGCACGTCGCACAGGTCCTTGTACGACGCCAGGTCGTTGCGATACCGGCTGCCCGGCTTGCGGGCGTGCTTGAGCGGCGGGTCGTTGAGCAGCCGGTAGTGCACCTGGCGGTTGGACAGCGGCCAGTACTCCCGGTTCTCCTGGACCACCCGGATGACGGCGTCGAGCATCGGCCGCTTGGCCGCCGAGATGTCGTTCCGCCGGCGGGCCGCGGTCACGGCGATGGGGGCGATGTCGGCCGCGGCCACGCGGCGGCGGTAGGTGGCGTCCCGCTCGGCCTCGTACGCCTCGACCTCGAGGGCGGTGGTGTGCGGGTCGGCGTCGATGACGGCCTCCCGGATCTGCTCGTCGAACGTCTTCACCCGCTGCTGGTTGAACGTGCGGAGTAGGCGGACGAAGGCCGGGTCGGCGGACCAGATGGGGTACACGCGGACGGGCACCGGGTCGAACCCGGCCAGGCGGGCGGCCGCCCGCCGGCGGTGGCCGGACAGGACCACCCGGTCGAGAGTGACGACGATGGGCTCGAGCACGCCGCCGTCCCGGCCCATCGCTTCGGCCAAGGCGACGACGCCCGGGTCGTCGTCCCGGACCGGCCGGTACAGCCGGTCGTTGACGGCCGCCGGGGTCAGGCCCTCGAGGGCGGCCCACTCGACGGCCAGCGAGTGCACGATCGCGGCCGCCGGCCCGCCCCCGTCGTCGTCCGATTCTTCGCCCTCGTCGCATTCATCGTTCGCATCGACTTCGTCGTCTTCGTCGGTCATGGCGTCACCGGTGTTGACCCGGCCCGGCCGGGCGCGTGGGGTGGAAAAATGTTCAAGTCCGCTCACAGGCTACGGCGCAAGTGTAAATATGTCCATCAAAATTTTCGGGCCGATATTATCGCCGCGGGCCCGCGGTCGCAACCGGACCGAGGTGTGTGCGATGCGGGTGCGGAAACAGAGGGGTGCCGCGCGGGGAGGTGTGGGGCGCCGCCGGCGGGCGCCTGCGGCACACTCTATTCGTCGCCCGACTTGGGACGCCCGGCCGAACACGGCCCGCGGCCGTCCGAGCGGCGGGCCGCGGCCGGCCGGCCCAGGCGAGACTTTCCCGCTGTCGGCGGGACCCGTCAGCGGGCGGGGTCGGCGACGAGGGCCTTGAACGGCAAACCGTTCTTGAACTCGAGCACGTCGACCGTGCCGTCCCCGACCGCGTCGAACAACTCGAACAGCTCGACCCACTGCCGCTTCAGCCGGAAGTTCGCCAACGCCCGCTCCGGCCGGGGGTCGTTCTCCCCGCCCAGCTTGACCTCCCGGACGACCCGCGGCGGCGGGTCGAGGACCGGCTCCCCGCCGCGGACCGGGAGGTGCTCGACGCGGCCGAAGTTCCGCTCCTGGACCAATTCCACCAGGGCCCGCCGCGGCGCGGACAGACCCGCCTTGTCGCTCGCCACCATCACGCCACCCTCCCCGCCGGCCGCGACCTGATGCGGCCCACGACCTGATCATACCCCCGCCCCGAACGGCCCCGCCCCGGCGGACGCCCCGTGCCCGAACCGGACGCGGCACCGGGGGCGGCCCCCCCGGCCACGCGCCGCGCCGACGGCGGGACCGGCGTCCGCGTGCTCCCCGGTCACCCGCCGTGCCGGCAACGCAACGCCCGCCACAATTTCCGCTGCCGCCCCCAGTCGAGGGTCGCGGCGATCGGCTGCAGGTCGCTGAGCAGGATCGGGTCGCGACCGGCCGTCGTCCGCGGCAGGTGCAATAACTCCTCTTGGATGTCCGGGGCGAGGCCCAACAGGTTCATGATCTGCGTCACCCGCGGCCGGCTCACCTGGCCCAGTTCCGCGAGGTCGGCGTACCGGTCGACCACGCCGTCGCGGAGGAGTTCGTCGCACCGGATCGCCAGGGCCATCCACCGCGCGACCCGCGGCACCCGACCCGGCGGCTGGGTCCGCCTCGGGTCCGGGCCCGGCCGCACTTCCTTTCTCGCCCCCCGCCCCCGCCGGTCGACGTGCACGTCGCACACCACGGTCAACACGCCGTTCTCGCTCATGCCCGCATCCCCTCGCGTTTGTCGGCCAGTTCCCGGGCGAGCGTCCGCACGCCGGCCGGCCGGAACCGGATGGTCACCTTCCCCCGCGAACCGTCGTACCCGACCGTCTCCACCAGCAGGTTCACCACCCGGGCCTGCTCCCGCGGGTTGAGCGCCTCCCAGACGGGGTCGAACACGGACAGGGCGGTCGCCGCCTCGTCGTCGGCGATCAGGTTCCGGCCGACGGCGGCGAGTTGGTCGCGGACGGCCCGGCCCCGGCCCTCGACGGCCGCGATCCGCTCCTGGAGTTCGGCCAGGCGGCGGATGACCGGCTCGTTCCCGTCGCCGGGGCGGAGCAACCCGGACAGGTGCCGGAGTTCCCCGTGCCACCCCTTCAGATCGAACTCCAGGGCCTTCTGCTCCTTCGCGAGTTCCGCCGTCCGCGCCTCGTCCTGCTGGCGGGCTTGCGCGAGGACCTCGGCCCGCAGCCGCGCGTCCGTGCCGATCGCCCGCACCTGCCGGAGCAGCACCTGCTCGATCTGGTGGGCGGGGACGGACTTGGCCGGGCACGTCTTCCACCCCTTCTTCGCGGCCGCCGTGCACGTGTAGTACCGGTAGCTCTTGGCCCCCTTGGTCGTGCTCGTCGGGGACATGGCGGCGTCGCACGCCGTGCACCGCAGAACGCCCTTGAGCAACGCGGCGGGGCCGCCGCGACTGAACCCGCCGCCCCGCCCGTTCCCGGCCAGGTGGGCCTGGACCCGCTGCCACACGGCCGGGTCGACGATCGCGGCGTGCTCGCCGGCGTGGACCTCGTCCTTGTACCGGACCTTGCCGACGTACACGGGGTTGGTGAGCAGGCCGTACAGGGACGTGCGGGTGAACGGGCCGCCGCCCTTGAACCCGCCCTTGCGGAGTTCCCACCGCTTGTTGGCCCACCCCCGCGACGCGAGTTCCTCGACGACGGGGAGGAGGGACCCGCGGTCGAGGTAGAGCCCGTAGACGGCCCGCACGCGGTCGGCCTCGGCGTCGTTGACGCGGAGTTTGAACCCGGCCGGGTCGACGTCGTACCCGAGGACGGGCCACCCGCCGGCCCACTTGCCCTTCCGCCGGGTGGCCGCGATCTTGTCGCGGGTGCGTTCGGAGACGATCTCCCGCTCGAACTGCGCGAAACTCAGCAGCACGTTCAGGACTAGCCGGCCCATGGAGCTGGCCGTGTTGAACTGCTGGGTGACGGACACGAACCCGACCTGATGCTGTTCGAACGTCCGCATCATCTCGGCGAAGTCGAGGAGGGACCGGGACAGGCGGTCGACCTTGTACACGACGACGCAGTGGACGCGGCCGGCGGCGATGTCGTGGAGGAGGCGGCGGAGGCCGGGGCGGTCGGTGTTGCCGCCGGTGAACCCGCCGTCGTCGTACCTCTCCGCGAGGCACGTCCACCCCTCGCCGGCCTGGCTGCGGACGTACGCCTCGCCGGCCTCCCGCTGGGCGTCCAGCGAGTTGAACTCCTGCTCGAGCCCTTCCTCGCTCGACTTCCGCGTGTAGATCGCGCACCGGACCACGGGCCGGGTGTCGGCGGCGGCCTTGGCTCGCTTCGTCATGCGTCACCGCCGTTCGTGAGTCGGAATAACAGGTACCCGTTGCAGTGGCTGCCGGTCACGGCCTTGGCGACGGCGGAGAGGGACGGGTAGACGAGGCCGGCGTGCTCGAACCCGTGCGTCAGCACCCGCACCTGGAGGGTCTGGCCCTTGTACGCGCGGGTGAGGACGGACCCCGGCGGGGGTAGTCGGCGGTCCGCCGGGAAGGGGAGCGTTGCGGCCTCGGGCTCGGCCGGGGCGGCGACCGGCGCGGGCGTCGCTCGCTTCGCCGGGATGGTCGTGCGGAGTTCGGCCCCGGCGGCCAACTCGGCCGCGCGTTGGCGGGCGCGGTCGGTCAGCCCGCCGTGGGCGTTGGCCTGGAGCTTCCAGGCGATCCGCTTGACGAGCCACGCCTTGTTCCGCGCGGCCGTCTCGTCGCCGAACGCCTCGGCGTACCGCCGCTGCAGGTCCTTCACCGTGAGCCGGGGCAGGGCGGCCAGTTGTTGCGCGATCGTCGGGTATGGGTCCATGGGGTCTCCTTCGTTGCGGGAATGGGGGTCGTCTCCGGTCCGTTAACCGGTGTGGACAGTGAGCCACGTGTCGGGATGAACTGCAACGGAAGAATCGCTCGATTTCGGGAGTATCTGCGGGGCAGAAGTGTGGCGGGGCGTGAGGGCGACTTTGTCGCGGAGGCGGATCAGGCCGCGGGCGAGGATGGCGGCGAGTTCGCGGAAGCGATCGTCCGGGGAAAAATGGGCGGGGTCGAGGTCGGGTCGCACGGGAACCTCCAGTGAGTGTTCCAGCAACCTCCGCGGCGCGGCCGGCGAGCTGACGGGGTGCGAACGGCCCCCCTACCTATTTAACGCGGTGTGCAAGTTTGGTGGGGCCGCGGCGGGGTCGGTATCGTGGGGTTACCACACTCCCACGCCGCCGGAGGACCCGCCGTGACCCTCAACGACTTTCTACTCCACGTCTTCGTCTTGGTCGATGACCTGTACCGCCAACTCGTTCGCACCCCGCTCCGGTCCCGCGGGCCACGGCACACGGCCATGACGGACCCCGAAGTCATCACCATCGAGCTCGTCGGCGAGTTCCTCGGTCTCGACCACGACAAAGGGTTGTTCGCCCACTTCCGCCGGTACCACGCGGCCGAGTTCCCGGCCCTCGCCGGCGTCCACCGCACCACCTTCGCCCGCCAGGCCGCCAACCTGTTCGCCGTGAAGAAGCAACTCCACGCCCACTTGGCCGAGCGGTTGGCGGTCTGGGATCGCGTGTTCATCGTGGACAGCCTGCCCGTCCCCGCGTGTGCCTTCGGCCGGGCCAAGTCCTGCCGCCGGTTCGCCGGCGACGCGGCCTTCGGCTACGACCACACCCGCCGGAACACCATGTACGGGTTCCGGTTCCACGCCCGGGCCACCCCGACGGGCATCCTCGTCGCCTTCGACTTGGCTCCCGCCAACGTGTCCGACCAAGCGATGGTCGATCCACTCGGCCCGCCGCCCGGGTCGGCCGTCGTGGGCGACCGCAACTACTGGTCCCCGAAGGCCGGCGCCCGACTCGCCGAGCAAGGGGTGAAACTCGTCGCCCCGTTCCGCTCGAAGTCGAAGGATCCGGGCCCGAGGCGGTCGCGGCGGATCAGCCGGTTCCGGTGGATCATCGAGACGGCGTTCGGCCAACTGGCCGGACGCTTCCACATCGAGCGGACGTGGGCGCGGGACGTGTGGCATCTGAGCCACCGGGTGATCCGCAAGGTCTTGGGCCACACGATCGCGGTCTGGCTGAACGTCACCGCCGGACGACCGCCGCTCGATTTCGACGGCCTCGTCACCGACTAAACTCGCACACCGCGTTATTTACTTCGCAGAACGCGGGCGAAGTGGTGCGGCAAAGTGTCCAGAATGCCGGAATCATCCCTCGGCTGGCCTGTACCCTAACGCTCACGGCGCCACGCCCGGCGGGGCCGACGGCTTGCAACTCCACCCCAGTATCTCGTTCCGCGACTCGGCCACCCGCAGCAACTGGCGGAAGGCCGGTGGGTCGAACGCCACCTGGCAGGCGTCGCACATGCACAGGTAGTCGTCGCTGTCGATGTGCGCGGTCGCCGGCCAACCGGAGCAGGCCAGGCAGCGGCAGTCGGGGTCGACCTCGCGGTGCTAAATGGCTCCCGCCAAATGGAGAAGCGATGACGAGCGACCGGGCGGAGGAAGAGCGGGATGAGTGGTGCTTCGAGTTCAATGTTTCATCAGAGAGGCTCGTTCATCAGTCCGAGGCCGACAGGCTCTTGGACGAGGCGATTCACTGGGCCGGGGCGCACCGGCTCGGCGTCGGAGGCAGCTACAAACCGGCGTCTGCGGAGGTGAACAATGCCTGTGTTTCTTGGGCGTTCCGCTTCGGGCTGTGTGCCTCTGAGGATGAGCAACTGATTCCCCGCGAGTCGGCGTCCGACCTGTGGGACCTGCTCTCGGCTGTATGTCAACACCGAGGGTTTATCTGCACTGGAGGCTTTCGGGCTTTCACAGCGGAAGAGTTGGGAGAAGGGTTGTGAACAAAGCACCACTTCCGCATTTGGCGGGAGCTATTTAGCCGGTCGGCACGCCCGGCCCGTCCAGGGACCCGCGCGCCACCAGCCGCTTGTACGGCGGCGGGAACAGGGCCGGGACCGGTCGCCGCTGCGGCGTCGGCACGAATTCGCGTCACCCTTTCCGCCGGTCCGGACAGACAAGTAAGATCGTACCACCCAGGGGATCGTTCCATGCCCGCGAGTCTGAATTGCCGCCCACCGTTTTGGGCCGTCGTACTGTTCCTCACGGCGACCGTGCCGGCCCGGGCTGACGAGGCTCTCGCCTTCCAAGGCCACACGAACGAGGTGAACGGGGTGCAATCCAGCCCGGACGGGTCGCGGTTCGCCACCAGCAGTCTCGACGGCACGGCGAAAGTGTGGGACGCCAAGACGGGGAAGGAATTGCTCACCTTGAAGGGCCACACGTACTACGCCAGAGCCGTGGCGTTCAGCCCAGACGGTACGCGGGTCGCTTCCACCGACGGCAACGGCGCGGCCAAGGTGTGGGACGCCAAGACCGGGGCCGAACTCCTCACCTTCAAGGGGCACGAGGTGCTGCGGAATGTGTGGTCGGTGGCGTTCAGCCCGGACGGCACGAGAGCCGTCACCACCAGTGCTGACAGCACGGCTCGGGTGTGGGACGCCAAGACCGGGGCGGAATTGCTCAAGATCAAAGGCCGGGAGAAGTACCTGGAATCGGCGGTGTTCAGCCCGGACGGCTCGCGGATCGTCGTCGGCAGTTGGGATTGGACGGCGGGGGTGTACGACGCCAAGAGCGGCAAAGAACTTCTTCCCTTGCAAGGGCACTCGGGCATCGTCCACGGTGTCGCGTTCAGCCCCGACGGCAAGCGGATCGCGTCCGCCGGTCAGGACGGCAAGGCGAAAGTGTGGGACGCCGCGACCGGAAAGCGGTTGCTGACCCTTGAGGGGCACAACAAGTGGCTGCTGTCGATCGCGTACAGCCCGGACGGGTTGCGGCTGGTCACCACCAGTGGCGATGGCACGGCCAAGGTGTGGGACGCCAAGACCGGGGACGAGTTGTTCACCGTCAAGGGTGCCGACAAGCCGGTGACGGCCGCGTCCTTCGGCCCGGACGCCACGCGGCTGGTGACGGGCTACGGAGATGGGTGGGTGCGGACCTGGGACCTCCGCACACCGACCGACAGTCGACCTCCGCAGAAGGTTGACGCAAAGCCCGGGAAGTAGCCCCCCACACCGCAGGCAAACCATCCGGTCGCGGCTGGGCAGGTTCGAGCGGCACGACCGCCGGTGTGGTACCCGCGGCCGTGCCGCTCGATCGTCAGCTCCGTCGTCATGCCCGCCTCTCCTCTCGCTTGTCGGGCAACTCGCGGGTTAGGGACTGAATCCCCGCCCCCCGGAACTTGATGGCCACCTTGCCGGCCACCCCGTCGTACCCGATCGGATCTATCAATAAGGCCAGCAGCCCGCCGTGGGCGTTGGCCTGGACCTTCCAGGCGATGCGTTTCACCCGCCACGCCTTGTTCCGGGCGGCCGTCTCGTCGCCGAACGCCTCGGCGTACCGCCGCTGCAAGTCATTCACCGTCAACCGCGGGAGTGCGGCCAGTTGTTGCGCGATCGTGGGACTGGGGTCCATCGGGGAGTCTCCTGGGTCGTGTGGAATGGGGGCTCGTCTCCGGTCCGTTAACCGGTGTGGACAGTGAGCCACGAGTCGGGCGGGACCGCAACGGCAGAATCGCTCGATTCCGGGACTATCTGCGGGGCAGAAGTCTGGTGTGGCGTGAGGGCGGCCTTGTCCCGCAAGCGGCACAGGCCGCGGGCCAGGATGGTGGCGAGTTCGCGAAAGCAATCGTCGGGGGTGAGGTGGGCCGGGTCGAGGTCGGGTCGCACGGGAACTTCCGGGATGGAGTGGTTCCAGCGACCTCCGCGGCGCGGCCGGCGAGCTGACGGGGCGCAAGACGGCCCCTGCCTATCAAATTCGCAAAACGCGGACGAAGTGGTTCATCAAAATCAACAAGAATTGTGATTCGGGAGCGGGGCTGCGCCAAACTGACGAGTCCGGCCCGCGGCGGCGGGTGGCAACAAGGGACTACGTTCGGCCGGCGGCACTACTGCCCCGCCCGCCCGGCGGCTATCATCTCCCCCACCGCCCGGAGGCCGCCCGTGCCCGACGAACCGCCCCCCGACTCGACCCAGGTCCAAGTCGGCCGCCCGACCGTGACCGCCGCGACCCTCCACGGCCTTCCCATCATCCCCGGCTACGATGTCCTTCGCGAGATCGGCCGCGGCGGCATGGGCGTCGTGTACGAGGCCCGGCAGGTCAAGCTCGACCGCCTCGTCGCCCTCAAGCTCATGCTCGGCGACGACCCCCTGAACAAGGCCCGGTTCCTGGCCGAGGGGCAGGTCATCGCGGCGGTCAAGCACCCGCACGTCGTCGAGGTGTACGACTTCGGTGAGAGTCCGGACGGGCCGTACATCGCCATGGAGTACCTGACAGGCGGCCCGCTGAGCGACCGCCTCAAGGCCGGCCCCCCCTTCTCGCCGAAGGAAGCCGCCGGCCTGGTCGCGAGGGTGGCCAGCGGTGTCGGTGCCGCTCACGGGTTGGGCGTCGTCCACCGCGACCTGAAGCCGGGTAACGTCCTGCTGGACGCCGACGGGTCACCGAAGGTGACCGACTTCGGTCTGGCGAAGCGGACCACGTCGGACCTCACGCAAACGCAGGACGCGGCCGGGACGCCGGCGTACATGGCCCCGGAGCAGGCGCGGGCGATGAAGTTCGTCGGCCCCCCGGCCGACGTGTGGTCACTGGGGGTCATGCTGTACGAATCGCTGACCGGCCGCCGACCGTTCGCGGCCGAGACGGACGTGGAACTGCTCGTCTCGATTCAGGAGGCCGACCCGCCGACGCTGCGGACGGTCTCGAAGGCCGTCCCCCACGACCTGGAGACGGTGTGCCTGAGGTGCCTGGAGAAGGAGCCGGACCGCCGGTACCCGACCGCGAAGGAACTGGCCGCCGACCTGGCCGCGTGGGCGGACGGGAAGCCGATCGCCGCCCGCCGGGCGACGCCGGCGGAGCGGGCCGTGCTGTGGGTCCGGCGGAAGCCGACGCTCGCGGCGGCGTGGGCGTTCGGCACGCTGGCGCTGGCCCTCGGCACGTTCGCCGTCGTCGCGACGAGCCTCTGGACGCAGGCCGCGTCCGAGCGGGCCGCTGCCGTGGACGCCCAGGGCCGCGCCGAGCAGGCCGAACAGGACGCGAACCAGGCCCGCGACCTCGTGCAGCGCGTCGAGTACGCGCGGGCCGTCTACTCGGCCCACCAGGACGCCCTCCATCACAACTTCGCCCGCGCGAATCAACTCCTCGCCGGGACGCGGAAGGAACTCCGCGGGTGGGAGTGGGACTACGTTCACCGCCTCTGCCACTCGGACCTGTACACGATCCCCAATAGGCATCTCGTCCGGCTCTCGCCCGACGGCTCTCGCTTCCTGGCCGTCGGCCGGATCGCCGAGGCCGAGGTGTTCGACACGGCCGCGGGCACGACCTGCTTCGCCGTCCAGCCGTCGCTGGACGCGAAGGCCCGGGAACGCGGCATCGTTTCCGCGATCGGGATCGTCTCGGCGACGTTCAACGCCACGGGCGAGTTGTTCGCGTTCCGGGGCACTCGCCAGGACATTTCGGTGTGGGACGCCCGGACCGGAACGGAGCGGCACGCCTTCCTGATGCCCAATCGGTGCGAAGAAATCCTTCAACTCAGTTCCGACGGGTCGCGGGTCGCCACCCGGCACGAGAACGCGATCTTCGTTTGGGACGCCGCCGGTCAGAAGCTCGGCTCGGCCGGCCGGCAGTCGGAGCGAGTCGTCTTCGCCGCCGTCGATGCGGAATGTCAGCGGATCGTCGTGAAGGACGCCGACGCGCGGGCGCTCCGCGTGCTGGACGCCGCGACCGGCGACCCGCTCGTTCGGCTCGCGGGCGCCGAGTCGGCGTTCGACTTCGTGACGTTTTCCCCCGGCGGCGGCCGGATCGCGGCGCTCCGGCACGACGGGTTGGTGACGGTGTGGGATGCCCGGACGGGCGCCGCCCTGCGGACGATCCCAACGGGGCCCCGGGCGGTTCCGCTCAACAAAATCCGGTTCACCGTCACCGACGGCCGGCCGCTCGTCTTGCACGACGCCAGCCGGCGGATGGTTTCGCGGACCCCGGACGGCGTCGCCCACGTTTGGGACGTCGAGTCCGGTCGGGCGGTCGCGACGCTGGTCGGCCACCGGGACGTGATCACGTCGGTCACGTTCAACCGGGACGGCCGCCGGATCGTCACGGCGAGCGACGACGGTACGGCCATCCTCTGGGACACCGAGTCGGGGAAACTGCTGGTGTCTTACGCGGGGCACGCCGGGCCGATCCAGTCCGCCGAGATCACCACGGACGGGGCGCACGTGGTCACGGCCGGCGACGACGGCGTCAGAGTCTGGGACGCCAACCGGGGCAGCCGCGACTTCGCCCACAAGCTGCCCGTCGGGTCCGACGCGATTGCGTTCCGGGCCGACGGCGAGCGGTTCGTGACGCCGGCGAACGGCTTCACGGTCTACGACGCGAACACCGGCCGGCGGATCGTCTCGAAGGCCCACACCGACCCGGACCCCAACTTCGACAAGACGGACGGTGATAAGGCGGCCTTCAGCCCGGACGGCACTCGCGTCGCGACGAACAGCATGTCCGGCGAAGTGACGTTGACGGTGGGCGGCGTCCAGAAGGTGTACCGGGGGGACGGCGCAGCCCGCGTGTACGACGCGGCGACCGGGAAGGAACTGGTCGCGCTCGCCGGACACACCGAGCGGGTGAACACCGTCGCGTTCTCGCCGGACGGCCGCCGGGTCGTGACCACGAGCGACGACAAGACGGCCCGCGTTTGGGACGCCGCGACCGGGAAGGAGTTGTTGAAGCTGACGCGAACGAAGCCGTTCGGCCGGGCGAACGGTGGGGCCCCCGTGACCGAAGCCGAATTCATGCGGGACGCGGCGTTCTCCCCCGACGGGGCGACGGTGCTGACCCTGGCGGCCAACGCCCTCACCCTGTGGGCTGCCGACACGGGACGCGAGGGGCCGGCGTTCGATTGCCGGCCGAGGAGCGCCGACCGATCCGGCGGGTTCACTCACCCCGGCCGCTTTTGCTTTCACCCGGACGGTAACCGCGTGGCACTCATCCGGGAGGAGGAGTTGGAAATCTGGGACGTCCGGACCGGCCGCGAAGTCGTGGCACTGCCCCGCCACGCCCGGCGGATTCGATCGGCACGATTCAACCGGGACGGCCGCCGACTGGTCACGACCAGTTGGGACGGGGCGGTGCGGGTGTGGGACGCGGAGTCGGGCGCGGAAGCGCTCGCGCTGTCGGACGCGGACGTGAGGGACTCGGACGCGGCGTTCAGCCCCGACGGCACGCGGCTGTTCGGCGTGGGCCCCCTCGGCGTCACCGTGTGGGACAGCCGGCCCGTCAGCCGCGAGTTCCTGCCGAAGGCGACGGACGTGAAGCCGACCAAGTAGCAACTCGCCACACGGGGGCCCGCTCGGCGACGGCCGGTCGCTGGGCCGTGGGAGAGCGTAGCATTTCGAGTTCGGCGGGGTGCCGCCGGCGTTGGAATGCCCAAGCCCGTATCACGGCCGCCCCACACTTCGACGCAGACAGCGGGTCGTCGCCAACGCTCTCCCAGTGGTGGCAGGCGTAGCTGATCCGCACGACTTCACGGACGAAGCCGGACGCCGGGCGGACATCGTACCGCCGGGACTGACCCGGACCCGCATCTCGCCGCAGCACAGGCATGCCTTCGCGGCCTCGGACAGGGCGATCTCCACCCGCTCGACCGGCAGGTCGGTGGCGACGGGACGGCGATGGATCGGCGGGGACGGGATCGGGATTTCCGGCACAGGGAGCCGCCTCGGGTTGAGAAAGCCACCATCGTAACCTGCTACGCAACGCGTCGATTCGCCGGGCGCTTTCCGTACATTTTCGCGCGGGAGTAGCCGTCCACCGCGTCCTCCCCGACGAGCTTGATCGGCCCGTCCGGGACGAGGTGGTCGAGGAGGAAACCGGTCAGCGAGCAGCCGAGTTCCATCCCCGACCAGCAGGCTGCAGACAGCACGCGGCGGTAACCGGCGGCCCAATGGCGTCCTCCGTCGGCAGGAATGCGGGTTGGACTTCACCGCCCACCGAAGCCTGATTACTTCCTTGGGTTGAGGCGGGATTGGCGTCGATGATCGGGTGGAGGACGACCCACAGGCGGTCCACCCGGCCACCCAGTTGCCGCCGGCCCACAACTCCCTTGACCGGGATGCGGCGACCGTCTCGGGCAGCGAGCGTGAGCTGGAGTTGCGTGTCGCCGTCGACCTCGGCGGCTCGCGATAGGAGTTGCGGCACGGCTTCCCCGTGACTGTCCGCGACGAGTTGACGGAAGTTCAGGCGACAGAGTTGACTGGGCGAATATCCCAGTGCCGTTCGGCCGGCCGGGTTGCTGGACATCATCCGTCCGTCCGGCAGGATCTGCAGAACTAGGTCGGCGGTGTTCTCCACGATTCTCCGGGCCTCTGTCTCAAACGCCCGCAGTCGCGCTTCCGCGGCGTGCCGGAGCAGGGCCGTCTGGATCGCGGTTACCAGGTCCGAATCTCGGACCGGCTTCACCACGTACCCGTAGGGCTGTACGAGCATGGCCCGGGCGACCGTGTCCGCGTCCGAGTGGGCAGTCATGTAGATGATTGGCACGTCCGACCATTCGCTGATCATCGTCGCCGCATCGACCCCGTCGGCTCCGCCCCGTAACCGGATGTCCATCAATACCAACCCGGGGGACTTCTGCCTGGTGGCGGCGATCGCCTCGTCGGCCGTGTCCACGACGCCGACGACCGTGTGCCCGAGCTGCTCCAACTGTTCGCGGAGGTCTTCGGCGATCAGGGCTTCGTCCTCAACAATCAGAATCGTCGCTTTCAGCATGACACACCCGGGATAAAGGAGGGCCGATTGTTACCGTGGATTTCGCCTGTGATTTTCGAGACCCCGCTCTGATCGTGGTCTGCCGACGCCGCGATCGGGAACGTCAATCGCACCTCGGTGCCCACTTCGGGTGAGAGGTATTCGACCGTCCCGGCCAACTGCCGCGCCAGGATCCGAACGAGCCGGACGCCGAGCGACTTGCCCAGCCGCGAGTCCATGTCACCCGGCGCCCCGACGCCGTCGTCGCTCACGCGGATGACGCACACGCCGGCCGCGGCGCTGATCGACAGCGCGACCCGCCCGCGGTTGCGGTCCCGAAACGCGTGTTTCAGGCAGTTCGAGAGGACCTCGTTTAGGATCAGCCCGCACGGGATCGACTGCTCGACCGTCAGGCGGACGTCGTGGACGTCGCAGGCGAGTTCCACCGGAGTCGTGGGGAACTGATAGGTCTGAACGATCTGCGTGGCGAGCGTCTTCGCGTACTGATCGAATGCAACGGCGCCCAAGTCGGCCGAGTTGTACAGGTTCTCGTGGACCAGTGACATCGACAGTACGCGGGTCTGCGCCTCGAACAGAACTTGCTTGATCTTCTTGTCATCGACGGCCCGCGCCTGGATGCGGAACAAGCTGGCGATGACCGCTAGGTTGTTCTTCACCCGGTGGTGGATCTCCCGGAGCAGGACCTCCTTCTCCCGGACCGATCGGCGCAGCGCCCGCTCGGTTCGCTGCCGTTCACTGATGTCTCGGAACATGACCACTGCCCCGACGACGACGCCCTCGTCCCTCAGGGGGTAAGACGAGTACTCGACCGGGAAGGCGCTGTGGTCGCGGCGCCAGAACGACTCGTCGGCCACGGCACACCCCTGCCCGTGCTTGAACGAGCAGAAGATGGGGCACTCGGCGAGCGGGTACTCGGACTTGTCCGCCCGCCGGTGGTGGATCGTGTCGTGCATGTTTCGCCCGAGCAACTCGTCCGCATCCCAGCCGAGCATCTCGGCCGCGGCGGGGTTGATGAACGTGCACCGGCCATCGAGGTCGATGCCGTATATCCCGTCCCCGGACGATTCGAGGAGCAGCCGCAATCGGTGGGTCAATGCGGCCAACTGCTGTTCGGTTCGCCTCCGTTGGGTGATGTCCCGCCCCTCGGGGATGAGGAACAGGACGTTCCCGTCCGCGACGTAGGGCTTCAGGGAGAAGTCCACCCAGATCGTAGTGCCGTCCGCCGCCGGGTGGTGAGCCTCGAACCGGACCGTTTCGCCCGCCGCCGCCCTCCGCACCGCGTTCCGGAGTCTCTCTTGCTGTGCCGCGTCATGCATCCACCACGGCGTGTCCCAGAACTTCTGACCGAGGACCTGTTCCTCAAGAATTCCTGTCGCCGCGAGGGCGGTCCGGTTGGCTTCCAGGAGGGTGCCGTCGGCCGCCATCAGGCCGATGAACTGAAGGGTCTGGTCGAAGATCGCGCGGAATCGCAACTCGGACTGCCGCAGGGCGTCGTCCGCCGCCCGTTTCGCACTCAGGTCCCGGGTCGCCTTTGCGAACCCTTGGAGCCGGCCGGCCGAGTCGTAGACTGCCGAGATGACGACGTTCGCCCAGAACCGGGCGCCGTCCTTACGGACGCGCCACCCCTCTTCCTCGTATCGCCCCGTCTCCGAGGCGATACGCAGTTCGCGGTCCGTCTTTCCCGCCGCCACGTCTTCTTGAGGGTAAAAGCACGAGAAGTGCTGGCCAAGAATCTCGTCTTCGACGTACCCCTTGATCCGCTCCGCGCCGTCGTTCCAACTTGCAATGCGTCCCGTCGTATCGAGCATGAAGATGGCGTAGTCGCGGACTCCGTTGACGAGGTTCCGATACCTCTGCTCACTGTCGCGCAACTTGTTCTCGGTGTGACGGACCGCCGAGACGTCGCGGATGGCGATCACGGCCCCCGCGCCCCCGTTCGGACCGAGGATCGGGCGGCCGGTGACGCTCACCGGCAGCCCGTCTGGGTGGGCCTCGTCCACGATCATCAACTCGACGTTGTCGCACGCCTCCCCCCGCGCGGCCCGGAAGATAGGCAACTGGTCGCTCGGACACAGCGTCTTCCCGTCGGGCAGGTACACCCCGAACGCGCGGGGCCAGGCCGAGTGATCGACCGGGGCCGGCCGGGCGTGAATGTTGCGGAACGTGCGGTTCAACAAGACGACCGCGCCGGCCGCGTCCGTGACTAGGACCGCCTCGCCCATGCTGTCGAGGACCGATTCGAGAATCTGCTTCTGAGTCCGCAATTCCCGGATCGCCGACTGTCGCTCGGTGATGGCTACGACGAGCAAGAACGTCGAGAGGCTCACGACCCCACAGAATCCCTGGATCAAGAGGACTCGATCCGCCGCCTCCAGGTGGGGCGCAGAAACCGGCCCGAGCGCCCGCGAGGACCCCCAGACCGCAATCAGAGAAACGACCACCACCGCGACCGCGGTGCCGCGGGCGCCGAGGCGGAGCGCGACCCACAACAGTAGCGGGAACACCGGGTAGGGCAGCGTGAGCAGAAGAGGCTTTTCCCCGGTCGGTGTGGCGAAGATCCCCCACGAGACCGTGGCGAGTGCGGCGAGCGTCGCGACCGCCTCGACGAGCTCACGGAGTGTGTGCCGCGCCGATGAAATGGACGGTCGGTTGGCCCAGCACACGACGAGCGGCGCGAAGAGAACCACCCCGAGCGTGTCGGCCAGCCACCAGACTTTCCAGACCGCCCAGAACGGTACGTCCGTCGCGATTGCGGCCACGGCGGCACCCGCCAAGGCCATTACGGCACACACGACCGCGGGAACGCCGAAGAGGAGTAACAGGTCTTGGGTGGATTCCAGTCCGAACGCTCTGCGTCGCAAGCGGCTAATGGCCCAGGCTCCAACGGCCGGTTCCAGCGCGTTGACGATTCCGAACCCGATGCTCGGCCCGACGCCTTTGCCGATGCCGAAATTCGCCACAACGGTGGCCCCGAACGCTGCCGCCAAGGCGAAGGGCCAGTAGCAGCGGTCCGTGAGGAGTAGATAGGCGAGGAGCAGACCGGCCGGTGGCCAGAAGACTGAGATGGACTCCGGTTGAACGACGAACGCCACGCCGAACCGGGCGGCCGCGAAGTACGTCCCGGCGACGCCGAGGCAGTGTGCGATCAGGCCGAAGTGATACCGGGCGGGGGTGAGCATGACCGTTTGTGAACACAAGGTCCGGGTCCAGAAGACGCCCGAGTGGCCGGCACTTCAAGTGTCATCGAAACCGCGCTGACGGCCCGAGTCATGATCGTTGGGAATTGAGCATAGGGTGCGGACGATTCTTCAGAAATCGTTTGAAAAGTCGCACGGGTGGGATTGAGATTTGACTATGCACGAAAAATGGAAGCTATCCAAGAATCAACGTTCGGACTTTGCACATTCAATCCTCGGTTTTCAGGCCGGGGGCGAAACCTGCACATATATTCGGCGGGTTGCCCATTTATTCCGCAACGCTTCGACCCACAGGTCCGAAGCTACCCCGCCAGCCATCCGCGCCGCCACCGCGGGCTGGTCGTCGGGGTGGATTGCCCGAAGGCCGGCCGCCGGGTCGAGGTAGAACTCTTCGAGGGCGTACCCGACGAGATCGCGAATGGCCGGGCTCACATACGAGTACCGTGGGGCGGGCGTATACTCGAACCGGAAGATCACGTCCCGCGTGTGCTCGGCCAGCATGCGGAACCGCTGCTCGCCGGCCCGGAGGTAGGCGTCGGCGGCCCGCCGCTCGGTTCGGTCGCAGGTGACTTTGCCGTAACCGATCAGTTCGCCGTTGCAGTCCCGAAGCGGGCTAATCACGACCTCCGCCCAGAACCGGGAGCCGTCTTTCCTCTGCCGCCAACCCTCGTCCTCGGCCCGGCCGGTCGAGCGGGCCGTCTCCAACAGGCGGGCGGGCACGCCGTCGTCCCGCGCCTCCGGCGGGTAAAGGCTCGAAAAGTGGCGGCCGATGATTTCGGGGGCGGCGTACCCTTTGTTCAGCTCGGCACAGGGGCTCCAACTCGCGACCCGCCCGGCGGGGTCGAGTGCGAAGACGGCGTGGTCCGCCGCTACTTCGACGAGCAACTGAGAGAGTTCGTCAGAGGACGAAGGGGCGAAATGGGGCGACGTTGTGATGATGGGCGCCGATTCCAGATGGGGGAGGGAGAGCCACCGCACGGCGGCGAGTAACGTCGGAGGGGCGTCGGAATTCGTTCTGCTTCTCACCATCTTCTCACACCGCGGCCGGCGGTACAATGGCTAGGGGAACGATGCTACGCGGCCGGACGGGGAGGGTCAAAGAGGAAGGCGAACCCTGGACCGGAAGCATCGCTCAGTGGTGGTGAACGGATTTGCGCTTTGTTCGTTGCGGGCGAAGTGGCGGACCAGTAAAATCAGATGGCTTGGGCGCGGCCGGCTAAACCAGCACCCAAGCGGTTGACTTGTGTACTCCCTGATTTTACCCGCGAGTGAGAGCACGCAATGATGGTAGCCTCACGAGTCCCCGATGGTGTGCCCATGTCGTTTGGTGTGAGCTTTGACGGCAGACTTCGCAAGGTTCGCCCCGCCAAGACAAAGTCTATCAACGCCCTTTTCGAGGCTGTGGCAAACTCTTTCGACTCCACCGAACAACTAGGCAAGGCTGGTAACATTACAGTCAGGATTCTAAAGCGAAATCCCAAGTTGTTCGCAATAGATGCGAAAGCCCAGCGGGTGAAACTCGACGGATACGAAAGCGAGGACAACGGCGTCGGCTTCAACGACAAAAACCTGAAGCACTTCAAGACCGCAGACACGACGAACAAGCCGGGCGGATTGGGAGTCGGCCGATTCACCTGGCTTCACGTCTTTGAGTACGCCGACATTGAGAGCACCTACAAGTCTGGTAAGAAAACGGGTCGTGGCCTAATCGGAGTCAGGGCAGTAGTGTGATGCGATGCAGGACGCATCCCGACCGTCCGATCCCATCACACCGCTATTCTTCCCGCTGACCCGTGGGAGGAAGTACACAAGTCGAGCTAAAGCCAAGTTGAAAAACCTCTTAATTGTGGGCTAGTGGAGTCTCATTCGGTTTATTGTGAGGAGCCTGTTGGTTGCGAATAATGGCTCATGAAAGCACTCTTCGTTCGTGAGTTGAGCGCATCCGAGCGTGGGGATCTCCAGGCAGGACTTCGCAGCCGAAACGGCTTCACCCTTCGGCGTGCCCAGATCCTCCTGGCCCGCGCCGATCAACAAACCCCGGCCCAGATCGCTCACCGGATCGGCTGCGCCTCGCAGACCGTCCGCAACACCATCCACGCCTTCGAGACGCAGGGCACCGGCTGCCTGGGCGAGAGGAAGCGTGGGCCCAAGGACGCCCAACCGATCCTGGATGAGGCCAAGGCCGACCCGCTCAAGGGCATCCTCCACCAGTCCCCACGCCGTTTCGGCAAGAACAGGAGCACGTGGACGTTGGGCCTGTTGGCCGAGGTCGCCTGCGAGCAGGAGTGGACCCCACGCCGGCGGTCCCACGAGGCCGTTCGCCAAGCCGTCAAGCGGTTGGGGCACGGGTGGAAGCGGGCCAAACAGTGAATCACCAGCCCCGACCCGGCCTACGCGCGTAAAAAAAAGCGCGGGACCGACTGATCCGGTTGGCTGCGTCGCACCCGGAGTGGGTGTTGGGCTACCAAGACGAGACCTGGTGGAGTCGGCTGGCCATCCCAGCGATGCGGGCCTGGGCCGCGAAGGATCGCCCCTGCGCCTGCTCGAACAGACCGTTCCGAGGACGTATCCGGATCCCAAGGCGTTGTCGTGCTACGGGCTGTTGCGTGCGGACACGGGTCGCATGATGTTGCGGTTCGTGGCGGGTCGGCCGGTCTCTCAAGTGACCGAGGACTACCTGTCGTGGGTGTGCGAGCGGTTGAAGGCGGAGGGGAAGAAGGCATTGCTGTTGGTGTGGGACAACGCGGCCTGGCACGTGAGCAAGCGGGTGCGGGCGTGGATCGAGGCCCACAACACGAAGGCCCGTGCCGAAGACGGCGTTCGGATCGTGGCGTGCTTCTTGCCGTGAGCCCACTTGGGCTCAATCCGATTGAGCCCAAGTGGGCTCACGGCAAGAGAGCGATCATCGACCCCGATCGCCTGCTGGCCGCCAACGAGGTCCGGACCCGCGTCTGCGACTATTACGGCTGCGAACACCTGGAACCCCTCGCACAACTATCCGCCTGAAGTTGCACTAGGACAGTGACTCCATCCGCGTGAACCAAGCCATACGCCGGCATCAATCTTCATCCCGCGACGAAACTGTGCTGGCCAATGCCGTATTCTCAACCTGCCATAGCATCGAGGAGTTGCGTGGTTCCGTCCATCACGCGAAATGTCGATCATCCCCGAATGCCGCGTAGCAGGCCACAATTCGACTCTCTCAATTCCCCTCTTTTGATCGGTGTTCTAGATTCGAGAAGCGTTAACTCGGGACGAAGTACCTTCTCGGCAAGGGGTTCAAATGGTTCACCAAACCGAGTGAGCCGTGTTTTTGAATGAATTTGCCGCCGGCTCGTAAATTTCCCCAAGGAGTCTTGTCACCTCTCGGTCCCCTCTTAATGCCCGACACCTTCGGGCACGACACGGAACCTCGACGTGAGCCCGTCGCCATGCCAAACGAATCCTCGCACTCACCGTCCGCTCAAAATGGCGGAGGGTTGCTCGGGTCCCTCTCGTTGCCCGCGCGCGTGGCGACCGTCTACTTGGCCTTCGGCCTCCTTTGGGTGTGGCTGTCCGACCGGGTGGTCTTATGGGTCGGGTTCGAACCGAGAGCAGGGTTCTGGGTTTCGGCCGCGAAGGGAACCGCATTCGTTCTCCTCTCGGCCGGCCTCGTGTACTGGCTCGTCCGTCGGTCGAGTCGGGACGTGGCCCGCACGAACGACCTCCTTGGGGCGGTGGCGAGCAGTACGTCCGACGCGATGTTCGTCAAGGATCACGAGGGCCGGTACCTCTTGTTCAACGCGGCCGCCGCGAGGTTCGTCGGGAAGGCGGTCGAGGACGTACTCGGTCGGGACGACACGTCGCTGTTCGATCCCGACAGTGCGCGGCGGGTCATGGCCCGGGACCGGCGGGTAATGGCCGGCGGCGTGTTGGAAACTTCGGAAGAAGAACTGACGGCCGCCGGGGTGACCCGAACGTACCTGGCCACGAAAGCCCCCTACCGTGACGCGGACGGGAAGGCGATCGGGGTGATCGGCATTTCCCGGGACATCAGCGACCAGGTGATGGCCGAGCGGGCGTTGAAGGACACCCAAGTGCGGTTGCTCGAAGCCCAACGACTTGCCCGGCTCGGGAGCTGGTTTTGGGAACCGATGACGGGCCGCGTCTGGTGGTCCGACGCTCTGTATGAATTGTTCGCCGTCCCGCGCGATGCGTTCTCGCCCACGGCCGAGGCGTACACGGCCCTGGTCCACCCCGAAGACCGCGGAGCGGCCGGCCGGCGGATCCAGGACTTGATGGCCGGGGCCGAAGTGGTGCGCGACGAACTCCGGATCGTTCGCGCCGACGGCCAGACGATCTGGGTCCAGACGCACGCGCGGACGACGCGCGACGCCCACGGCCGTGTCGTCCGCGTCGAGGGGATCGACCAGGACATCACCGCCCGAAAGCGGGCCGAGGGCGACCTCTTCGCCTCTCGGGAGACGTTGCGGGCGGTCCTCGACGGCATCCCCCAACGGGTGTTCTGGAAGGCGAACGACCTGACCTACCTGGGGTGCAACCGGCCGTTCGCCCAGGACATGGGGCACCGCTCCCCGGCCGACGTGGTGGGCAAGGACGACTACCAGTCCCCCTGGGCGAAGGTGGCCGACGCCTACCGGGCGGACGACCGACGGGTGCTCGACTCCGGCGAGGCCAAGTTGGACTACGAAGAGGAGTTAGTGGGCGCCGGCGGCCGGCGGTCGTGGGTGCGGACCAGCAAGCAGCCGCTCCGCGGCCCGGACGGGCGGGTGTTCGGGGTTCTCGGTACTTACGAGGACATTACCGATCGAAAGCGGGCGGAGGACGTGATCAAGGCCAGCGAGGCCCGGCAGGCGTACCTCCTCCAACTCAGCGACGCCCTCGGGTCGGTGGCCGACCCGGTCGCCGTTCAAGACGTCACCTGCCGCACCCTGGGCGAAGGGTTGGGCGTCGACCGGGCGTACTATTGCGAGGTCGAGGAGTCGGCCGGACGGATTCGGATCGCCCGGGACTTCGTCCGCCCGGGGGTGCCCAGCCTGGCCGGCGAGTACCCGATGGCCGCCTTCGGCTGGGTCGGGCCGGCATTCCGGGCCGGGCGGCCGGCGGCCGTGGCCGACGTCGCCACCGACCCGCTCATCCCCGACGCGGACCGCCCGGCCCTCGTCGCCATCCGGGTCGGGGCGTTCGTCGCCGTGCCGCTGATCCGGGGCGGGCAGATCGTCGCCTTGCTGTGCGTCACCGACCTGTGCCCCCGGGCGTGGACGCCGGCCGAGGTCGAACGGGTCGTGGACACGGCCGAGCGGACGTGGGCGGCGGTCGAGCAAGCCCGGGCAGCCGTCGCCATCCGGGCGAGCGAGGCCCGGTTCCGGACCCTGGTCGATGCCATGCCGGACGCCGTGCTCATCAACGCCGGCGATCGGATATCGTTCTGCAATCCGTCCTGCCTGCGGTTGCTCGGGGCCACCGACCTGGCCCAAGTCGTCGGCCGCCCGCCGCTCGCTTTCGTTCCCCCGGCTTTCGTCGATCAAGTTCGCGGCCGCCTGGCGACCGTGCGGGCCACCGGCCGGCCCGTATCCGAGGCGGAAGAGGAGTTGCTGCGGCTCGACGGGACCACGGTACCCGTACTCACCTCTGCCGTGCCGATCACCGACGGTGGGTCGGACGCCGTGGTCGTCGTGTTCCACGACCTGACCGCGCGGAAAAAGGTCGAGTTCCAACTCCGACACCAAGAGGCCCTCCTCCGGGAGGCGGCCGAGTTGGCCCACGTCGGCGGGTGGAGTTTCGACCCGGTCACCCGGGAGGGGGACTGGACCCCCGAGACGGCGCGCATCCACGGTGTGGACCCGACCGCCCCGCCCACCGTCTCCGCGGGGCTGGATCGATTCGCCGGCGAGGACCGGCGGCGGATGGAAGTGGCGGTCCAGGCCGCCATCGAGCACGGCACGCCCTACGACCTGGAACTCGATTTCACCGCCGTCACGGGCGAGAAGAAGCGGGTGCGGGCGACGTGCCGGCCGGTGGTCGAAGGCAGCCGTGTGGTGCGGGTCCGCGGGTCGCTCCAGGACGTGACCGCGCGGTACAACCTGGAGGCACAGTTCCGCCAGGCCCAGAAGATGGAGGCGTTCGGCCAACTCGCGGGCGGCGTGGCGCACGACTTCAACAACCTGCTCACGGTCATCAACGGGTACACTGCCCTGCTGCTCGAAGAGCTTCCCTCGGACGACCCGTCTCGGCTGCCCCTCGACGAGGTGCAAAAGGCCGGGGAGCGGTCGGCCGCCCTCACCCGACAACTGCTGGCGTTCAGCCGACAACAGGTACCGGCACCCCGGGTCCTCGATTTGAACACGGTGGTGGGCGACCTCGCCGGCCTCATTCGCCGCCTCATCGGGGAGGACGTGCGGCTCACGACCGCGTTCGCCCGCGGGTTGTGGCCGGTCCTGGCCGACGCGGGACAGGTGGAACAGGTTTTGGTCAACCTGTGCGTCAACGCCCGGGACGCCATGCCGACCGGAGGCCGGTTGGCGGTCACGACCCGCAACGCTGTGGTGGCGGCCGGCGAGACCGCGGATCATCCGGACGCCCGGCCGGGGCCGCACGCCGTTCTGACTGTGACGGACACCGGGTGTGGGATGCCGCCGGAGGTCCAGGCCCGCATCTTCGAACCGTTTTTTACCACCAAGGGGGTCGGCAAGGGGACGGGGCTAGGTCTGGCGACGGTCTTCGGGATTGTCAAACAAGCCGGCGGGCACGTGCGGGTGCGATCGGCCGTCGGGGCCGGGAGCACGTTCGAGGTGTACCTGCCGGGGGCGGCAGAGGCGGCGGTGGCTCCGGACGAGGCCATCAAGCCGGGTCTCCGGCCTCCCGCCCAAGGGCGGGAGACGGTGCTCGTGGTTGAGGACGAGGACCGCGTTCGCGCCTTCGTTCGGACGGTATTGGAAGGGTGTGGGTACTTGGTCCTGGAGGCGGCCGACGGAGCGGCGGCGGTTGCAACAGCCGCGACGCATCCGGGGCCGGTCGACCTACTGTTGACCGACGTGGTCATGCCCGGAGCCGGGGGGCGGGCGGCGGCCGAACAGGTAATTGTCCGGTACCCCAGCATCAGGGTGCTGTACATGAGCGGGTACACGGACGACGCGGTGCTCCGGCACGGGGTGGCGGTGGAAGGCGTGCACTTCCTTCAGAAGCCGTTCACCCCGGCCGCCTTGGCTGCTCGGGTACGGCAGATCCTTGACGGAAGTTGCAAATAGTGTCGATAACGGCTGCACCTGTTGACCACGTGCCTGAGGGATTGAGTCCCGCCCGGACTACCCATGCCGTCCGCCAATGAGGCCGGTCAGGACCTGATACCACTTCGCTCCCAGTCTCTCGGTTGATGCTTGGACACCTCGCGTCATCTTCTGGCATGGCCGGCGTTTTCAGTTAACTCCAGGGTACAGTTAACCCGATAGTGTGAGAGTTTTTCTCCGTTCGTCTCGGGGTGCGAGACGAACCCAAGCGTTTCGCCTCGCACCCTCGATTGCGATTTGCGAACTGGAGACTCTGGTCGAGACTTGATAAACGCGCGAAAGGCTTGGAAACAAGCCGGGAAATGCGAACGGCCGAGAGCACCCGCTCTCGGCCGTTTCCGTTAACCCGCCGGTCCAAAGTTCCGCGACCGGCCTGACGAACTCCTCCGGTAGGATTCGAACCTACGACCCGCCGGTTAACAGCCGGCCGGGGTGCCGAGCGGAATACCTTGAAATTCAAGGGAAAACGCACGCCCGTCGAGGCCACATGTCCTCCCACATGTCCCGACCTGTCGAAAGTCACCACGGCATGGCCTGACCTGCCGGACTACATTCGGAAGGCGATCCTCGCCATGATCGACGCCCATCAACAGACCGTCGCGAAAGCCGCCTGACCCTCACGCCACGATACACCCAAGCAACTTGGCATGTACCCAACGTGCCAAGATACCGCACGACATAAACCCTTGAAAACTAGGCACGTGCCAAGATGCCAAGATGTTTTTCCGAACCGACGCATGGGGTGAGGTGACGGGGAGGGAGAAGAGAAGACTTCTTCTTCTCTTCTCCCTCCCCGTTCGACGTGGCATCCTGTCCCGACGCCACGTCACCTTTTCGTGTCGAGGCCGCCTGCGATCGGAGGGGCGACCGACTCTGACCTCCTCAGCCTGACACGATGAGTTCGCCGGGTCTCCGCCGCAATGCCTCGTGGCTCGATGTATTCGGCTTGTCATACCTCGCAGCTCGTGGTATCACGGTCCCCATGACAACTGCTCGCAAGGACACCGACTTCCTCAACGGCGTGCCGGAGCTCCTGCTCCTCCGCCTGTTGGCCCGGCAGCCGATGCACGGGTACGACCTCGTCCAGGGCATCCGCCTCACGACCGGGGGCGTCCTCGCGTTCGGCGAGGGAAGCGTCTACCCGGTCCTCCACCGGTTGGAGGCCGAGGGGCTCGTCGCCGGCACCCGCGAGGCCGTCGGCGGCCGGACGCGGGTCGTGTATCGGATCCGGCCGCTCGGGCGGAAGCGGCTCGCCGCGGCCACGAGCCGGTGGGAACAGGTCGCGGCGGCCGTCGCCGCCGCGTTGAACGGAGGCGGCCATGCCGAACCGGAGTTGGGCTGAGCGGGTGGACGACGAGTTGGCCCGGCGGGGCGTGCCCGCCAGGTCCCGCCGGCGGCTGATGGCCGAGTTGCGGGACCACGCCGACGATCTCACGGACGGGGAGGGGTTGACCATGACCGACGACGTGTTGATCGCGAGGGTAGGGGAGCCGACCGTACTGGCGGCCCGGGCGGCCGAGGACTACCGGCGGGCCCGGTGGTCGTCCCGGCACCCGCTCCTGGCGTTCGGCTTGCTGCCGCTGCCGGCGACGGTGCTGGCGTTCGCGGCCACCGTGCTGGCGTTCGGCGTTGCCGCGAACGTGGGCGCGTGGCTGACCGTCGGTGACACGGACCTGCTGCCCCGGCCGGCGATGGTCGCCCTCGCGTACGGCCTGGCGTGGGGCGTCCGGTTCGTACCGTTCGTGCTCTTGGCGGTGCTTTTCACCCGGCTGTACGTCCGCGGCCGGGTGAGCCGGTGGTGGTTCGCGGCCGCGGGCGCCCAGGTGCTGACGGTCGCCGGGTCGCTCGTCTCGGCGATCCAGTTCCGGGACGACCCGGGCCAATCGACCTGGACGCTCGGCGTGGCCTGGCTGCCGGTCCCGTTGCACGACGGGTGGGCGCTGCCGTTCCTGAGCTTGGTCGGGTGGGCCCAGGTCGCCCAGGTGGCCGTGCCGTTGGGCGTCGGGGCGCTGATGGTCCGGGCGGCCCGGCGTCGCCAAGCCGTGCTCGCCGTCCCGTGCTGACGGGGGTTTTGGAGATAGAAGTGCAGGCGTCTGCGGTGGCGTTCCGTCCCGAACCTCCTCGCTTTGGGGTCGAATTTTAGCGGGCGAACCACCTCACAACCCGTTCAAATTGCGCATCTTCGCATTGCCCGCGATCAGGCCTGCTGTTCAATGACCTCTCGGACCCTCTCAGTGGGGAGGGCCGAGTACTACCCAAAGAGTCCGTTCCATGTCACGAGTTTCTGTTAGCGCGACCGTCCGAGACATCCTCACGTCCGACATCACCCTGACGGCCGACGAGGTCATCCGGAAGGCCAAGGCGATGGGCCTCACGGCGTCGGCTGACGCCATCCGAAAGTCCGTCCACAACCAGCGGGGCATCGTCACCAAGGGCCTCGGCACGAAGCCGGCCCCGTCGACCGCACGCGGGACCGTTGAGCCGAAGGCGACGACCTTGACCGCCCCCACGCCGAGCTCGGACGTTACACCGACCCGTTCCTCAGACCTCGCCTCCGTCCTGTCGAACGTCGCGCTGGTCAACACCGTCGTCGGTGTGTGCGGCGGCGTGGCGGAAGCGCGTCAGGTGGCCGAGGCCGTCGAGGCTTGCGGGGGCGTTTCCGCGTTCCTGCAGCACCTCGACCTCGTCGCCGGCATCCGCGGTGGCGCACCTCGATAATTTCACACCGGCGGCGGAGGGCACCTTTGACCGCGAAATTTTCGCCGCCAACCTGGGTTTTTCTGACATACCGGACGGCTCACTCCGTCTCCGTGCGTGCGCTCGGAAGCGAGCCAAACGTGACGCGACAAGCCGGTCGCCGAACTTTCTCACGGCGGGGTTTTGAACGCCCCACGAGGGGGGCACCCCCGAACAAAATGTACCAGTATTAGCGCCGCCTAACACCGGCGGCCAAGATTGTTCCGTGTACCACTGAACTGCCGATGGGATTTCAGAGGGACTCCACGGTGTGGCCGCACGCTTCATGTGGTAGAACCGAAAGCGTCGCGCACACCTGACCGATTCTCGCCAAACGCGAGAACCCGCCCGCCGAATTCAGTTCCCCGGGCCGAGTCGCAATTCGGAAGGCCGGAAGCGGCGGAACGTCGGGTATCCTTCCCCGCCCAACACTGCCGCAACCCAGGACGGGACCTTACATGCTCACGTGCGCGCTCCTGTTGGCCCTCGCCCCGGCCGCCCCGCCCTCCTCGACGGGTTACGTCTACGCCCCCGCGGCCGCGATCGACTACCAACTCCGGCTCCCCGCCCGCGAATACGCCCCCCAGCCCGGCGACCTCTACCTGGCCACCGAGGACTGGTTCATCGCCCGGTTCGGGCACCTCCTCGGCCACAGCGGCGCCCCGCACCACTCCGGCATCGTGTTCGCCCGGCCGGACGGCAGCCTCGCCCTGCTGGAGGCCGGCCCCGACAGCACCCTGTACATTCGCGCCCTCGACCTCATCCCCCGGATGACGCACTACGCCGACACGAAGCGGGTGTGGATGCGGGAGCGGGCGGTGCCGTTGACGGCCGACCAGTCGGCCCGGCTGACGGCGTTCGCCGAGGCGGCGGGCGGCCGCCACTTCGCCGGCCTGCGGATGTTCAAGGAGGGGACGATCTTCCGGATGAAGGGGCCGGTCCGGACGCCGCTGTTCGGCCGCCCGTTCGCCGTCAACTTCGACCCGGCGAACCCCGACCCGTCGATGCGGCGGAAGTACTTCTGTGCGGAACTGGTCACAGAGGCGTGCGTCGCGGCGGGCCTGTTCGACCCGGCGACGAGCCGGCCGACGTCGATGTACCCGCGGGAGTTGTTCTACGGCACGTCTCGGATCCCGTACCTCCGCCAGCACCTCGACCTGAGCGGGTGGTGCCCGCCAGCCCGGTGGACGCCGGCGTTGGGCGTGCAGCCGGATATCCGTCGGCGGCCGTTCATCGACGGGGACGACGGGTCGATCCGCCGACAGCCGTAATCGCGTCGCCGCGGACCGGGGTCATCTACCTCCACACGCACACCGCCGTCACCCGGTCGGCTCGTCATCCTCGGCCTCGTCGCTCTTCGGCGGGTCGAGCCCGAGGTCGCGCATCTTCTTCTCCAGCTCGCGGACCTCCCGCTTCAGTTCCCCCAACTCGCCGTACCGGTGCGGGTACTTCCGCTCCAGTAGCCACGCGGCCGCCTGCCAGTCTTCGGCCGCCGCGGCCACGATTCGCGCGACCATCTGGTGCTCGGCCCGCGACTCGGCCGCGGCCACGGCCCGGCGGAAGTCCGCGTAGATGCCCTCCGGGTACGCCTTGCCGTTCCGCAGCCACCGGCGGAACGTGGCCGGGGCGACGCCGAGTTCTCCGCACGCCGTCGACCGGAACGACCCGCGGAGGAGCAGGTCGACGAACGCCCGGAACAGGGCGTCGGTCAGCTTCGTCGGCCGGCCGTGCCGGCCGGGATCGCCGTCGTCATCGTTGGGCGGGATCGTGTCGTTCATCAGCAATTCCTCTTCGCAGGTGGTAGGAGTTTCATTCCGGAGTTGTCCACGTCGCGGGGTCCGCCCGACGCGATCGGACCTTACCCCGCCCCGCCGTCACTCTCGCCGATCGCGTCGTTCGGCAATCCCAAGTCGCGGACGGCCTTGCCCACTTCCTTCTCCAGTTCGCAGAGTTTTCGCTTCAGGTCGCTCAACTCCCCGCGGCACTGACCGTACCGGCCGGGGTACTTCCGCTCCAGCCACCAGACGAGGTACTTGGGGTCTTTCTTCCCGGCCGCCAGGATGAGGCGAAGGGCGTTCGCCTCCGCCCGGGCCTCGGCCCCCTCGACCGCGGCCCGAAATTGCCCGTACCGGCCCCGCGGGTACCGCTTCCCGGCTTGCATCCAGCGGGTAAACGTCGTTTTCCCCACGCCGAGATTTCGGCACGCCGTCGAGCGGAAACAGCCCTCCAGGAGCAATTCCACGAACAATTGCCACAGTTCGTCGGTGAGTTTCGTCGGCCGGCCGGGGCGCCGCCGCCCACCGTCGTCGGGGTCGGCGGGCGGGGGAACGGTGCTCATGGGCGTCTCCGAAGGGGTGGACCGCACACGTTTGCGGTCCACCCACGGGTTTCGAACTCGGCGTGGCGACGGCTTCACAGGCCGTCGCGATCAAAAGCCACTTCGGCCCTTGATGTCGAGATGATGTCCCCCACGCCGCCCCACGCCAGACCCACACGGCCCCGCCCCGACGGGTGCGACTCAAAACTCGGTCACTTCCTGCGGGTGGCGCCCGTGACCTCCCGGGAGCCAGGTCGCCCCACCACGCGACAAAACTCCCCATTACCCCTGCTGGCAGCTCGCCGACTCGGAACGGATCAATCTCCCTCCCCCTCAAGGGGGAGGGGTGGAGGCTGATGACACCGCAAACGTCTGCGGTGCCACCGAGACCGACCGTTCGCCATGACGATGGCATTTGATGGCAGCGGGCAACCCCCGTCAAAAACCCCGCGATTTCGTGCGCAGAACGCCCGCACGCCGCCCCACGCGGCCGGCCCAAAACGCCGGGGACATCTCAGGGGCATGAAGCGAATCATCCGGCGAGCGCTGCGCCGCCTACTCGGCATCCGTCAGACGGAAAACTTGTTCGTGTACGTCGTGAACGATCGTCAGTTTCACGCTGATCCGACCGAAATCGACATGCGGTTCAGGATGCACGGCGGGATGAAGTGGCGGTGCTTGGTGCGAGAGATCGTGAGGACGCACGCGATACTTGCCGCCAGAGATGGCCACGGCTTGACAGAAAGCGACCGCGAGGAAGCGGTCGCGCTTCGAGATGAGGCCATGAGGCACCTCGCCCGGTTGATTCGGTGCGTTTTCCGGCTACCCCCGGTTAACCCTGAGACGGGCCTCGGTGTGACGGTCGCGCAGGCCGTTGGGCTGGCCATTTCTTACTCGCGGTTCATCGACCAAGAACACGCCCGATTGATGAGAGGCAAAGCGTGAACGACCCCCGCCACAACCCCGACCTCGACGAGGCGTTCGGCGTCTCCCAGCCACCCGCCACGCCGGCCGCGCCAGCGGCCGAGAAGTCGCAGTCACGGGACGAGTTGACCGACCCGAAACTCGCCGCCGCACTTGATCGACTGACGGCGACCGTCGAGAGGATCAACACGGGGCGGAATGGGGAGTCCTCGGAGAATGACACGCAGGGGATTAAGGGTGAAACGGTCGAGCGATGGGGCCGCGTCGGGGAACTGATCGGGGCGGCGAGCGCGAGGATCATTTCGGAAGCACTGTCGCGCATTCAAACCGCCCAGACGGGTGAGGTGAAAGGCTCGCAGGCGGGGCCGCAAACGTCTGCGGTGTCGAAGCCAGGGCGGATGGCTCGGGCGGCGGACGCCTTCCGGAAAACGCGGGTCGGGCGATGGGCCATGGGGAAAGCAACCCGGTGGGCGAACAATTCCCGGGTTGGGAAGGCCGCTGGGGGAACGATCCGCAGTTTCCTCACGAAGACGGGCGTCGGGCGGAAGGCCGGCGAGTGGGCGACGACGCAGGCCACCCGCTACGGCGGCAAGGCGGCGGGAGAGGTGGTGGGGCAGTTCGTCGGGCGAGCGGCCGGGACCGCGGCCGGCGCGGAAGCCGGGGCCGCGGTCGGCTCGGTCGTGCCGGGCCTGGGGACGCTGATCGGGGCCGTCGTGGGTGCAGCCCTGTCGAAGGCGATGAGCGGCGGGCCAGCGGAAGGCGGCAAACCGGGGGGCGCTCCCGTCAGATCGCCCGGTGGCTTCGCGGGGAACGCGACAGATTTGTTGATGAGCGCGGCCGAGAAGCTCGGGAAGTTCAAAGAGGAGACGGAGGAGAGCAGTCGGAAGCTCACGGAGATGAATCGGAGCTTCGCGCAGTTCTCGGGCCTCATGGCCCGCGTGTCGGCGATCCAAGACGCCTCAGAGGGCATCCGGTCCCGCGAGAAAGGCGACCGCCTTGCGGCTTCAGCCGAGTTCTTGATGGAGAGTCAGCAGAAAAAAAAGGACAGCGAGAAGGAGTCCGAAATTTTCTGGGGCCGGATGGATAACTATGTCGCCGGGCTGAAGAACGACCTCATCGCGTACATCAACGTGCCGCTGAACAAAATGTACCTCCTGCTGAATCGCGCAGTTGAAGGGCAGGAGACGGGCAAGATCAACAACATCGGCGAGGCAGGCCGCAAGCTGGTCGAAGAAATTGAAAAAGAGGAAGCGGAGGCCCAGAAGCGTCGGGACGAACTCGAAAAGGGCGGCAAAAAGTGACCTATGGATGGTGCGCACCCTTGCCGTTGTGTGGGGGATTAACCCGCTTAGGTTTCGGGTTTTCGCCTGCCGCCTGTTGTCGTTCTTCTTCCTCCGTTTGTTCCACGAGCTTCCGACCGGCCTCGCCGATATTGTTGACGCCGGCCCGCTCGTATTGTCGGATTCGATCTTCGTGTTCCTCGGCCTGTTCACGAGCTCGGAGCCGCTCCTGGCTCATCTGCGGCTGGCGGAACATCCAGAGGCCGAGCAGCACGACTACGCCGCAGCTCAAGCCGGCGACTAGGCCGGCCAGGATCAAACCGTTGTTGGGCGAGGCTGTCCGGGGGCGCGGTTCGTAGTCATCGCGGCGGTCGCCGTTGAAGCTCGGCATGGGAGGCCCTCGGAGGTTCTCTCAGTGTCGCAGGAATTTGTGTAGTGGGCAATGTGTAGGAGTTACTAGAGGGGTGAATCATGGCGGCAACGTCATCGGTCCAATTCCAGTTTGGTTCGGTCGTACTCGCAAACACGGTCAGCCAGTACCACCCCGGCCCGTACTTGGACCCGCCCGGGATGAACGTGATCGGGACGAGGCACAGCTTGAAAGTCAAAGGCACGCTGGCCAAGGGGTTGCCGCCCGCCATCTCCGGGGAGACGCCGGCCGAGACGCTCGGCCGCATGAAAAGTGAACTCATGCGGCACCGGAGGTACTTCCTGTACGCCCCGTTCGGGACGGTCGTGGTCGAGGTCGGTGACCCGGACAACCCCAACGACCCGCTCAGGAATTTGGACATCGCGAACGGGCCCGAGTGCAAGGGCTTTACGGTGATCGCGATCGCCGAGGCGTGCATTGAAATCGAGGTCGAGATCGAGGCCACCACGCTCGCTTGCACGACGGATCCGAAGCGGGTCATCCTCTCGCACACGTTCCGCCAGCGGGAGACGTACGACCGCCGCGGGTACTGCACCCTCACCACGGACGGCCTGATTGCGATCCGGTCCGACATGGCCCGGAACAAGCGCGTGTGGCAGATCCTCGACGAAGCCGACCTCAACGGCACGCGGGACGGGTATCAGCTCATCGAGCCGATTGAGCACGGGTTCGTGGACGCGCGGAACTTGGTTCTCGCCTACACGCGGACGGAGAAGGAGTTCGACACGCGGCCGACGGACGACGCCCCGGAGTGCGAGGCCGACTTGATCTTCCACAACCCGGGCAACAACGCGGCGGCGCAGGCGGTGGGCATGGTGCGGATGAAGGGGGCCAAGGGCGTCAAGCGGTCGGCCCTGCTCGTGAAGGCGCTTCGTATCATCACCAACATCTCGCGGAAGTTCGAAGTCGTGCGAGACGGCAAAACTGCGCCGATCCTGTCCACGCGCATCCGGGTCGGGGTCATGGACAACGTGGTGGAAATCCAACAGACCATTCAGGCCGACCCCCAGAAGTTCAACGACACCACCGGTAAGTTGCGAGCGGACCTGTTCGACGGGTACGGGTTCGAGGGGCCGGGTAGCCCGGCCTTCGTGCCACCGCTTTACGAGAAGCAGAAGGACGACATCGAGCGAGCCGCGTTCCAAGAGCCGTGCGCGAGTTTGGCTGACCCGGTGGCGTCGGCCGGGAAAGACACCAGCACCACCCGACCGCCTCGCCCTCAAGGCCAGCCAGCAAGCGCCCTTACTGGCTCCGCTCAGACGCCGACAGCCGGCCCGACGGCCGGCGGCGGTGGCGTTGGCAGCACGACCATAACGGTTGGTCCGAACAGCCAAATCATCGACCTGGAGTCCGAGCAGTTCATTCGCGACTTCTTTTTCCCGAACCTCTCAACTTCGCCCGGCGGTGGGGCGGTGCCCTTGGCCGTTCTGGCCGACTATAGCCCGATCCCCGGCGGCGGAGGTTCGTCGGCCGACACGTCCTTCGGCGCGTTCGGTTCCAACCCGATCACCGGCACCTCGGCCACGCCGACCAAACCGGACCCCGTTGACTCCCCGAACCCGTACACGGCTTACAACATCCGGCTGAAGATCAGTCACACGACGGGCCTGAAGAGTTATGCCTCCGCCGGCCCGCAGCATACGGACGGGAACCGTGCGCCGTCCTGCCTGGTGCGAATCAACAACGGGAAGACACAGATGAGTGTCATTTGGTCGGCCACCCGATGGGGCGTGCCGCCCCAGATTCCCGACCCGGTCCCGGAAGATCCGAACTACGTCCTGACGGGCGTGGATTACCTCGGGGATGAGGTCGTCACGAACCCGGAAACGGGCGCGATCCGGTACGTGAAAGCCGGTTCGTACCAGTACGACATCCTCGCGGCCAACGCGGCCAAGCTGTTCGACCTGCTGCCCCCGCAGATCGTCCGAACGGTCCAGCGGCAGTACCCGGACGGCCTGCCGGGAGCGACGGTCGCCCGCGACATCATCTGGTGGGGGTTCCGGAAGGCCAAGCCGACCACCCTCTTCGGCGACGGTGACGCGGTCGCCACGCCCCCGCCGAACCCGACGAACCCGCTGCCGATCGACGGCATCACCGGGCCAGGGGCCCTCGGCGGGTACCACCCGAACCCCGGCGGGTGACCACCGCAGACGTCTGCGGTGGTCACCCCGGAATCTCAACGACCCTCACCGCCCCAGGAGCCGACATGACCCCGGACCAACTCACCCGCCGCGCCGCCGCATGCGTGGA
This sequence comes from Limnoglobus roseus, assembly GCF_008254045.1. Classification (GTDB taxonomy): domain Bacteria; phylum Planctomycetota; class Planctomycetia; order Gemmatales; family Gemmataceae; genus Limnoglobus; species Limnoglobus roseus. The sequence continues at coordinate 8,592,709 of NZ_CP042425.1, read as the reverse complement.
GCAGTTGCTCACATTCGTCACGGCCAACGGGTTCGGCCCCGCGGTCCACGCTCAACTCACGTTCCACCTGAGCGACGCCGGCGGCGCGTTCGTCGTGCCGTTCACGGTCACGCCGGCGGCCGCGGCCACTCCGGGCGAAACGCCGGTCGCGCGAAGCGTGTCGGCGGCGGCGTTCCTGGGCGCGACGGCCGGGCGGATCCAGGAACTGTGCTGCGTGGCCGCGTGCCGGCCGCCCCTCCTCCTGAATCCCAACGGCCTGAACGACGACCTTGACCTCGAACACCTCGCGCCGGTCGACGTCGCGGCGGTCGAACTGGCGACCGGGTTCGCGGGCGATGACGGCCCGAGCGGTTCTCAGGTGGACCGGTGGCACTGGCAGACCGGGGAAGCGTTCACTCAACCGGCCGTGTGCTGAGACTGCACTCCCACCGCAATCGCTTGCGGTGTCGCCCGGCACGGGGCGAGATCACCCTCCGCCCACCGCAAACGCTTGCGGTGGCTTCCAGAATCTTTCAACAGGACGTGACGTATGAGCGCAACCCCGACCTTGCCCGCCGCGAGCGCGGAACCGCTGGCCCCACTGCCGATTGTGACCCCGGCCGACGGCCCGCGGCTGTACACGCTCGCCGAGGCGGGGGCGCGGCTGGGCGGGCTGACGGGAGCCGCGGTCCAGAACTACATCGCCGCCGGCCGCCTCCGGGCCGTCCGCCTGAACGAGTCGACCAAGCCGCGGTTCGTCCGGGTGACGGCCGCCGACCTCCAGGCGTTCATCGAGTCGCTTCAGGAGTACGCGGGCCAGCCGTGCCGAGTGCGGGGGCAACGGGATCGCCGATCCAATCATCTCGCACAGGGCTAACGGCAAACTTGGCGATCGAACTGCGGGGAACGGGGTGGGACAAGGGTCGCCGTTCCGCCGAGAGCCGGCTCCATCTCGCGAAATGATACGTCGCCTTGGGATCTGAGTCGCAGACGCCTGTGCTCGGAGTGCATCGAATCAGGGCGAAATTACGTTCCAGATTGAGATTGGCCGGTCTTACTAGTGAGCGAATAATCAGTTCTGCACGTTAGTTCATACGCTCTCAAGAATCCCAGATTCTTCTTGCCTTGGGTCTTCCCCTCCTCGATCATCGCTTTCCCAACTACCACTCCCGGCACGGTCGCCGCACCCCCTGATCCGACCGTCCCCATGCCTTCCAAGAAATCCCTCACGGCCAAGCCCGCCCGCAACCTCTTCTCGTCCACCTTGGACGCCCAAAGCATCTTCCTGGGCGACAACCTCGATGTCTTGAAGGGGATCCCGAATAAGTCCGTCGACCTCATTTACATCGACCCGCCGTTCAACAGCGATCGGAACTACGAAGTGTTCTGGGGCGACAAGAAGGAACTGCGCACGTTCGACGACCGACACGGATCGACCGGGGCGTACATCGATTTCATGCGGCCACGGTGCTTGGAACTGGCCCGCGTCCTCAAGCCGACCGGCAGTTTCTATTATCATTGCGATTGGCACGCCAGCCACTACGTCAAGGTGATGCTCGACCAGATTTTCGGCGAGAACAACTTCCAGAACGAAATCGTGTGGAAGCGGTTCTCGGCCAAGAACGATGCCGTGCGCTACGGCCGGGGCCACGACGCCATCTTCTTCTACACCGGATCCAAGGCCTACACTTGGAACCCAAAGTACGGCCCCTTCGAGCCGGACTACGTCGAACAGAACTACCGGTACACGGAGGAGGGCACTGGCAGGCGGTATCGGCTCAGCGACTTGACCGCCAACAAGGGCGGCGGCGACGTGGATTACGAGTGGCACGGGATGCTGCCGTACAAGGGCCGGCACTGGGCTTACTCCCGTGAGAAGATGGACCAGTTCCTGGAAGAAGGCCGGATCGTCTTCCGCAAGACCGGGATGCCGGTCTACAAACGATACCTCGACGAGATGCCGGGCGTGCCGTTGCAGGACGTGTGGACGGATATCCGCCTCCACGCCGGGGCGAAGGAGCGGATCGGGTGGCCGACCCAGAAACCGCTCCCACTCCTCAAGCGGATCATTGAGGCGAGTTCAAACCCCGACGACATCGTCCTTGACGCATTTTGTGGTTGCGGCACAGCCTTGGTCGCAGCCCAGAACCTCGGCCGTCGGTGGATTGGCATCGATGTCTCCCCGACGGCGTGCCGGGTCATGGCCGATCGGCTCACCAGCGTCTGCCACCTGAAGGAAGATCGGGACTTCCGCGTCATCGGCATGGAGTTCGACCCGGTCGCGCTCCGCCGGATGCCGCCCTTCGAGTTCGAGAACTGGGCCGTCATCTCGCTCGGTGGCGTCCCCAACCGGGCGAAGGTCGGGGACAAGGGCATCGACGGTCGCATCTACCCGACGCACGCCCTGCCGAAGAAGGCGAAGAAGCCGCGGCAGATGACGATCTTCGACAATTGGTATCCGATCCAGGTGAAACAAACGGACAAGATCGGCCGCCCGGACGTCGACCAGTTCGAAGCCGTGATGGTCCGCGAGAACCGGCCGAAGGGGTTCATGGTCGGGTTCGAGTACACGAGCGATGCCCGACGGGAGATCGACCGCTTCCTGCGAAGCGCGAAGCGGGCCATCATCCCCGTGACGGTCGAGCAGATCCTCGACGCCGACCCGGAACTCGCCCGGAAGTTGGTGTGATTTCCGAAGGGCAGATCTTCGACGCGGGCGAGGCGCGTCCCGGGCGATGACGTAGCTCACGTCCCCGCCGTCCGTCCGATGCTGATCCGCCACCCGCCGAAGTGCAGGGTGCCGAGTTCGTCGTCCTTCCGGGACGGCACGAAAACGCCTGGGACGAAGTGGTAGACGACATGCCGCCCTTCCTTGGTGTGGGCGAGCACCCCGGCCGCCCTGAGCACGCCCAGGTGGTGCGAGACGTTGACAAAGGCCCCTCTGATCCGCCGCGCGAGGACGCCGACGGTACACGGGCCACTCTGGGCGATCTCGTGGACGAGTTGGATGCGAGTGGCTTCCGACAGGGCCGTGAGTTGCTCGGCCAACGTGCGGGCGGCTCGGGGTTCGGTCATGGGTTCTGACGTTCACAGCCCCGCGCGACGCTCGCGGGTAGGTAAGGAAGCGTGGGCGAGAGGCACGCCCCGACGGCTGACGATAACGGCCGACGGGGCGGGGAGCAAGTAGGATTCGGACGCGGTCGTTCGCACCTTGCTTGACGAGTCCGGGCCCTTCCGCGGTGGTGCGCGAGTCGATCGGGTGTAAGATAGAGGCATTTTAGGATTTGCCCGTGGCCGCACCCTCGCCGAGAGAGTCCCTGGAATTGCTCCGCGCCCGGTACGACGAGTTGGTGAAGGAAAGCGCGGACCTGAAGCGCCGGGCCGAGGCCTCCCTCGCCTCCGTCACGGCCGCCCTGGTGGAGGAGCAGGAGATGGTGGGGCGGGTGTACGAGTCACTGCGGCTCTTCCACGAGGAGAACCTCCGACTCTTACGCGGGATCGAAGGCGACCTCGCGGCGTTGGCCGAGCAATCGGCGGCGAGGGAGTCCTGAGGAGCCGACTGGTCCGGGCACCGCAATTCCTCCCTCAATCGGCCGCCCGATCGGCTATATCGCGTATCCTGACCGTGCCGCCCGATCGCGGTCCCGACGACGGGGTTCGGCCGATCGACTCCGGCCGCAGTCGTGGTCCGCGGCGAGTGCCAAGTGGGTGACGTGCCCGTGAACCGCCGCAGCCCGCACCCCGCTCCAATCTGGCGGGGCGAGTGCCGGTGTAACGATTCGCCGGCGCAGGCTCATACACTGTTCGGCGGCAGAGGAAACACAGATGGCAACGTGGCGGAAAGGTGATCTCGTCGAGTTTGACGGTCGGCTCGCGGTCGTTGTCGGCGCTGAGGGCGAGCCTGGCGTGCCAGAAGAGCACGTCAACCTATGGTTCGGTGAGCCGCAAAGCGTCCGAAAGTCCGAGGGCGGATCGGGTGGTCATGTGCCGATCCTGCGGCCAGTGCCCGAGGAGTATTGCCTACCCACACCACCTGCGAATGTGCGCCACTGACCAAACTCAAGACGAACGGCGATACGCTGGAACCGCCACCCCGTTGACCCGTTGACCTCTCGCTCGGCCAGACACGCCCGGGGTCCGCCATGGTGTATCGTCACTCCCCCGCGGGCGGCTGGTCGCCGTGCTGCTTCTGGACCAAGTCCGTGACCTGGGCCTTCAAGTCGACCACCTCGTCCTTAAGGTCTCGGACCTCGACCTGGACCTCCTGGATCAGGTCCTTGGTTGCCCCGGCTAGCTCGACGTTCCGCTGGGCCAACTCGTGCGTCTGGGCGGCGAGGGCGGCGTTCCGCTCGGCCAACGCCGCGGCCCGCTCGGCCGCGTTCTCGATTCTGTCCAACACGCTCAACACCTCCCGCAGGCGGTTTAGGTCGACGGGCTTGGTCAGGTGGTGGGAAAACCCGGCGGCCGCGACTTTCGCGGCCCGGTCGGCGTCCGAGTAGGCCGTCAGGGCCACCAGACGCGCCCGCCGCAGGGACGGGGTGGCCCGCACGAGTGCCGCCAACTCGTACCCGTCGACGCCCGGCATGGCGATGTCCGACACGACGCAATCCGGCGGCCGGGCGACGGCCGCCGCGTACCCGGCCCGGCCGTCGTAGGCCACCTCGGCGGCGTGGCCCCAGAGGCCGAGGAGGGTGGCCAGGCTGTCGGCCGCGTCCCGGTTGTCATCGACGATCAAGACGCGCATGCGGGTCACCGAGCGGGGGAAGGGGTTGGGGCGTCCCCCATGCTAGGCTCGTTGCCCTCGGCCTTGCCAACGTATGCCGCGGCGGACAAATGACCATGCCTTCGGGATCGCTTGCCACGACCGCGGGCACGCCGAGCCCCGTCGCCGGGACGGCCGGAAGGAGGAGATCCTGAATACTCCAGCTCCATCCAAAAAACGGGCAACTCCTGACAGCGGCGGGACGGTGAGCGGGCTATACCCCGCCCCTGTCGCACCCGGGCATACCCGAGGCGATGGGCGGGCCTCACGGGCATGGGGCCCGCCCCTCCCCCTCCATGGTGGGCCGGAAATCGAGCCCGGGTGGAGGGTAAAAAGTCGTCGACGGCCCTTGGCACGTTCGGGTTGCCCTCTACCCCGTGGGTCGGTAAGGTCCTGCGGTCGCCCTCCATTCGCCCGTCCCGCCCCCGAACCCCATGACCGAACCCCGAGCCGCCCGCACGTTGGCCGAGCAACTCACGGCCCTGTCGGAAGCCACTCGCATCCAACTCGTCCACGAGATCGCCCAGAGTGGCCCGTGTACCGTCGGCGTCCTCGCGCGGCGGATCAGAGGGGCCTTTGTCAACGTCTCGCACCACCTGGGCGTGCTCAGGGCGGCCGGGGTGCTCGCCCACACCAAGGAAGGGCGGCATGTCGTCTACCACTTCGTCCCAGGCGTTTTCGTGCCGTCCCGGAAGGACGACGAACTCGGCACCCTGCACTTCGGCGGGTGGCGGATCAGCATCGGACGGACGGCGGGAAGTTGAAATGGGCAGGCCAGACCTGGCCGTGATGCGGTCCGTCGCTGCCCGGGATCTTCTTCGGTAAAGAGGGGCCGAGCATCAAGCGGGCGGGGCTAGCGGATGAAAACTAGGCGGTCTCGGCATTGGACTAGCAGTGAAATGTCGTAGGTGTTCAGGCTGCGAAGTTGTAACCCAGCGAGCCGGGTGCTCGACCCGTTCGTGCGAAAACCTATTCGGAGTGCGTCATGCTCATCGCGGAGATCGTTCTGAACCCCGGCGGCATTATCGCCTGGGTCGTCGTGGGCCTCGTGGCCGGCTTCCTGGCCGGGCGAGTGATGAAGGGCGAGGGGTTCGGGCTGATTGGCGACTTGGCCATGGGGCTGATCGGGGCGCTCGTCGGCGGGTTCCTGTTCGGGTTCATCGTCCAGACGGAGGCCGGGCTGGTCGAAAGCACTCTGGTCGCCTTCCTCGGGGCGTCCACCCTTATCGCCATCGTCCGATACTTCCGCGGCACCAAACCCGCAATCTGACCGCAACCTCTTTCTCGTCCGCCCTGCCGTCGAAAATCGGTTTGAGTCTGCGACGGCGGCGCGATACCAACGACCGGACCCCGTGACCTGCTTGGCAGCTGGTGTCACGGGGTCCGAGTGCGTCAACAAGGGTATCTTAGCCGCCGCACATCGTGATTAAAGTCGGCCGCCGTAAACTCACCGCTCCCCCGGCACCCAGCCCAGCATCGCGACGATCTCGCTGATCCACTTCGCCGTCGGCCGCGCCCCGCCGCGAACCTGAATCTCCCGCTCGACGCGGGCAGCCAAGCCCTCGACTTCGGCCTCAGTCGCCTGGGCGTTCCGCGGCCGCTTCTGTGATCGCTTTCAGTCGGTGTACGCCGGTGCCTCCGGGTCGCGAGGAAGTCCGGTACGCGGGGGAGTTGATGGCGTACGCGGCGACATCGAGTGGGCCGTGGGCGCGGACGGCGAGTTGGTCACGACGGTGAAGGTGGGGTGAGCGAGAGCCTACGGTTCCTGGACGATGAGGAACAAACTCCCCGCCATCCCGATGGGGTGCGGGCCGGACACGAGGGTCGCGCCCGCGCTGAACGCCGCGTCGAGATCGAAGGGCTGGCCCTCGCCGCCGTGGACCGTTCTCGCCGTTCCAACGGCGTCGACGATCACGGCACGCCGTTTCTTGGGCGGCGGATCGCCGGGGGTCGGCGTGTGTGCTTTCTTGACGGGTGGTAGGCCGGGCGTCGGCATCCTAACTCCTGCTTCGTTTGAACATCTCTGCACCACCGGCCGCCAAGCCGGACACGGGTGCGGTGGATTGTACCCCGTCCGTAAGCCTTCACGCCGAGTTGTTCTTTACTTTCCAAAACTCATTTGACTCCGAATGGCGAGTGTCTTACAGTGGGTTGCCCTGCCATACCACCCCACGGGATTCGACCCGTGCCCAAACCGCCCGTGATCATCGCCTGCTCGACCTGCCGCCAGTCTTACCGCGTCCCCGCTCGCCTCGTCGGGCAAACAGCCCGGTGCGCCACCTGCCGGACCCTGTTTCGAGTGACGCCCGGTCACCGCTTGGCGGTGTCGGTCGTTCCCCCCGAATTCCGCCGTGGCCACGTCGCGGGTCCGCGATCAAACCCGTAGCCCGCCCTCGACTATCGTCCCGAGAGACCGTTACCTTGACCGATCCCGTCCCCCTGTCCGTTCTGATCATTGACGACGACCGGAACGCCGCGGACTCGCTTGCCGCCTGCTTGACCCGTCACGGTTACGCCGTGCGGACCGCCGCCAGTGCGGCGGACGCGATCGCCCTCGCCGTTGAAGCCCGGCCGGATGTCGTCTTGCTGGACCTCCACATGCCCGGGATGGACGGGTGGGAGTTGGCCGCAAACCTCGCGGCATCGAACCACCGCCCGGTCACGGAAGCCGCGGCCGGTGCCGACCCTCTTGGGGTGGCGTGGGTCCACATCCCGTTCCACTTGGGGAAGCAGGACGATACCGCCATGGTTCTCAGCGTACTCGCCCGGGCCGCCCGCACCCGCGAGGCCCGCCGGCTAATGAACTCGCCTCCTTGAACCGCCGCCCCCGCCGACCGCCGTGCAATCGAATGCCGTTCCGTTCTCGCAAACGCGGAGTTGACCCCTCGCCCCGATCGAGGGGGATGATGCCCTTCGTTTACACCCCTCGCGCCGGGGCACAGAACTCCTCGCACTGCCGCCGCCGGGGCGGGGAATCGCGGAAAAGTTCAGGACGGGTCAAACCCGCGCGGCAGGTTCGAGGGCGGCACCCCGGTTGCTCAGGGTGCGGTGCCCAGCACGGAGTGTAAGCGTCATGACGAACATCACGATCTACCGGTGCCCGCACTGCCCGTTCACCCGGGGCCTGGCACGGTCGGTGGCTGCGACGTTCCGGTACCGCCCGGGAACGCGCGTCGAGGTCCTGAATGGGATCGAGGGCGAGTTCCAGGTGTTCCGGAACGACCGGAATGTGTTCTTCCTGTCCGGCACCCGACTCCCGACCGTCCGGGAGGTCGTGAGCCACGTCGACGAGTGCGCGTGCGTTGGCGCGTAGGCCGGGAAAACTTCGACGAGGTTACCGCGCGCCCTCCCAAGTTCTGCGTTCGAGCCGTTCAACAGGCTCCCGCCGGGGTGGAATCTCGTTCAGACAATGACATCTCTTTAAGGACCACGGCTTCGAATTCTTGGAACAGCCCCTCGCCGGGGATGGATTGCTCCAGGCGTGCACGGCCCTCGATCTTAAGGGCTTGTACCACTCCGTTCGCATCCAGTTCCAAGGTGGCTACACCGTGGATGTCTCAGAGTGTGCAGAGGATAGCTGACACTGCCGCGGCGACGGGGCCGCATGTGAGGGGATGCCGGGTCGTCGACGGCGTGCTCGGGAAGGGGTGAGGGGCCGCGGCGAGATCGTGTTTGCCGAACGGCCAACACGCCCGTCTGGATCCACCCAGCATCCAGGGCCGTAAAGACGAAGTTGACCGAATTTCTATGGCCCTCCGCTGCCAAACTGGCACTCCTCGCGGTGGCCCGATTTCGCACTGTTTGCCTTATTTCCAAGTCGCATTTCGACTTCCGCCCGGTCGCCGCCGCGGGCACGCTCCTTGCATTTTTTGGTGCGGGCGGCGGGGATTCCCGTCGGGCACCGACCGCCGCCCCGTATCCCCGCGGTGCCCGACCACGCTCGAAGGAGGTTAATCATGCTGTCCCTTCTCGCCAACGACGCCCCGTTCGCCCCGGCCAACCGCCTCAGCCCCGTGCTCGACCGACTCTTCGAGGGGGTCGCCGCCCGCGGGTGGCCGACCCGTGGGCCGGCCCTGTGGGAATCGACGGACGCCGTGCACTTCGAGATGGACGTCCCGGGGGCGACGGAGCAGGACGTGGACATCGCCATCCACGGCGACGAGCTCATCGTCTGCGGCGAGCGGAAGGTCCGGGGTCGTTCGGGCGACGACCGCTCGTTCGGCCGGTTCGAGACCCGGGCGGCCCTGCCGTGCGGGGTGGACGCGGACCGGGTGGAGGCGACGCTCGCGAACGGCGTCCTGTCCATCACGTGCCCGAAGTCCGAGGCCGCAAAGCCGCGGAAGATCGCCCTCAAGTCGGCGTAACCCCGGGCCGGGGCGCGGTCCAACGGTCGCGCCCCTTTGGTGGGCCTGTGGAGCGTCACGGCGGTCGCCTCGGCAGGATCGTTCCCCGCCACCGCGAACCGCGGAGTGTGCGGCCGATCCCACGGCGACCGCCGTCCCAACCCTGGAACCGAGTCGACGACAATGCCTCGACCGATCGAAGAATCCTCCGTGCCCGATAACGCCCCGAACGTCGGTTCGTTGCCGTTCCAACAAGACGCGGCGGCGGCCGCCCAGAACCCGTTGATGAGCCGTATCGAGGATTTGATGCGGATGCAGCGTCAACTCCTTGCGTCGGTGGAAGACATGCTGGCGAGAATCGACGCCCTGGAAGTCGCCCTCCGGCGGATTCAACCGGGCGACATATGACCGGTTGCTCGCTTTGCGACACCTCAGACCCTGTCTTGCCTCGGGGTCGGCCCCGAGCGCCACGCCACGAACAGCAGCCCGACGACGATGACAGGCCGTCGCAAGTAGGCGGCAAACATCAGCGCGGTCGCGGCGCGCACGCTGAGGATCCGGGGATCCGGCTCGTATGTGATACTGCCCAGGTCCGATCCGTTGCCCTACTACTGCCTTGCTCATCGGACGCAGGCACCCGATCCTGCAACAAAATCATTGGAGTGGTTTCGGGCGACTACGAACCGGCCGTAGTTTCCTTCTCCGGCACTTTTGAAAAAGCCCCCTTCGCGTTTTTTCGGCGCATTGCAAAATGAGCACGCGGTAACGCGGCAGGCGGGGCAAAAGCAATTCGGCGATGCCCTGTTGGGACACGCCACTCTATCCGCCAGTCCGATCTTACCCTCGCCGGAGCACTACTCTTATCCCGTGTACATCCGATAATCCTTACGGGCCTGGGCACAGAATGTCACTCGGATTATCTTAAGTTCATATCCGGCTATAGTTTAGGCGTTGACCAGGCGATAGGAAGCCGTTACGTTCACATCTCCGACCGTTGGGGCTGACGCGACCGTGCCGAGGCCGGCGGCCGGACTCACCTCGCCCCAAAGGACCCCTCCGTGCCTGACCGCTTGCCTCCCCGAACCCGCCGTGGGTTCACTCTCATCGAACTGCTCGTCGTGATCGCCATCATCGCCATCCTCATCGGCCTGCTCCTGCCGGCCGTCCAAAAGGTCCGCGAGGCGGCCGCCCGCAGCACCTGCTCGAACAACCTGAAACAGATCGGCACCGCCGCCCACACCCACCAGAGCACGTTCGAGCGGCTCCCGTCGCAGTATGACGGGGACTCCGGGGGGACCAACGTCAAGTGGCACGGGTTCGTCTCCCTGCTCCCGTTCATGGAGCAGGACAACGTGTACAAGTCGTTCGGCTACCCGATCAACTTGCAGACCGGGGCGGCGAACACGGGCCTCGGCCGGAACGCGAAAATCAAGACGCTGGCCTGCCCGTCCGACCCCCTGTACGGGGACGGCTTAGGCCAGGGGACGTGGGCGTCCGGGTCCTACGGGATGAACTTCCAGGTGTTCGGCGTCCCGTCCACGACCATCCCGGCGAGCCTGTGGCTGATCGGGGCGGGGAAGCCGAGCCTCGCGTACACGTTCAGCGACGGCACGTCGAACACGGTCATGTACGCCGAGAAGCTGTCCCAGTGCGCGGTCAACGGGACGGGGGCGACGAACAACCGGTATAACCTGTGGCCGCACGGGGCGTGGAACAACTCGTACACGCCGGTGTTCGGCGTCGGCCCGTCCGACCCGGCGGCGGCCAACTGGTCGAACATCGGGGACTCGCAGAGCGGGTACATCGCGGCGAGTGCGAAATTCCAGATCGCCCCGAAGCCGGTGGCGAACTGCGGCCTCGCGTCCGGCTCGCACACGGGCGTCCTCCTCGTCAGCATGGGCGACGGGAGCGTGCGAAACATGAACCAGAACGTCGACCCGCTGACCGTCTGGTGGCGGACGCTCACCCCGAACGCCGGCGACCTGCCGACCGATTACTAACCGGCGGGAGTGGGAGGCGATTCCCTTTCGGTCGGGCCGCCGTTTTACCGGGGGCCTCTTACTTCGTCCCCTCGGCGTTTGTCAAGTACTGGCCGCGGTTTCCACTCCCCCACCCCTTCCCGAGCACGCCGTCGACCCGGCATCCCCTCACGTGCGGCCCGTCGCCCCGACAGTGGCCCAACACGTCCTCGTCCTCACACCCGGCGTCCTGCAACGCATCCGCGAGGAAGGCAGGCGGTCGAAAGCACGCTCGTCGTAAATGGCTTTTGGAATCTTGACGAGCTTCTTCGCCCGACAGGCAGCGGCGAGGGTAATCGGCCGAAAACGCACCGGGCCGCGGAGCACTGTCAACCCAGCTCCGCGTGCCACGGGTGCCCCACGCGGTTCATGGCTTCCGCGGCGTCCTCCCAGATCGGCGCATCCGTCGCGTGGCCGTCGATGGGTGCGCCTTCCCTAGACTCCTACACCGGCCGCTGGCACAGCCCATCCACGGACCGAACGGCGGGCCGCCCAAACACTTACAGCGGTACCGTAACACTCGTGAGAAGCTGTAATGCAGGCTCCGAAACGCCTCGATTTCGAGCAGTTTCGGAACCTGTGTCACGGCTTCTTACCATTCCGACTGCGGCTGTAATTCCGGCCGTTCACCACGACCGCCCGTGCGGCCGCGAGTTCGGCCTTGGTGGCCGCCCCGTCGGCGAACCGCTCGGCGACTTCGATGGCCGCCCGACTCCGGTCATCGTGAAGGGCCGGCCAGATGTGCCGTCCCAATGCGCAGCCGAGCCGCCGCCGCTTCCTGTCGAGCGTCGTCCGCCGATGGGTCCGAACAGGGCCAGCGATGACCCGCACGTAAGCCACTCCGCTTCCGTCATCGCCCGCCCTCGGTGGTCCCGTCATGATACCGGCGGCTCATGGGATTGCCTCTTGCCGCCCGGATCGGCCGTTCTCAAAATTTACTTCACACCCATCGTCCATCGCCCACCGTGATTTGACCCTTGGTTACGGGCACGATCCATGATCGCTGCAACCTCCCCGTTGTCCGTGCTGGTCGTCGACGATAATGCCGACGCGGCCGACTCCCTCGCCCAACTCATCGCCCTCCGCGGCCACCGGCCGCGGGTCGCCCTCGGTGGCCGTGACGCCCTCCGCCTGGCCGCCGAGGCCCCGCCGGACGGGGATCCTCGACCTGCTCATGCCCGGCTTGGACGGGTGGGCGGTCGCCCAGCACCTCAACGCCTCGGGCCGTCCGCCCGTCGTTGCCGCCGTCACCGGGTGCGACGGCCGGGCCAGCCAGAACCTGTCGACCGGCACTGGCATCCGGTTCCACCTCGTCAAGCCGGACGACCCGGGCGTAATCCTGGACCTGCTCGACTGGGCCGCCCGGACGAAGGGATCGGCCAAGCCCGTGCTCGCGCCGGAATAATTCCGCCGCCCCTGTCACGTTTCCCCGACGGATTCCGATTGTCCGAAGGGACAATCGGTTTGCGCACGGACGCTTCACCTCGGAGCCGTCGTCATGACCGCCGAGTTCGACCGCCTCACGATTTGGTCGCCCGAGCGGTGGCCCCCGGCCGAAGGGGACGGCCGCACGCCGTACCTGTCGCGCGACGGGGGAGAAGGACGTCCGAGGGTTCGCCGTGAGGGCGTACCTCTTCAGCGACGGGACGCGGGTCGTGAACGTCGCCGATCTGGAAGCCGTGCGGTGGTGGGAGCGGCGAAATCACTCATCCTTACCGGTCCGTGATCCGTCTACAATGGCGTCCGCTCCTTCAGCCCGTTCTCATGGAGGCGATCAATGGTCGTTGTGGCGACTCGGGAGCGTCCGGCCCGCGTACTGTGCGTAGACGACAGCCGGGATGCGGCCGATAGCCTTGCGGCCCTGTTGACGGCCATGGGGTACGACGCGCGGGCGTGCTACGACGGGCCGACCGCCCTCCGCGTCGCCGCCGAGTTCGAACCTGACGTGTGCCTGCTCGACCTGAACATGCCGGGAATGGACGGGGACGAGTTGGCCCGCCGGCTGCGGGCCGACGCGGGCGACGCGCCGATGATCCTCGTGGCCATAACCGGGCGGAACGACGCCGAGGCGCGGTTGCGGATCGAGGCGGCCGGGTTCCACCAGCACCTCGTCAAGCCCGCGGCGGTCGAGCAGATCGTGGACGCGATGAGAAAGCCGGGGGCGTGACGCGATTGACCGCCGGCCCAGTCAGCGATACTTCGTCGGGGTTTTTCGCAATTTAAACGCTGTCCAGGGAATGCCCGACAGGCGGCTGCCGCTCCCACGATATTCTTCATCAAGGCTTACGGCCGGCGGCGGCCCAACCGGACATGGTGAAGAGTATGGTGGAGAATTCGACGTCGCCAGACCCCGCCGGCCTGGACGCGCAGTTGCGACGCGCAGCCGAACGAACGGCGGCCCTGCTCGGTTCACTAGAACAGCTGCGGGACCGCGTTGCCCGGCTCGCCGCCGGCCGGTCGGCCCCCGCGCCCTCCCCTAGCCCCACCCCGCCGCCCACGATGGCCGAGGCCGCATGCACACCCCCGACGCCATCCTCCAACTCATTCACTCTACCGTCACCGATTTCGCCATCGTGACGATGACCCCGGACCGCACGGTGACGACGTGGAGCCCGGGGGCTGAAGCCATCCTGGGGCACACGGCGGCCGAGGCCGTCGGGCGGTCGGCCGACGTCATTTTCACGCCCGAGGATCGGGCCGCCGGAGTCCCCGAGCAAGAGGTCTCGGCCGCCGAGCGTGACGGGCGGGCGGCCGACGAGCGGTGGCACGTCCGCAACGACGGCCGCCGGTTCTACGCCAGCGGCGTGCTCACCCGCATGCCCGGCGGCCACCTGGTCAAGATCCTTCGCGACCTGACCGCCCGCAAAAGGGCCGAGGACGCCCTGCGCGACGCTCACGAGCGGCTGGAGGAGCGGGTGGCCGAGCGGACGGCCGAGCTGGCCGCGGCAGTCGACGCCCTGGAAGCCGAGATGGGCCGCCGACGGGAGGTCTCGCTACGGCTGGCCGCGGCCCAGGAGGATGAGCGGAAGCGGGTGTCCCGGGATCTGCACGACACGGTCGGCCAAACGCACGCCGCCCTGGCCATGGCCTTGAAGGCGGCGGCCGACGGCCTGGCCCACGCCCGCGGGCTGGCCGACGGCATGGGGCGGGAGTTGCACGCCGCGGCCGTCCGCCTGCGGCCGACGGCACTGGACGACCTCGGGCTGGAGGCGGCCGTGCGGGAACTGGCGGTGGACTGGTCCCGGCAGCACGGGGTGGCGGCGACCGTGGAGGTGCGGGTCGGCGGGCGGCTACCGGGGGCGGTCGAGACGACCGTCTACCGGGTCGTCCAGGAGGCCCTGACGAACGCGGCCAAGCACGCCCGGGCGGCGGCCGTAGGGGTGACGGTCTTCGCGGCCGGCGGGGAGGTGCGGGCGGTCGTGGAGGACGACGGCGTCGGGTTCGACCCGACCGGGGCGACGGCCCGCCTGGGGCTGGTGGGAATGCGGGAGCGGCTGGCCCAGGTCGGCGGGGAGGTCGAGGTGGAGTCCGCCCCCGGGCGGGGCACCACGATCATCGCCCGCATCCCCCTGCTCGAAGGAGAGTGACCTTCACCCCCTGCTCGGCCAGACACGAAACGCAAGTTAAGCCTGCCTGAGGGAAGAATTTTCCGTCAGCCGAATGGAACACATCATGACTCGGTCCACCATTGTGGTTCAAAACGTCAACGGAAACAAATTCACGCTGACGAAGATTTGCGAGACCACCGGCGATGGCGACGCGGTGAGGAACCACGACCGGTACTTGGACGAGTACGGGCAGGAGGTGCCGTTTGACGGATCGCGATTCTGGATCCGGGGCGATACGTACGTGATCGTTCCCGGCCCGCGTGGCGAGTGAGGGTTGGCCACTGGCGCAGGCCGGCCCCCAAGTCGCGGCCCGCTCACCCCGGCATAAGGTGCAGCCGGGACGGGCAGCGGCGGTTAGGGGCCGACCTTGCCCAACGAGAGGGTCGGCCGGTCCCAGGCACTCGCCGCTTGCCACGACTGCGGCACGGGGCCGAACCCCGTCGCCGGGCCACCCCCTCCGGGGTGGACTCGATTCGCTTGCGATTCCCGTACCACGCCCCGACTTTGGGATCGGGAAACTCCCGACATTCCGGACCGTGGAAGGTGGTGCACCGACCGTGTTCTCACGGATGGTCGTCGGGAAGACACCGGCGGCGAGGGCGATCTCGCAATCCCTCCCACGGCGGCCGGGCGGATTGTCCCGACAAGGAAATGGGGTCTCCGCCCGGAGTTCTTGCTTGTGGCGGGCTAGAGAAGAGGCTATGCGTTCCCTTTTCGAACGCCCCTTGGGACTCCATTATGCGTCGCGAGATGCCCTTGCTACTCGTCGTCGTCGGGCTGCTGCTCGCCGGCTGCCGGACGGGCCGCGGCCCCACGACGCCGGCCGAGGTGGGGCTGAACACCCGCGACCTCGTCGACCCCGTCGCCCAGAAAGAGTCCGAGGATCTTAACCCGCCCGACCAACTCGCCGTCATGGCCGAGCGGTTGCGGAATGAGCGGAAGCAAAAGCTCGGCGAGCAGGCCAAGAACGAGGGCGGGATCGCGACCCGACGGCCGGACCGAAACATCCTCTGCCTGTCTGGCGGCGGGTCGTTCGGGGCGTACACGGCCGGCGTCCTCAACGGCTGGACGGAGCGTGGCGACCGCCCGCAATTCGACGTCGTCACCGGCATCAGCACCGGCGCGCTCATCGCCCCGTTCGCGTTCCTCGGGCCGGAGTACGACGACCACTTGAAGCAACTGTACACCGCCGTCGAGAGCCGCGACCTGTACGTCCTCCGGCCGATCCGGGCGCTGCTCGGCGAGGCGTTCACCGACAACAGCCGGATGGCCGCCCGCGTGGACGCGGCCATCTCGCCCGCGGTGACGGCCGCCATTGCCGCCGCCCACTGTAGCGGCCGGCGGTTGTACGTCGGCACGACCGAGGAGGAGGGGAAGCAGTTCGTCACCTGGGACGTCGGCGCGATTGCCGCCCGCAACGCCCCCGGCGACCGCGAGTTGATCGTGAAGGTCCTCCTCGGCTCGTCGGCCCCGCCGGGCTTCTTCCCGGCGGCGAAGATCGGCGTGACCGTGGACGGCGTCTGCCACGTCGAGCGGCACGTGGACGGCGGCGTGATGGCGTCCCTGTTCTTCCGCCCGCCCTACGTCCCGCCCGAGGAGCGATCCGACGTGGCCGCCCGCGACCTGGCCGGCGCGAATGTGTACGTGATCGTGGCCGGCAAGTTGTACGCCGACCCGGAAGTGATCCGCCCGTGGTCGCTGTCACAGGCGAGCAAGAGCGTCTCGACGCTCATCTACGCCCAGACCCGCGGCGACCTGCAGCGGCTGTACACCGTCTGCCTGCTGACCGGCATGGACTACTACGTGACGGCCATCCCGCCAGGCTACCCGGCCCCGACGTCGAGCACCGAGTTCAAAAGGGACGTGATGGTGTCGATGTACGAGGAGGGGAAGCGGGTGGTGAAGTCGGCGACACCGTGGCGGACGCTGCCACCGGGCGTGGGGCCGGGCGAAATAACGCTCGCGCGGGCCGGCACGGTTCTGACGCAACAGCAACGCGGCCCGGCCCAACCCGTCCACCCCGCGCCGAGCCTCCTCCGCCCGCGGCCGCCGGTCTCGGACCGCGGGGCCATTCCGGTTCCGGCCCTGCCGTTCGACACGGTGCCGGTCAAATGACTTCGGCCTTCGATCGTGGACGGTGGCAAGACCGCCGGGGCGCGATCGGAGTCTCTTTCCGGCGGGGTTTGAGGTCGGGCGGCGGAAGATTTCGGCCGCGCGCCTTCAGTCCCGTTGACGCCCGCGGCGCCGTCGCCGGGGAGAACCGTTGCGCCAGCCCGATCGGCCAGAAAAGTTTGGGATGACAGCACAGACGAGCTGGCCCGTGGGGTTTCACGATCGCCCCGTTCAGTCGGCGGAACCGGTCACTCCTTCGGGGGCGCGACGCCGGGCACCTTCTTGGCCGCTTCCACGACCACGTCGAGTTTCTTGTTCGTCTCGTCCACCTTCTTATTCGCGTCGGCCAACCGCCCGTCCATGACCTCGACTCGCTTGGCCGTCGCCGTGAGCGTCGTGGCCATCCCCGTCACCGTCGCCCCCAACGTGATGGCCGTCGCGTCGACCCGGCCGACGGCCTTGGTCGCGGTCGCCACGTCCCCCTGCAAGCCCTCGACGCGCTTGTCCGTGCGGGCGAGTTGGCCCTCCAGCCGGGCCATGCGGTCGTCCGTCGCCTTCAACTGGGCCTCGATGCGGGCCACCCGCTGGTTCGTCTCGGTCAGCTTCGCGTCCACCTCGGTCAACTTGGCCACGCCGTGCTCGACGTGCCGAACGCCGGTGGCCAGTTGCTCGTTCGCCAAGTCCAGGCGGGCGGTGACGGGGGAGAACGCCCGCTCCTTGACGGCCTGGCAGCCGCAGGCGGCGAGCATCAGCGCGAGGGTACTCCGTTTCCGCATGGGCCGCTCCGAAGGGGTGGCCTACTCTTCGACGGGCGGCCCGGGTCGCCTGGAAGGATTGTCCGACCGGTCCGGCCTTTTGGTCGAAATCCCGACAGCCGCCCGGCTCGATCGCTCGGCGCGGTCCCCACTCCGGACGGCCCGGGGGCGGGTCGCGCGCGTTCTCCTTCTTCCCTTCGCAGTGAGTGCAGGTGTTTGCGGTGCCGGTGGCGGCCGTCACGGCGTGTCGGGAAAAGGCCGACGCTAAAGGATTCGGGAAACGGTCGATAATCATTTCGAGGTTACCGTCGACCCGTCGGACGGTTGCCCTCTCATTGCTTGGCTTGTCCCAACCCCATTGGATGGTCCCCATGCTCCAGGTCGTCTACGTCAGCGCCGCCGGACTGCCGTTCACCCAGGCCCAACTGGTCGCCCTGCTGAAGAAATCGCGGGCGAAGAACGCATCCCTCGGCGTCACGGGGCTACTACTCTACCACGCCGGGTCGTTCCTCCAAGTGCTGGAAGGGCCCGACGCGGCCGTCGACGCGCTCGCCCGGACGATCGCCGCGGACGACCGGCACCACCGCGTCCGCTTCCTGGTCCGCCGGGACGCCCCCGAGGCCGCGTTCGCCGGGTGGAGCATGGGGTTCGTGGACGTCACCCGCGACGACTACGGCGACGTGCTCGGGCACGTCGATTACCTGCTCGGCTTGAACGCCACGCCCTCCTTCTGGGACCAGGACCTGTTGCAGATGCTCCTGGGTCGGTTTCGGGCCGGCGCCCTGCGGCAGCACGTCGGCACGGTGGACTGAAGGTCCGCCCTCCCTATGCGCTGGTCGCCCCGTGTGGCTCTCAACGGGCGGCGTCCGTGAGATCGACTTCGACGATCGGCTGGGAGCGGAACAAGTCGGCCGCGCGGGCAACGAAGGTGCCGACGGGCAACTCGACCCGCGAGATGAACCTCCGGTTAACGCGGAATTTCTCGACCCCGAAGGCAGACGCGAACGAGTTGAACCATAAGGCGGCGAGGGCGGCCTGGTCCGCAACGACCTCGGTCGACTCGTCGAACTGCGGTTTGCCCTCCAGATCGGCAACGATCATCCGGCAGATGAACCTGGCGATAAGCTCCTCACCGCATTCTTCCATCCAGTCGGCGAAGACGAGGCGAGGGAGGTCATCCTCCGGAGCCGCGGTGATCGCCGCGAGCAACTCCGCCCGGTCGGTCACGGCAGATTCTCGCGAGTGGTCGTCGATGAGTAGCGTTTCGACCTGTCGCCCCCAATGGCCGGCGAACGCACGCCCGTCACGTGAGCCTCATGGTCGGCGGCACATAGCCGTAACGCTGCCAATCCATTAATCGGTGATGCTCGCAGACGTACACCACAACGCCGTCGAGCGGCCGGCCCGCAAGTATGTGAGCCGTCAGCCGATGGTGCCCGTCGATGACGAGCAGTGGCCCGCGGGCCACGCTTGCTGTGACGATGACCGGCTCGTAGCCCGGGGATGTCCGCAAGTCGATCCCGGCGACGGTGATGCCGGCCGCCTTCGCGAGGTCGATCCCGCCTGGGGCTGGGTCACGTAAAACGTCCCGCGCGAGGCCGGTTCTGCCGAGAGTGAAAGGTAGGAACTGCGAAATGAGATAGAGGTGATCGCCATCGGCCTGATCGAGCAGGCCGCGGCGGATGACGAACTCCTCGGTTGGAATCACCTCACTCATGTGGTATCCACCGAGCGTCATATTCGCTCCGCGGGTGCGTTCGTGTGCTCGGAGGGAAACCAGGTTGCTGTCCACAATGGCGTGCATGGTTCTTCCTGTTGGGTCACATTCGGACCACGCAACATCTTTCAAGTGGGGCACTCACTTCCACTCCCCGTCCGTCACTTCCTCTTTACCTTCGCCGGAGGTGCAGGCGTCTGCGGTGTGGCGGCCTTCTTAGGACGGCCGACGACTGGGGCCGGTAGGTCAATATCTTCTGAGAAGAAGAACCCGCAATCCACTTCCAATCCCTTGCAGAGCGCGGCCAATGTCTCAAGGGTGGGGTTCAACTTCAGCCCTTGCTCCAGCGATTCGATATTCCTCCACGTCAAGCCAGTCTTCTCGGCCAACTCCTTTCGCGTGAGCCCAAGTTCCTCACGCTTTTGCTTCATCTTCGCGAACGGGAAAGTCATGTGAGCTTTCAGGGGAGCGCGGAGAAAAATAGACCAAATTACACTTACTAGTGTAGACAGCGTACACTGCTAAGTGTATCATATCCTCGCAACGATCATCTGCAACCTCAGACACGGTTTTGCCGAAGGAACTCTTCCTCTCGGCCGCGTCCGGGGTACGTCCCGAGGGTCGTGTCATGCTCTGCGTCCTTCCCGTCGCCGGTTCGCTCCCCGCCTCGAAGACCCACAAGGCCGGCCGCCGGTGGGCCTTCCTGCCGTCCGCCGACGCGACCTCCCCGTCACTCGGCACCCTGACGATCGTGCAGTCGAAGCGCGACACGGTCAGCTACTCCGTCGCCGTCGAGGACGGCCAAGTCCTGTTCTGCAAGCTCACCGACGGCGAGGTGTACGGCGTGACGCTCGACCGCTCGGGCCGGCCGGTGAAGTGCTCGTGCCCCGGGTTCTGCTTCCAGAAGACGTGCAAGCACTGTGACACGGTCAAGGAACTGAAGGCCGACGGCGTCCTGTAACCCTCCCGACGCGCCATCCGAACCCACTGGCCGCCGATGTGCCTCATGACCACTTCCGCCCCCGTCGACCTCGCCGCCCTCTGGCACGCCGGCGCGACCCTCGGCGGGTTGCCGGTCGCGTCGGTCCGCGTCACGCTCGCCAACGGGGCTGTCGTCCGGGTCCGACTCGCGGCGGCTGACTCGGCCTGCCCCGTTCCGGTCGCGGCCCCGCCGCCGACGACGTTTCGGCCGAACCCGTGCAGCCGGGACGTGCTCGCGATCCTCGAAGCCGCCGAGGGGCCGCTCGTCCTCCCCGACATCCGGCAACGACTCGAAAACCGCGAGCAACTGCACGGCGAGAGTACCGTCCGAAAAGTCCTCGCGGCGATGGTCCGCGCCGGCATCCTGACGAACCCCGGCCACCGGGCCGGGTACTCTCTCGCCCGCCCACCGTCTGCCACCTGACCCGCCCGATTACCCCACGCAAGGAGTTCCTCCCGTGATCCGATCCCTCGACTTCTTCCACGGGTACGCCCGGGTGACGTTCCACGACGGGAGTGCCGTCGACGTGAAGTGCAAGTGCTGGGGGCCGTGCGCGTCGGACGCCGAGGCCCGGCACGTCGCCGCCGTGGTCGCCCTCCAGGCGCGGGCCGCGCACTCGCCCGAGATGGCCCTGATCGCCCGCCTCGACAAGCTCTTGAACGAAGCATCGGAGGTGTGCTTCCGCCTGTACGAGACGATCCGCTCGGGCAACTCGGACCTGTGGGACCTCTGGCGGCTGCTCATGGTCGACCCGCCCCCGGGCGTTCCGAAGACCCCGCGGAAGATCCGCCTGCGGCCGCCGACCCGGGAGCAGCGGCGTACGGACCCCGTCGGCCAGCGGCGGTCGATCCCGCACCAGGTCGCGACGCTGCAGGGCCGGCTCAACCACCTGTGGCTGAACCTTCAGGGCGAACTCCTGGAGCGGGTGACGTTCCTGCACGTCGTGTCGGCGGCCAAGCTCTCGCACGCGCCGGAGTACCTGTCCGGCCAGCGTGTCACGGCCCGGGCCGACACGACGCTGGGCGACGTGACGGACTACTACCCGCTGGGAGCCACGCTCCCGCCCCTCCCCCCGGTGCCGACCGAGCCGACCAAGCCGACTAAGCCGACCCGCCCGAAGTCGCGGCTCCGCGTCATACCCCCGTACCGGTTCAACCTGCCGCCGGCGAGGAAGGGCCACCGCGAGTTGCTCCCGCCGGCCAACGGGAAACTCCGCCCCCGCGAGTAACCCGGCGGCCGACCCTCACCGCATCCCGACGATCCCCGACACACACCGGGCGTTCCCGGTGTCCGGGCCGGCACGCGCCCCGAGTCGTGCCACGGTTTCCCATCCCTGAGGAGGTTCCCCGATGAAGACGACGAAGACGAAGACGAGAACGCTGGTCGAGACGAACGGGTTCATCCCGCACGGCGAGCAGTGCTGCGCCGATCCCGCGTGCGGGGCCCGCACCGCCGTGACGGCGGTCAAGCGGACGTACTGCACGGGGTACGGGTCCGACTGCCCGCCCGTCGACCACCCCGATGACACCATCCCCGTCGCGTTCGCCGACGGCAGGACGGGGGACGTGCTGTCCGACCGGGTCGACCACTTCCTGGCGGCCGTGGCGAGCGAGAGCGGCGACTGGGGGCCGTACCGGGGCGTCGGCCCGCTCGGGGCGGCGGCCGTCGTGGGGGTGGAGCTGCGGGCGGCGGCGAGCGACGAGTGCCGGCGGATGGCCGAGGCCCAGCGGGCCGTCCGGGACGTGGCCGCGATCGTGGGCGAGTTCGCCGGCGAGCACCGGCGATTCTGCTCGTGCTCCCTGTGTGCCTTCTGGTCGACCGGCAGCGGGGACCGGGGCCGGGCCGCGCGGCGGGCGCTGCGGTTGGCCCGGGAGCTGGTCAAGACGTCTGCCGCGTTCCTGGAGGCCGTCCGGGAAGCCGCCCCCGACCACCGGGCGTTCAAGTACGAGCACATCATCCAGTACGCCCCGTGGACCGACCCGTTCAACCAGGGCGTGCCGACGGCCCCGGACTTGGTCGCGGCGGCCCGGGAGCGGCTGGCGGTGTCCCGGGCCGCCGTCCACACCGACCCGGGCCAGGCGGGGCGGTACGCCCGAGCCCTCGGCATCCCCTACGTCGGGCGGTTCCCGGCCGACCCGGGCGAGGCCGACGACGACGCGATGCCGGACGCGATCGCCGAGCGGTTGGCCGGCGGGGTGATCGGAGAAGGTCTGTGACGGCCGACGGCCCGCCGGACCCGGTGGCCACGCTCTTGCTCGCGAGCCTCTCGGCGAGGGCGGTGGAGTTCCTCGCGGCCGTCGCCGCGACCGCCGCCGGGGGCAACCGGCCGGGGCACGGGGTGCGGGTCGAGGTCAGTGCCCACGGCGTGACGGTGACGGTCGCCGTCGACCCGGTCGGCGGCCTGCCCTCGCGGTAAACGACGTCCTTCGGCCGGCGCGGTCGCGCCGGCCGTATCCCCCAACCCTTTCGAGGATTGCTTCCCATGTTCGAGATCACTTCCGATCGGCCGGCCGGCGGACCGACGCTCCCCACCGCAGACGTCTGCGGTGTTCCACCGGGGAATGGTATCGCCATCACCGAGACCCTTTCACCAGCCCCCACCGCAAACGTCTGCGGTGGCGTCGGTGTGGACGAGCGGCGGACCTTCGAGAGCGTGGAGTGGCGACGACTCGTCGAGCTGCAACGGGTGGCCCGCGACGTCGAGACGCTCGCGCGGGAGTTCACGACGACCCACGTCAAACTGTGCGGGTGCGAAGTTTGCCGGTTCTGGGCGGCGAAGGGCGGGCCGACGGCAACGGCGGCGCGGAAGTTGACGCGCACCATCGCGGGACTGGCGAAAGTCGGGGCCGCGATCCGGGCCGGCGTGAGGGCGTGCGCCCCCGCTGTTGCGGCGGAGTTCGACCGGCCGGCGGAGGTGACGAAACGCGGGATCGAGCGATCCCGCCGGCGGTTGGCGGCCTCGCGTGGCTGCTGCGACCCGAAGGCCGACGAGGGGCCGCCGGCGGTATCGCCTGCGGCACAGGGGCCGACGGAGGCAGGCGCGCCGTGAGACCGCCCCCGATCGAGCTGTCGGCCGTATCCGCCGCCGGGGCGACGTTCGCCGGCGTGCCGGTCGCGGCCGTCCGGCTCGTGCTGGCCAACGGCAACGTCCTTCGCCTCCGGCTGGCGGCGACAGCGCATCCGGGCGTTGTCACGGCGGTCACGGGGGCACCGGCGGAGGGTCGGCCAGAACCCTTTTGCGCGACGGAATGCTCGCGGGATCTGCTCGGCGTGTTGCGGGCGAGTGACGGCCCGCTCGTGCTCTCGGCGATCCTGGCCCGGCTCGAATCGCGGAACCAGTTGCACGGCGAGAGCACCGTCAAGCGAGCGCTGGCGGCGATGGTCCGGGCCGGCGTGTTGGCGAACCCGGGGCACCGAGTTGGCTACTCGATCGCCGGTGTGGGCCAGTCGGAATGATGCGCCGGTGCGATTGCCGTGCGGGTGACATGCATCAGCGTTGGCGGGCGGCCGCCCGATCACTCATCGTGGAACTCGCTCAGGTCGAACGGCTTCTGAAGGTGGTGGTGGGGTTCCAACATGCCTTCCCACCAGCAGTCGTCGCCCTCCGGCGTGCGCGGCAGAGGCTCGGTGACAAGCTGATCACGGAACTCTTCGGCCACGTCCTCGGCTCGGAACGGCTCATCGCGCTCCCCCTGGCGGCCGCCCTCGAAGTCGCTGATCGGCTTGGCGATGACAGGATCGCGGCCGGGCTCCCGTCGTGGGCTGCGGAAGGTCCCACCGCCGCGCAGGCGGGCCGCCTCCCGCTGAACATAGGTCATCACGTCGCGGTAGGCCCACCCGCGGAATGCGCCGTTCGGGTCGGCGGCCGCCTTCGGGTCGTCCGGGCGGAAGTGGGGGATCTTCTCCAACGCGCGAACGTAGCCGGCAGAGATGAGGTCGTCGAGGGCGGCCTCGCCCCAGAGTAGGTACCTGGCGGCCACACGCAGGGCGATCTTCTCGACCCACGGCCAGAGCGCGAGCAGGTCCACGGGCGGGACGTCGGCACCGGCCGGCTTGGGGCGACACATGCAGGGCACCGTCGGCGGGCGGGAAGATGGGCTGATTGTAACGGCGTTGTGGACAAGCTTACAAGTGCGGGTGCAGGTCGAAAGCCCCTGTTGGCGCAGATCTTTGACAACTCGCGCACCGCAAAGGTAGGTGCAAGCGTTTGCACCGAGCGGAGGCCAAATAGGTGGCCGCTAGTCCGCCAGCCATCTGTACACCCTTTCCACTTCGAGGAAGGAAGTTCGCTCGATGCGCAGCCTCGATTAACTCGACTGCGGTATTGTATAGAGATGGGTAATTAAAAAGACACTTTCTGGAATCTGGTAGCTCCAGATGACACGGTTAAATAGACAGATGTGTGTGTGCGGTCAAGTTTATGCCACAAAAATCAACTGAAATATCACGATTTCGAGTGTGGTGACCTTGCCTGTTGACCGCGTGTTCACTTACAGTGGTGCGATCGGGTAGCTCGCTCTGATTCGAAGCGGAACGAGCTGACAAGGTGGTCGACCGGGGGAGCGTTGCACCAGCGCGAAGCCGGTCGACCCGCCCGTCTCACTGGTGCAATCATGTCAGAAAAGCCAAGCGGCGATGTTCCCCTCCCCGTACTTTCCCCCATTGATCCGGAAACGAACTACGATCCATACGTACATCTTCGGGATTTGGAGCGCACGGAGCTTTCCCCTGGTCTCTGGCGAGTGAGATACGGCTGGCCGTGGCCGGGGCATTCTCAATTGTCGGTTCAATGGCAGAAGGGACCACTTGGCGGGTTAGGGATCGCGCTCCTCGACGGCAATAATCATCTACTGGCCCTCGGCGATGCACCGGTTGGCTTGCCCTGGCCGCCGACGCCTTGGCCCGACGCCGAGTGCTGGCCCATCCAAGAAACCGTCGAAAGTGTCCAGGCCTACCTCGACTACGCGGAGCGTTACATCACCGGCTCAGAGTTCGGGAAGTACGCCGACGAGTACGCACCGGACTCGCGAAGACACGGCTGGTGGCCACGGCTACAGTCGGTGCGTGTACTGGCTCACCACTTCGGCTGCCCAGGTGCCGACGCCCGTCTAAGTGAGAAACTCCCTCTCAACCGTCTGGAGGGCCAGGCGGAGTTTCGTCCCTATCGGGACTCAGTCGTTCTTGCACTTCGAACGAAGTGTTTGGCGCAAACGCAGGGGTCTCTGGTGGACTCAAATCCGGCATGTATCTCGACAGCAATCGAGAATCCAGAACATCCTCTGCTCGGCCTTGCCAAGAGACTTCACATTAGAGGGAATCAACTTAAAGCGGTCGAGATGATGGTAGAGTCATCATGTACTGCCGTCCTGGCCAACTATGCGACACGGTTTGATTGGACTAACCCTGCTGACAATTGGAATTCTCTCCGCAAAGAACTGAACAGAAAATTTGGCAAAAGCGGCTGGCGATTCACCACGCCGGGCGGAATCCCCACATTTGAATTTACATCTGCCTCCGGTATCAGCGACTCAAGGCTGTCTAAAGGTTAAAAGACCGGTCAAAATAACCGCTCATTTCTCCGCTTTTCAACCGCGAATTAACCGCAGCCTATTTCGGATGATGCCCCTGTGGTGAGAATCACAAGGGGTATGTCATGCGTCGTACCAAGTTCGACCCGCTTCAATTCATCCCTTCGCCGGAAATCGTTCGCGAGAAGCTAGAGGAAACTCTGGCCCTTGCGGATCGACTGAAAGTCCTTCTCGAAGTCTCCGAGAGAATCCGAGCCGACGATCGCGTTGATGTTGGAGCCACCGTTACCCGAGCGGGCTAACACTCTGTCGTCCCACTTGCTCGTTTCCCATCTCGCAGTCGGCGCGAGCCGGGGTAAACGAGAACGCCGCGGTCATCACCCCGCGGCGTCCAGTCGCTCCAACGTTTCCACCCACCCCAAATTCCCTGCCAGGAAGAAGAGGAGTTGTTGAATGATACCCGTTCCCCCGCCCCCGTCAAGCGCCGCCCAAGTCTACTGGGAGGAGTTCTACCGGATTGCTGCGATCAGCGAACTGATCGCGGCCGTCGATCCCGAACGCGCCGGCCCGCGGCCGACGGCGTTCGCGGCCGTGTACCAGGAACAAATCGAGTTCCGCACCCTACACGAGTTTCTCCAGGCCTGCGCGATCATCGCCTCCGCCGAGCAGGCCCTCCCCGGCATCGTCGAGCGGGTCCAGGCCCTGGCCGACCGAATCGCGGCAGAAGACGCCGAAGCGCAAGACGTCGCCGATGTCGCCCCTGAGCGAGTCGTGCAACTTCCGTCGGAACCGGTCGCGGCCGCCACCGACGACCCGCCGCCGCTCACCCCCGAGATCGAGGAAGCGTTCCGCAAGCTCGCCGCCCGGCGGGGCGACGCGCGGAAGCGGTACCTCGCCTTGATGCTCGATTTCCTTGACGGCGGCGATCGCTTCCTCCGCCTCGACGAGGAAGCGGAACGGGAGGAAGCCGCCCGCCGGAATCACCGCCCCAAGAACCGCCTGACGAAGGGCGGCGCGTGAGATGGCCACCCCCGTAACCCGGTCCCGCCGCGGCGAACTCCACCAACCACCCGATCGCCCTGAGGTATTCCTGATGAACAGCCCAGACCCAACATCCGCCGACCGCCTCAGCGAGTCGATCGCGGCCATCGCCCGGGCCGCCGTGGCCCCACTCTTGAACGACTTGGCCGAGAGGACTGGCACCTTGGAAATCGTCGTCGCCCGTGACGTGCTGCACGAAACCGCCGTCGGACCGAGCGAGTCATCGGGCGAATGGCGGGCTCGTGTCAGTGGTCCCGAGCCCAGGGCCGCCACGCCGAAGGTCGGCAAGCCGGAAGCCGTGTCCGGGGCCCTCACCGAGGCGGACTTGTGGTCCGTCTCCGCCCTCACCCTCATGGATGAGGCCAACCGCGGGGCGAAGACCGGGCCGACCGCGGCGGCCCGCGGTCGGCGGGAGAAGCAAGCCGCCCGGGTGTTGCTCGACGCGGTCGCCGTCCTCGGCCGGGCCGAGGCGATGTCGCCGGGAGTGGTCGGCCGCCTGGCCGCCGCGCATGCCGCGCGGGGAGGTGCATGATGGTTGTTCAGGAACCCGGACCCGTTACGCCGGCCACGGTACCCGAACTTCGCCGGTGGGCGGCCGAGAGCCGGTTCCCGCGGAAGCAACTGCTCACGGCGGTCTTCGACTGGGCGGAGGCCGACGAGCGCGTTCACCGGCTCGACGTGGCGGAAGCCTTCCGCCGCCGCGGGCAACCGCCGATGGCCGATGAGTACGCCGCCGCCGTGTCCGCCCGAACCGCGGCCTTCGGCCGGCTGGAGGAGTTGCGCGACTACGTTGGCGAAATCCACTTGAGCGGGTTCGCGCACGCACTCGACCGCCTGCCCGACGAGTTGGGCGACCTGCTGGCGCGAGCGATTACGCTGCCGGGGGCCAAGATCGCGCTCGTTCGGTGCCTCGAAGTCCTGCTCGGGCCGACCTTCGACTACTTGGTCGAGCAGAACGCGACCTTACGAGCGGAGACGGCGGAACTCCGTGGGCGCGTCGCCGACCTGGAAGCCGTGGCGGCGGGGGTGGACCGATGACGGCCATCAACCGCATCAAGCAGCGGGTGGAGCGGGACGGCCACCCGGCGACCGTGAAGCTGGCCAAGGGGGTCGAGTACGCCCCCGACCTCGTCCGCATGTCCGACGTGCAGGCCGTCCCGGTCCCGTGGCTGTGGGCCGACCGCATCCCCCTCGGCCGGATCACCCTGCTCGTCGGCCGCCCCGGGGCGGGCAAGACGTGGTTCACCACGTGGCTGGCCGCGATGGTGTCCCGGGGGTGGTCGTTCCCCGACAAGTGCCACGGCACGGCCGGGTCCGTCATCCTCATGAACGCGGAGGACTCGGCCGCGGACACGCTCAAGCCGCGGCTGGAGGCTTGCCACGCCGACTGCACCAAGGTCCACACCCTGACGTCGGCCCGGGCCACGCTCGCCGACGGCACGACGGCGAGCAAGGTGCTGACCCTCGCCGACGTCGACCAGATCGGCCAGGCGCTTGCCGCCGTCCCCGACGCCCGGCTGCTCGTCATCGACCCGGTCGGGTCGTTCATCGGCGGCCGGGTCGACGCCCACCGGGACAACGAAGTCCGCGGCGTGCTGTCGCCACTGGCCGCCCTGGCCGAGCAGCACAAGGTCGCCGTGGTGCTGGTTGCGCACACCAAGAAGGGGGGCGGGGAGATCGCGGACGACACGGCCCTCGGCAGCCGGGCGTTCGTGGGCGTGGCCCGTGCCGCGTGGCACTTGATGCGAGACCCCGAGGACAAGGACCGGAGGCTCCTGTTGCCGGGCAAGAACAACCTGGCGAAGGAGCGCGACGGCCTGGCCTTCCGCCTCGAAGGGGACCCGACGACGGTCGTGTTCGAGGACGGTCCCGTCACGCTGTCGGCCGACGACGCGCTCGCGAACGAGGCCCGGTCGCACGCGGAGAAGCGGAAGCCCGGGCCGCGGGCCGACGCGCGCATGAAGGCCGCCCAGTGGCTCGGCGAGCAGCTCGCGAGCGGACCGAAGACGCCCCGGGAATTGGAAGAGGCCGCCGAGAAGATCGGACTGGGCCTACGGACGCTCCAGCGGGCCGCCGAGGACATGGGGGTGGAGCGGAACAAGACGTACGCCGGCGGGTGGCTGTGGAAGCTCCCGACATCCGGCGGGACGGCGGCCACAGTTCATGACACCCCCTAACAACGTGACAACCTGTCATCTTGTCGGGTGCCTAAATTCAAGGGGATTTCGAATGGCAAACTTGTCAGGTAGGGGCAACTTGCCAAGTTCGAAGGAACTTGGCAGGCGATCCAACTCCCCACCGGATCGGCTCGACCATTCCCTCCGGTTCGGGATCGAGTACCGGCCGCTCACCAGGGGTCGGTGGCGCCTACTGGGCACGGCCGGGACGCGCGACCAGGCCGAGTGGTGGCTGATCCGGTTCGCCGGAGGCGGCGACTTCCGCCTCCGGCCGCCGGTCAAGCGGGAGGGAACGACCCATGCCCGACCGTGACCCCGGCGGGGCCGCCACCCTCGACGACGTGGTCGGCCTGTTGCGCGAGCTTGTGGCCGCCGCCCGACCCGCCCCGGCGCTCCTCGACATTGGCGAGTTCGCCGCCCTGATGGCGATCGGCGAGAGCACGCTGGAGCGGCTGAAGGCCACGCCCCAGATCGGCCCACAGCCCGTCCGCCTCGGCGGCTCCGTCCGGTGGAACCGGGCCGAGGTGACGGCCTGGTTGGGCCGTCGGAACCACCGCGGCGAGCTCTTCGACGCGAGGACGTGGCCGGCGGTGTGGAAGCAAATCCAGTCGGCCTGAACCCGTCATACATACCCCCGATTGACCCGAACCGCGGCACCGGCTACCGTCCCGTGTCGCGCGAGGGTCCACCATGCACATGTTCCAGCCACAATACACCCGCCCCCTTCGGCCGAACGCCGAGGTCGTCGACCGCGACGGCCGCCCGCACGTGAAGCTGCGCGAGGACGGCCGCACGGTGTACTACCCGCTGTCGAAGGACGGGACGACGTACCTGAAGACGCTCGACATGTGGTACGCCAAGGTGAAGCTACCGGGCGGTCAAGTCGACAAGGTCCCGCTCTCCCCGGTTAAGGCCGCGGCCGAGATGATGTTCGCGGACATGCTCCGCAAGCGGGAGATGGGCAAGGCCGGGGCGGTCGATCCCTTCGCGTCGCACGCCGAGACCCCGCTCGCCGACCACGTCCGAGACTGGGGCGAAGACCTGCTAGCCCGAGAAGCGGGGGAGAAGTACGCCAAGGCCGCCGCGGCCGACGTCTCGCGCGTCTTCGCCGCGTGCGGCTTCGTGTACCCGCCGGACCTCGACACCGAGGCCGCCCAGCGGCACCTCGCGTCCCTCCGCCTCGCCTCGCTCGACCTGCCACCGCTCCCCGAAGGGCAAGACCTGTTCCGCCGGCCCGACGTGGCGAAACTCCTCGGCGTCACCCCGCTCGCGGTGACAAAGATGGCGACCCGGTACGACCTGGAGCGGGTCGGGAACGACCGCAACCTCCGGTACACGCGGGCGGCCGTCGAGTTCCTGATCGCCAAGAAGGTGCAGCCGATCGGCCCGCGGACGATCAACCTGAAGGTTCAGGCCCTCAAGGCGTTCGGGTCGTACATGGTGGCCAAGAAGCGGCTGGCCGAGAACCCGCTGCACGACATCGAGGAGTACAACGAGGACGCCGACAAGCGTCACGCGAGACGGCCCCTCTCGCCCCAAGAGGCCGAGATGCTGATCCGGACGGCCGAGGCGTCCGCGAAATCGTTCCGCGGGCTGACCGGCCCTCAGCGGGCCAACCTGTACGCCCTGACCGTCGCCACCGGCTTCCGGTCCGACGAGATGGCCAGTCTCGTGCCCGCCGCCCTCAGCCTCACGGCCGACACGCCCACCGTCGTCCTCGGCGGCCGGTTCACGAAGAACGGGAAGCCGGCCACCCAACCGCTGCCGCGGTTCGCCGTGACCCGGATGGCGGCCTACGCCGCGGGCCGGGACGCGAACGCCCCGCTGTGGCCGGGGACGTGGCACGAGCGGTCGGCGGAGATGGTGCAGGCCGACCTCAGGGCGGCCGGCATACCGTTCGTGATCGAGACGCCCGACGGCCCACTGTTCGCCGACTTCCACGCGCTGCGGCACACGTTCATCTACCTGCTCGACAAGTCCGGGGCGACGCTCAAGGAAGCGATGCAACTGGCCCGGCACTCGGACCCGAAGTTGACGATGGCCGTCTACGGGCGGTCGGCACTGGCAGATCTTGGCACGGTGGTCGAGAAAATGCCGATCACCGACCCGGCCACATGTCCCCCCACATGTACCACACATGTCCCAACCAGCGATGGCAGGGGAGGGGAATCGAGGGCGGACGAGGACGGGCGTACAGATGGTGGGGAAGGGGAGGAGTTGCCGGAAGTCTTTGAATTCGTTGTATTTGAGGCGAAAAGTGATGAAAATGAAGAGAAGGGAAAAACTCCTCCGGTAGGATTCGAACCTACGACCCGCCGGTTAACAGCCGGCTGCTCTACCGCTGAGCTACAGAGGAATCACTTTCGTACCCCGATTTATAGAGGACAACTGGCCCGGCAGCAAGGGGAGTCATTGAATAGCTCTCTTCTCACCCACCCCGGAGCAGTTCCCATGCGGTTAGCGACTATCTTCTCCTCTCACGGACCCGCTGCGGCTCTCGTCGTTGGCGATCAATTCATCGATATTCACGCCACCGATCCGGGGCTGCCGGGCTGCGTCAAAAATATCCTCGCGGCCTCCCCGGCCGTGCGGCAGGCGGTTGCGGACACCGCGAATAATCCGAAGGCTGTCAAGTACGCGGCCAACGCGGTGAAGTTGCTACCGCCGGTGCCGAAGCCGAGCAAGATCGTTTGCGTCGGGCTGAACTACCGCGACCACGCCATTGAAGGCGGGAAGGCCATCCCGACCGAGCCGGTGCTGTTTGCGAAGTACCCAAACACCCTCGTCGCCCACGGCGAACCGATCGTGCTGCCGAAGGTCGCTGAGAAGGTCGACTACGAGGCCGAACTCGTCATCGTCATCGGGAAGACGGCCAAGCACGTGCCGAACGATGCTTCGGCGTTCCAGTACGTCGGCGGGTACACCTGCGGCCACGACGTGTCGGCCCGCGATTGGCAGTTCCGCGGCGAGGAAAAGCAGTGGACCATCGGCAAGACGTTCGACACGTTCGCCCCGACCGGGCCGTGGATTGTCACGGCCGATGAAAAACTCGACCCACACAATCTCCAGATTCAACTGCGGCTCAACGGCTCGACGATGCAGAACTCGTCCACGAAAGAGTTCATCTTCGGCGTGCCGACGATGCTGGCGTTCATCACGCAGGTCATCACGCTGCAACCGGGCGACCTGATCTTCACCGGCACCCCGCCGGGCGTGGGCATCTCGCGTAAGCCGCCCGTGCTGCTGAAGGCCGGGGACATTTGCGAAGTCGAGATCGAAGGGATTGGGACCCTGAAGAACCCGGTCGTTGCGGAAGCATAAATCCATCTCGCGCAAAGCCGCCAAGTCGCGAAGAAGAGAAGAAAGAAGATTTTGATTTCTTCTCTTCTTCGCGACTTGGCGGCTTTGCGCGAGACATTTCTATCCCTCGCCGAACAGCGACGGTCCCGCGTTTCGGGCCTTCCGCTTCGGGTTTTCCGGCGGGATCATTTCGACGGGCGGCTTGATGTATCGTTTCGACTTTCCGGTCGGGGCGGGTTTCGATTCCAGAGCCGCCAGCACCTCTTCCGCACGCTCCAGGATCGTTTCCGGCACGCCGGCCAGTCGCGCGACGTGAATGCCGTAGCTCTTGTCGGCGTTGCCCGGTGCGATCTTGTGCAGGAAGATCACCTCCTGCTCCAGTTCCTGCACCTGCACGTTGTAATTGCGGAGGTTCGGCAGCGTGTTCGAGAGCGTCGCGAGTTCGTGATAGTGCGTGGCGAACAGCGTCCGGCAGCCGCTCACGGAGTGCAGGTGTTCGGTGATGGCCCACGCCAGGGAGACGCCGTCGTAGGTGCTCGTCCCGCGGCCGATCTCGTCGAGGATGACGAGGCTGCGGGAGGTGGCGTTGTTCAGGATGTTCGCCGCCTCGGTCATCTCGACCATGAACGTGCTCTGGCCGCGGCTGAGTTCGTCGCTCGCCCCGACGCGGGTGAAGATACGGTCGGTGATGCCGATGGTCGCGGCGGCGGCGGGCACGAAGCTGCCGACCTGTGCGAGCAGTGTGATGAGCGCGACTTGGCGGATGAACGTCGACTTGCCGGCCATGTTCGGGCCGGTGATAAGCCAGAACAGCCCGTCGGCTTCGCCGAACCTCACGTCGTTGGGCACGAACGTCCCGGCGGGTAGCGTCTGGTCGAGAACCGGGTGCCGGCCCTCGCGGATGTCGAGGGTCGCGTCGGCCACGACCTTCGGCCGGACGTAGTTTCGGGCGGCGGCCACGTCCGCCAGCGATTGCAGGGCGTCGATGGTGGCCAGCGTCTCGGCGGTCGTCAGCAGGCGGTGCGTCTGGGCGGCAATGTGGTTGCGGATTTGCGTGAACAGTTCGAGTTCCAGCGCCTTCGCCTTGTCGTCGGCCGAGAGAATCTTCTCCTCGTACTCGCGCAGCTCGCTGGTGTAGTACCGCTTTGCCCCCTTCAGCGTTTTCTGGTGCTTGTAGTTCTCCGGCACGCGCGTCTCGTTCGCGTTCGTGATCTCGATGTAGTACCCGTCGATCTGGTTGTACCCGACCTTCAGACTGTTGATGGCCGTCCGCGTGACCTCGGTCGCCTGGTATTGCAAAATCCAGTCCTTGCCGGACTTCGCCAGCGACCGCAGTTGGTCGAGTTCGGCGTGGTAGCCTTCGCGGATCAGGCCGCCTTCCTTCGCCGTCTGGGGTAGTTCGTCGCAGAGGGAAGCGTCGAGCAGTTCGCGAAGATCAGGGCAGAGTTCGAGTTTGCCGTCGAGTTCCGTGAGCAGTGCGGACCGGCGGGCGGCGAGCTTCGCCTTGAACTTCGGAAGCAACTGCAGCGTGCGCGAAATCGACCCCAGGTCGCGGGGCGTGGCCCGGCCGGTCGAAGCCCGCGTCGTCAGGCGTTGTAGGTCGGAGGCGGTTTCCAGTAGCGAGCGCAAATCGCCGCGGAGGGCGTGTTCACGCAGCAATTCCTCGACCGCGTCCAGGCGGGCATCGATGGCGGTGACACTGTTGAACGGCGCGAGCAGCGCGTCGTGGAGGAAGCGAGCGCCCATCGGCGTGACGGTGCGGTCCAT
Source organism: Limnoglobus roseus (assembly GCF_008254045.1). GTDB lineage: Bacteria > Planctomycetota > Planctomycetia > Gemmatales > Gemmataceae > Limnoglobus > Limnoglobus roseus. Next base: position 8,558,620 of record NZ_CP042425.1, on the reverse strand, counting down.
GACCGCGAGCAACGACCCTTCGCGGTTGTTGTCGCGGAGGGTGCGCGTGAGTTCGAGACTGCGGCGGGTGACTTCGTCCAGCACGAGGTGCGAGTCGGCCCGGTGGCGGACGATCCGGCGGACGTGAGCGAGGCTGGCCCGAAGCGTCTCTTGCAGGTAGTGGAGGATTGCCCCGGCCGCGATGAGGCACGGTTGGTGGTCGTCGAAGCCGAAGCCGGTGAACGTGGACACGCCGAAGTGCTGGCGGATCGCGTTCGTGGCCGTCACCGGGTCGAACGTCCAGTCGGGCCGCGGAGTGGTCGTCTTCGGCGGGTGCGCGGCGAACAGGGCGGTGACGGCGTTCGCGTCGGATTCCATCATCAGACACTCGGCCGTGACAATGCGGGCGAGCTCGTCGGCGAGGCGAGAGGAATCCACGTCGCAGGCGAAGAAGTGGCCGGTGGACGGATCGACCCACGCGAGGCCGACAGGACCGTTCTTGGTGCGAAGGACGGCCGCGAGGTGGTTCGCCCGGCGGGGGTCGAGGAGTTCGTCTTCGGTGATCGTGCCGGCCGTGACGACGCGGCTCACCGCGCGGCGGATGATCTTCTTGCCGGGCCCGGGCTCCTCCATCTGCTCGCACACGGCGACGCGGTGGCCGGAGCGGATGAGGATGCCGAGGTAGTGTTCGAGTTTCTCGATCGGCACGCCGGCCATCGGGATTTTCTCGTCCCGCTTCGTGAGCCGGATGCCGAGGACGCGGGAGCCGACGACGGCGTCGTCCTCGAAGAGTTCGTAGAAGTCGCCGTTGCGGAACATGACCATCGCGCCGGGATGAGCTTTCTTCGCGTCCCAGTACTGCTGCATCATCGGCGTGAGCGGGGCGTCGGCCATGTCGGGTTCTCGCGTCTTGTAGAACCCAGAGCGGAAGCGACGGGGTGGAATGCCTACCACCCCGTCGCTTCCGCTCTGGGTTCTAAAATCACCACCACCACTTTATCGGCCAACGCCGCCCCGGAAAATGCACGAAGCCCGCCATCGGGCGGGCTTCACGGTCGGGTCGAATCGGTCATTCCTCGTCCGGCGGCGACTTCTTCTTCGTCATGGCGACGACGTTCCCCTTCCCGATGTACCGCACCTCGGTCATGAAGCACCGGATCATGTACAGGCCGCGGCCGCACGCACGTTCGAGGTTCTCCGGAACAGTCGGGTCGGGCACGTCGTCGGGGTTGAACCCGCCGCCCTCGTCCTCGATGCGCACGTCGAACTGCTCGGGCGTCACCGTGTAGTGCAGTTGCACGGCCTTGTCGGTGTCGAGTTGGTTGCCGTGCTTCATCGCGTTGACGAGGGCTTCCTCCATCGCCAACTCGATGTGGAACATGTCCCGTTCGCCGAAACCGTTCGCCTGGAGCGCGTCCTTGATGTCGGACTGTACGCGGCGGACCTCGGCCAATTCGGTCGGCAGCGTCTCGGCGACTTTCACGGAGGTCGAAGGCATGATGAGCCAGTGCAAAATGCAATCGGGCGGAGGGTGGTGCGCCCCGTCCGCCCGCGGTCGTTAGAAGGAGTTGAGGCCGGTGGCTTCGTCCTTGACGATCTTCAGCATCTTGTCCAATTTCGTGAGCGTGAAGATTTCCAGGATCGCCTTGGAGATGTTACAGAGGATCAACTTTCCTTGCACCTGGGCTAACCGCTGGTGGAGGCGGATCAACTTGCCGAGGGCGGCCGACGACATGAACTCGACGTTCGAGAAGTTCAGCAGCAACTTCCGGCGGCCGAGTTCGTCCACGAGGCGGAACAAGTCGTCCCCGATCATCTGGATGTTCTGTTCGTCGAGAATCTTCTTGTCAACAAAATTCACCACGGTCACGTCGCCGATATCCTCGACCACGAGCCGTTGGCGGCGGGGTTGGGACGACATAGGGTTCTCCATTCGCGGGTGCGAGCGCAATCTCAACAAGGACGGGAATAATGCTGATTGTTGAGGATCGCCCACAAACTGTCAAGGCTCATGGCCCGCGTTTTTCCTCAAACCGGTGAACTCACCGGCAGTGAGACCCGCGTGTTACCGTCCGGTTCGGCCGCGTAATTCTTCGCGAGGCGGTCCAACTCGTCCGCCATTTCCTGGCCGAAGTAGTAGATCACTTCATCCCGCGTCGACTCGTACAGGGTGCGGCCCGCGCCCATGCAAATCAGGTCGTCGATCTCGAATTCCAGGGCCGGCTTCAACTCCCCGTCCCCGTGGCTGAGCGGGAAGAACAGGCAGACCATCGGCTTGATGTCGTGGACGTCCAGGTTCCGCTCAAGGGCGTAACGGTGGATGACGCACCCGCGGCCGACTTGGTCGAGGAAGACGCACGCCTCCTCGTTGTGCGGCGACCGGCCAGCCGGCAGCGGCACGACGGCCGTGCGGGTGTACTCACCGCCGGGGTACTCCGGTTCCGGGACCATGCCGATGTCGTCCGGGTCGTCGCGGAACCACTGCGCACGCGGTACGCCGACCAGGGGTTCCAGGGCTTCGACGTGTGGCTCCAGGGCCGTGATCCGCGGCGTCTCGATGTCCGCCCCGTACTGACAGCACGAGTCGTGGCAGAACGTGCAGCCCATGCAGTCGGTGTAGTAGCGGAGGGTGAAGATCTTCGGGTCCACCCGGTCGAGGACCGGCGCGCCGTAGCGGCACGGGTACGAGCGGGACAACGAGACGGTCATGCCGGGCCTTTCGCTCAGCAAAAAAAGTGGGCGGTGAGAGGACGACAGAATTGTGGGAGATGTCGGCGAAAAAATCAACACCATCAGGGCTCAGACGGCCCGCCCGACGGGAGGAGTTGGGCAAACTCTGCCGGCGTGTTGGCCGTTCGGAGGGATTCCAACCCCGGATCGAAGCGAGCGAGCGCGTCTCGGCCGAGGCGATTCGTCGCGAGGGAAACGAACAGATCGCGGACGGCAAACCGCCCGCGGTCCGCCGCCGCCCGCACCGCCCTCAACCCCGATCCGACGCGATATGCGGCCGCCAGCGGGTGCAATTGCCCTTCAACATCCGGCACCGCAGCATCGGCCATTCCCAGCGATTCGATCACGCCCCGCACGAACGCGGCCCGCAATAACGGCGCGTCGCACGCCGAGACGTAGGCCACGTCCGCCCGCCCTTCCAGGTGCTGAAGCCCGGCGAGCAGTCCTTGAAGCGGGCCGCGTTCGGGGAACTCGTCGAAGGCGACGGCCACGCCCGGCGGCAACGGCGGCAAGTCCTGCCCCGCGGCCGCGACGACGACCACCGGCGACACGACTTCACCCAGAATGCGGACGATTCGTGGCAGCAGCAACTCATCGCCGAACGGCAGCCACGCCTTCGGCCGGCCCATCCGGGATGACCGCCCGCCGCACAGGACGATTCCGCCGACCCGCATGTTAGTTTCCTGAACCGATCCCGTCGGGTACGATAACGTCGACCTACCCGGAGCAATTCGCCATGACGCGCTGGACCAGCCTTATCGTACTCGCCCTGACGGCCGTTGGGGTGACGGCCCAGGAGAAGCCGAAGCCGGCTGACTCCCCGCAGGGGGAAGCCGAGGCGATCAAGGGCGTCGAAGCCCAGGGCGGGCGAATTGTCCGCGACGTGAGCCTGAACTCGCGGGGCGCACCGGTCATCACGATCGCGTTCTCGAACGTCTCCGTGAAGAAGGTGGACGCCACGCCGTTCGCGGCCGCGTTCCCGCGCCTGCGGTACATCGGGTTGGAGGGCGTCACCGACGCGGACGACCTGCTGAAGCAACTCGATAAGGTTCCCAAGCTGAAGGCCCTGAGCCTGAGCCGGACGAAGTTTGGCGATGCCGCGTTTGCGACCGTCGGCAAGCTGACGGAGATGGAAGAACTGATCCTCGACGGAACGACACTTTCCGCCGCGGCGGTCAAGTCTCTGGCGGGGCTGAAGAAGCTCCACAAGGCGACGTTCGCGGAAGCCGAGTTGGAAGACGCGGCCGCGTTGGAATTCGCCGCCCTGACCGGCCTCCGTCGGTTGATCCTCACCGACACGAATGTCACGCTCGCCGGTGCCGCGAGCTGGTCGGCCTTGAAAGAGTTGGAAGTCGTCGACCTGACGCGCTGCCCGGTCGCCGACGACGCCCTCAAGCACCTCGCCACACTGCCGAAACTTAAGGAACTGGAACTCACCGGTTCGAAAGTCACCGACGCCGGCCTGAGCGCACTCGCCAACGCCAAATCGCTCCGCCGCCTGGCTCTGGGCGAAACGGAAGTGAAGGGCACCGGCACCGATCTTTTACCGCAAACGCTCGAAGACTTGGCGCTCGGTGGCAAGGACGTGACCGACGCCGGGCTCCGCCGTGTGGGGACGCTGCAAGGGCTGAAGACCCTCACCCTGACCGGCACGGCCATGACCGACACCGGGCTGAAGATTCTCTCGACGCTGCCGAAGCTGGAGGAACTCCACATCGAGAACGCGGCCGTCTCCGACACCGGCGTCGCGGAACTCGCCCGCACGAAGACGCTGAAGCGGGTGACGTTCGCCAAAACGCGGGTGACGAAGGCCGGTGCCGACGCCCTGCGGAAAGCCCTGCCGGATGCGTCCGTCAGCGTGGGGGTGGATTAAAAACCGATCTCGCGCAAAGCCGCCAAGACGCCAAGAGAGGAAAACGTGAGAGATCATTTTGATAGAGAAGAAAATCGAATCTTCTTCCTTCTCTTCTTCGCGTCTTGGCGGCTTTGCGCGAGATCCATCTTCTTGCCACTTTGCGCGAGGCGTCTGAACCATAAATCAGAGGGATGAGCAACATCCTGAAACTCGGCGTCCCCGCCGGCTCGCTGCAAGACGCGACGGCCGAACTCTTCCGCAAGGCGGGCTACAAGCTCACCTTCGCCAGCCGCAGCTACTATCCCACGGTCGACGACCCGGAAATCCACTGCACGCTCATCCGCGCGCAGGAGATGGCCCGGTACGTCGAGAACGGCTCGCTCGACTGCGGCCTCACCGGCCTCGACTGGGTCATCGAGAACGACGCGAAGGTCACGGAGCTGGCCGAACTCGTGTTCAGTAAGGTCAGCCGCAAGCCGGTGCGGTGGGTGCTGGCCGTGCCGAACGACTCGCCGATTCAGGGACCGAAAGACCTGCAAGGGAAGCGGATCGCCACCGAGGTCGTGAACATCACCCGCAAGTGGCTCGCGTCGCACGGCGTGACCGCCGACGTGGAGTTCAGTTGGGGGGCCACAGAGGTCAAGCCGCCGAAGCTGGCTGACGCCATCGTCGAAGTCACCGAAACCGGCAGCAGCCTGCGGGCGAACAACCTCCGCATCGTCTGCGACCTGCTCCAGAGCACGACCCGGTTCATCGCCAACAATGCGGCCGCCGCCGACCCGTGGAAGCGGCAGAAGATGGACGACCTGATCTTGATGCTGAAGGGCGCGATGGCCGCCGAGGGCAAGGTCGGCTTGATGATGAACGTGAAGCGCGAGCAACTCGACGCCGTGCTGGCGATCCTGCCGGCCCTGCAAACGCCGACGATTTCCGGGCTGTCCGACGCGGCCTGGGTGGACGTGAACACGATCCTCGACGAAGCCGAAGTGCGGCGAATCATTCCGCGGCTGAAGGCCGCCGGCGCGTGTGGCATCGTTGAGTACCCGCTCACCAAGATCATCGACTGACGACTCGGGGGCACTCGCAGAGCGAGTGCCCGACACCTCGGTGTCCAATTCCCCCGGAGGGACACCATGTTCACCTGGCTCCGTAACCGTCGTCGTAAGCAGATTCTCGCGGAAAAGTTCCCGCCGCACTGGGACGCGATCCTGCGGAAGAACGTCGCCCACTACACGCACCTTTCGCCCGGCGATCAGGCGAAACTGCGCGACACGGTCCGCATCCTCGTCGCCGAAAAGATGTGGGAACCGGCCCGCGGCTTCCACGTTACCGAAGAGATGAAGCTGACGATCGCGGCTCAGGCGGCGCTGCTGCTCATCGGCCAACAAGACCACGATTACTTCGCGACGGTGGCGTCGATCATCGTCTACCCCGGCCAGTTCCGGCGGCCGGACCAGGAAGACAACACCTACGAGGACGACCTGGCAGAAGAGATCGCCGACGGCATGGCCACCTACCGCGGCCCGGTCGTGCTGGCCTGGAACCAGGTGCAACCCGAAGCCCGCGACCCGGCGATGGGGTACAGCGTGGTGGTCCACGAGTTCGCCCACCAACTCGACTTCCGCGACGAGTACACCGACGGCACCCCGCCCCTGCCGAGTGAAGCGGAGCGAAAGCGGTGGGCCGGCGTCATGTCGGCGGCGTTGAAACGCCATCGCGCGGAGTTGAGCCGAGGGGCGGAAACCTTCTTCTCGGAGCAAGCCGGGGATAACGAAACGGAGTTCTTCGCCGACGTGGCGGAAGCGTTCTTCTGCACACCAGCCGATCTGCGGGAAGAAGACTCCGCCGTGTATGACCTGATGCGCGATTTCTTCGGGGTGGACCCCGTGACGTGGTTCCCGGAGCGACGGGCGAATCTGTAATCCCAGATCGGTCCTCTTAGCACCGGAGGTGCGGCAGTCGTTAGCCAGGGGCGTAAGCCCCTGGAACGCCCGCACCCAAGATGAAGCCCCGGAGGGGCGACAGAATCTGTCGCCCCTCCGGGGCTTATTTCCCAACATCTAGTCCCAGGGGCTTACGACTGCCGCCGCTCTGCGGCTCAAGACTACGCCGCCACGCCTGTCGAGCTCACAACTCGCCGTGTCATGCCGCTCAGCTTCTTCCGCAGGTACTCCATCCCCTTCTCGGCGACCGGGTCTTTGTAATTCGCGGGCAACGTCCAGTCCGGCCGCGGCGGCAGCGGCGGAACCTTCGGGGCGACGCCGGGCTTGCCGGGGATCACGTTCAGTTGGTCGAGCATGATGACGTAATTCTTCATCTGCTCCTCGGTGAGGTCCACCTTCATCCCCGGGTCGGGTTCGACGCCCCAACTGTCGGTCTCCTTCGCGGTCTGAACCCGGTGGAAGTGCTTGCCGGCCGGCGTCAGCCAGACTTCCGTCGTGATCTTCACGGCCCCGCCTTCGGGCAGGTCGAAGACCTTCTGCACACTCCCCTTGCCGTAGGTCCGCTGGCCGATGACCACGGCCCGGCCGTTCTCCTGCAAGGCTGCCGCGACAATCTCGCTGGCACTCGCGCTGCCCTGGTCGGCCAGCACCGCCATCGGCCGTTCGGTGGCCTTCTCGTAGGGCTTGCCGTCGTCCTTTGCGGTCCAGGACCGCGTGCTGTCGCGCACCTTCGTGGTTACGATGCCGCCGCCGGCGAGGAATAGGTCGGCCACATCAATCGCCTCGTTCAAGAGACCGCCGGGGTTGCCGCGGAGGTCGAGGATGTACGCCTTCGCCCCGGCCGCCTCGCACTGGTCGAGCGCGACCTTCAGTTCCTTCGTCGTCTTGCCGCTGAAGCCCGACACGCGGATGAGGGCGATCTTGTTCACGGGGTCGGCGATGTAGTCCCACTTCGTCGGGTCGTTCGGGTCGCGGGCGAGGCCGGACACGACCGGTTGTTCGATTAGTGCCCGCGTCAGCGTGATCGCCTCCGGCTGGGCCGCCCCGCGGCGGAGGACCGTGATGTTCACCTTCGTCCCCGGCTTGCCGAGGATCAGCTTACGGGCCTCCTCGGTCTTCATGCCCTCGGTGGACTTGTCCTCGATCCGCACGATCTGGTCGCCGGCTTGAAGGCCCGCGTCGTAGGCGGGGCCGCCTGGCAACGGCGTCTTGATGACAATGTGCTTCGCGTTGCCGTTGTCCAGGGCCATGATGAAGCCGACGCCGCCGAACTCCCCCTGGCTCTGCGTCTGGAACTCACTCAGCACGTCCTCGTTGAAGTACATGGTGTGTTCGTCGAGCCGGCGGAGGCCGCCGTTGAGCATGTCCTCGACGAGCTTCTGTTTGCGGGCGTCGTCGAGCGGTTCGACGTAGTTCTTCTCGACCTCGGCCAGCACGTCGGCGATGAGCCGCATCCGCTCGTAGTCCTTGTCCTTCGGCAGACTCGCGGAGGCGAAGCGGAGCATCAGGCCGCTCGCCAGCACCGTCGGCAGGATCAACAGCCACGCGAGGTTCCACCGGGACATCGACGCCCTCCTACAACCGGCACAGTTTCTCACCCGCGGCCGGGTCAGTTCTGCGGATTATAGCTCTTGCGCCCGGAACGCGGGAGCCGAAGGCGCGCGGCCACAAGCGTTTGCAGAAATTGCCTCAAGCCATTTTGACGGCCCAGCTTCTCGGGCTTACCCTTTCGGCAGAAGTTCCGCAAACTCTCGGAACTCTCGACCCCCGCGTGTGAGACCTCCAATGTACAGCCTCGTAATGATGACCGCGATGGTCACGGCCCCGAGCGGCCCCGAATTTAACGGCTACTTCCGCGACCTGTTCCACCGCGGCGGGTGCTGCGGCACGACGAGCCAGAGCAACAGTTGCTGCGGCGGCGGCCTCTTCCACGGCCGCATCATCTCGTTCTTCAGCTTCGGCGGCGGCAGCAACTGCTGCGGTTCGACCAGCAAGAGCACTTGTACCGGTTCCAGCTACGCCTGCTGCGGTGGCAGCGGGTATGCGGCGTCTTCCTGTTCCGGTTCGGTCCCGTCGTACTCGTGCTCCGGTTCGGTTCCCTCATACTCGTGCAGCGGTAGCAGTTTGTCCTGCACCGGCGGGTCGATGCCCGGTGGTGTGCCGATGGACATGGGCTCGCCTTATGCCATTCCCAGCCCGGCGACGTACTACAGTCCGCCGATCATCAACAGTTACAGTTACCCCGGCCCGATCGTGTACCCGACGATCACACCGTTGACATCCGTTCCGGTGGTCCCGCCGAGTGATTCGGCCATTGTGCCGACGCGGATGGAAGGCCGGACGGAAGTGAAGAACCAACTGCCGCTGCCCGGTGGTCCGGCCAGCAACCGGGCCACGGTGGTCGTGAAGTTGCCCGCCGACGCGAAGTTGTACGCCGAGAGCCAATTACTCGAACTGACGAGCAACGAGCGGACCTTCTACACGCCGGAACTGCCGACGGGCCGCGACTACGCTTACAGCTTCAAGATCGAGTACACCCGCAACGGCCGGACGGTCAGCGAAGCCCAGAAGGTTAGCGTGACGGCCGGCAAGACCTCGACGGTGATGTTCGACGACCTGACCCTCGGGGCGAAGGAAAAGAACGGGAACACGGCCGTCGTGTCGAAGCCAGAGGAACCGGCGAAGCCCGTCTCGGCGGGGAAGGACAACCCTTTCCACAGCACGATCCCGGCCCCGGCGAAGATCACGGTGAAACTGCCCGAGAACGGCACGCTCTTCATCGACGGGAAGAAGAATGAGAAGGCCGGCACGGAACGCCAGTTCACCACCCCGCCGCTGCCGGTCGGCAAGGAGTTCTCGTATTCGATGAAGCTGGAAATGGTCCGCAACGGCCAACCGGAAGAAGTGACGCAGAAGGTCGTCTTCCAGGCCGGTGAGATCCTGACGGTCGATTTCTCGGACGCCACTCGTGAACGGCGGGTGAGCAAGTAACGATCGCGAACCGACAATACTTCGAGGACCGGCCGAGTGGCCGGTCCTCGGCTTTTTCGGCACAATACGGCCACCGGCCGCGTTCGGCCGTGCCCGCCGTCACCCCACGTTTCGAGGTTCGCATGTTCCGCTTGTTCCTCTCCCTGCTATTCGCCACCTGTGCGACGGTCGCCGTCGCTCAGGACAAGAAGCCCGCTGCGGTCAAGGTCAACGAACCGACCAAACTCAAGGACGACGCTGACTACGCCGTTCAAGGCGAGTACTCCGGCGAAGCGGAGAACGACGGCAAGAAGGTCAAGCTCGGCGTGCAGGTCGTGGCACAAGGGGACGGCAAATTCTTGGTCGTGGCCTACGGCGGTGGTTTGCCCGGGGAAGGGTGGGACGGCAAGAAGCCGGACCGCGGCGGGGTGGCGGAACGCAAGGACGGCAAGGTGACGATCACGGTCCCGGCCCAGGGGAACGACGTGCGTGGTGAAATTACCAGCAGCGGCTTGACCATCAAGAGCCAGACCACGACGGCCACCTTGAAGAAGGTCGAGCGGAAGTCGCCGACGCTCGGCGCGAAGCCGCCGGAAGGGGCAGACGTGCTGTTCGGTAAGCCGGGCGACGTGGAGAACTGGCAGGGCGGCAAGATCGTGAAACTGTCCGACGGCGAGTTCCTCGCCGCGTCGAACCCGCGGAGCAAGAAGTCGTACCAGAGTTTCACCGCCCACGTCGAGTTCCGCCTCGCGTGGATGCCGACCGCTCGCGGTCAGGGCCGCAGCAACAGCGGCGTGTACGTGCAGGATCGGTACGAGTTGCAGGTCCTCGACAGCTTCGGCCTGACCGGCGAGAACAACGAGTGCGGCGGCTTCTACCAGCAGAGCAAGCCGAAGGAGAACATGTGCCTGCCCCCGATGGTGTGGCAGACCTACGACATCGATTTCACGGCCGCCGAGTTCGACGCGGACAAGAAGAAAACGAAGAACGCGAAAGTCGTGGTCAAGCACAACGGCGTGCTCATCCAGGACTACGAGTTCACGAAGGCGACGCCGGGCGGCAAGTTCAACGCGGAAGTCCCGGAACCGGGCAGCGTGTTCTTCCAGGACCACGGCGACCCGGTCGTGTACCAGAACGTGTGGGTGTTGGGGAAGAAGTAATCACTGCAAAAAGCCCGGGGACGGCCGTCCCTGGGCTTTCTACACCTGTTTGCCCAACCGTTGAATCACGTCCCGCGCGGGTTTCTCCTTCTCCCGCTCCATCCGCTTCACCAGATCGTACACCGCTCGGTTGAGGGGCACATCAACCCGCCCGGCGGCGAGTTCCAACAAGTGGCCGTTGTAGTTGTCGAGTTCGGTGCGGCCCTTTTCGATCTCGCCGGCCATCGAACAGTATGTCCCGCGCAGCGACGGCTCGAAGAACTTCGCCATCAGGCGGGCCAGCCACTTCTGTCGCAGAATGCGGGCGACCGTCCGCGGATGGAACGGGCCGACCGTGCCGAGCTCGACGCCAGCGGCGCTAAGGATGGCATAGTTCTCTTGAATGAGCGAGAAGAACAGCCGGCGGGCTGACGGGTCGGAGAGCAATTGCCCGTTGTCGATCCCGGAGGCGGCGGCCAGCGGTGAGATGGCCGCGTTGTACATCAGCTTCGTGTACTTGATCGGCAGCACGTTCGGCACGAGTTTCAGCCGGAAGAGCTTCGGGTTCAGCCGGCTCATCAAGTCCAACAGTCGCGGCGGGGCAGGGTGCGACCCGCGCGACCCGACGTGCAGTTCCCCAGGCCGGGTGATGACGGTTTCGACGCGGTCCGGAGGACACGCCGCCACGAAGGACGCGATCCCCTCGGCCGCGTGGCCGAAGGCGTCGAGTTGCGGGTCGAAGCCGTTCTGAATCGGCACCAGCAGCGCCGCCGGTGGGAGCTTCGCCAGCACCGCCGCGTTGTCGTAGCACTTCACGCAGAGGAAGATGAGATCCGCCGCACCAGGTTGCCACTCGGCGAACGGCACGACGGTCCACCCCTCTCGGCGGCCGTGTTCGATCTTCGCCGGGTTCGATTCCACCAGGACGACGGGGATGCCGGCCGTGCGGAAGGCCGCCCCGACGGCCGAACCGATGCCACCGGCCCCCACGACGGTCACGGCGTCCGTGCTCATGCGTTAGTTCTCTTGCAGGTTGTAACGATCCCGCCTAGTCTACAATCTCAGCCATCTCGGCGGATGCCCCCACGACAGGTTTGTCATGGCCCTGACCCTCGAACAGTACGCCACGAACTACCTGCCGACCCGCGGGCTGCCGTGGCCCATCCCCCCGACCTTCCAGCCGAAAAAGGCCCGCCCGCACCTTGAGCGGTACCCCCTCAAGGCCGTCCTCTGGACCGCCTACGGCACGCTGTTGAACACCTTGCAGGGCGAACTGCTGTTCGAACACCCGCAGGTGTTCGTGACGGAGAACGCCCTCGACAAGACGATCAAAGAGTTCAACATGTGGAACTCGATGAGCCGCAAACCGGGTGCCCCCGCCGAGTACATGCGGGAGTTGTACAACAAGGCGTTCACGACCCTGAAGATGCTCGGCCACGGCAGCGAAAAACACCCGGAAGTGGTCGCGGAACAGGTCTGGGACGACATCGTCAAGAAACTGCTCCAGAAGGAGTACAAGTTCGACGCCGGGCTATTCGGCGCGCTGAACGAGTACGTCAAGAAGATCGCGTACTTCTACCACTCCAGTATCCAGGGGTGCGGAGCCTACCCCGGCGCGGCCGACGCCATAAGATTACTCGCCGACCGCGGTGTGGTGAGCGGGCTGCTCGCCGACGGACAGTGCTTTACGCCGGCCCAGATCCACAAGGCGTTACGCGAGGAAGACGAGAGTTTTGACGTGAACGCCTACATCCCCGTGAACCTCCGCATCCTGTCAGCCGAGAAGTTCGCGAAGAAACCGTCGGACACGCTCTTCAAGGCCGCCGTCGCCGCCGTCGCCGCCCGCGGGTGGAAGCCGGAACAGGTGCTACACGTCGGCTCGAATGTTGTCCGGGACATTGCCCCGGCGAAGAAGTTCGGCTTCCGCACGGCCCTGTTCGCCGGCGACAAGAACTCACTGGTAGCCACCGGCGAACACCTGAAGGAGCCGGAATTCCGGCCCGACATCCTCATCACGGAACTGCCGCAGATCGCGGAAGTCATGGCATCGTAGGAGCGATGGAAATGCCCGTTGAGAATCCGCTCGTTGACTTGGCCGCGTTGGACTTTACCCGTCCGCTGGTGGACCGCGACGGCGTCCTTGCCCTCAACCCGCACCGCGGGGCGATGGTCCTCCTCGACGGGATCGTCTCGATCGACGGGGAGCGTAAGGTCATCGTGGGGTACAAGGACGTGACCGCCGACGAGTTCTGGGCGAGCGGCCACTTCCCGAACTTCCCCGTGATGCCGGGCGTGCTGATGTGCGAAGCCGCCGCCCAACTCACGAGCTTCTACATGTACCAACAGAAGATCGTCGCGGCCGACCGTCTCGTCGGGCTGGGCGGGATCGAGGAAACCCGCTTCCGTGAGCCCGTCCGTCCTGGCGACCGATTAATTCTCGTCGGCCTCGGCCGGCGGACGGCCCCCCGCCTGACGCGGTTCGAGGTGAAGGGGTACGTCTCCCGGGCCGGCACGTTCGAGTCCGTGTTCGAGACGACGATCATGGGCGTCACCCTCGGCACTCTCAAGGACTTGATCGGTGCGTAAGCCGCGGAAGATGACGGCGGAAGAAACCGCCCCCTACATCTGGGAACTCCCGCCCGACCTCTACGGCCGGTGGGGCGACCCGACGAAGGCCGCCGACGCGCCGCCGGTTGAGATGACGCCGATCGACTGGCCGCAACTCTTCGGCAACGCCAACCCGGTCGAGATCGAAGTCGGCTTCGGCAAGGGGCTGTTCCTGATTACGAGCGCCACGGCCCACCCGGAACGGAACTACTTCGGCATCGAGATCGTCCGCAAGTACCAACTCTATGCCGCTACGCGGATCGCCGGCCGGCGGATGCCGAACGTGAAGACGAGTTGCGCCGACGCGAAGCTCGTCCTCGACCGTTTCGTGCCGCCGGGCAGCGTGAGCGTGGTCCACGTCTTCTTCCCCGACCCGTGGTGGAAGACGCGGCACAAGAAGCGCCTCCTGTTCACGCCGGAGTTCGCCGCCCTAGTCCACCGCGTGCTGATCCCCGGCGGGCGGTTGCACTTCGTGACCGACGTGCAGGACTACTTCGAGTGGGTGACGGGCACGCTCGTCGCAACGCCCGGCTTCCGCCCGCTGCCGCCGCCGCAAGAATCGGCCCCGACGCACGACCTCGATTACCTGACGAACTTCGAGCGTAAGTTCCGGCAGCAAGGATTGCCGATCTACCGCTCCCTTTACGAGAAGGTTTGAGCGTGTCGTCCCGCAGCCTCGTCTCGGTCGTGCTGCTCGTCGTGCTCAGTCTTCTTGCCCTTCGCTCGATCGCCAAGCTCCTCGACAACCCCACGGCCTTCCCGCCGCACGACTTCGTCGAGTACTGGTGCGCCGGCGCGCTCAACCTCGCTGGCCGCGATCCCTACGACCCGGCGGCGATGTACGCCCTGGAACAAGAGATCGGCTGGGACATCGGTCAGGCCGTGATGATGTGGAACCCGCCGTGGACGCTGACCGTGGCGATGCCGCTGGCGGAACTGCCGTGGCGGACGGCCCAAATCGTCTGGTTCGCCGTGCGGATCGCGGCCTTCTGCCTGTCGGCCCACCTTCTGGCAACGACGTACCGGCGGCCGCGGGCGGCATGGGCGATCACGTTCACGTGGTTGCCGTGCTACATCGCGTTGCAGTACGGCCAAATCCCGCCACTGATGTTGCTCGGCGTGGCACTGTTCGTGTACCTGGAACAACGCGGCCACCGCTTCGCCGCCGGCTTCGCGTGCGTGCTGCTAGCCGTAAAGCCGCACCTCGCGATTCTCTTCTGGCTGGCCGTCGGCCTTCACGCGATCCGCAACCGCGAGTGGCGGATCGTCGCGGGCGGCCTCGTCGGCGGGCTGGTTTTCTCGGTGTGGCCGCTGGTGCAGAACCCGCAGGTCTTCACGCAATACTTCGCCTCGGCCCGAACCAACCCGCCGACGCAGTGGATGTCGCCGACGCTCGGCACGCTCCTCCGCGCGATCTTCGGCGTCGAACAGTTCTGGCTGCAATTCCTGCCGATGCTCCCCGGCCTCGTCTGGCTCGCCTGGCACTGGGCGAAGACGCGGCGGACGTGGAACTGGACCGAGCAGACGCCGGGGCTGATCCTCGTGTCGTTCGTGACCGCCCCTTACGGCGCGTGGCCGTATGACCTGACGCTGCTAGTGTTGCCGTTCGTGGCGGTGGCGGCCGCGCGAGGGCCGACCGTGCCGCTCGTCGTGTTCTACGCTCTTCTCAACGCCGGGATGCTGGTCTGCGTCGGCCTCGGCTTGCCCGCGCACTGGGCCGTCTGGGTCGCCCCGGTCGCGCTGGGCGGCGGCCTGTACCTGACCACGCGGCGAAATGAGACGGCATGAGGGTCCTCCAGCGAATCGGACCGGTCCCCGCGGTCTTCCTCGGCTTCTGGCTGCTGCTCATGGTCGGCGGCCGGTCGAAGTTGCTGCGCGACCCCGGCACGTTCTGGCACACGACGGTCGGCGAAAAAGTCCTCCGGGAAGGCTTCTTCACCGGCGACCCGTTCACGTTCACGCACGCCGGAGAACGCTGGGTGCCGCACCAGTGGCTCGGCGAAGTGGTCATGGCCGTCGTTCACACCGGTGCCGGGTTCGACGGATACGTTTTGCTCGCCGCGTCCGTCCTGGCGGCGCTGTTCACGTGGCTGACGATCCGCCTGCTTCGCACCGGGCTTCATCCCGTGCCCGCCATCTTGGTGGTGCTGATCGCCTTCGCGGCCGGGGCACTGCAATTCCACGTCCGGCCGCTGCTGCTCACGATGGTCGGCATGACCGTGGTGGCCGTCGCGCTCACGAACTACGACGCCGGGCGAACGTCTCTGCGGCGACTGTTCTGGCTCGTGCCGTTCTTCGTCGTCTGGACGAACACGCACGGCGGAATGCTCGGCGGCTTCGGTACGCTCCTACTGGCGTGGCTCGGCTGGAGCGTTGCGAAACTCATCGGCTGGCCGACGCCGTTTAGCTCGTGGCGGGACGCCGGGTTATTCTTGTTGCTCGCGGTGGTGTGCGGTCTGACCGCGTTCGCGAACCCTTACGGCTGGGAGATTCCGCGGGCGTGGTGGCTCATCATGAGCGGCCCGAAGATTCCGCAACTGATCGAGGAACACAAACGGCTCGACCCGGCTGACCTGACTTCGTGGCCGTTGTTCGCGTTCACCGCGGTCTACCTGTTCGTCCTCGCGGGCTTACGAGAACGGCCGCGCGTCGCATGGTTGCTGCCGATGTTCTGGCTGGCCCAGTCGTTCTTGCGCGTGCGGCACGGTCCGCTGTTCGCGCTCGTCGGGCTGGTGGCCGTCGCCGACCTGTGGCCGCGAACCCGATGGGCCGCGTGGCTGGCAGCGAAGCGCCCCGACCTCCACGACCCAGCCCGCGGCCACTTCGCTTCCCCACCGGCGGCGTGGCTCATCCCGCTGGTGGTCGTGTTCGCCGCCGTCCCGGTATTCCGCGGGTGGGCCAAGTTCGACCGCGAGAAGTGGCCGGTTGAACTGCTACCCTTACTGAAGGAACACGAGCCGAAGACCGGCGAACCGAACCGGATGTTCAACTCGTGCAACCTCGGCGGCTTCGTGATTTACTACACGCCGGGGTACAAGGTGTTTCTCGACGACCGGGCGGAACTGTTCGGCGACGAGTTCCTTGCCCGCTTCGTCGAGGCCGATCAAGATGGCGAAGCCGCGAAGGCGATCGACGCTTGGCAGCGCGAGTACGGCCGGTTCGACTTCGCCCTGGTGACGCCGGGCAGCGAGTTCGCGGCCGAGTTCCGCCGGCGATCGGGCGAATGGGAACCGCTCGGCGAATCGCCCGCGGCCGTGTTCTTCCGGCGGAGGAAGTGATGCGCATTCCGACGAACGTCGTGACCGGGTTCCTCGGCGTCGGCAAGACGACGGCCATCCTCGACCTGCTCGCCCGCAAGGCCGACGGCGAAAGGTGGGCGGTGCTGGTGAACGAATACGGCGAGGTGTCCATCGACCACGCCCTCCTCGAAGGCGGCGGCGGTGACGGCGTGACCGTGCGCGAAGTCGCTGGCGGGTGCGTCTGTTGTGCGACCGCCCCTTACTTGCAAGTCGCGCTGCACCTGCTGCTGACGGAGGCAAAGCCGCACCGCCTGATCGTCGAGACGACCGGCCTCGGGCACCCGGGGGCACTGCTCGAAAAACTCCGGGCCGGCTATTCCGACCGCCTCAACGTGCGGGCAACCGTGACAGTGGTGTCGCCGGACGACTTCACCACGCCGGGGATGTTGGAAAACCCTGTCTTTCGCGAACAGGTTGAGTTGGCCGACGTGCTGGTGCTGAACAAGCTCGACCGCGCCGACGAGAACGTGGTGGCCACGTTCCAACAGTGGGCAAATGGGCTGGAGCCGCCGAAACAACTGATCGCGGCGACACAGTCCGGCCGCCTGGAGCGGGAATGGCTCGACCTTGGCGGCTCGCCGCCGTCGTTGCGAATGGTGGAAGTGCCATCAGAAGTTGTTGCAATATCGACCACGCAAGTGGCCGAACCCAGCCGGCCGCTCCGCTTCGAGTCGGCCGGCTCACCACCGGCGTGCGGGTGGGTCTTCTCGCCCGACGACGTATTCGACGAATACCGCCTGCTGCGATTCCTCGGCCAACTCTCCGGCACGACCCGTCTCAAGGGCGTCTTCCGGACTGAGGGCGAGTGGGTCGCGATCAACCGCGTCGGCACATCAATGACGGTGACGCCGACGAACTACCGCCGTGACAGCCGGGTTGAAGTGTTCGCCGATGGCGCGGAATGGGAGCGGATCGAACGGGGCTTACTCGACTGCTTGCGAGACCAACCGTGACGCCGAACGAAGCCGCCCCGGTACAACAACCACCCGCGCGAGGCTGGCGGCGGTTCATCCGCCGTTGGCTGATCTTCCTCGCCCTGCTTTGGATCGGCTCCGTCATCATGCTCAAGGCACTCGAAAACCGCTTCGTCTACCCCGGCGACACGGCCGCGCAATCGTGGATGGACTCGCCCGCGGCCGACACCGAGGACGTGTGGCTGAAGAGCGCCGACAGCACGATGATTCACGGCTGGTTCTTCCCGAAGCCAGACGCCGCGAACGTGTTCGTCGTCGCCCACGGCAACGGCGGCAACCTCTCGCACCGCGGCCGCCTCGCGGTTCAACTGCGGGACCTCGTCGGCGCGGCCGTCCTGCTGTTCGAGTACCCCGGCTACGGCAAGAGCAACGGCAGCCCTTCCGAACAAGGCTGTTACGCCGCCGGTGACGCCGCAGTCGCATGGCTGATTGCAGAGAAGAAGGTTCCCGCGAATCGCCTCGTGCTGATGGGCGAATCGCTCGGCGGCGGCGTGGCCACGGAGATGGCAACCCGACACGAGCACAAGGCGCTCGTGCTGACGAAGACGTTCACGTCGCTGCCGGCCGCGGCGAAGAACCTGTTCCCGGTGCTGCCGACGCACACGCTGATGAGCAACCGATACGACAACCTCGCGAAACTGCCGAAGGTTCGCACGCCGGTGTTCATCGCCCACGGCACGGCCGATACGCTCGTCCCGTTCCGGCACGCGGAGGAACTGTTCGCTGCCGCGAACGAGCCGAAGGAACTGCACCGCCTGGAAGGGCACGACCACAACGCGATGTTCTCGACCGACTTCTTCGTGGCGTTGAAGGCGTTCCTGAATCAGCACGCGAAGTGACTACACTTTCACCCGCTTCCACTTCCCACTGCTGAAGCGGAGCAGGAACAGTAGGCCGCGGACCCAGATGTCGACGAGCATCGCGAGCCACGCCCCGAAGAGCCCCATGTCGAAGCCGGCGATGGTGCCGAACGGCCCGAGGGAGATTTCCCGGCCGGTGAGCAGGTAGGCCAACGGGATGCGCACGACCAGGAAGCCGAACCACGAGTAGAAGACGCCCACCCGCGTGTCTCCCGCCCCGCGGAGCGCCTGCGTGAAGACGATGGCCGACGCGAGAGCCGGCATGGCGAACGCGACCGTCGTGAGGGCTTGCACGCCGAGGCCGGCGATGTTTTCGTCGTGTGGACTGTAGAACCGGCACATCGGCCACGCGAACAGGTAGAACATGAGGCCCATGAACGACATCGTCCCGCACGCGGCCGCGAACATCATCCACCCGCCGCGGGCCGCCTGATCGGGCCGCCGCGCGCCGAGATTCTGGCTGATGATTGCCATCGACGCCGTGCCGAACGCGCCGCCGGCCTGATACCCGAACGCTTCCCACCGCAGGGCGATGCCGTGGGCCGACGAGGCTTCGTTCCCCAGGTCGTTGACGATCCGCAGGAACCAGAGTTGGCACGCCGCAATCGACAGGCTGTCCGCCGCCGCCGGGATGCTCACCCGCAGGAGGCGGCCGAGCAACGGCCAGTCCGGTTTCAAGTTTGCGAGCGTCAGCTTCAACCCCGATCGCCCGCGGATCAGAAGCGTGAGCACGGCCAAGCCGCCGATGGTGTGGCTGAGGGCCGTGCCCCACGCGATGCCGACGAAATTGAGTTCGGAACCGCCGAACCCGCGTGACGCGAAGTACGCCACCGGCACGTTCACCAGCACCACGCCGGACAGCACGTATAGCCCCGTTCGCGTGTCGCCGGCTCCGATCAAGCACGCGATGCCGCCGGTTTCGATCAACTGCATGGTGACCATCAGCACGAGGGGCGACAGGTACGCGGCCGCGATCTGCGGGGCCGCGTCCTTCAGCCGCAACAGCGACAACAATTCCGGCAGGAACGGCCACGCTACCGCTGTCGCGATCAACCCCATGACGACGGCCAGGAAGATCGCCTGCCCGGTCGTGTGGTTGGCCATGTGCCGATCGTTCGCCCCGACGAACCGGCCGACGAGGGCCGTCGCCCCGGCACTGATGACGACGGCGTAGCAGGTGGTCAGCCAATAAATGTAGTTCGCGGTGTTGAGGGCGGCCTTGTGCGACTCGCCGAACGGCCCGGCGAGGAACTGGTCGTAGTGCTGGATAAAGAGCAGTAAGTATTGCTGAGCGAGCGCGGGCAGGGCCAACTTCAAAACCTGTCGCCAGTCCGCCAACGGAACCGAGGGAGTCGCAGTCATCGGGGTATGATAAGGCCGGCCGCCGGTTGTGACCGGCCGGAAAAATCCTATCCTCACTTCACCTCTCGATCGGCTCGTCGGTGAAGGAGTTCCCCCTGTGACCAACCCCCGCAACCTGTTGTTACTCGTCGTCGCTTTACTCGCGGCGGGTATCGTCCTCGCATCAACAGCGGCCCAGCCCGCGAAGTCCGAGAGTTTCGCCGCGTTCGTCGACGACTACTACGCCAAACTCTTCGCCTGGGACCCGATCCAGGCGACCTACGCCGGTATTCACGACTACGACGACCGCCTCGCCGACCTCTCGGCCGACGCCATCGCGAAGCGGTCCGAGGCGCTGAAGGTGTTCCAGAAACGTCTCGCGGCGATTCGGGCCGAAACACTTGGCGAGACCGACGCCATCGATGCGACGGTTCTCGATCACGCGATCCGGGCCGAGTTGTTGGAGATCGAAACCGTCCGCGATTGGAAGCGGAACCCGATGGTCTACCTCGGCAAGCCGGCCGAGAGCATCGACCTCCTGATGAAGCGGTCTTACGCGGAACCGGCCGACCGCCTGCGGGCGATCATCGGCCGCCTCAAGGCGACGCCGGCTGTCCTCGCAGCGATGAAAGCGAACGTCGAGAACCCGCCGAAGGAGTTCGCCGACCTCGGGCTGATCGTGGCGAAAGGGTCGGCCGGCTTCTTCCACACCGACCTGCCGGCGTGGGCCAAGACGGCGGCCGGCGGCGACGCGAAGTTGCTCGATGACTTCACCACCGCGAACGCCGCCGTGCAAGCCGAGTTCGACGCGACGACGAAGTGGGCCGCAGAGTTGCAGGCGAAGGCAAAGGGCAGCTACGCCATCGGGGCCGACGCCTTCATGAAGAAACTCGCCGCCGAAGAGATGCTCGATATCCCCCTCGACAAACTGCTCGCCATCGGTGAGGCGAACTTGAAGCGCGACCAGGAAGCGTTCCTGGCGACTGCGAAGCTGATCGACGCCAAGAAGACGCCGCTCGAAGTCCTCGCCACGCTGACGGAAGACCACCCGAAGCCTGGCGACCTCGTCACGGCCACCCGCGGGACCATCGAGCGCACGCGGAAGTTCCTGATCGACAAGCAGATCGTCACGATTCCGTCCGAAGTGCGGCCGACGATTGCCGAGACGCCCGCGTTCATGCGGACCGGCGGGTTCGCGTCGATGGACACGCCGGGGGCGTTCGAGACCAAGGCGAAGGAGGCGTTCTACTACGTCACGCCGCCGGAGACCGAGTGGGAGGCGAAGCGGAAGACCGAGCACATGCGGCAGTTCAACACGGCCGGCATGGACGTCATCACCATCCACGAGGCGTACCCCGGCCACTACCTGCAATTCCTGTACGCGAAGCAGTACCCGACGAAGGTCCGCAAGCTCTACACCTGCGGCACGAACGTCGAGGGCTGGGCGCACTACGCCGAGCAAATGATCGTGGACGAGGGTTACGGCAACGGCGACCCGCGCGTGCGGCTGGCACAGTTGAACGAAGCCTTACTCCGCGACTGCCGGTACATCGTTGGCATCAAACTGCACACGGAAGGCTGGACGGTTGAGCAGGGGAAGAAGTTTTTCGTTGAGCAGGGTTACATCGAGCCGGAGGTCGGTTTCCAGGAAGCCCGTCGCGGCACGTACAACCCGACCTACCTCTACTACACGCTCGGCAAGTTGCAGATTCTGAAGCTGCGCGAGGACGTAAAGAAGGCGAAAGGGGCGGCGTTCTCGCTCCAGCAGTTCCACGACAATTTCGTGCGGCAGGGCGGCCTGCCGATCGCGCTGATCCGCCGCCTTCTGCTGCCGGGCGACACGTCGCCGAGTTTGTGACGCCTGGCGAGCAGGGGCGTCAGCCCCCTGATTCTGTCGCGGCGGGAATAGAATCAGGGGGCTGACGCCCCCCGCTCGCCGGGTCGGTCACTTCAGCTTCATCACGCTCGGCAGCAGGCATAACCTTTCCTTGCACGCCAGCACGCGGACGCGCACTTCCAGCACGCCGTCGTCCTTCTTGCGGGGGAGCTTGCCGGTGATCGTCACCGTGCCGTCGTAGACCTTGTAGTCGCCCGTGACGGCGTCCTTGACTGCGGTCCCTTTCGGGAACTCGATGGCGGCCTCGACCTTCTTGTCACCCACGTAGACCTCAACCGTCGTCACCGATTCCTTCAGCGAATCGTTCTCGACCGGGTTCGCGTAAACGTGCCACGGCGCGGCGATGGTGAGCGTGACCGTGAAAGGCTGTGAACCGTCGGCCACCTCGCCCGCCTTCAACTCGGCCTTCACCACGTCGCGCGCTTCCCGCGGGGCCTTCGCGGGCGCTGCGGGTGGGGCGTCCTTCGGCCCGAGGGCAGTCGGATCCTTTTCGGCGATGTCCAGCAGTTCGTCGAGGCCGCGCGACAGGCTCGGCACCGAACCGGGGCTGGTCTTCATCGTTCCCGCGAACAGGCGGACGGTGCGGACGCTGGCGTCGCGATACTTGGCGTCCTTCGTCTTGGCCCACAGCCGCAACAGGTCACGGGCGGCGACGCCGTTGCCCGAAGGTTGAGCGCCATCGTAGCTGTCCTTCGAGCGAGCGAAGAGCTTCTCGTTGTCGTGGGCCGTGAAGTAGAAGCCGCCGTGGTCGGCGTCGCCGTGCCACTTCATCATCGTGTCCGCGACGGCCTTTGATTCGTCGAGCCAACGCGGGTCGCCGGTCGCGTCGTGGAGCGTGAGCAGGCCGTGCAGCAGGAAGGCGTAGTCGTCGAGGAAGGCGGTGCCGCGCGGCGTCGGCTTCTCGTTTGGCACGGCCGCGTACAGGCGGAACAAGCGGTCGTCCTTGCCGCGCATCTTCGTCAGCAGAAAGTCCGCTGCCTTCGCCGCTGCCGCGGTGAACTCCTTGCTCTGGAAGACCTCGCCGGCCCGTGCGTAGCCGGCAATCATCTGGCCGTTCCACGCCGTGATGACCTTCGTGTCGAGGAACGGCCGCTCGCGGTGGCTGCGGTGTTCGAGTAGCTTCGCTTTCAGCGGTTCGAGCTTCGCTAGCAGGTCGGCCTCCGTCATCTTCAAATCTTTCGCCAGTTCCGCCGTCGGCTTCGGTAGCCGCAGGATGTGGTACTTCTCCTCGAAGTTCGTCGCCGCCGCGTCGTAGACCGCCTTCACGAAGGTGACGTCCGCGTCGTTGCCGAGGGCCTTCTGAAGTTCCTCGTCGGTCCAGACGTAGAACTCCCCCTCGCGGCCGTTGCTGTCGGCGTCGAGGGCCGAGTAGAACGCTCCCTCGGGGCTAGTCATCTCGCGGGCGATGAAACTCAACGACTCGGCGACGACCCGCTTGTAGAGCGGGTCGGGCGTCTGCCGGTACGCCTCGGCGTACAGTTCGACGAGCTGCGCGTTGTCGTAGAGCATCTTCTCGAAGTGCGGCACGGTCCATGTCCGCTCCGTGCTGTAGCGGTGGAAGCCGCCGCCGAGGTGGTCGTAGATGCCGCCCTCGGCCATCTTCTGAAGGGTCAACGTCACCCCCGCCGCGAGCTTCTCGCTGCCTGGCTTGCGGGCTTGCTGTTGCAGGAACAGGAGCGCCGCCGCGCGGGGGAACTTGGTGTGCTTGAACGCCTGCAGCTTGTTGCCGATGCCGCCGTGGACGGGGTCGATCTCGAACCACCGGACCGCGTCCTTCACCAGTTCGCGGTCGAGCGGAATGAGCGGTACCGCCCGACTGTTCTTCTCCATTGTCTCGGTCGTCATCTCGGCGATGCGGTTGGCCTGAGCGATCAGTTCCCCGCCCTTCTCGGTGTTCAAGTCGATGACCCGCTTCAGGATCGACTTCAGGCCGGTGATCGTGCCGCCTTCCACCGGCTTGTCGTCCGGCGGGAAGTACGTGCCGCCAAAGATCGGCTTCCCGTCCGGCGTCAGGAACATCGTCAACGGCCACCCGCCGGACTGCCCGACGACCTGGAGCGAGGTCATGTAAATCTCGTCCACGTCCGGCCGTTCTTCGCGGTCCACCTTGATGCAGACGAAATTGTCGTTGAGGGTTTTCGCGACAGCCTCGTTGGCGAACGACTCCCGCTCCATGACGTGGCACCAGTGGCACGAACTGTAGCCGATCGACAGGAAGATGAGCTTCTTTTCTTTCTTCGCGCGGTCGAATGCCTCCTGCCCCCACGGGAACCAGTCCACCGGGTTGTGGCCGTGCTGCTGGAGGTACGGGCTGCTCTCCTTCGCCAACCGGTTCGGCTTACCCTTGTCTTTCGGCTTCGGGTCGGCCGCGGCGAGGGGAAGGGACAAGAGTGCGAGGGCAAGAAGGGTGAGACGCATGGGGGAACTCGGAAGAAGCCCGGCGGGATGGCGTCGGGCTGTTGTACCGAGTTTGTGAAGTGCTGGCGTCAAATGCGCGGGGCCGAAGCCCGGGTCGGTCGAGTCAAGGGAAGTCGGTTCGACGGCAGAAACTTACGCCGAACCTACACTCGCAACCTTCCCCGACCCGACCGACCCGAACTTCGCCCGCGGTCGTGTTAGAAGCGACGGTGAGGCCGCATGCCCTGGAACCGCATCGGCGGGAAGTCCATGTCTTGCGTCGAGGCGTCGGCCACGCTGATGGTGGTCGAGGCGGTGAGGGTCGAGTCCGCCGTGTCGGTCACCGTCACGGTCTGGCTGCCGGTCGTGTTGAGCGTCACGTCCAGGGCCTTCACGCCGCGGTCCTCGGCCGTGAAGGTGTACGTCGCCGGCAGAACGGCCGCCGTGTCGGAACTCGTCACCGTCACCGTGCCGGTGTAGTTGCGGACGACATGGTTGCTGTCGTCGAGGGCCACCACGTAAACCTGCGTGGCCGTGCCCGTCGTGGTCGCCGGCTTGGAGATGACCGCGATCCGCGTCACCACCGGGGCCGCTTCCACGGTCGTCGAGACGTTGCCGGTGACGGTCGCGTCGGCGGTGTCCGTCGCCGTGATCGTCTGGTCGCCGGCCGCGGACGGCGTGATTTCGAAGACGTGGACGCCGCGGTCGCTGCTGGTGAAGGTGTACGCCTCCGGCAGCGTCTCGCCGGTGTCGGAACTCGTCAGGCTGACCGTCCCGGTGTAGGTCGGCACGACGCGGTTGGAGGCGTCGAGGGCCGCGACCGCCACCCGCGTGACGGTGCCGGTGTACACGTCGCGTTCCGTCACCACGAACAGGTGCGTGGCAACCGGGGCCGCTTCGACGTTGATCGTGGCCGAGCCGACAATGGTCCCGGTCGTCGTGTCGGTCGCCGTGATCGTCTGCTCGCCGACGGTGGCGAGTTTCACCGTGAAGGTCGCCCGGCCGCGGTCGTCGGTGGTGAACGTGTAGTTCTCCGGCAGAGTGGCGTCGGCGTCGGAACTCGTCAGCGCGATCGTGCCGGTGTAGTTGCGAACCGGGTGCCCGTCGGCGTCCAGGGCCACGACCGTAATCCGCGCCTCCTGGCCGGCGTAGGTGTCCGCCCGGGCGATCACCTTCAACTGCGTGGTGACCGCGGCGTCGCTCGTGTCGGTCGAAGAACCGGCGGCCGAGGACGCGAACAAGGCCCACGGCGCGTTCAGTGCGTTCTCCGGAGCGAACGACCACCCGGCGTGCGGGACGGCCCGCTCGTCGAGCGCTTCCAGCGACGAGCGAAGGCCCGATCTCGGCGACTTGCGGCCGATCCGTGCGGGACGGGTGGCGGGGTTTCGACTCCAGTAGTCCAGCCAGCGGGAGAAAAACATGCCCATGACCTCACGTGTTGTTCGCGGTGCTTCTGCGTGTTCAGCGGCGATCCTCGGCCGAGTGGGCCGACGCGAGTGCGTGCCGTCAGAGTCTCATCACGGGAAGTGTCGAAGGGCGGGCGCGGGGAAATGGGAAATCGAGCGAAGGAGAGTGCGATGAGGTCGAAATCGGATTCCCTCTCCCCTAGCGTTGAGAGGAGAGGGTGAGGGGAGAGCCGTCACACAACGGAAATGAATCACGAAGCGAGGTAGGTCGTCCCCCTCACCCCGGCCCTCTCCCCCTCAATGCCCGGGGAGAGGGAGACAATCGGCCGCATCAGCCCGCGTGGACCACGCCGAGCGGTAGGTCGCGGCCGCGGAGGCGGCTGGGTTGGGCGGTGAGGTACTCGTCGATGTGTCGGGCGGCCTCACGGCCTTCCGCGATCGCCCACACCACCAGCGATTGCCCGCGGCGACAGTCGCCGGCCGCGAAGACGCCGTCCACCGAGGTCGCATACGGCTTCTTCACAGCGATCGCCCCGCCTTCCGTCATCGCCAGGCCCAACTGCTTCGGCAGCGCCGGTTCCGGCCCGGAGAAGCCGATGGCGAGTAACAACAGGTCGCATGGGAAGACGATCTCCGAGCCGTGCAGTTCCTCGAACTGCCGGTCGCCGTCGTCGTCGAAGTATTGGTGAACGCGAACCGCGTGGAGTTCGGTCACGTTCCCCGCGTCGTCGCCGACGAAGGACTTCGTCTTGATCTGCCAGTCCCGCTTGCCGCCCTCCTCGTGGGCTGGGGTGATGCGCAGGATCTTCGGCCACAGCGGCCACGGCGTGTCCGGGTTCGCGTTCTCCGGCGGGCACGGGTTATAGTCGAGTTGCAGCACCGACTTCGCCCCCTGCCGGTGGCACGTCCCCAGGCAGTCGGCGGCCGTGTCGCCGCCGCCGATGATGATGACGTTCTTGCCCGTCGCCGTGATGGTGTCCTCCGGCAGTTGGTCGCCGAAGCCGCGGCGGTTCTGGGCCGTCAGGAACGTCATCGCTTGCACGACGCCGTTCAGTTGCCGGCCAGGGATGTCCAACTCCCGCGGCTTCATCGCCCCGACGGTCAACAGCAGTGCGTCGTGCTTGTGGCGAATTTCCTGCGGGTCCACGCCCTTGCCGATGTCGGCGTTCAGGACGAAGGTCACGCCCTCGGCTTCCATCTGTGCGATCCGCCGCGTGACGTACAACTTCGCCATCTTGAAGTCGGGGATGCCGTAGGTCAACAGGCCGCCGGGGCGGTCGTCTCGCTCGTACACGGTGACGGCGTGCCCGGCCCGCCGAAGTTGCTGCGCCGCTGCCAGCCCCGCAGGGCCGCTGCCGATGACGCCGACCGACTTGCCGGTCGCGTGCTTCGGCGGTTCGGGCTTGATCCAGTCTTCTTCCCACCCGCGATCGACGATGGCTTGTTCGATCGTCTTGATCGTCACCGGGGCACCGTTCAGCGCGAGCACGCACGACGCCTCGCACGGGGCGGGGCAGGTCTTGCCAGTGAACTCGGGGAAGTTGTTCGTGTCGTGGAGCGCCTTGAGCGCGTCCTTCCATCTGTTGCGGTGGACGAGGTCGTTCCAGTCCGGGATGCGGTTGCCGAGCGGGCAGCCAGTGTGGCAGAACGGGATGCCACAGTCCATGCACCGCGTCGCCTGGGCGCGGGTGCTTTCGGCCGGCATCGAGTGATAGATTTCGTCGTAGTCGCGCAGCCGCAGGTGGATCGGTCGGGGCGTCGGCTTCTGCGCTTCGACGTTCAAGAATCCGCGGGGGTCGGCCATCGTCGGGCTGCCTTTCGTCTAACTTCTTTGACTCTTGAAATGAAGGGGTGAAGGGGTGACACGGTGAAGGGGTGAAAAAGGTAGAAGACCCGTCTTCTCACCCCTTCACCGTGTCACCCCTTCACCCCTTCATCTTCGTTAGCCGTTCACCAGTTCCCACTGGCGTTGAACTTGGCGGCTCTGTTCGAGGACGCGGCGGTAGTCCTTCGGGAACACCTTCACGAACCGGCCGAGGGCCGCGCCGAAGTCGTTGACGATCTCGTTGCCGACCGAGGAACCAGTGTACAAAACATGGCGGTTGATGAGGTTGCTCAACAGGCCTACGTCCTTGTACTCCACCACTGGCACGAGGTCTACCATCTCCAAGTTGCACTGCTCGCGGAACGTCTCGTCGGGGTCGTAGATGAACGCCAACCCGCCGCTCATGCCGGCCGCGAAGTTCCGCCCGGTCGGCCCGAGGACGATGACGATGCCGCCGGTCATGTACTCGCACCCGTGATCGCCGACGCCTTCCACAACGGTCTTCGCACCGCTGTTGCGGACCGCGAACCGCTCGCCGGCCAACCCGCGGAAGTACGCCTCGCCGCCGGTCGCGCCGTACAGGGCGACGTTGCCGATGACGACGTTCTGTTCCGCGACGTAGCCGCTCTCGACCGGCGGGGCGACGATGATCTTGCCGCCGGACAGGCCCTTGCCGACGTAGTCGTTGGCCTGCCCCTTCAGCCGGAGCGTGATGCCGCGGGTGACGAACGCCCCGAAGCTCTGCCCGGCGATGCCGGTGAATCGCAGGTCCACGGTGTCTTCCCGCAGGCCGGCTTCGCCGTGCTTATCGGTGACGAAGTAGCTGAGAAGCGTGCCCGTCGTGCGGTTGCGGTTGGTGATCGGCAGCGACAGTTCGACCCGCCGCGGGTGGTCCGCGGTGGCCTTCGCCGTCTGGACGATCTCCCAGTCCATCTGTTCCGCGAGGATGTCCGGCTGGTGCTCGACGCACCGGATGGGCGTGCCGTGCGGCACCTTCGGCCGGTCGAGCAGCGCGCTCAAGTCGAGGTTCTTCGCCTTCCAGTGCCATGACAGGTCGACGGGGCTGAGCAGGTCCGGGCGGCCGACGATCTCGTCGAGCTTGCGGTAGCCCATCTGGCTCAGCAGTTCGCGGACTTCTTCGGCGACGAAGAACAGGTAGTTGACGACGTGTTCCGGCGTGCCGGCGAACTGCGCTCGCAGCACCGGGTCTTGCGTGGCGATGCCGACCGGGCAGGTGTTCAGGTGGCACTTCCGCATCATGATGCAGCCGAGCGCGATCAGCGGGGCCGTCGCGAAGCCGTATTCTTCGGCCCCCAGGCACGCGGCGATCACCACGTCGCGGCCGGTCTTCATCTGGCCGTCGGTCTGCAACCGCACGCGGCCGCGAAGGCCGTTGCGGACGAGCACCTGCTGCGCCTCGGCCAACCCGAGTTCCCACGGCATGCCGGCGTGCCGGATGCTGGAGAGGGGGCTGGCCCCGGTGCCGCCGGAGTCACCGCTGATGAGGATGCGATCGGCGTAGCCCTTCGCCACACCCGTCGCGATCGTCCCGACGCCGGCCGCGGCGACGAGCTTCACCGAAATCTCGGCGTGCGGGTTCGAGTTCTTCAGGTCGAAGATGAGCTGCGCCAGGTCTTCGATGCTGTAGATATCGTGGTGCGGCGGCGGCGAAATCAGACCGACGCCCGGCGTGCTGTAGCGGGTCTTCGCAATGGCCGCATCGACCTTGTGGCCGGGCAGTTGACCGCCCTCACCGGGCTTCGCCCCCTGGGCCATCTTGATCTGAATCTCGACGGCGTTCGCGAGGTAGTTCGCGGTGACACCGAACCGGCCGCTGGCCACCTGCTTGATGGCACTGCCGCGGAGGTCGCCGCTCGCCTCGCGCTTGAAACGGACCGGGTCTTCGCCACCTTCGCCGGTGTTACTCCGGCCGCCGACGCGGTTGAGCGCGATGGCAAGCGTCTCGTGGGCTTCCTTCGAGATGCTGCCGAAGCTCATCGCCCCGGTGAAGAACCGCTTCACGATCTCCTTCGCCGGCTCGACGAGGTCGAGCGGGATCGGCTTGCGGCCCCACTTGATCGCCATCAGTCCGCGCAGGGTGCAGAGCTGCCGACTCTCGTTGTTGGCGGCACTCGCGAACTTGTCGTACTCGGCCCGGCTCTCGCTGCGGACGGCGTGCTGGAGGCTTTGCACCGTCTCCGGGTTCCACATGTGGTGCTCGCCGCGGCGGCGCCACATGATGTCGCCGCCCGCGTCGAGTTCCGGCGATTCCGCGTCCGGGTCGCCGGGGTAGCCGACGGCGTGCCGGGTCAGTGACTCACGGGCAATCTCGGACAGGCCGATGCCCTGAATGCGGCTCGGCGTGTCGGTGAAGTGCCGGCCGACCAGGTCCGCGCTCAGCCCGATTGCCTCGAACATCTGGGCCCCGCGGTAGCTCATCAGCGTGCTGATGCCCATCTTGCTGAACACCTTCAGCAAGCCGGCGTGGATCGACTTCGTGAAGTTCTGGATCGCTTTCTTCAGGTCGAGGGCCCCGCCGTTCGCGTCGACGAGCATCCCCTCGGCGGCCAACCCCTGGTACGTCTCGTACACGAGGTACGGGTTGACGGCCGCGACGCCGTAGCCGACGAGCAGCGCGAAGTGGTGCACCTCGCGGGCTTCGCCCGTTTCGGCGACCATGCCGCACAGCACCCGCAGACCCGCCCGGATCAGGTGGTGGTGGACGGCGGCGCAGGCCAAGAGCGATGGGATCGCCACCTGCTCGGCGTTCACGCCGCGGTCCGAGAGAATGAGGATCGTCGTACCGCTCCGAACCGCGTCGGCGGCCTTCTTGCAGAGTGCCTCCAGAGCAACTTCCAGCCCGGCCTCGCCGCCACTCTTCGGGAAGAGCGTACTCAGCGTCGCGGCTTTCAGGTTCGGCTGGTCGAGGGCCTTGATCTTCGCGAGTTCCTCGTTCGTGACCGTCGGCCCCTTGAGCCGCAACAGGCGGGCGTGCTCCGGCCCTTCGACCATCAGGTTCGATTCGCGGCCGAGCAGTGCCTCGGTGTTCATCACGACCTTCTCGCGGATCGGGTCGATCGGCGGGTTCGTGACCTGGGCGAAGAGTTGCTTGAAATAGCTGAACAGCAACTGAGCGTTGTTGCTGAGTACCGCCAGCGGCGTGTCCACGCCCATGCTCGAGATCGGCTCTTGCCCGTCCTGGGCCATCGGCAACAGCACGCGCGAAACGTCTTCCTGGGTGTAGCCGAAGGCGTGCTGGCGGTGCCGCAGTTCGGCGAGGTCGGACGCGGGCACGTGGCCGTCCGCCAGCGCGTCGATCTGCACGAGGTTCTCGTCCACCCACTTCCCGTAGGGCTGCTTGCGGGCGACTTCGAGTTTCACATCATCGTCCGCAATGACTTTCCCGCGAACGAGGTCCACGACGAACAACTTGCCCGGCTGGAGGCGGCCGGTGGACCGAATCTCTTCCGGCGGCGTCGGCAGCACGCCGACCTCGCTGGCCACGATCACCCGCTCGTCGGTGACGACGTACCGACCGGGCCGCAGGCCGTTGCGGTCGAGCATTGCGCCGATGATGCTGCCGTCGGTGAACGACAGGCTCGCCGGACCGTCCCACGGCTCGGTCAGGCAGCGGTGGTAGCGGAAGAACCCGCGGACGGCTGGGTCGATGTGCTTGAGTTCCTCGTACGCTTCCGGCACGAGCATCATCATCGTGTGCGTCAGGCTGCGGCCGGAGTGCACGAGCAGTTCGATACTACGGTCCAGCACGGCCGAGTCGCTCAGCCCGTCGAACTCCATCGGCAGACACTTTTCCAGGTCGCCGTCGAGCGCGCCGCCCTTCATCATGCCCTGCCGGGCCTTCATCCAGTGCGCGTTGCCGTTGAGCGTGTTGATCTCGCCGTTGTGCGCGATCATGTTGAACGGCTGCGCGAGCGCCCACTGCGGGAACGTGTTCGTGCTGTACCGGCTGTGGACGAGGGCGAGGGCCGATTCCATCGCCGGGTGCGACAGGTCGGGGAAGTACGCTTGCAACTGGTCGGGCTTCAGCATCCCCTTGTAGACGAGCGTGCGGGCGCTGCTACTGGCGAGGGCGAAGCCGGTCGCGTTGGCGGCCCCGGTCGTGGCCGCCCAGCGTTCGGCCCGGCGGCGAATGACGTAAAGTTTCCGCTCGAAGGAGTCCGCGTCGGTCGTGGCCTTGCCGCGGCCGATGAAGAGTTGTTCCATCACCGGCTCTGACGACTTCGCGAGCCATCCGATTGCCGCCGACACGACCGGCACTGACCGCCAGCCGAGAACGGCCTGCCCCTCTTCTTGAACGATCGCCTCGCACGCCCTCTTGCAGGCCTCGCGAGCTGCGTCATCGACCGGCAGCATGGCGAAAGCCACGCCGTAGCTGCCGATCGCCGGCAGGGTGATTTTGAGTTTGCCGGCCGCGTCGCGGAGGAACAGGTCGGGCAACTGGATCAGAATGCCCGCCCCGTCGCCGGTGTCCTGGTCGCAGCCGCACGCCCCGCGGTGCTGGAGGTTGCGCAACAGTTGCAGGCCGTCTTCGACGATGGCGTGCGATTTGCGGTTCCGCAGGTCCGCGACGAAGCCGACGCCGCAGGCGTCCCTCTCAAACGCGGGGTGATAGAGGCCCTCGGCAACCGGCGGGAGGGGCATGAAGTTTGTTTGCACGGGAGGCATAGTCTCGTAGCGAGGACGGTAATCGAACCGGGGAGAGCGGCCGAAGGGAGAGAGAGGAGAAGTTATTCGATCACATCGCGCGGCAAGCTCTGGGAAATAGCCTCATGCTTTGGTCAGGGCAATTCCTGTCATTATCTGCGCACCGCCGCCGTCGTCAACCAGTGTTCTTTAACCCCGACGCGATTCCGTTGATACTTTCCAGCACAGCCGTCACCAACTCATCCCGGCCGGCCCCGTTCGCCCGCAGGCGGCTGAGGAGCACGAGTTGGATGAAACTGAGCGGATCGACGTAGGGGTTTCGCTGTTCGATCGAGGTCTTGAGGACCGGCGAGCGTTCGAGAAGGGCCGTCTGCCCGGTGATGCGGCAGACGGCGTCGGCGGACGCCCGGTACTCGGCCTCGATGCGGCCGTAAATCTGGGCTGCGAGCTTCTGATCGCCGACGAGGTCCGCGTACAGCCGGGCGATGACGAGGTCGGCCTTGGCCAGAATCATCTGCGCGTTGTCGATGAGCGTCCGCCAGAACGGCCAGCGGGCGTACATCTCACGGAGCATCTCCAGCCCCTTCGGGTGCGTCTCCAAGAACTGGTTCACCGCCGTGCCGAGGCCGTACCAGCCGGGCAGCGTGTGCCGGCTCTGCATCCAACTGAACACCCACGGGATCGCTCGCAGTTGTTCGATGCTGCTCGTCGCGCTCCGGCGTGCCGGCCGTGAGCCTATCTTCAGTTCCGCGATCTCGCCGATGCACGTCGCCTGTTCGAAGTACGTCAGGAACTCCGGCGTATCGTAGACGAGTTTGCGGTAGTGCTGCCGGGCCGACTCCGCGAGGGCGTCCACGGCCGACAGCCACGCCGGATCGGGGCTGTCCGCGTCGCCGGGGAAACTCGTCCGCAGCACGGCGTTGAGCACTTGCTCCAGGTGTCGCTCGGCAATCGCCGGGTGGCCGTAGCGGTCCGCGATCATCTCCCCTTGCTCGGTGATGCGCAACCGGCCGTCCACGGTGCCCCGCGGTTGCGCGAGGATTGCGTAGTTCGCCGGGCCGCCGCCACGACCGACCGCCCCGCCGCGGCCGTGGAAGAACTGGATCGTCACGCCCGACTTCTTGCCCAACTCCGTGATCTCGACCTGTGCGCGGTACAGTGCCCACGCCGATTGGAGGAAGCCGCTCTCCTTGTTGCTGTCGGAGTAGCCGATCATCACCTCTTGCACGCTCTCTCGCAGTTCCAACTGCTTGCGGTAGATCGGCAGGGCGAGCAACTTCGCCACGATCTTGCCGCCCGTGCGGAGCGGTTCGAGCGCCTCGAACAGCGGCACGATGTCGATGAGGCTCACGCCCTCGGCGGGGCGGAACAATCCGGCTTCGCGGGCGAACAGCAGCACTTCCAGCAAGTGGGCCGCGTCGGTCGTCGAGCTAATGATGTAAGTGCCAAGCGCTTCCGGGCACCGCTGGTCGAGGATCGCGGCCATCGTGCGGAAGGTGCGGATCACTTCCGTCGTCTCGTCCGAAAACGTGAGGCGGGCCGGGATCAGCGGGCGGGTCGATTCCAGTTCCTTCGCCAGCACGTCGAACCGCTCGTCCGGCGAGAGCTTCGCGTAGTTCACACGCACGCCGGCCGCTTTCAGCACCTCGTCGGTCGCCGACTCGTGCCGGCCGCTGTGCTGTCGGAGGTCGAGTTTCAGCAGGTGGACGCCGAAGACTTCGACGAGGCGGATGAAGTCGCGAATAGCCCCGTCGGCGGTCGAAATCGCGCCGGCCCGCCGCAGGTCGTCGGCGATGACGGCCAGGTCGGCGAGCAATTCGGCCTGTCCGACGTACACCCCGGCCGGCGGTTGGCTCGCGCGCGTGCCCCACTCGACGGGGGCCTTCACATAGTCCAGCGTGCGGTGCAGCTTCTCGGCAATCAGTCGACACTTCAGGCGGTAGAGTTCGTGCCCTTTCCCCTTCGTGACGTTCGGGAAGTGGGTCGTGTCTGCCGCGATCGAGTCGACGAGCGGTTGGCCGAATTTCACGAACGGCGTCGAGTGGCTGAGCTTGCGGCCGAGCACGTCGACGCGGTGCAGGTAGTGGCGGAGGATCGTCTCTTGTTGCAACCGGATGGCGTCGGCGGTGACGTTGTGCGTCACGTTCGGGTGGCCGTCACGGTCGCCACCGATCCATGACCCGAACCGCAGGAACGGCGGCACGACCGCGTGGGCGTCCGGGTAAACGCGGGCGATAGCCGCTTCGAGCTTGCGGTACACCTGCGGGACCACGTCCAGCAACCGCGTCTCGACCAGACCGAGCACCTGCCGGACTTCGTCCAAAACCGATGGGCGATTGGAGCGAACCGCGTCGGTCAGCCACAGGGATTCAACTTCCTCGGCGACGGCTCCCATCGCGGCGTCGCGCTCGGCGGGCGTCGGCAGGCCGTACTCCAGGTCGTCGAGCGCGTGCGCGACGGTGGCGAGTTTCTCCAACACCGACCGCCGCCGGGCCTCGCTCGGGTGGGCGGTGAACACCGGCACCACCAGCGCACGGCCGAGGTGATCCGCAAGTTCGTCGAGTCCCACGCCGCGGCCGGCGATCTGCTTCAGTGCCGCCTCGGCCGTCTCGGCGTGCGGGGCGTCCGGCTTTGCCGCCCGGTGGCGGAGCGTCCGCACGCGGGCTTGCTGTTCGGCGAGGTTAATCAGGTCGAAGAAGACGCTGAACGCGCGGATCAGCCCTCGCAACGCCGGCACGTCCAGCGTGCCGATGCGGTCGCGCAACGCGCGGGCGGCCTGCGGCGACGGGTTCGCCCGCAGTTCTTTCGCGGCCGCCCGGACTTCTTCCTCCAGGTCGAACGCCGCGTCGCCCGCCAACCGGCGAATCGCCTGTCCGAGCAGGTTGCCGAGGAGTCGGATGTCCGCCCCGAGAGCCTTCTGGAGGTCGGGAGCCATAAGCGTTCGTCCCCGTGATCGGTCGTGGTGGTCCCGATGGTATATGGATGCCCTTATCCGAAGCTCGGCGGTTGGCCGGTCGATTCCAGCACGGACAGCCACAGATCGCCGTTCGGATCGACGGTGTGGCGGTCGCGGACGGCCAGCGGAATCGGTAGGAGGACGAACCGGTGGTGCCACCGGCTAATCATCACTTCGGTCTTCCCGGCCATCGCCGCGTGAACGGCGTTGTGCGCTAACCGCAGGCAGAAGACGGCGTCGAACGGGTTGGCCTTCACGCTGCGGACGAAGTAACTCGGGTCGAAGTACTTCAGGTTCAGTTCGAGGTTGGCCGCGGCGAACGAGTCGGTGACTTTCTGTTTGAGGAACAGCCCGATGTCGAGAAGTTTCGCGTTCCCGGAAGCATCGGTGTCGCCGCCGTGTCCGCCGAGCAGATCTTGCCCCGCCCCTTCCGCGACCACGATCACGGCGTGCCCGGAGGCCGTTACCCGTTTCTTGACTGCCTCCAGGAACCCGTCGAGTTTGAACGGCACTTCCGGGATCAGCACGAAGTTCGCGTCGTTGCGTGCCAGTGAGGCGTAGCAGGCGATGAACCCCGAGTGCCGGCCCATGAGCCGAACGAGGCCGATGCCGTTGGGCGATGCCTTCGCCTCGACGTGGGCCGTCTGAATGACATCGGCCGCCACCGAGAACGCCGTCTGGAAGCCGAAGCTCTGGTCGATGAAGAGGATGTCGTTGTCGATCGTCTTCGGGATGCCGACGACGGCGATCTTCGCCCCGCGGGCTTCGACTTCGCGGCAGATCGTCTGCGCCCCGCGGAGCGTGCCGTCGCCACCGATCACGAACAGGATGTTGATGCCCATCCGCTCCAGGCAGTCGACCATCTCGGCCGGGTCTTGCTGGCCGCGGGACGTGCCGAGGATGGTGCCGCCGTGCTCATGAATCTGGCTAATGGTCTGCGGGGTGAGTTCGATGACCGGCCGCTTGTACTTGGGGATGAACCCCTGGTAGCCGTTGCAGAAGCCGTAGATGCGGCGGACGCCGTAGAGGTGGTGCAACTCCATGACGATGCCGCGGATGACATCGTTGAAGCCGGGGCACAGGCCGCCGCACGTCACGATGCCGGCACGGGTCTTGGACGGGTCGAAGAAGATTTTGCGGCGCGGCCCGGCCGGTTCGAAGCCCGGAATCTGGTCGATGGGCACCCCGCGGGCGATCATGGCCGACGCCGTGTCGTCGAACAGCACCCGGTCCGACTCGTCGACGTTGTAATAGCTTCGCTTCCGCTGATCTAAGAGCGGCAGCAACGGGGAATCGATCCGGCACGGGCCGAGCGATTTGACGTTCAGATCATCACGGCTGACCACGGTTGTCCCCCGCAGTGAGTCCAGTGGCGACACTGGTGGGTGACTGAAAATAGCGATCAGAGTGAATCGAAACCGAGCAATTCCGACGCCAAACCACGTAAGTCGGTCAGAACACCCAAGAATCGAGGTCGTGCGGCCGTTGCGAGCGACGTGGATGCTACATATTTAGGCACCGAAAGATTAAATTGTGGGATTCACACACTCCTCACTCTCTGCCGCAATCGGCTGTACAGAGCAGTCCCGAAAACCACAGATCCATCTTGGCCGTAGTTCTGACAACGACACGACCCGTTGACGGCTTATAAGTCGGTAGAAAAGATCGTTACCCATCAATCAGTTTGAACAAATATGGCATTGTGATTAAGAGACTTGGTTGTTGACATTGGTTGGAACTTGCCCGTATCCTCGGTACAGACTCATCCGGGTTTGAATTTCAGCCGCGGCTCAAAAGCCGTCCGTGCTCCTGTTACCCCGTCCCCATCACCGCGAGTCTTGTCATGTCTTCGATCCCGCCTTCGCCCCTCGCCCCGCCGCCGACGCGACCGGAGCCACCGCGACTGCCGGGACCGCTCACGGTCGCACGCCAGTTATACAAGGACTGGTTCGGCAAGGACGTGCAGGAAACGCCGACGGTCAGCTACGTCTGGACGGCCGACCAGTTCGGGCACTTCAGCCTCGGGTTCACGATCACCTACCTCTTTTCGTGGATCGCCCGGTGGTACTTCGGCGACCCGAACGTGCCGGGGTGGGCGTTCGCGGCGTGCGGCGGCGCGAACATGCTCATGTGGATCGTGAAGGAAGTCCTCGATTACAAGCGGGAGTACGCGAACTACCGGGCGGCCCACCTGAACGCGGCCGACCAGCCGATTCCCGGCGTGGCCCAGTTCCCGTTCAACGGCCACGAAATCTGGTGGAACGTCATCACCGCGCTCATCTACTTCGCCACCGGGATCATCACCGCGACGATGGCCCTCTACGACCCGCTCTGGGGCGTTGAGGCCGCCGGCGCGGTCTTCGTGATGACGCTGGGCGTCGGCTACTGGTGGGTGCGGCGGAAGATCACGTTCCAGCAAGCCGGCCTGCCGTACCTGTACCGCTTCGCCAACTTCCCGAAGAAGATCGAAGTCGTCCCCAACCCCGAGTTGCGCGGTACCGAAGAGTCCGCGGTTCAGTACCTCACGGAGTTCAGCACTCCCCTCCCGGCCGACTTCAACGGCCCGGCCGAGCACATCATCATCTTCGGGGCGGCGGGCGTGGGTAAAAGCAGCCTGGCGACGGCCGTCGGAACCGAACACGCCTTCCAGATGGGCGTCGGTCGGTACACCACGCTGTCGAAGATTCTGGAGTTCGAACAAAAGAAGGCCCTCGACGCCCGCGCCCACATGCGGCTCAAAGTCGAGCGCGGCGGCGACGTGACCAACGAGGAGCAGCAGGAATTCTTCGACGGCCGCATTCTGTGGCCGTGGGACCGCTCGCCGCTGCTCATCATCGACGACGTGGACGACCTGTTCGGATTCGACGCGACGGCCGAAGGGACCGTGGAAGAGCGGGGGCGGAAGGTCGTGGAGCGAATCGAAGCTCGCGTCCCCGGCGTTGTCGCGAAGCTGAAGTTGGTTCGCCGCACGATCTGGGTGCTCTCCGACCGCCTCCAGGGGAAGGAGTACACGAAACTGCTCCGGTCGCTGTTCGACGTAGACACGAGCCGGATACACGTCATCAAGGTGTCGCAAATCGTCGGGCCGTCCGTCCCGGAGGGTCAGGCATGAGGTGGTTCCTCTGGTTCAAGCGGAACATGGAGGCGATCCTCCAGGCGCTCCTGATCCTGGCGGGTGCCATCGGGGTACTCGCCGCCGGGGCCATCGTGGTGCTGGAACACGCCTGGGTCACGCCGACGCTGGAACCGGACGCAGCCGAGGTGTTTCGGCACCGCACCATCGGCACGGAGTTCGCGCCGCTGGCCGTGCTGCAAGTGCTGCCAGACATCTTCCCGCAGTACTTCCAGCCGAAGGCGGGCGAAGACTGGATCGACCACTTCGGCTTCATCCGCCGCACCGACTCGGCCGACGCGGCCGCCAACCACGGCCTGCCGGTCGGTTTCTGCGTGACGAACTACCAGCCGTCGTCGGCCAGCCCGTCGCCGGTGCCGTTCGTCGGCCTGAGTTGTGCCGCGTGCCATTCGGTGCAGTTCCGCGCGAAGGGCGACGACGCCCCGCGCGAGGTGATCTTCGCGGCCGGCAACGCCGACCTCGACCTGATCCCGTTCTTCGAGTCGTTCCGTGCGGCCATCCTTTTCAAAGAGCCGAACGAGGCCGGGCGGAAGAAACTGGCCAACCCGCCATCGGGTCGGCCTTACAACCACGACACGCCGGACCTGGAAGAGAGCGAGTTGCAGAACGTCCTGAACATGGACCGGATCGAGGCAGAGTTGAACAAGAAGAGTGTCAAGCTCAACGTCCTGGACCGCCTGTTCATCGGCCGGTGGCTGGCGGCGGTGCAGGCGCAAGCCCTGAAGACGATCCCGAAGTACGACTACCCGTTCTGGGGCCACGAGAAGCCGTACCAGATCGCGAACGGGGTGGCCGGCGATGACGGCCGCCTGCCGCCGTACAACACGGTCGGCCCCGGCCGGACGCAGCCGTTCAAGACGCTGCTCAACTCGGTGCTGGACCTGCCGGTAAACCTGAACCGCGGCTACTCGAAGATTCCGGCCGTGTTCAACCAGGAACAGTGGGTCTGGTCGCAGTTCGACGGCACGATCAAGGACCACGTCGCCCGCAGTGCACTCGCGGCGATGACGGCCGGAGCGACGCCGGACAGCCTGGACCAACCGGAACTCGCCCACAACATCAAGCAGGCCGCCGAGTACACCCGCACCGCCCGGTGCCGCAAGACCTTCGCGGAATACTTCGGCGTGACACCGGACGCCGCCCGTGCCGAGCGCGGCAAGAAAGTGTACGACCAGCACTGCGCGACCTGCCACGGCGGGCCGGTCGTCCCGCGGCCGGCCGCACCCGCCCCTTACTGGGCTTACAACCCGCAGGACTTCGGCGACGATGGCCGCCCCCTCGACCCAAAAAACCCCGGCCCCTGGCACGGCCGCCTTGTCCCGTCAGAACTGTTAGGCACGGACACCGCCCGGATCACGTTCCGTTACGGCGACATCGCGCCGTTCCAACTGTACCGGCGGTTCACGTACAAGACCGAGGTCGGCCACCCGTACACGGAGTTCGGCGGCTACCCGCTCGTCCACCAGTTGGAGTTCCAGCGGGACCACATCCGCTTCACCGGGGCCTACGTGAACGGCCCGATCGACGGAGTTTTCGCTCGCGCGCCATTCCTGCACAACGCGAGCGTGCCGACGCTGGCGCAGCTCATCAACCTGAAGGAGCGGCCGAAGGTCTTCTACCGCGGGAAGAACCGGTACGACACCGCCGACGTGGGCCTCGACTGCCCGGAGAAGCCGGACGCGGGTCAGTATTACCGCTTCGACACGTCGTTGCCCGGCAACTCGAACGCGGGCCACGACTACCCGTGGGCGTTCCAGGGCAAGGGGTGGGACAAGGCCCAACTCGAAGACTTGTTGGAGTACCTGAAGACGTTCTGACCGCGTGTACGCCGAACTTGCCCCGACTGGACCCGCCACCATGAACGCCCCAACGGCTACAGTTGCGATCCCTCCTCAAGCCCCGCCGACTCGGTGGCCGTTCGCCATTGCGTTCGCCCTGTTCGGTCTCGGGCTGGCCGCGGCAGTGGCGGTCTCGCTGACCGAGCAGAACCTCAACCTGTACCGTGCCCGCTTCACGATTTGGCTGGTGATGTTGCTCGTCACGCCGGCGTTCTGCCGCTACGCCCTCGGCCGGCGGACGGACGCCCAGTGGCGGCGGTGGCGGTGGTTCTGGACGTTCGCGGGGTTGGCCTACTTCGTCCACCTCTACTACGGTCTGCGGGCGTTCCACTTTTCCCTCAACGACGTTTACGCCAAGCAGGGATCGCTCACGGCGACCAGCAACTTGATCGTCTCGGCCTTGTGGGCGCTCGACCTGGTGCAAATTTGGCTTCTCGGCCGGAACCTCCCCCGGTGGGGCCGCGTGCTGCAATTCGCGGCCGTCGTCCTCGTGTTCATCTCGGCCTTCACAGCGACCGTCATCTTCAAGACCGGCTACATTCACAACGCCGGCCTCGTCATGACCGTCATCGTCGCCGGGTGCGTGGTCTACGGCCTCCTCGACTGCTACTCGTCGCGGCAACCGGGGAAGCCGTGAGTTCCCCCGGTCGTCTCCGCACCGCTCAGCCCTTCGCTTCGGCGATCGCTTTCAACTGGGCCAGTCCCTTCTCGAAGTCGCGGCCGACGAGTTTGTCGATGTTCACGATCAGGCCGAACGCCCGCGGGACGAAGCCGTTCCGGCCGGACATGCTCCAGGTCACGCGGGTCTGACCGCCCTCCGGTACGAACGTGAACTCCACGGCGTTCGTGGCGCGGAACGGTCGCACGAAGTCGAGCGTCATCTGAACGCGGTCGCTCGGCCGACTGTCGGTGATGGTCATGCGGCCCTCGCCGGCCTTCGCGTTGCCGCTCCAGTGGTAGCCCGCCCCAATGCCGGCCGGCGGGCCGTCGAACGTCTTCACCATGTTCGGGTCGAGTTTCTCGAACGGCGACCACGCGGCCCACTTGTGGAAGTCGTTGACGTGCGGGAAGATCGCCGCCGGCGGGGCGGCCACCGTCGCCGACCGCGCGATCACGAAATCGGCCGACCGGAACGCAGCCGCGAGCAAGAAGAGTGCGACGACGGCCGCGAGGCCGATCAGCACGTAAAGGACGATGTCCACGGGCGAACCTCCGAATGGGGAAGGGCCGAGTGTGCCGTTTCGGGGGCACTTTGTCCAGCCGAGCGACCGCCACCTGCACGCGGTTATACGGCGTGCGAATTGACGGCCGGCCGGTCTGCGGGTAAAGTTCTGGTGTCAACCTTCTCGGAGTCGGCGTTTGTTGTTGCTTGTGCGAGTGCTGTTGCTGGTGGCGTGCGGGCCGTTGCTCGTACCGGCCGGCTTCTGCGTTTGCCACGCGGACGAACCGCACCCCGTCGGCGAATCGCAATTGCCAGACTCGCACGACGACCACCAACCGGATTGCCCCGCCTCGGCCCAAGTCGATGCGTATCAGCCGTCGCTGTCAGTGCAATCGTCTTTGATCGATCCGGGGCTGACGCCCGAATCGTTGGTCTTCGCGACCCTTGATGTCTTGAAGGTTGTTCGTCCCCGTCTCGTTCCATCCGACTGCCACGTTCCGTCTCCGCCGCTCTACGTCTCGCACTGCGCGCTCGTCATCTAGTCTCGGCACGTCCCGACTGGGCTTCTCCGCATTCCACCGCGATCGCTTCCTGCACTTGGGCTTCCCATGAACGAACCTCCCGCGCGTCCGTCGCGCTCCCTCGCCGGTGCGGCCCTGCACGCCGTGCCAACGCTGGTCATCTTGTGCGGCCTCGCGGCCGTCGGGTGGTGGGGCCACCACACCGGCTGGGCGTTGCCGAAATTCTCGGCGTTGAACGCCCCGCCCGCGGAAGCCGACGACTGGTGCAATGAGCACGGCGTTCCCGAATCGGCCTGCGTCGAGTGCAGCGAGGAACTACTCCCGCGGCCGAAGGCCCGCGGGTGGTGCAAGGTCCACGGCGTGCCCGAGTGCGTGCTGTGCAACCCGAAGCTCGCGCAGTTGAAGGCGATGCCCGCCGTGACGCCCGCCGAGTTGGACCGGGCGAAGCGGGCGATCGACTTCGCGCCGCGGCCCGAGAACAACCCGATCTGCAAGTCGCACCAGCGGCGGATTCAGTTCACCGACGAGGCCGCGGCGGACAAGGCCGGCATCGCCGTCGAGCCGGTTTCGACCGCCCCCGCCGTCGAGTTCGTCACCGCCCCCGGCGAGATCGGTTACGACCAGACCCGCGTGGCCCACCTATCGAGCCGGTCGCCCGGTAGCGTGACGCGGGTATTCAAGCGACTCGGCGACCGCGTCAGCCGCGGCGACGTGCTCGCGCTCGTGGACGCGAACGAAGCCGGCAAGGCGAAGGCGGAACTCCTCCAAGCGTTCGGCCTACTGCAACTGAAATCGCAGACGCTCGTCAACGTCCGCGGGTCCGGCGGGGCCGTGCCCGAGACGCGCATCCGCGAGGCGGAGGCTGCCGTGCAGGAGACGGAGATTCGGATGGAGGCCGCCCGACAGGGTCTCGTCAATCTCGGGTTGCCGCTCCCCGCGGCCGAGTTGAAAAGCGTCACGCTCGAACAACTGAAGGCGAAGTTGCAGTTCCTGGCACTCCCGGCGGACGTGACGAGTTCGCTCGACGCCGCCACGACCACGTCGAACCTGCTCCCGCTCGTCGCGCCGATGGACGGCGTGATCGTTTCCGGCGACGTGGTGACGGGCGAAGTCGTGGACCTGTCGCGCATCCTCTTCGAAGTCGTCGACACGCGGTTCCTCTGGCTGACCTTCGACGTGAAGGCCGAGGACGCCCGCCGCATCAAGGCGGGCCAGACGGTGCGGTTCAAGCCCGACGGCGGCCCGGACGAACTCACCGGCACGCTCACCTGGATCAGCACGCAGGCCGATCCGAAGACCCGCACCGTGAAGGTCCGAGCCAACCTCGCCGACCCGGACGGGCAACAGCGGTCGAACACCTTCGGCTCCGGCCGCGTGATCTTGCGGGAGGAACCGGAGGTGGTGTCGGTGCCGACGGAGGCGGTGCATTCCGAAGGGTGCTGCCAGATCGTCTTCGTGCGCGACAAGAACTACCTGAAGGAGGATTCGCCGAAGGTGTTCCACGTCCGCAAGGTCCGCACCGCCGCGAAGACCGACACGCAAACGGAAGTCGTCGGCCTGCTGCCCGGCGAGGTGATCGTGACGAAGGGCAGCGGCCTGCTGCTAACCGAACTCCTCCGCGGCAGCCTCGGCGAAGGCTGCGCGTGCCACAGCAAGAAGTGAAGGGGTGAAGAGGTGATTTGGCGAAGGGGTGAGAAAACCGTCTTCTGCCTTTGTCACCCGTTCACCGTGTCACCTATTCACCCCTTCATCCCAAAAGGGCCGACATGCTCAACGCGATCATCGGGTTCTCCCTGACGTACCGCTGGGTGGTCATTCTCGCCGCACTCGCGGCCGTGGCCGGCGGCGGGTTGGCCATGCGGCAACTCGACATCGACGCCTTCCCGGACACCACGCCGGTGCAGGTGCAGATCAACACCGTCGCCCCGTCGCTCGGGCCGGAAGAGGTCGAACAACAGATCACTTTCCCCGTGGAACAAGCCCTCAGTGGCCTGCCGAAAATTGAGCAACTGCGGTCGATTTCGAAGTTCGGGCTGTCGCAGGTTGTGCTCATCTTCGCGGACGGCACCGACATTTACTTTGCCCGCCAACTCGTGAACGAGCGACTGTCGAACGTGCAACTCCCGCAAGGGCTGGAACGGCCGAAAATGGGGCCGGTTTCGACGGGACTGGGCGAGGTCTTCCACTACGTCGTCACCGGCAAGGGGGACGACGTCACACAACTCCGCACCGTGCACGACTGGATCGTGCGGCCGCAACTCCGCCGTGTGCCGGGGGTGGCCGAGGTCAACTCGTGGGGCGGGTTCGAACGGCAGTATCAGGTGCGCATCGACCCGGCCAAGCTCGCGAAGTACGGCCTCACCTTCGATCAGGTGACGGCGGCCGTCCGTGAGAACAATCAGAACGTCGGCGGCGGCGTGATCGACCGCGGGGCGAACACGCTGCTCGTGCAAGGCCTCGGTCGGACGACGACCCTGGAACAAATCCGGCACATCCAACTTCAGGCGAAGGTCGGCGTGCCGGTGCTGCTCGGCGACGTGGCCGACGTGCAGATCGGCCACGAGGTCCGCCGCGGGGCCGTCACCGCCGACGGCAAGGGCGAAGTCGTCCTCGGCCTCGGCTTCATGACGATGGGCGAGAACAGCCACGAGGTGACGTGGAACCTCAAGAAGCAACTCGACGCGGTGAAGGGCACGCTCCCCGGCAACGTGCAGGTGCAGCCCGTCTACGACCGCACGGAGTTGGTGAACCACGTCATCGACACGGTGCGGACGAATCTCTTCGAGGGCGGCCTGCTCGTCGTCGCGGTGCTGTTCCTGTTCCTCGGCCAACTGCGGGCGGCGTTCATCGTCGCGCTGGCCATCCCGCTGTCG
Source organism: Limnoglobus roseus (assembly GCF_008254045.1). Taxonomy (GTDB): domain Bacteria; phylum Planctomycetota; class Planctomycetia; order Gemmatales; family Gemmataceae; genus Limnoglobus; species Limnoglobus roseus. The sequence goes on along the minus strand of NZ_CP042425.1, from coordinate 8,514,250 downwards.
ATGCTGTTCGCGTTCGCCGGCATGTGGCGGTTCGGCATCGCCGCCAGTCTGCTCAGCCTCGGCGCGCTCGACTTCGGCATGGTCGTCGATTCGTCGGTCGTGATGATCGAGAATTGCGTCCGCCACCTTGCTCACAACCCAGAGGGCAAGAGTCGGGAGGACGTGATCCGGGAAGCCGCGATCGAGGTTCGCAAGCCGACCCTGTTCGGCGAACTCATCATCCTCATCGTCTACCTGCCGATCCTCACCCTCGAAGGCATCGAAGGGAAGCTGTTCCGCCCGATGGCCCTGACGGTGATCTTCGCGCTGGCCGGGTCGATGCTGATTTCGCTGGCACTGATGCCGGCCCTCGCCAGCCTGCTGTTGCCGCGGAAGATCACGGAGCGCGAGCCACTGCTGTTGCGACTGGTGAAGGCGGTGTACACGCCGATCTTGAAATGGACGATGCATCACAAGGCGGCGGTTCTGCTGTTCGGCGGCGGCGTGATCGCCGTCGCGTTCGGCCTCGTCGCGCCGAACCTCGGCTCGGAGTTCGTGCCGAAGCTGTCCGAAGGGGCCATCGCGCTCGGCACCGTGCGGCTGGCGGGCACAAGCCTGGATGAATCGGTGCAGACGAACACGCGGGTCGAGAAGGCTCTGCTTGCCGCCTTCCCCGACGAAATCAACCACGTCTGGAGCCGGGCCGGCACCGCGGAAGTCGCCACGGACCCGATGGGCGTAGAACTCACCGACATCTTCCTGAGTTTGAAGCCGCGGGGGCAGTGGACGAAGGCCCGCACGCAGGACGAACTGACGGTCCTGATCGAGAAAGAACTGCGGACCATCCCCGGCCTGAAGTTCGCGTTCTCGCAGCCGATCGAAATGCGCATCAACGAGATGCTCGCCGGCACACGGTCCGACCTGGCCGTGAAACTCTACGGCGACGACCTGGCCGTGCTGAAGAAGAAGGGCGAGGAGATCGAGCGCGTGCTGAAGACCATCCCCGGCGCGGCCGACGTGGCGGTGGAGCAGGTGACGGGCCAGCCGATCTTGCAGGTGAAGGTGAAGCAGGACCAGATCGCCCGCTACGGCATCCCGGCCCGCGCGGTCCTCGACCTGATCGAGAGCATCGGCTCGAAGCCGCTTGGTGAAGTCGTGGACGGGCAGTACCGCTTCCCCCTCGTGGTCCGCCTGCCCGACCAGTGGCGCGGCAGTCCGGAGGCGGTCGGCTCGATTCAACTTCCCACGGCGACTGGCGAGCGCGTGCCGCTCTCCCGTGTCGCGGACATCAAGATCGTGGAAGGCGCGTCCACGATCACCCGCGAGTGGGGCCAACGGCGAATCGTCATCACGGCCAACGTCCGCGGTCGTGACCTGGGTCGGTTCGTCGCCGACGTGCGCGAGAAGGTGAAGGCCGGGGTGACGCTGCCGCCGGGCCGGTATCACGTCGCCTACGGCGGTCAGTTCGAGCAGCTCGAACGCGGCCGCACCCGGCTGATGATCGTCGTGCCGGTGGCGCTCGTGCTGATCTTCGTGCTGCTCTACGCGACCTACGGCAACGTCCTGGACACACTCCGGGTGTTCACGGGCGTGCCGTTCGCGTGGGTCGGCGGCATCTTCGCCCTGTGGCTGCGAGACATGCCGTTCTCGATCTCGGCCGGCGTCGGTTTCATCGCCCTCTCCGGCGTGGCCGTGCTGGACGACATGATCCTCGTCAGCTACGTCCGGCAACTCCTGACCCGCGGCCGGAACCTGGAACAGGCCGTGGAGGAAGCCGCCCTCACGCGGTTGCGGCCGGTGTTGATGACGACGCTCGTCGCGTGCCTCGGCTTCGTGCCGATGGCCTTCTCGACCGGCGTCGGGGCCGAAGTCCAACGGCCGCTGGCCACGGTGGTGATCGGCGGCGTGTTGTCGGCGATGGTGATGTCGCTGCTCGTGCTGCGTGTGTTGTTCGTGGTGTTCCGATTCCCGCCCCGTAGGGGGCATTCTTCGTCAGGAGTTCAACATGAAGTACGGAATGAGTCTGGCCCTGTTCGTGGGCTTGAGCCTGTTGGTGGGGTGCGAGAAGAAAACTGAACCGGCGGCCGAAAAGAAGGTCGCGAGCAAGGAGAAGGCCGAGCCGAAGGAGGGCGGCGGCAAGCACGATACCTGGTGGTGCGACGAGCACGGCGTGAAGGAGGCCGATTGCAGCATGTGCAGTGCCAAGGCCGCGAAGGCGTTCCAGGACAAGGGCGACTGGTGCAAGGACCACAACCGGGCGAAGAGTCAGTGCTTCATCTGCGACCCGAAGTTGCAGGAGAAGTTCGCCGCCGAGTACGTCGCCAAGTACGGCAAGCAACCGCCGGAACCAGAAGGGCAGAAGCCGGACGCGAAGTAGGCCGTGATGTTTTTGGAACCCAGAGCGGAAGCGACGGGGTGGCAATCCCTCCACCCCGTCGCTTCCGCTCTGGGTTCCAAAACGACTTATCCAGGTGCCCGACCCAACCCTACTAAGTCGTCGGCCAAGATGCGGTCGATCAATTCAGTGACGCCGAAGCCACGGGCACCGGCGGTGACGAGGTCGGCCCGCTCCTTCACCGCCGGCAGCGCGTTCGCCACGGCGACTGCACAGCCGCACAGGGTGAGGAAGGCGTGATCGTTCTCGGCGTCGCCGACGCCGACCACTTGCTCTAGTGGAATCGCCAGATCGGCCAGCGTCGGCACAAGCCCCGTCGCCTTTGTCACGCCGGACGGCAACGCCATCACCGACCCCTTGTTGAAGATGACGTGCCACTCCAACCCCAGGTCGCGGATGGCCGCGAGGACTGCGTGTTCGTGCGGTTCGACGGTCGCCACGATCGACCGGCCGACCGACAGTGGCACGCCCTCTTTCTTGAGTCGGTCGATGAACTTCGCCGGTGGCGGTTCTGTCAGCAAGCGGACGTTCTTCGTCGCCGGGTCGTAGACGAGTGCCCCGTTCTCGGCCACGATGCGGTCGAAACGGTCGATGTGCGGGCACGTCGCGAACAGGTCGTCCAGTTCCCGCCCCGTGACCATAATGAGCTTCCGCCCGGACGCCCGGAACCGGTCGAGGGCGGTCAGTGTCTTCTCGTCCAGAATGCCGTCGTGGGCGACGGTGCCGTCGTAGTCGGTCGCCAGAGCCAGGTAGCGCATCGGAGTTCACCCCACGGAATGAGATTTCAGCGAACGACCCGCCACGCACCCGACGGGGCGTAGTCGTGGCCCTCAATCCACTCGTCCCAGAGGCGGAAGCCCCCGGTCATGGCGTCCTGGTTGCCGCCGCGGCGACAGCCCTCCGGCGGCGGGTCGATCAGTTCCGCGTTGCCACCGCCGAGCAGAATTTCATCGACCTGGAACGCCTTCATCAACTCGCCCGTCACCGCGGTCAGGGAGGCCCGCCAGTTGTCCTCGCCATGCTGTTGCAACCCGGCCTTTCCGAGTCGGTCCGCTAACGACTCGCCGCGGGCGTAGGGCAGGCTGCCGAGTTCCAGCGGGATGACCACTCGCTCCGTCACCAGCGCCGAACCGAGGCCCGTGCCCAACCCCAGAAAGAGCATCCGCCCTTCCTGGTAGCCGCCGAGTGCTTGCAGCACGGCGTCGTTGACCACGCGGACGGGTTTGCCGAACGCCTTCTCGTAGTCGAAGCCGACCCAGCCGTCGCCGAGGTTACCTGGCTCTGCCTCTGGTCCTTCCGGACCGACCACGCCGGGGTAGCCGAGCGAGACAACGGTGTATTCCCAGTCGGCCGTGTGCTCGCGGACCCGCTTGACCATGTCCTCGGGTGTCAGTTCCGGCCCAGAATCGAACGACCGCGACTCCTCCACGCCCGTAGCCAGGAATTTGACGTGCGAACCGCCGATGTCGATGACCAGAACTTTCATGAACGCCCCCGGTGACGGATCAGCAGGCTGATATTTAACTTGCGGCGAATCGACTCTCGAATTCGGGGCGGTCGCGCCGAGAAAATACCCGACCGCTCCGAATTTTGGCAAACAGTGGCAAGTTTCGCGCCCGCTTCCTGCCGCCCGCGGTGATTAAGATGGAAACATGGTGGCCGCGACGATGGATCTGTCGCGGAGATCGATCCCACCCGTTTAGGTACTTATGAAGACCCCTCACACTCGCCCACTCGCGCTCGAACCCATCGAGGATCGGCTTATGCCGTCCCGTGGATGGGAGGAACCCGCCGCGCCACGCGCCGACGCGACGGTGGCTACGCAGTTTCGGGTTCCGGAAGCCCTCACGGAACAGAACTTCGGGCCCGGCGACCGCATTGACGTGCGCGACATTCCGTTGCGAGGGATGGCCGAAGACAAGTTCGGCAGTTCCTTTGGGGAATTGGCCACTGCTGAGAAAATTGCTGCCCCCCCGGCCGCCGTCTTCCGTGAAACACTCACGCCTCTTGCGAATCGGATCCTAGCTCCGACGATCGGCCTGTCCGCTGCGGCTGGCCTCACGGACCGTGAATCGATGCCAGTGTCCGCAGTCGTCTCGGGCTTCGCGTTCGGCAATCGCATCGACCCGCGGGACCTCCGACTCCACGAATCGACCGACGCGGTTCAACTCCGCCCGGTGACGTTCTTCCCGTGGGGGAACCCGAATCATGTGGCCGAAGACACGGCCGGCGGCAACCCCGAGGAACCGGCCACGGCCGAAAGGTTCGCTCCCCCTCCGGCCGCCCTCCACGCGGAAACCGTCACGGCCGCCGGGCTTCGAAACACCGTGCCGACGACCGGCCGGACCGTCGCGGCCAACATCTCGGACCGCGAACCGACGATGGTGTCTGCCATCGTGCCGAACGTGCCGCCCGTCCTGCCGCCGACCGAGGCTCAAACGAACCGGCCGACCGCCGACCGGCCCGTCGCCCCGACGGTTGACAATACCTGGCCCGTGGTGTTCGTGGGTCAACTTCCCGAGAGAATGGAACAACAGCCGCCCGCGGATGTGGACGGGGCCAAGTCCGATTCGCCGAAGGCCGTCCCGACCCCGCCAGAAGAAGCCCCGGTTCCAAGCCTGGTCGAACGCGCAATCGAGGCCGTCCTGCCGGGCGGGACGCCATTCCACGGCGTGCTGCCGCTGGCCGAGGAGTGGATCGAGACGGGCGTGACCGATCTCCTCGCCGGCATTGAAGGCCTGGGCGAGGACACGGTCGGCGGCGTGCCGCTGTGGGAACAGGCGACGTGGTTGGCCGGGGCGGTGTTGGTCCTCGGCGGCGTGACCTACACCGTGCGGATGAACCGCGGCCGCCGCCAACTCGACCGGGCCGTGATCGGAACCGATTCCGCCCTCGCCCGCTGGGAGGACAAGAATGCCCGACGAACAATTGGATGACGTCCTCGGTCAACTGAACCGAGGCGAGCTTGAGGTGGCGGAAGCCCTGTTCCGGGCGTACACGCCGTACCTCCGTGCGATCGTCCGGCGGCAGTTGTCCGACCGGCTGCGCTCGCAGTTCGACTCGGCCGACGTTGTCCAATCGGTCTGGGTGCAGGTCGTGAAGCACCTCGGCCAAGAGGGGTGGCCCGTCGGCACGGAGGAGCAACTCCGCGGCCTGCTGGCGACCATCGCCAAGCGACGGCTGTACAACCGCGTTCGTAAGGACGACACCGGCCCTGACGTTCAAGAGAAGGCGTTCGAGGAGTGGGACGCCGCCGGCCCCCAACGGTTCGCCCGGGCGAGCGAGGTCGCCCAGGCGGACGAAACCTGGACGCGGATGCTCGCCCTCTGCCCGCCGGAACACCAGCAAATTCTCCACCTGCGGCGGGAAGGCTTATTGCTCGATGAAATCGCCGCGCGAACCGGCCTGCACGAGGGGAGCGTTCGCCGCATCCTCCGCCGCCTCGCCCGCGAACTGGCGATGAAGCAAGAACCCCTCACGGCCGACGCCGAGATGGTCGAATGACGGCCGTTTCTTCCCTCTCCGCCCGCGTCGAGCAGTTGGCCGACGCGATGGTCGCCGACTGGGAGGGCGGAACGACCCATCCCGCGGAACAGTACCTGAACCGCTGCCCCGAACTCTGGCAGCACCCCGACGCCGCCTTGGAACTGCTCGCGGAAGAACTCACCCTGCGCGACGAGCGCGGCTGGCCGGTCGCCGCCGGGGAACTGGAAGCCCGCTTCCCGCAGTGGCAACCGCAGGTGCAGGCGCTGCTGGAATGCCAGCAAATCCTCGGCCCGCGGTTGTCGCCGCCGCAGTTCCCGCAATCCGGCGAGACCCTCGGCGGTTTCCTCCTGCAATCGGAGTTGGGCCGCGGTGCCCACGGCCGTGTTTACCTCGCGAGCCAATCGACCCTGGCCGACCGGCCGGTGGTGCTGAAGGTTAGCCCCATCGCCGGCGACGAACACCTCTCGCTCGCCCGGTTGCAACACACCAACATCGTCCCGCTCTACTCGGCCGAGGACTTCCCTGCCAAGCGGTTGCGGGCGTTGTGCCTGCCCTACTTCGGCGGCCTCACGCTCGCCGAGATTCAATCGGACCTCCAGGATTCGGCCGAACCGCTAGCCGGCCGCGATCTGTTGAACGCCTTGCCCTCATCGCCGGATCAGCACGGGCCGACCTGGAGCTACCTTCAGGAAGCCAGCCTGACCGACGCTGTCTGTTGGATCGGGGCGAGCCTCGCCGACGCCTTGCAGTACGCCCACGACCGCGGAATTCTTCACCTCGACCTGAAGCCGTCGAACGTGCTGATCGCGGCCGACGGCGTGCCGATGTTGCTCGACTTCCACCTCGCCCACCCACCCCTGGCCGCCGGCTCTCCGGCCCCGACCTGGCTCGGTGGCACGCGGGCGTACATGGCCCCCGAACACTGCGCCGCCGTCGAGGCGGTCCGCTCCAGTGGCACAATTCAAACGCCGGTCGGCCCGGCCGCGGACGTGTACTCGCTCGGTGTCATGCTCCGCGACTTCCTGCGCGCCACCCGCTGCCCCGTCTCGCACGGCCTGTCAGACGTCCTCGACCGCTGCACCGCCCCCACCTTGGCGAACCGCTACGCCCACGCGGCCGACCTCGCGGCCGACCTGCGGCGGCACCTCTCCGACCTGCCGCTGAAGGGCGTGACAAACCGCAGCCTGATCGAGTCGTGGGGAAAGTGGCGGCGGCGACGGCCGTATGCGTTGCCGCTGGCCTTCACGCTCGCGGCTTTGCTCGTCGGCGCGGGCGGTGTGGTGATTTCCTCCGTTCGGCTGAGCGATCGCGCCGCGCACGCCCTGGCCGACGGCCGCGGGTATTTGTCGCAGCACCGGAATGCGGAGGCCGCGGAAGCCCTCCGCGGGGCCGAGGCGATGATCGAAGGGCTGCCCTTCCAGGCGAAGGTACGGTCCGAAATTCGCGAAGCCCGCCACGCCGCAGACCGGGCCGTCGTGGGCGAGAACCTGCACGCCTTCGTCGAAAAGTTGCGGTTCTTGGCCGTCGTCGATGACCTGCTGCCGGAGCAACTTCGCAAGATCGACCGCGAGTGCCGCACGCTCTGGGACCAGCGCGAGAAACTGATCGCCGAGTTCGGCCGCGAGAACCCGGACTTGTTGGAACTGGGTATCCTCGCGACGGCGGTGCGGGTTCGCGCGGCGTCCCCGGACCAAAACGCGGCCGCCGTGGCGGAATCGCGGTCCGCCCTTGACGAGATGGAACGATTGTTCGGGGCCACGCCCGTCCTCGACCTCGAACGGGCACGGTACGCCGGCGAACCGAACATGCCCCCACGGACCGCGAAACAACCGACCGCACGCACGAGTTGGGACCACGTCTGGGCCGGCCGCTCACACCTGGCGGCGGGCCGGACCGACCTGGCCGTCCGCGAGTTCGACGCGGCCGTGCAACTCGACCCGCAACTGTTGTGGGCGAACTATTATCACGGCGTTGCCCTGCTGCGGGCGGACCGTCCTGCCGACGCCATGGCCGCGTTTACCGCGTGCGTCGCCCTCGCCCCGCAGGCCGCGTGGTGCCGCTTCAACCGGGCGCTCGCCTACGGGAAACTCGACCGCTCCGACGCGGCCCTCGCCGACCTGGATGCCGCGATTTCGCTGGACGTCTCGATGTGGTCCGCCCACTGGGAGCGGGCCGCTGTGAACTTGAAGTTGCAACGGCCAAAGGAGGCGCTCGCGGACCTCGGCCGTGCAACGGCCGCGGGTGCGCCGCCGGCCGACACCCACTACCGGACGGCGGTAGTTAACGTGGCGCTGAACGACCGTGCGGCTGCGGCCGCTCAACTGCGCGAGTGCCTGCGACTGGACAGCGGGCACGCAGCCGCGAATCAACTCTTGCAGCAATTGGGCGGGAAGTAACGATGGCGGGCGAAGCCCAGGGACGGCCGTCCCTGGGCTTCGCCCGCCATCGAGAGACTGAAACCGGCTCGTCTCGGCGCTTCAGTACACGTCGCGCTGGTATCGCTTGTCCTTGCTCATCGCCTTAATGTACTCCTTCGCCGCATCGGCCGACATCTTCCCGTGTTGGCGGACGACCTCGTGCAAGGCGTGGTCCACGTCCAGGGCCATCCGCCGGGCGTCGCCGCAGACGTAGAAGTGTGCCCCGGCTTCCAGCCATTTCCAGAGTTCTTCGCCGGCTTCCAGCATCTTGTGCTGAACGTACACCTTCGCTTCTTGGTCGCGCGAGAATGCCAGGTCGAACCGCGTGAGCACGCCGGCGTTCGTGTAACTTTCCATCTCGTCGCGGTAGAGGAAGTCGTACTCCCGTCGCTGGTCGCCGAAGAACAGCCAGTTCTTGCCGGCCGCCCCGCTGATCGACCGCTCTTGCAGGAACGCCCGGAACGGGGCGATGCCGGTGCCGGGGCCGACCATGATGACCGGCACGTTTCCGTCCGCGGGCAGGCGGAACCCGGACGACGGGTGGACGAACACGCCGACCTTCTGCCGGGTGCGGAGCGTCTCGGTGATGAAGTTCGACGCCACGCCCTTGCGAACGCGACCACCCTGCGTGTACCGGACCACGCCGACGGTCAAGTGAACTTCCTCCGGGTACACCTTCAGCGACGACGAGATCGAGTAGAGCCGCGGTTGAAGCGTGGGCAAGGTGGCCACCACGTCCGCGACCGGCGCGCGGGCCGACGAGAACTGTTCGAGAATGTCAAGAACGTCCCACGTGGCCGGGATGCCCTCCACGTCGTCTTCGATCAACGTCTTGAGGGTGGCCGCTTCCGACGGATCGGTCGCCCGGCCGGCGAGTAACGCCGCGAGGTCATCGCTGACCTTCGTGATGACGCAGTGCCGGGCGAGCGCGTCGAAGGCGTGCAGTTCCTGACCGTCGGCCACCGTCACGACCTCGTCACCGCGAACGCCGAGGGCTTTGAGGATCGCTTCCACCAACTCCGGGTCGTTCTCCGGGATCAAGCCGAGGGCGTCGCCGACGTCGTACTTCAGGCCGCTGCCGCGGAGCGAGAAGGCGACATACCGCACGTCCTTCTCCGAGCCGGTCGCGTTCAGCGGGCGGGCTTCCAGGAGCGGGGCGGGGAACGGGTTGTGGCGGTCGTACACGCCCTTGCGGACGGCGGGCTTGGCCTTCGCCGGCTTGGCGTGCCCGTTGGCCTCGGCGACCGGCAGCGCCTTCCGCCCGGCGACGATCTCCTTCAGCTTCTTTGACGTGTCCTTGCCACCCGGCGAACACTTCGTCAGATCCTTCTCCTCGCCGTTGGCGATGGCCTCGGAGTACGTCTTACACACGTACCCGCACGCCCCGCAATCGAGCTGCGCCATCGCGGCCATCATTTGGCGTTCCGGCGGCTTCCCCTCGGCCAACTTCATCCGCTCGTCGAGTTTCAGGTTCGGGTCGTGCCAGGGGAAGTCTTCCTCGACGACCGGCGGCGCGGCCGGCGTCGCGGGGGCGGCCGGACTCGAAGCGAGGCCGAAGACGCCGGCGAAGAAGCCGTTCAACCACGACCGCTGGGCGGACGTGAACGGGGCCGTTTCCGGGAGGAGGGGGGCGGGCATCGCGAAGCTCACGAGAGGGAAATCGGTTGGCGGACCGGGCCGAACCACTGCTGGAGTTGTTCGGTCGGGTGCTTCCGCACGAAGTCGTTGAACGAGTCGTCCGGCGACGCGCGGTGGTCCAAGTACGCCCGGAGCATCTGCTCGATGGCCAGGGGGGCGTCGGTCGCGGCCACGCTGCGGTACACCTCGCGGCCGATGTGCTGTTCCTCGCCGTAGCCGCCGCCGACGAAGATGTGATAGCCCTCGACCATCTCCTCGCCGACTTCGACGCCGGTGCCGATCAGGCCGATGTCGCCGAGGTAGTGCTGCGCGCACGAATTCGGGCAGCCGGTGACGTGAATGTTCAACGGGTGGTCGAGCGTCAGCCGGGGTTCGAGGTAGTTCGCGATCTCGGTCGCGTGCTGCTTGGTGTGGGCCGCGGCGAACTTGCACCCCGCCTTCCCGGTGCAGGCGACGAGCGCGCCGCGGACGTTCGAGGCGTCCCAGTGCAGGCCGAGGTCTTCGATCCGCCGCTTCACTTCCGGGATGTTCTCGCCGGCGATGTCGGAGATGAGCAAGTTCTGCCACACGGTCAGGCGGATCGTGCCGCTGCCGAACTTCTCAGCGATCTCGGCGAGGCCGTGCATCTGCTCCGTTTGGAGGCGGCCGACGGGCAACAGAACGCCGACGTAGAAGAGGCCGGGTTGCTTTTGCGGGTGAACGCCCATGTGCCCGTGCTTGGCGACCGGCGGCCGCGGGTCGCACTCGGCGAGCGGGAACCGCGTGAGTTTGTAGCCGAGCTTCTGCTCCGTCTCCTCGACGTACTTCGCGTGGCCCCAACGGTCGAGGACGTACTTGAGGCGGGCCTTTTTGCGGTCGGTGCGGTCGCCGTTCTCGTTGAAGACCTTCACCACCGCGTCGGCCACCGGCACACACTCTTCCGGCTTGAGGAGGACGCCCTCGTCCTTCGCGAAATCCTTGTGGCCACTGATGCCGCCGAGTTGCAGGCGGAAGTAGACGCCGGCCGGCACGCTCTTGCCCTCGCCGACGCGGACGGCCGTGAAGCCGATGTCGTTGGTGTCTTCGAGGGCGCTGATCGCGCCGCCGCCGTCGAAGGCGATGTTGAACTTCCGCGGTAGGCCGTACATCTCGCGGTGGTGCAAGATGTGGTAGTGCATGGCCCGCGCGAGCGGCCGGGTGTCGGTGAGTTCCTGCGGGTCGATGCCGGCGGTGGCGCTGCCGGTGACGTTGCGGATGTTGTCCGCCCCGGACCCGCAGATGAGGATGCCTAGGTCTTGCAAGCCGAGGACGACGTCCGGGCCGCGGGCCGCCGGGATTTCGCGAATCTGAAGGTTGGCCCGCGTGGTCACGTCGGTGTAGCCGCCGCCGCAGTCGTCGGCGATGGCGGCGATGCCGCGAAATTGGTGGGCCGTCAGGATGCCGCCGGGCATGCGCATCCGGCACATGTACGAGTCTTGCGCCGGGGCGACGTGGAACAGGCCGTGGTACTTGAACGCGAGTAGGTCTTCGCCCTTCGGGAACTTCCCCTCGGCCGCGTGCTTGACCATGTCGTCCCACATGTCCAGCGGGTGCCGCTTCCGCTTAGCTTCCTCCTGCGAGCAGAGTTTCTTCCCCTCGGCCATCTGCTTGTTTTGGGCAATGAAGTGGACGGCGTCCGGCCCGCTCGGCACCGCATCCGCTGGCTTGCCATTGGCAGCTCCGTTCAGGCCGAGCGTGCCTGCGAAAGTTGCCAGCCCGCGCGATCCGAGTGTGAGTTCTGCCCCGCGGACGAAGCCTTCCAGGTAGTTCTTCTGGTCGTCGTTGAAGTCGCTCATGGGTGTTCCATCCTGGGGCGTAACGGCCCATTTCCTCCCGGCATCAAGTGAGGCCTCGATCCATACGGTGCGGGCGCACGGGAAGTGTGGAAATCGCGAACTTCAGAGATGATGGGGAGGAACGCACGAACGTACTGGCTCACAAATTATTGCCAGGCTGAGATAGCCCGGGAAATCGTCCGGGAACCGCCAACCCCAAGTGTGTGAGTGTTTCCAGAGTACTTGTGGGAGGCACCACGACAGAAAGCACCCCCCGTGCCGCGTCGATGTAGCCGTGAGAGCGGGACGAACCAAACCCTGAAAAGCTAGCTCTTTCGCACGAATTTTTGCCCGGATTTCACCTTGCGATTTCCCTCCATCCGCGGGGAGTGCCTAAAGTTGTCGCACGACGCGACGTGTTTCGTGGCATCGCCAAAATCGTCAATATTTCCCCCGCCGAGTGGCGGGTTCCAGCAAACCACGTGAGTGGACACCTATCATGCTGTGAAGCCGAAGGAATTACGCCGAGGAGAGGGTTTATAGGCCGTCGGGTGCGGGTTGCTCGTTCGATCCCGCACCTTTGCCGGCACGCCTGAACCGTTCCCGTGCCACTATCGTTATGGCATTCGCCCCGTATCGTGTGGAACCCGTCGATGAACGATCCCGGACCGCGAACCGTTCTCTCACCCCCTCCACTTCTCATCAAAAAAGTCCGCGGCATGGGCCGGGGGGTTTTCGCCGGATGTGCGTTCCGCACCGGTCAGGTCATTGAGGTCTGCCCGGTCTTGGTCCTTGCGCCGGACGTTCAAGAGCGGTCCTTGGGCGTCCTCAGCGACTACGTGTTCAAGTGGGGTGAGGATGCCGGCCGGCTCGCGGTGGCGCTCGGGTACGGCTCCCTGTACAACCACTCGAACAACCCCAACGCCGCCTTCGTCTGCCGACTGTTGAGAGGCGAGATCGTCTTCCGGGCACTGCGGCCCATCGTGGCCGGGGAGCAAATCCTGATCGACTATCAGTGGGGCGAGAAGGACTACCGGGCATTTTCTTGACGGCCCACCGCGGCGGATCTTCCGTCGTTTGGCACACTCCTTGCAAAGTGATTTCCCGTCCAGGCCAACGGGCCTCACCGTGATTACCATCGCGGTAAGTTGTTTCTCAGCAGGGAGTACGAACCATGGCCGATACTATCCGTGGCAAGCTGGCCGAAGCTGGCAATGCTGTTGTCGAAACCGCAAGCAAGGTCGGACACAAGGTGGCCGAAAAGGCTGAAGAGGCGACAAACTGGGTAAAGGAAAAGGCCCATCAAGTCCAGAATCGGGCCGACGAAGCTGCTCAGAAGACGGAGAACGCGGCCGAAGCCGCGAAGGAAGACGCCAAGGCGAAGGATGGGACCTGCGGTTGTTCGTAAGAACAGCCTCTTCATAGATGCGGCCCGCTCCGGTTGGAGCGGGCCGCGTTATTTTCCGCTGGGCGGTTGCGCATGCTCCTGCTCATCCTGTGCGTGAGATTCGCTCCGTTCACTTCTTTTCAAACGTCGCGATTCGCCCTTTTGGGCCGGCGGCCCACCCCGCGCCGGCGGTGGTGAATCGCACGCTGTTGTAGTTCTCACGGTCGAGTTCTTTCCACGTCACTCCATCGTCGAGCGAAACACTGCTCCCCGATGTGCCGACCGCCACCCAACGGTCCTTCGCCCACGCGACGCCCGACCGGAAGGGCAAGGCCGGTTCGACGAGTTTCCACGTCTTGCCACCGTCGCGGGTGACGGCCGCGGTCGCTCCGCCCTCGGTTGGTTTGCGGTAGTCGCCGCCCACGATGATGCCGTGATCGCGGTCGCGGAACGCGATTGAGAACGCCCCTGCCGATTCGACGGCGGCGGTGATCGGCGTTTCGCTCACCGTCCAGTGTTGTCCGCGGTCGGCCGTGTGAAAAACGCGGGCTTGCTTCGCTCCGCCGGTCACGAACCAGGCGTCCTTTTCGTTCTGCGTGACGAGGCAGGTGCCGCTGGCCGCGAACGCGCCTTCCCCCTTGAGAGCGGTCGGCATGTTGTCGGTCGGCAGGGGCTTCCAGGTGGTCCCGCCGTCGTCGGTGGCGATCAGACGGTAGTGCCCCTTCACCGGGTCGCTGAGGGCGAGGCCGTTCTTCTCGTCCCAAAACGCGAGGGCGTCGTAGAACGCCTCGGGGTCGGCGTTCTGGAATTGCAACTTCCACGACTGGCCGCCGTCCGTTGTTTTGTAGATGCGAGAATCCCCGCCCGGACCGATGCTGAGCACGATCGCGACCGCCTCGCCGAACGCCTCCACGTCGCGGAAGTCGAGTTTCTCTGCCCCCACCACTGTACTGAACTGCCACGTCTGGCCGCCGTCGGTCGTCCGACCGACCGTGCCATTCGTGCCGCTCACCCACGCGACCTTCTCGGTCACGGCACACAATCCGCGGAAGTCGGCGTCCACCTTCGTGGGTTGTTGTCGCCACTGAGCGTGGGCGTTTAACGTGAGGAACCCGAGAAGAAGTGCCGGCAGGATGGTTTTCATCCTGCCATCCTATGCCCCGGCTCAGAACTTGAAGCCGAGGGTGGTGAAGTACGTCAGGTCGTTGCGCTTGGCGTTGCCGGGGTCGCTGTCGTACCGCTCTTGGATGCCGACGCGGAAGATGGCCCCGATCGACGGGTCGAGCAGGTACTCGTAAGCGAACCGGCCGCGCATCCGGAACTGCCGAATGTCCTCGACCCGCGGATAGAAGTCGAGGATCGAGACGAGGGTTGAGCGGTCGGTCATCTTGTACCGGAAGTCGTACCCGAGCAGGAATTCCGCGAGCCACCGACTCGGCGACCCCTCCGTGCCGAGTTCTCGCGTGGCCCCGGCCCCGGCCCGCAGTTTGAACGTGAAGTCCTTCTCGTCCACGAGCCGGAGCGCCGTCCCCGCGTAAACGCCGACGCGGAAACGGTAGGCCCGGAATTCGTCGTATTCGATTTGCGACGCCGTGAACGCCGACCACCGGCTGCCCGAGAAGAGGATTTCGTCGCGGGCGTTGTAGAGCACCTGATGGCTCTGCGCGGTGCCGTTCTGCTGCGAGTAGACGTACTGAAGGTCGGACGTCAGCGCGTTCGATTCCGTCTTCCGCCGCACGTTCCAGCCGCCGCGGATGTTGAAGATGTCCGAGTTCCCCGTCGCGCCGTTCAAGCCCAGGTCCGCACTGCCCGACCAGGTTTTGGGCGGTGGCGGTGGGGGCGGAGCGGGTGGCAACAAGCCACCGTCAGGGGTGTTCGTCGCGGGCGTATCGGAGACGACCGGGGCCGGGCGTGGAGCGGCCGGCGGGTCCGATTTCTTCGGGAAGAGTGTGTCCGGCGTGAACGTCTCGCTCAACGGCGTGCCGGACGCCGCGCGCTGACTGACCGGCGGCGGCGACGAAATTTGGGCCGCGACCCACCCGTGACCGAGGAGTAATCCCAGGAGAACCCAGGCGAATCGCGGCGGCATTCGGGATCGGTCCTGCTCCGAGTGGCGGGGCGTGTCGGCCGGCGCGGCCGCGAACTTGATGCGTAACCGAAAATCCACGCCGCCGCAAGCCGACCTTTTGGCCGCCTTACCCCTTCTCGAACAGGGCCGCCACGAAACCGTCCGGGTCGAACGGCTCCAGGTCTTCCATCTGCTCGCCGACGCCGACGAACTTCACCGGCAGGCCGACCTTCTGCTTGATCGCGAAGATTGCGCCGCCCTTCGCCGAGCCGTCGAGCTTCGAGAGCATGATGCCGGTACAGTTCACCGCCTTGCCGAACTGCTCGGCCTGTGCCACCGCATTCTGCCCGGTCGTGGCGTCGAGGACCAGGAACACCTCGTGCGGTGCGCCGGGAATTTGCTTCTGGACGATGCGGTGAATCTTCTCCAACTCGCGCATCAGGTGCGTCTGCGTGTGCAGGCGGCCGGCCGTGTCCACGATGAGCACGTCGAACCCCTTGGCCTTCGCCTTCTCGCAGGCGTCGTGGGCGACGGCGGCCGGGTCGGACCCTTGCTGCTGCTTGACGATCTCGCACCCGATGCGGCCGGCCCACACCGTCAGTTGCTCGACGGCCGCCGCCCGGAAGGTGTCGCACGCGGCCACGACGACTTTCTTCCCTTCACTTTGAAGGCGGTTCGCCAGCTTCGCGATGGACGTGGTTTTGCCGGACCCGTTGACGCCCGCGATCATGATGACCGTCGGCCCGCTCGCGGCGTAGCGGATGCCTTCCGACGGGTCGGCCAGCAGTTCGCGCAACTTCTGCTGCACGAACTCCATCACATCCTTGCCGACTTCCTTGTCGATGAACGCCTTGCGGACGCCCTCGACGATGCTCGTGGCCGCGGTCGTGCCCACGTCGGCGAGCAGCAGTTGGTCTTCGAGTTTCGCGAGGAATTCCTTGTCCACGCGGTGGTTGCCGGTGAACAGGTTGGCGACGCCGGTGAAGACGTTACGGGTCTTCGACAGGCCCTTCTTGATCTTGCTGAAAAACCGACCGAGCATGGCGAACCTTCGTGCGGGCGCGGATACAGGTAACGGACATTCTAGGGGGGCGCCCTCGCCTTTGACCCGGCTGGTTCTAGCCGTTGCTCAAGTCGGAGAGACGTCGCGGACGGCCCAACCGATTTCGGGTTTAAGCTGCAGGGTGGTGACGTCCTGTCGGACGCCCACGAACCCACCAAGGAACTCCATGTCGAAGGACTGATCCAAATACTTCCAGACGAACGGGGCACGGGCCAGGCCGCTTGGGAATTGAGGTGTCGTCGGGCCGTTGCCGAAGGCATTCCTCGCGTCCGCGGGCGGATAGAGGATGGATTGAAGGCGCTTGCCGCCCTGCCGCAACCACGGATTGGGATTGGTGGCCAGCCCGGTTCGCCAATCCTTGAGGTACGGGAAAAAGGCCGTGATCCAACCGCTGGTGTAAGGCCCGCCGCTCCCGCCTTCCTGTTTATAGATGGACTGCCAGAACTTCGCGCTCGGCCGCCCCATCGCCGCGGCGATGAACTCTTGGAGGATCGGTGTCAGGGCGCTCACCCACCAACGGAGATCGAACGCCTCCAAGTCGCGTACCCGCCGGGCCAACTCGGTCCAGTCGTCGGCAGTCCCCTCCAGCGCGATTTGTGGAATGCCGCACATGGTGACGAACTCGTAGGTGAAGTACGACTGCATCGCCTCCATCAGCACGATTTGAGCCGCCGCTCGTTCCCGAGGGCCGGTTGTCGAGAAGTTCGGAAGTAAGAGTTCGTGGGTTTGTGCGCCGACATGCCCACGAATCTGGTCGGTGAACTTGACGAATACTTCCTCCCACGGGTTTTCCGGCGATCCTTTGACGAAGTCGTCCCGTCGGATGGTGATCGTCAACTTGTCTGAGTGCTGCACGAACTTTGACCGTAGGGCTTCCGCGTTCGCGTTAACGTGGTGGGCGAACCCCTGAGCGATCAAGAGCCACACGATGTCCGGCGACAGGACGAGCGGTCGGTGGTCCTGAAAGGCGAGGTGGACCGCCGCTACCACGGGATGAAACCCGACGTCTCTGACGAGTCGACCGTGATACTGTGAGCAGGCTTCGGCCGGTCGGAACCGCGGTACCCTGGCCCCAGGCGCAGGTCGGACCGGTTGTCGCTCCAGCAAGGCTTCGACGGCATCCTTGTAGGCGACCTCGCCCAGCACGGATGTCGCGGGGCAGACGGTCGAAACGTCGAAGGCTATTGCTTCCGGCCAATGTTCCTCTGGCGGTCGCGTGCGGAACACTTTCGAGAGACCCATACGAAACCTCCTGAGCGTCCGGCGGCAATACCAACCGACATCGTGGCGAGTGTCCCGAGTCGTGTCAACAATATTGCCCCACACCCGTTCGTGTGTTCCGCGGAAGGTTACCACTCCCGACCAAGCCATCTAAGGGTGGACGCCGGTGAGGCCGACTCCGTGGCCGACCGGCGGGCGGCGAATAAACTGGCGCTGAACTCGCGATTCTCGTGGGAGTTAGCGGCTCGTGGATACACCTCAACACCCGCCGAACGAACGGACCTCATGGGGCGAGTCCGTCCTGACGCTCAACGGGGGTTCCTCAAGCATCAAGTTCGCGGTGTTTGCTCGAACCGGGGTGTCCGCCCGGTTGCTCGCCGGGGCCGTCGAGCGGGTTGGTTCGCCGGAAGCGTTCCTGCGGGCGACCGAGCGCGGGGTTGAGGTGGATCGAAAGCCGATCACGGCGAAGGATCCGGCCCGGGCGGCCGAGGAGTTAATCGACTGGCTGGAAGGGCAGGGTGTCCTCGATCATGTCGTCGCGGTCGGCCATCGGGTCGTCCACGGCGGGCCTGACCATGTCGAGCCACGGGCCATTGACGCGGCCCTCGTCGCCGATCTTCGCCGCCTTGTGCCACTAGACCCCGACCACCTGCCCGCCGAAATCGCGTTGATCGAAGCCCTGATCCGTCGGCGGCCGGATCTGCCGCAAGTCGCGTGCTTCGACACAGCCTTCCACGCCACCCTGCCGCCGGTTGCCCAACGATTGCCGATCCCGCGGCGGTACGGCGTCCGGCGGTTCGGCTTCCACGGCCTCTCCTACGCCTACCTGTTGGAAGAACTCCGCCGCACCGCCGGGGTGGCGGCCGACGGCCGGGTGATTCTCGCCCACCTCGGGTCGGGGGCCAGCATGGCGGCTGTCCGCGACGGTGTTTGCATCGACACCACGATGGGCTTCACGCCGACCGGCGGCCTCGTCATGGGCACCCGCACCGGCGACCTCGACCCCGGTGTCCTCGTCCACCTTCTGCGAACGGAAAGCCTCACGGCCGACCAACTCGACCATTTGGTGAACCACGAAGCGGGCCTGAAGGGCGTGTCGGAGACGAGTTCCGACATGCGCGACTTGATGGCTCACGAGGCAACGGACGAACGGGCGGCCGACGCCGTGGCCCTGTTCTGCTACCAGGCCAAGAAGTTCATCGGGGCGTTGGCGGCGGCTCTCGGCGGCGTGAACACGCTGGTCTTCGCCGGCGGGATCGGCGAGAATGCCCACGAGGTTCGCGCCCGTATTTGTGACGGGCTTGGTTTCCTAGGAATCGACCTGAGTTTGGCCGACAACGCGACCAACGCGGCTGTGATTTCCTCGGGTGCCGGCGACGTGGTCGTCCGCGTCATCCCGACCGACGAGGAAGTGATGATCGCCCGGACGACGGCCCGCGTCCTCGGCCTGAGTTTTCAACACGAGGACCCGACGCCATGACGGATCAACCGACCGACCGCCCACTCGACCCGGCCACGCTTACGGCCATCGACGCCTACTGGCGGGCGGCGAACTACCTGTCGATCGGGCAGATCTACCTGCTCGACAACCCGCTCCTCCGCGAGCCGCTCCAGCGGAAGCACGTCAAGCCGCGGCTGCTCGGCCACTGGGGCACGACGCCGGGCTTGAACTTCATCTACGCGCACCTGAACCGGGTCATCAAGCGGGACGACCTGAACGTGCTCTACGTCGCCGGGCCGGGGCACGGCGGGCCGGGGATCGTGGCGAACACCTACCTCGAAGGCACGTACACCGAAGTCTACCCGAACGTCTCCCAGGACGCGGCCGGTCTGAAGCGGCTGTTCAAGCAGTTCAGCTTCCCCGGCGGGATCGGCAGCCACTGCACGCCGGAGGCGCCGGGGTCGATTCATGAAGGCGGGGAACTCGGTTACTCCCTCTCGCACGCCTACGGGGCCGCGTTCGACAACCCGGACCTGATCGTCGCGTGCGTCGTCGGCGACGGCGAGGCCGAGACGGGGCCGCTCGCCACCGCGTGGCACTCGAACAAGTTCCTCAACCCCGTCCGCGACGGGGCGGTGCTGCCGATCCTCCACCTGAACGGATACAAGATCGCCAACCCGTGCTTCCTCGCCCGCATCCCAGAGGACGAACTCCGCAAGCTGTTCGAAGGCTACGGCTACGCGCCGATCTTCGTCGAAGGCCACGAGCCGGCGAAGGTCCACCAGGCGATGGCCGCGGCACTCGACCACTGCCTCGCGGAGATCAAGCGGGTGCAGACCGACGCCCGCACCAACGGCTTCCAGGGCCGCCCGGCGTGGCCGATGATCGTCCTCAAGACGCCGAAGGGTTGGACCTGTCCGCACGAGATCGACGGCAAGCAGGTCGAGGGCTCGTGGCGGAGCCATCAGGTGCCGCTGTCGGACATGAACTCCGAGGCGCACGTTCGCGTCCTGGAAACGTGGCTAAAGTCGTACCGGCCTGAGGAGTTGTTCGACGCGACCGGCAAGCTGCAGCCGGAACTGGCCGCCCTCGCCCCGACCGGCGAGAAGCGAATGGGGGCGAACCCGCACGCCAACGGCGGGCTGCTCCTGCGCGACCTCGAACTGCCGGACTTCCGAGCCTACGCGGTCGAAACGCGCGCCCCCGGTGCGGCGTCGGCCGAGGCCACGCGGGTACAAGGCAAGTTCCTCCGCGACGCGATGAAGCTCAACCGCGACGCGAAGAACTTCCGCCTGTTCAGCCCCGACGAGTTGGCCTCGAACCGCTGGCAGGACGTGCTGGACGTCACCGATCGCTGCTACACGGCGGACCTGGAACCGAACGACGGCACGCACCTGTCGCCCGACGGTCGGACGATGGAGGTGCTGAGCGAACATCAGTGCCAGGGGTGGCTCGAAGGCTACCTGCTCACCGGCCGGCACGGGTTCTTCTCGTGCTACGAGGCGTTCGTTCACATCGTCGATTCGATGCTCAACCAGCACGCGAAGTGGTTGAAGGTCTGCCGGGAGGTGCCGTGGCGGCGGCCGATCGCGTCGCTCAACTACCTGCTCAGTTCGCACGTCTGGCGGCAGGATCACAACGGTTTCTCGCACCAGGACCCCGGCTTCCTTGACCACGTCGTAAACAAGAAGGCCGAGATCGTCCGCGTCTACCTCCCGCCCGACGCGAACTGCCTGCTGAGCGTGACCGACCACTGTTTGCGGAGCCGCAATTACGTGAACGTGGTGGTGGCAGGGAAGCAGCCCGCGCCGGTGTGGCTGACGATGGCCGAGGCCGTCCCGCACTGCGTGGCCGGCGTCGGCATTTGGGGCTGGGCCGGTAGCGATACCGGGGCCGAACCGGATGTCGTGCTTGCCTGCTGTGGCGACGTACCGACGCTGGAAGTCCTGGCCGCGTCGAGCTTCTTGCGGGAGCACTTGCCGGCCCTCAAGGTGCGTGTCGTGAACGTCGTGGACTTGATGAAACTCCAGCCGGCGAGCGAACACCCGCACGGCCTGCCGGACAAGGATTTCGACGCCCTCTTCACGACCGACAAGCCGATAATCTTCGCCTTCCACGGCTACCCGTGGCTCATCCACCGGCTGACGTACCGGCGGACCAACCACAAGAACCTGCACGTCCGCGGGTACAAGGAAGAGGGCACGACGACGACGCCGTTCGACATGTGCGTGCTGAATCAGATCGACCGCTTCAACCTCGTCGCCGACGTGATCGACCGCGTGCCGGGGCTGGCCGTGAAGGCCGCGGGAGTGCGGCAGTTGGTCCGCGACAAGCTCATCGAGCACCGCCAGTACATCCACGAACACGGCGAGGACCTGCCCGAGATCAGCGGCTGGGCGTGGGGTCAAAAGGGTGTGGCCCGGATTGGGTCGGCGGCCGCGGACACCGCCTCGGATAACGGGTAGAGCCGGGCGGAACCGCGTCACGGCCGTGCAAGAGGTGTCACTCCGCAAGCGGGATGAGTGCCTCGGTCGCCCGGGGGACTAAGGCCTCTTTCCGCTTCTCCTCTTCGTAAACCTTTTCTTCCGGCGCGTGCGTCTCGGCTTCTTTCGGCTTCGCGTGTTCGTCCCGGCCGAACCAGTGGACGACGCGGAAGAAGACCGGCGTGAGGAAGATGCCGAACAGCGTTACGCCGAGCATCCCGGCGAACACGGCCGCACCCAAGCTCCGCCGCATCTCGGCCCCCGCCCCCTCCGAGAACACGAGCGGCAGCACGCCGAAGATGAACGCGAAGCTCGTCATCAGGATGGGCCGCAACCGCAGGCGGCTCGACTCGATGGCCGCGTCGCGGACCGACTCGCCGGCCTCGTGCTGCTGCTTCGCGAACTCGACGATGAGGATGGCGTTCTTACACGCCAGCCCGACGAGCACGATCAGGCCGATCTGAGTGAAGATCGTGATGTCCTGCCCGGCCACGTTCACGCCGAGGATTGCGAACAGCAAGCACATCGGCACGACGAGGATCACGGCGAGCGGTAACTTCCAACTTTCGTACTGTGCGGCCAACACCAGGAACACGAACACCACCGCGAGGATGAAGGCGTAGATGGCGGTGTTGCCCGCCTGGTTTTGCAGGAAGGTTAGCTCCGTCCAGTCGGCGGCCATCGCCCGCGGCAGCGACTGTGCGGCGATGCCCTCGACCAGCGGGACGGCCTCGCCGGTGCTGACGCCGGGGGCCACGTCGCCGGTGATGACGGCCGCCGGGTAGAGGTTGTATCGCTGCACCAGCACCGGGCCGCTCGTGTCGCGGATGGAGAGGACGGTGCCGAGCGGCATCATCTGGCCTTGGCCGTTCCGCACCTGGATCTGGGCGGCATTCCGCACGCGGTCGCGGAACATTGGGTCGGCCTGGATGTTCACCTGCCAGTTGCGGCCGAACTCGTTGAAGTTGTTGACGTAGTACGACCCCAGGTTGTACTGGAGGGCGTTGAACACGTCGCTCACCGAGACGCCGAGGGCGGCGCACTTCGTCCGGTCCACGTCGAGGTAAACCCACGGCGTGTCGAACCGGGCGGAGTTGAACAGCCCTTGCAACTGTGGCGACTTGTTCCCGGTCGCCGCGACTTGATCGCTGACACGCTGCAGTTCGGCAAGGCCGAGGTTGCCGCGGTCTTGGATGACGAGCTTGAACCCGCCGGTCGTGCCCAGGCCCTCGATCGGCGGCGCGCCGAACGCCCGTACCGACGCCCCGCGGACGGCCTTCCGGCAGTTCTGCTCCAACTCGCGGGAGATGCTCTCGGCCGTCAGGCCGGGGCGGTCCGCGAACGGCTTCAGCATGACGTACAAGGAGCCGAGGTTCGGCGCGTTCGCGTTCAGGATGAGCGACTGCCCGGAGATGCCGACGGTGTGATCGACGCCCGGCGTGTCGAGGGCCGCCTTCTCGATGCGGGCCATCAGCCGTTGCGTGCGCTCGAGCGCCGCGGAGTCGGGCAGTTGCACGTTGAGGATGAGGTAGCCCTTGTCCTGCTGCGGCACGAAGCCGGTCGGCGTGCGGACGAACTCGTGGTACGTCAGGTACAAGAGGCCGCCGTAGAGCAGCAACACGATGATCGCCAGCCGCAACAGGTACCCGACGATCTTCGCGTAGAGGCTCGTCGTCGCCTCGAACGCCGTGTTGAACAGGCGGAAGAACCAGCCGAGTAGGAAGTCGAGCGTCTTTTCGAGGAAGTCTTTCGGGGCGTGCTTCGGCTTCAGGAGGATGGCCGCGAGGGCAGGGCTGAGTGTGAGTGAGTTGAACGCCGAGATGAGCGTGCTGACGGCGATGGTCACGGCGAACTGGCGGAAGAACTGGCCCGTCACGCCGCCGATGAACGCGGCCGGCACGAACACCGCTGACAGCACGAGTGCGATCGCGATGACCGGACCCGTCACCTCGTCCATCGCCTTCCGCGTCGCTTCTTTCGGGTCTAGCCCTTTCTCCAGCCACCGCTCGACGTTCTCGACGACGACGATGGCGTCGTCCACCACGATGCCGATGGCCAGCACGAGGCCGAACAGCGTGAGCGTGTTCAGCGAGAAGCCGAACGCGGCCATGACGGCGAACGTGCCGACGACGGCGACGGGCACGGCCACGAGGGGGATGATGGCCGCCCGCCACGATTGGAGGAAGACGAGGACGACGATGGCCACGAGCAGGATCGCTTCCAGCAGCGTGCGGTAGACCTCGTTGACCGACTGACGGATGAACGGCGTGGTGTCGTAGACGATCTTGTACGTGAGGCCGTCGCTGAACCGCTTCGACAGCGTCTCCATCTTCTTCTTCACTTCGTCGCCGGTGTCGAGGGCGTTCGCCCCCGGCAGGCCGTAGACGGTCAGCGCCACCGTCGGCTGACCGTCGAGCGTCGCGGCTTGGTCGTACTGTTGCGCGCCGAGTTGCACGCCGCCGACGGTCTGTGATCGGCCGGCGTCGTCGGTCACTTGCCGCGACGCGGACACCACGTCCCGCAACCGCACCACGGCCGACGTCTGACCCGTGCTGCTGGCGGCCGTGCCGGACGTGTTGGCGGTCGAGGCGGCCGACGAGTCGGCAGGGGCGGTCGTCATCATGGCCGTCTGCGCCGCCTGGGCACCGGCCGGCCCGCCGGGGGCGACCTTCACGATGATGTCGGCGAACTCGTCGGCGTCAATCAGTCGGCCGCGGGTGTTGATCGTCAGTTGGAACTGCTGGCCCTTCGGCACCGGCTGCTGGCCGATCTGCCCGGCCGCCACCTGCACGTTCTGCCGGGTGATGGCCGTGACCACGTCGGTCGCGGTCAGGTTGAGTGACGCGAGCTTGTCCGGGTCGAGCCAGACCCGCATGCTGTAGTCGCGCTGGCCGAGGTAGCCGACGCTCGCCACGCCGGGGATGCGGCCGAGTTCGTCGCGGATTTCGATGGTCGCGTAGTTGCTCAGGTACGTGTCCGGGTACCGGCCGTCGGACACGAGGTTGACGATCATCAGCGTGTTCGGCGACTGCTTCTTGACGACGATCCCTTCCCGCTGCACCAATTCCGGGATGACCGGCTGGGCCAGGCTCACGCGGTTCTGCACGAGCACCTGCGCGATGTCGGGGTTGGTGCCGAGCTTGAAGGTGACGGTGAGCGTGTACGTGCCGTCGTTGGTACACTGGCTGGACATGTACATCATGCCCTCGACGCCGCTGACCTGCTCCTCGATGGGGGCGGCCACCGTGTCTTGCAACGTCAGCGAATTCGCACCGGGGTACACGGCCGTCACCACGACCGTCGGCGGTGCGACTTCCGGGTACTGCGCGATCGGCAACGTCTGCGCCGCCACCACGCCGGCGAGGGTGACGACGATGGACAGCACCGACGCGAAGATCGGCCGGTCGATGAAGAATCGCGAGATCACGCCGACTGCCCTCCGTTGGTTCCCGACCGGAACACGCTCCGCAAGAGGGGAGCGAACACCGCAACCGCGGCGCCCGTGCCCACGGCAATGGCCACGGTCAATGGCATCCGGCCGACGCCGAGTTCCGCGAGCAGGTAGCCCACGATGGCACCGAGCAAGGCCCCGATGAGCGCGAACCCGCCCCACCGCGTGACTCCGGCGTTGAACGCCTTCGCGTCCACGCCGCGTTGAATGAGCACGAAGAAGACCGGCGTCAGGAACACGCCGAACAGCGTCACGCCGAGCATCCCGCTGAACACGGCGATGCCGAGACTGCGGCGCATCTCGGCCCCGGCCCCCGACGCGACGATAAGCGGGACCACGCCGAGGATGAACGCGAGCGACGTCATCAGAATGGGCCGGATGCGCAACCGACTCGCTTCGACGGCCGCCACGTCACGCGGCTTCCCTTCCTTGTGCAGCAGCTCGGCGAACTCGACGATGAGGATGGCGTTCTTGCACGCCAGCCCGACGAGCACGATCAGGCCGATCTGCACGAAGATGTCCACCGACTTGCCGACGAGCAGGATGCCGCCGACCGAGCAGAGCAGGCACAGCGGCACGACGAGGATGACCGCGAGCGGCAGCGCCCAGCTCTCGTAGAGTGCGGCGAGGGCGAGGAAGACGAACACGACCGCGAGCAGGAAGACGTAGATGGCCGTGTTGCCGGTGCGGATCTGGAGGTAGAAGAGTTCCGTCCACTCCGTCGTCATCGCCCGCGGCAGGCTCTCTTTCGCCACACGGTCCACGGCCGCGATGGCGTCGCCGGACCCCACTTCGAGCGGCACGTTCCCGCTGACGGCCGCGCCGGTGTAGAGGTTGTAGCGGTTCACCGACACCGGCCCGTTGATCTGCCGCAGCCGCACGAGCGTGGCCAGCGGGACCATCTCGCCCCACTTGTTCCGCACTTGGAGCAAACTGATGTCCTTCGTCTCGTTGCGGAAGTCCCCCTCGGCCTGCAACTTCACCTGCCAGTGCCGGCCGAAGGCGTTGAAGCTGTTCGCGTACAGCGAGCCGAGGTAAATCTGCATCGTCTGGTTCACGTCGTTCAGGTCCACGCCGAGCGACTCAACCTTCGTGCGGTCCACGTCGAGGTACAACTGCGGCGTCCGCGAGCGGAACTGCGTGATGACGGAGTTGACCGTCGGCTCTTTTTGCAGCTTCGCGACGAAGGCGTCGGTCTGCTTCTGGAGTTCGCCCAGGCCCAGGCCGCCGCGGTCCTCAACCACGATCTTGAAGCCGCCGGCCACGCTCAAGCCAGGGACCGGGGCCGCACCGAAGACCTTCACGTCGGCGTCCGTGATCGTGGCGAACTTCTTCCGCAACTTCGCCATGATCGCCGCCCCCTTGCGGTCGGGGGCCTGCCGCTTGTCGAACGGGTCGAGGACGACGAAGATGCTGCCGTAGTTGGAACTGTTTGCCTGGGCGACCATCGACATCCCGGCGGCCGACGTGGTGTGCGCGACGCCGGGCGTTTCCAGGGCCATCACCTCGGCCTGGTGAATGACCCTCTGCGTCCGGTTGAGCGACGAAGAGTCGGGCAACTGGATGCTCACGATTAGCCGCCCCTGGTCCTGTTCCGGGACGAAGCCGAGCGGGGCCTTCTGGAACGTCCAGTACGTCAGGGCCAACAGGCCGCCGTACCCGATCAGCACGAGCAGGCTGACCCGCAACAGGCGGGCGAGCGTCCAGGCGTAGGCGGAAGTGCCGGCGGCGAAGCTCTTGTTGAACAGCCAGAAGAACCAGCCGAGCAGGAAGTCGAGACCGCGGGTCAGCCAGTCCCGGCCGTGTTCCCGCTTTCGCATGAGGATGGCCGCGAGCGCCGGACTGAGCGTCAGCGAGTTGATTGCGGAGAAGACCGTCGAGGCGGTGATCGTCACGGCGAACTGCCGGTAGAACTGGCCGGGGATGCCGCCGACGAACGCGCACGGCACGAACACGGCACACAAGACGACCGCGATGGCGACGACCGGGCCGGTCACTTCCTCCATCGCCTTGTACGCCGCCTCCTTGGGGCTGAGGCCGTGTTCCAGCCATCGCTCGACGTTTTCGACGACAACGATGGCGTCGTCCACCACGATGCCGATGGCGAGCACGAGGCCGAACAGCGAGATGTTGTTCACCGAGAAGCCGAGGGCGAGCATGACGGCGAACGTGCCGAGGATGGCGACCGGCACGGCGATCATGGGGATGATCGCGGCCCGCCAGTTCTGCAAGAAGACGAGCACGACGATCGCGACGAGGCCGACCGCTTCGAGGAGTGTCCACTTGACGTCGTTGATCGACTCGCGGATGAACGGCGTCGTGTCGTAGGCGATGTCGAAGGTGATGTCCTCCGGGAACCGCGCCCGCAGTTCCTCCATCTTGGCCCGCACGCGGTCGCCGGCGTCGAGGGCGTTCGCGTCCGGCTGGAGGCGGACGGCGAGGCCGACCGACGGCTTGCCGTCGAAGGTCGCGCCGTTGTCGTAGGTCGCCGCCCCGAGTTCGATGCGGGCCACGTCGCTGAGGCGGACGACGGCGGTCGCGGCGTTCGGCCCGCCGTCGAGCGACCCGCCGGACAGCGAGTTCGCGCCGACCACGCCGCCCGTCGTGGCCACCATCGGGATGCCCTGGTTCGTGCTGCTCGTCGAACTGCTGCTTCCGCCAGCGGCGTTCATCCCGTTGGTGGAACTTCCCATGCCGGCGAGTGCCGTACCGCCCGTCGCCGGGCCGGGCGCGAGTGGGTTGCCGAGCGCACTGCCGAGGAGCATCACGTTCGAGGGGTTCGCGGAACTCGACCCGCCGGACGCACTGGACCCGGACGACCCGGAGCCGTTCGGAGTGCTTTGGCCCGTCGAACCAGTCGAAGGGGTCGAGGATGTCGAAGTCGAAGACGACGTCGAGCTATTCATGTTCATCATGCTGCCGACGGTCGGCATCGGCATCGTGGGCATCATCGGTCGCATCGTGGACGTGCTCGATCCGCCACCGCCGGAACTCGTCATCATGGAGGGCAGCGGTCGGCTTCCACCCGCCTTCACGATGATGTCGGCGAACTGCTCAACTTCCGAGAGTCGGCCGCGGGTGTCGAGCGGGAACTGGAACGACCGCGTCTTCCCGCCGGGCGGCTGGCCGACGCGGCCGAGGGCCGCTTCGATGTTCTGTGCCCGGACGGCGGTCGCCACGTCCAGGGCCGTCATGTCGTGGGCCGCTAACCGCTGCGGGTCGAGCCAGACGCGCATGCTGTAGTCGCGCTGACCGAACACCGTCACGTCGGAGATGCCTTCCTGACGGAGCAGCTCGTCGCGGATCGCGACCGTGGCGTAATTGCTCAGGTAGACGTTGTCGTACCGGCCGCCGGGGGAACTAAAGCTGATGATCATCAGCATGTCCGGCGTCCGCTTCCGCACGGTGATGCCCTGCTGCTGCACGGCCGTCGGCAGTTGCGGCATCGCGAGTTGCACGCGGTTCTGCACCATCACCACGGCCGAGTTCAGGTCGGTGCCGATCTCGAACGTCACGGTCAGGCTGTACGACCCGTCGTTGCCGGAGTTCGACGACATGTACAGCATGCCCGGCACGCCGGTGACTTGCTGCTCGATGGGGGCGGCGACCGTGTCGGCCACCACCTGCGCGCTCGCGCCAGGGTAGCTGATCGAAATGGTCACGGCCGGTGGCGTGATCGGCGGGTACTGCGCGACCGGCAGGTTGAGGAGCGCCAGCACGCCCGCGAGCGAGATGACGATCGACACGACGGCCGCGAAGATCGGGCGATCGACGAAGAATCGGCTGAACATGGGCCGTCCCTAGTTCTTGGCCCCGCTGGGGGCTTTCGGAGCTGGCGTGGGGGGCGTGGTAGGGGCGGGCTTACCGTCGGGCGGGGGCGGGGCGCTCGGGGCACCGGGGGTCGGCATCGCGATCATTTCCGTCTCGACTTCCATGCCCGGCCGCAACTGCTGGATCGCGCCGACCGCGACGACGTCGTCGAGCCTGAGACCTTCGGCCGGTTGGCTGCCGGTCTTCGGTTTGTACTCACCTTCAATGACCCGCAAGCCATCGTCTTCGAGCGGGCCGACCTTCACCCGGCGGTAGGAAATCTTCTTGTCCTTCTCGACGACGTAGACGAACTTCAAACCCTGGTCGGACCCAATAGCCCGGTCCACGACGAGCACGGCCGGGCGCGGGCCGCCGAGGGGCAGGCGGAGCCGTGTGAACATGCCCGGCGACAGCAACCGCCGGCCGCCGGGCGGCAACGGATTCGCGAACTCGCCGCGGATGGCGATGGTGCCCGTCGACGGGTTCACGGTGTTGTTCGAGAAGTCGATCGCCCCCTTGTGCGGGAAGCCCTCCTCCCCTTCCAGACGCATAAGGAGGGGCAGTTCGTTCTTCGGCCCGCGGGGTTGGATCTTCCCCTGGTTGATGGAGTTCCGCACCCGCAACATGGTCCGCTCGTCCATGTCGAGGTAGACCTTCATCGGGTCGGTCGAAACGACCGTGGTGAGGAGCGTCTGGTCCTGGTTGACGAGGTTACCGACGGTGTAGTAGTACCGACTGACCTGACCGTCGATCGGCGACGTGACGCGGGTGTAACTAAGGTTGAGACGGTACACCTCGGCGGTGGCCTTCGCGGCTTTCACCTGGGCGTCGGCGGCGTCCTGCGCGGCTTTGGCTTGGTCCACTTCTTGCGGGCTGAAGGTGCGGTCGTTGCCGGTTCCCTTGATGCGGTTGTAGTTGGCCTGGGCGAGGGTGAACTGGGCCTCGGCGACGCGGACCTGACCCTCGGCCTGGTCGAGTTGCGCCTGGTATGGCCGTGGGTCGATCTCGAAGAGCACGTCGCCCTTCTTGACGATGTCGCCTTCCTTGAACGATGTCTTGGTGAGGTAGCCGGTCGCGCGGGGGCGGATGCCGACCGAATCGACGGCGTCGGTGCGGCCGGTGTACTCGACGTACTCGACCACGTCCCGCGTGATCGGGTGGCTAACCGGCACGACGACGGTGGCGGGGGGTGGGGTTCCGGCGGGGCCGCGGGTGCAGCCCGCGAGGCCGACGCAACAGCCCAGCAACAGGACGGGAGAGGCCCAGGTGCGCATCGATTCTCCTCGGCTCGCCGGCGGGCGGGGCGGCGAGCGTGTACTACCGCCGGATAGCGGTTTCGCAGGTACTGTCTTTCAAGTCGCGGGCCACGGGGGCCGAATCTCATGCAAATCTCATAAAAGAAGGTGGCCCGCCACTCTTCCCATCATGGTAGCCTCCCGCGGTGGGTCGCATCCGCTTTGTCTCGGAGGGGCCGTGTCATGCCGCAGATCGATTGCTTCGGCGTCGAGATGATTTACCCCACCGCCACAAGCGGGCGAAGGTGGTGCTGCAAATGAGGTGAGGTAAGGGTGAGGTCGATCTTCACCGGCCAGACCGATTCCCACGACGCGAACGTCCACCTGCACGCCTCAGCATGCCGCCGGCAGGCATGCCGGTACGAAGGCCGGACCGGCGTTGTTCGAAGCACGACCTGTTGCAGCGGCTCCGACCATCCCCGCAGTTCGTCACAGGCCCGCGATGATGATTCGCGGCCGCTTCGTCGGGTCCGGTTCGGCTCGCTTAATCAGGTCGCGGACCATCCAGGGCACGTTCCCTTCGCCGAAGAGCAGGAAGCCGAGGGTACCGCTGACCGGGCTTTCGTCCGTCCAGCCGAAGTGGATTTCCGGCGGCCGGCCGACTTTCGCCATCTCCAGGCTGACGGCCGCCAGTGTGTGCGAGATCGACGCCGCCCCGGTGATGTCGATGACGTACCGGCCCTCTTCCTGTTGGACCTTCATCACTGGTTCCGGCGCGAAGTCGCTGGCGTCGTTGAGTTCCACCTCGATGAACACGATCATCAGGTCCCGCGGGATGCGGTGCTCCTGGCGGATCGCCCGCTCCTTCTCTGCCAGCGTTCGGCGGCCCGGGCGGTGCGGGACGAGCACGGTCGTGTCCATCTCGCGGATCGAGTCCCACATGAGCCGCGTTTCCGTGTCGGCCATTTGGAACCGGGTGAACCGCAACTCGCGGCTGCGGACCAACCGCGACACGAGCGACGTGATCAGGATGGTGGAGATGAAGAACGTCGCGATCGTCAGCCCCTGGAAGTGCTTCTCAATCTCGTTGGCGACGGTGGTGTAGACGAAAATCAGGGTGATGAGCGCGAACGGCCAGGGTAGCCGGCGGTACCACGCGCCCGTGCGCTGGTGCCACTTGTCGATGACGGTGGCGAAGCAGGCGCTGGTCATGAGCACCAAGACGCCGGTCGCGTAAGCCCCGCCCTGGGCGTCCACGTTGGCCTTGAAGATGATCGTGACGAGCATGTTCACGCCGGTGAACAGCAACACCAGTGGGCGGGTCGCCTGCGCCCATTCGGGGGCCATGCCAAACTTCGGCAGATACTTCGGCACGAGGTTCAGCAACCCGGCCATCGCGCTCGCCCCGGCGAACCAGAGGATGACAATAGTGCTGGCGTCGTAGATCGTGCCGAACGTCGGGCCGAAGAACGGGCAGACGTCGCGGGCCGTCGCGTTCTCGCCGTGGGCCAGGAACGCGAGGGCACGGCCGGCCGCCGGCCGCTTCGGCCAATTCTCGACTTCCGTGATCGGTTGGCCCGCGTCGTTCAACGGCAGACCACCGTCCGCGGAAACGGGGGTGATTTCCGTCGGATCGATGAGCGTACTCACGACGACCGAGGAGCCGAACAGGAGCAGCGACATCACGACGGCGGCGGTGATGAGGAGGCGTTTCGTGTTGGCGATCCGCCCGACCGGGTCGGCCGCGGTGTCAGTCGCCCGCCCGCGGACGTGGGCCATCACCGCGACGCCGGTCTCGAAGCCCGACAGGCCGAGCGCGAGTTTGGGAAACAACAGCAGTGCCACGGCCAGCATCGTCCACGGTCCGCCGCCGGCCGCGCCCAGTGGGTTGTGCGCCAGGTGCCAGTGGCCGTCGTGCAGCCGCGTGACGTAGTCGGTTAGTTTCGTGGGGTGCTCGAAGAGGTACTTGAGGCCGCACCCGATCACGACGACGTTCAAGGCGAGGTACGTGCCCACGATCGTGACCGCGAGGCCGATTACCTCCTTGAACCCGCGCATGAACATCGCACCGAGGAGTACCAGGAGGGCCATCGTGACGCCGATTTGCTGGCCCAACCCGGCGTTCGGTTCTTCGCCCGGCCTCCACGGCCAGTTCGGGTTCTCGACGAGGTGGACGGCGGCGTCGGCGGCAGAGAGGGTTTTCGTGATAACGAAGTCCGTGGCCGCGAAGCCCAGCAACACGAGGACCATCAGCTTGCCCGGCCACCCTGTCACCAGCTTGGCCAGCATGCCGATGGAGCCTTGCCCCGCGAACGACTTTTTCGCCACGTAGGAGTAGACCGGCAGTGCCCCGAAGAGCGTGACGACGATCAGCACGACCGTGGCAATCGGCGCGAGCATCCCCGCACTCTGAACCGCGATCGACGGTTGGTAGCCGAGGGTGGAGAAGTAATCGACGCCGGTCAGGCACATGACCCACAGCCAAAACGACTGGTGGGTGGCGTGGTGACCCGGTTCCGGGGAGGAACCTTGAGGAGTTGTCATGGGTGGATGAGGCAACGCCGACCCGAATGCTCCGCGACGCGCCGAGCCGAACGGGTGGGTGCAAGGCGGGCACCCGTGGGGCGACCGGCCTGAAATCGGAAGCGGTATCTTACCAGCTTCAAGGGGATCGGAAAGGACGGCGGCCCGGCAGATCGAGTCTGCCGGGCCGCACGCGATTCAATCGAGACGGATTAGAGGCTGTTACCGCCCACGAACACCCCGCCGAGGAAGGTGGACGGGTAGATAAGGCTGTTGCTCAATTCCGCGAGCGAGTTGCCGTCAAAGATCCGCAGGCGGGGCAGCGTACCGGACGAAGCCCCGACGAGGACGTCCGACAGACCGTCACCGTTGCGGTCCGTTACGCCCACGCGGATCCCGCCCGTACCACTTGTCACCCCGATGGTGCTGATCAGGCTGCCGCTCGCCCCGAAGTTCGTGGAGCCAGCGGCGTTCGAACCGCCACTGCCGCCGAGGCCGGGCGTAATCGACCCGTCGGTCGGCTGGACGGCCAACTCTCGGAGTTGGGCGTTGCTTCGGCCGTCGAAGATGCGGAACGTGTCCTGTGCCCCGGAGCCGACAACGATGTCGGCACTGTTGTCGCCGCGGAATTGGCCGACCGCCACTGAGACGCCGCCGCGGGTTCCGGAATCGAACGCGAAGAACGCTTGATTGGCAGGGGGCAAGGTGATGCCGATCGTCTTGCGGCCGTCGAAGACCTTGACGGACGGCCCGCCGCCCGGTCCCGCACCGGTCACGATGTAATCGCGCTTGTCCTTGTCGTTCGCGGCGAACCCGGCCAGGTTGCCCGCCGCCACCCGGACGCCGTTCCGGAACGTCGATTCGTACGCGAAGAAGTCCGAGAACGGGGTGACGATCAGGTCACTCGGTACGTTCGGATTGGCGGCGAGAACCGGGATGGTGGCATTGTACACTGTGACTCGCGGACCGCCCCCAAGGCCGGCCCCGACGATAATCTCATTGTTGCGGTTCCCGAGCAAGTCCACCGCACCATCGACGTCACCAATCGCGATTTCCGCCCCGCCCCGGAAGTCCGAGTTGAACGCGAAGAAGTTCGAAATCTGAATGCCGGTCACGCCGTCGAAGACTTCGATCCGAGCGGAGCCGCCCTCGGCCGGTGAGGTCACGATGTCGTCGACCCCGTCGCGGTTCAAGTCGCCGGTGGCGACTCGCACGCCGCCGGTGAAGCTCTGTTCGTAGGGGAAGAAGGAGAACCGCTCGTTCCCCGTGGACGCTTCAAACACCCGGACGAGGGGGCTCCCACCGGGGCCGGCCCCGGTGGCGTACAACTTCGTCGAGTTCGTCGGCGCGATGATCGTGATCGTGACCGTTGCCGGCGTACTGAGCGGGTTGATCTGGGCCGTCGTGTCCACCGCCTGGTAGGTGAAAGTGACGGGGCCGTAGATGCCGGATTGGTAGTCGCTCGGCGCGATGAACGTGAAACTACCGTTCGAGTTGAACGTCAGCGAGTTGGCCGGGAGGACCGGGGCCGGTTGGATCGACGAGGCCGCGGGGCTGAGCCGCCGGGCGATCAGGACTGCGTTCGGGTTGTCCGTACTGAAGTCGTCGGTGAGGACGCCGCCGTTCGCACTGACGGTCAACACTGAACCGGCCTGAACGCTGTACTGATTGTTCCCGGCGATGGTGGTCGGAACGTCGCGGGTCTCCAGTCCTTCCAACCGGAGCAGGGAATTCCGGATTGGTCGCATGTCGTTCCGTCGTTGGGGTGGGGTCGTGAAGCCGAACATATGCGGGCTACTCCTGGTAAACGTGTTCGGTGCCTGGGCCCGTCGCGGCCGGACCGGGTCGCACACCACCCTCCGCGGAGAGTTGCGACCGTTCAATATCCCTGGCAGACGGTATGCCTAACGAGATATACCCGATGCGGCCCGCGGCGGTCGGCACCGGCCGCGCATTTTCCGCGATCCGCACCGCACCGACTTCGGTCGATGGCGATTGCGCGTGCCAAGCCGGCGGTGGGCGGTTTAACTGTGAGACGGGCGAAGCGGCGAAAGAGATTGCGGCGGGGCAAAATCGGCCCGATTTCCTTCAAGACTCGCCGCGAGAGCCGACTCGAGTCGCCATTTTACGCCACCCGGAGGGCGAAATCCGCTCGGTCGAGCCGATAATGGGGATTGTAGTACGGGTCACCCTGCTTGAGGAAGTGGCCCCACTTGATGTGGAACAAGTCGTGCTCGCGTTTGAACCTTTTCAGCTTTTCCGGCGTGTCTTCGTACCCGCGCGTCTTCGACTCAAAGTGATACAGCTCCGCGTGCGGCGTCCAGACGACGCGGTGCCCCTTCGCGAGAATTTGCAGGCACAGGTCCACGTCGTTAAACGCCAGAACGAACCCCTCGTCGAACCCTCCGACTTCGCGGAAGACATCGGTCGGGCAGAGCAGGCACGCGCCGGTGACGGCGGCGACGTTCTGCGTGAACCGCAGTCGCTGCATGTACCCGGCCGCCTGCCGCGGGAAGTTCAGGTGCCCGTGTCCGGCGACGCCGCCCATGCCGACGACGATGCCGGCGTGCTGAATCGTGTCGTCGGCGTAGTAAAGCTTCGCCCCGACCGCCCCGACGCCGGGCTGCACGCCGAGCTTCACCATCCGCTCCAGCCAGTCGGGGTTCACGGCCTCGATGTCGTTGTTCAGGAACAACAACAACTCGCCGCGGGCTTGCGTGGCCGCGAAGTTGTTGACGGCCGCGTAGTTGAACGGCTTCGTCCACTCGACGACGCGGACGTGCGGCTGCTTCTCCAACTGCCGGTAGTACGCGAACGTCTCCGGCCGGGTGCTGCCGTTCTCGACGATGAGCAACTCGAAGTTGGCGTAGCTCGACTTCGCCAGCGAGTCGATGCACCGGGCGAGCATCTCGGGTGCGTCCTTGTTCGGCACGATCACGCTTACCAGGGGTTGCGACCGCAGGTGGTGGGCGACGTGGTACAACCCCGGCACGATGCCGTCGTGTGCCGTGCCGTCGATGCCGAGGCGGTCGAGGTGTTCTTGTACCGCCCGCTTGCCGGCCTCGTGGGCGTATCCCTTCGAGCCGGCATCGGCGGCCGTGGACTGCCGGTGCATCCGCCAGTGATAGAGGACGTGCGGGATGTGAACGATTTGCCGCGCCCGTTCGGTCGCCCGCAGAACCAAGTCGTGATCTTGTGCACCCTCGAAGCCGGTGCGGAATCCGCCGATTTCGTCGATGAGCGACCGCTTGGCCGTGACGAGGTGGCAGACGTAGTTGCGGCTCTGGAGCGTTTCCGGCGACCAATCCGGCTTGAAGTGCGGCTCAACGCGGCTGCCGCTGAAGTCGAGCTTGTCCTCGTCCGAGTAGAAAAACTCGGCCGCCGGATTTGCGTTGATCGCCGACGCGATCTCGAACAGTGCAAACGGCGCGAGGGTGTCGTCGTGGTCGAGCAGGGCGATGAAATCCCCGCTCGCCATGTCGAGGGCGGCGTTGGAGTTGCCGACGATACCGCCGTTCGATTCGAGGAACTCCAACTTCACTCGCTTGTCGGTGGCGAACTTCTCGAGAATCGGTCGCACGTGCGGGACTGTGCTGGCGTCTGCGAGGCAGAGTTGCCAGTGCGGGTAGGTTTGCTCCTGCACCGACTTCAGCATCGCCTCCAGGAACGCGGCCGGCGGGTTGTACACCGGCACAATCAGGCTGATGATCGGCGTTCGCGGGAAGGCGTGCTGCCGTTGCTTTTGCAAGTCGGCGGCCGACGGCTCGAACGCCCTGATCCAACGCTGGTACTCAGCCGGTGGCGTGCATTCTTCGAGATGCCGTGCTTCCGGCGGGGGGCCGTTCTTGGTCCGGGGATCGACGAGACGGCCGAGTTTTCGCGTGACGGCTTTCACCATGCTGCGGCGTTTCGTGTGCAGCGGCAGCAGGCGGTCCATCACCCTCTGTGCAACGTGGGCCATGCGGAAGGCTTTCGACGACTTGATCGCGTGAAGTTCCGTCTGCCGCTGTTCGAGCAACTCCGTGCGGCGCATGAGGGTGGCTTCGAGTTGTTCGATCCGCCGCTTCGCGACGTCGAGTTCCCACGCGAGATCGTCCGCCATCGGCACACCTTCCATGAGTGAAGGCCGACAGGGTAGCACGCGAACAGAAGATGTGGCAACGCCGGTTCTCGGTTCCGACTGTAGCCGCAGTCTTCAGCCTGCGGACGCCGTCCGCCCGCGAACGCGCTGGTACTTGGCCGGAAGGCTGTCATCGGTGGAAGTCGTCCGCTGGCTAAAAGCCTGCGGCTACGCGAGCCGGTCGAGATCTCGCAGGCGGCGGTCGGCGTCGAAGGTGGGTGGGGGCAACGCCTCGGCCAACCGCAGGGCGTTCTCTTCGGTGAGGTTCGGCATCGCCGTGCCGCGACCGCGGAAGATCGGCAACTTCTTCTTCAGGGCCAGGATTTCCCGTCGCGTGCGGCCCTTCGGGGCGTCCGGCCATTTCCCGATGCGCTCGTGGAACTCGAAGAACACCGGCACCACTTGCCGCAGGTACTTCGCGTAGCCGGGATTGTCCGTCTGCACCACGAACTCGCCGCCGGGGATCAGACAGCGGTGAACGAGGGCCAGGAACGTCGGCGTGATGAGCCGGCGGTGGACCTGCGCCGGGTCGTAGTACGGTTGCGGGTGGTAGACGTGAATCTCGGCCACGCTGCCGGGTTCGACGAACTTCTCCAGCAGTTCGTGGGCACCGAGGACGGCGAAGCGGAGGTTAGTGAGGCCGCGCTGGTTGCCGCGCTTGCGGGCGTAGCGGATGACGACGGGCAGAATGTCGGTGCCGAGGTGGTCGTGCGTCGGCCTGCTGACGGCACTGAGGATGGTGGACCGACCGTTGCCGCAGCCGAGGTCGAGGACGACGGGGGCGTCACGGCCGAAGAGTTCCCGCCAGTTCAGCCGCCCTTCGGCCGGCATCGCCTTGAGGGCGGTTTGCGCCCATTTATCCGGCGGCAGCACTTTGCCCGGGAAGGGCACGCCGAACTCGCGTTCCACCGACGGGTCGTTCATGGTTAAGCGGCGTCGGCGCGATCGGCGTCAAGCCGGTCGTCGAGGATTCGGATCACGTTCATGTGATCGAACCATATCGGTTTCGCGTTCGGGGGCAAGAAGACCGCGACGTTGTTGCGGGTGAGGACCGCGTGCGGCTGGTCGATCTCCAACCGCGTTCCGTCGTCCAACTCGACCGTGAACGCTCGGAACGGCCGGCGGTTGCAGAGGGCGGTGAGGGTCTGCTTGAACGTATCGGGCGCCATCCGTTTTCACCTCCAATGAAAGGTTACCTCCGCACGATCTCCACGTACTTCTCGGCCCCGAGGGGCTTGTCGCCGAGGGCGTCGGCGGACAACTTCGCGTTGAAGAACGCCCGGCCGAACTGCTCGCCCTTGAAGGTGATCGTGAACGTCTCCGCCTTCCCGGCCGCGACCGTGCGAGTGTCGAAGATGATTTTCTCGCCGTCCTTCTTGTACGCCGGGCTGACCTGCACGACACTCACGAGACTCTTCGGCAACTCCACCGAGAGTTTCACATTTGCCGCCGGTTCGCTGCCGCTGTTGCTGACGCGAATCGTCATCACGCCCTGCTGATCGTAGGCCACCGTGTCGCGGTCGAAGCTCGTGTTCCAGTGCAGGATCGCCGTGCCCTGGAAGACTGTCTCGGCCTTCGCCGTGTCCTCGACGCGGCCGGCGATGGCGGCCGCACGAACCTGCTTCCGCCCGCCGCCGGACGAAAGTAAGCCCCAGCGGACCGACTGACTCTCGCCGGGGGCGAGTTTCGGGATGGTCCAGTACACCTGCCCCTGCGACTCCTTGCCGCCGCGGGTCATCTTCGTCAGCCGGCACTCGTCGGGAATCGAGCCCGTCACGCGGACGTTCGTCAGCGGCATCGTGCCGGTGTTCGTCACCGTTGCCTCGTACTGGGCCGGCTGTTCGCTCGTTGTTTTGCCGTCGCCGGAGATTTGCACCTTCAGCCCGGACTCGAGAATCCGCGACTCGGCGGTGTCGCTCTCCTGAACTTTGTTCTCGGCGGCCAGCACTGACATCACTTGAAGGCTGCGGCCCTTCGTCGCGGTCACGAGGTATTGCAGCGTCTTCGTCTCGCCCGGCTGCACGGTGCCGACCGCCCACAGGCGCTGGCTCGGCTGCTTCGTTTTCTCGCCTCCGGCGATGTCCTTGTGGAACTCGAATCCCTCGCTGATCGTCTGCGTCAGCTTCGCCCCGCTGATGGCCACGCGGCCGTTGTTGTGGATCGTCACCCGCACGGGGATCGGGTCGTCGGCCGGGTGCTGCTTCGGCACCACGGTCTTCACCTGCAACTTCGGCTCGCTCAAGTTCGTCTTCACCGCCTGACCGTGTTCCAGCGCCACGAACGCCTTCACCGACACGCTCGTCGCGTCTGCCTTCGGGTGCAGTTTCAACTCGATCTTCTGGCTCTCGCCCGCCTTCAGCGTCTTGAAGTTCCAGGTCGGGTGTTGCCCCGGCTGGATGGCGGTCTTGGGTTCGATCGGGATAATATCGGCCCCTTCGGGTTCGATCCGCACCACGACCTTGTGGGCGTCGCCGCCGGAATTGTTGGCGGCCTTAATGGTGCAGGGGATGTCCTGCCCCGGCGGGTGGTCGCGCGGGATCAATACCGTCAGCGACACTGCCGGCGTCGGTGGTTGTGGCGGCAGGCTCTGCACCGGGCGCGCTTCCACCGGCGCGGCGGCCTGCGGCGGGGGGCCGACTTGTGACGTGAGCGTGCCGTTCCAGTACCCGCGGCCGGGCCGGGTCAGGGCCGGCGTTTCCAGGTTTTGGGCCTGTTGAATCTCCGGGTCGATCACCGGCGAGGAAGGCGCGGCCGGGCGGTCGTCCGGCGGCGGTTGACCGACGACGGACGAGGCGGACAGGAACAAGCCGCAGATCAGCACCAGCCTGAATTTCATTCGCCGCGTCATGGCGAAACCTTCCTGGCCCGGACGGGGTAGTTCTCGCGAAGGGGCAGAGTTGCCCCAGATTCACGTGGCAACGAAGTACCACACCTGGGAAGGCTGGGTAAAGGCCAACTGGCGAACCGAACACCGAAACGTGCCGGGTGGACGGCAACGAGATTCACCCGGCGGCTTACGCCGCTCGGCTCGCCTGGGCCTACAATGGCCGTACTTTCCCGTCGTCATTCCCCCTCTAACTCCGAGGATGATCGTTTATGAAGCGATGGCTCCTGACTTTGGCCCTGGCGGGCGGTTTCGCCGGCACCACGATTCTGGCGGACGACAACCCCTTCAAGAAGGGCGGCACTGCGAAGGCGGAAGCGAAGGAAGACAAAAAGGACGTGGACACCGCCCGCGTGGCGCACATCAAACTTTCCGGCGACCTCGGCGAGTCGCCCCTGCCGGCCGAAAACCTGTTCGGCCCGCCGGAAGAGAACTTCAAGATGAAACTCGACCGCATCCGCAAGGCGGCGAAGGACGAGAAGATTTCCGGCCTGTTCCTGCAACTCGACGACCTGACCGTCGGCTACGGCAAGTTGAACGAACTCCGCCGGGCCATCGCCGACTTCAAGGCGACCGGCAAGAAGGTCTTCGCCTACTCCGAAGAGTACGGCCAGAAGGCGTACCTTCTCGCGACCGACTGTGACTTGATCGCCTCGCCGGAAGGCGGCGGCGTGATCCTCGTCGGCCTCCGGGCGGAAGTCACCTTCTACAAGAACACGCTCGAACTGCTCAAACTCAAGGCCGACGTGCTGAAGGTCGGCGACTACAAGGCCGCCGTCGAGCCGTTCCTGGCCGACAAGATGAGCGACGCCAACCGCGAGCAGATCACGTCCATGATGGACGACAACTTCCAGAGCGAACTCGTCGCCCCGGTCGTCAAGGGCCGCAAGCTGTCGGCCGAGAAGGTGAAGGAGATCATCGACAACGGCCCGTACACCGCGGCGAAGGCCAAGAGCGTCGGGCTGATCGACCAGATCATTTACGAGGACGAATTCCCGGACGCGATGGCGAAGGTTCTCGGTACCAAGACCGCCAAGATCGAGCGGAACTACGGCAAACCGAAGGCCCAAAAACTCGACTTCTCGAACCCGTTCGCCCTCCTCGAAATGATGGGCGGCAGCAAGACCGAAAAGGAATCGAAGGACCCGAAGATCGCCGTGATCTACGCCGTCGGCGCGATTCAGTCGGGCAAGTCCGGCAACAGCAACCCGCTGTTCGGCGGCTCCGACGCAGTCGGCTCGGAAACGATCGTCGCGGCGATTCGGCAGGCCGAGAAGGACGACACCGTGAAGGCCATCGTCCTGCGGGTCGATAGCCCCGGCGGCTCGGCCCTGGCCAGCGACGTGATGTGGCGCGAAATCATCCGCTGCAAGAAGCCCGTCGTGGCCAGCATGGGCGACGTGGCCGCGAGCGGCGGGTACTATATCAGCATGGGCTGCAAGAAGATTTACGCCGAACCGGGCACCGTCACGGGGTCCATCGGCGTGTTCGGCATGAAGCTCGTTATCGGCGAACTCGAAGCCTGGGGCGGCATGAAGACGGAAGTGATCACCCGCGGCAAGAACACCGGCGTGCTGTCCTCGACCTTCCCGTGGAGCGACTCGGAGCGGAAGGCCCTGACGGAGACGGTGGAAGCCGTGTACGAGCAGTTCACCCGCAAGGCTTCCGAAGGCCGCACGAAGGCCGGCGTGGACATGCCGGTCGAGAAACTGAAGAAGCTCGCCGGCGGCCGTGTGTGGACGGGTCGGCAGGCGAAGGAAAACGGCCTGGTTGACGAACTCGGCACCCTGGACGACGCCATCGCCGGGGCGAAGACCCTCGCCGGCATCGACCCGAAGAAGGACATGGAACTGCTGACGCTGCCGAAGGCGCAGTCGTTCATCGAGAAGCTCATGGACGGCGATGCCAAGTTGCCGTTCGGGGCGTCGCTCAAGGTCGATCTGTCGCAGGTGCCCGGCCTCGAAAAGGCCGCCAAGATCGCTGCTCCACTGCTCGCCACGCAGAAGGACGTCATCAAGGTGATGATGCCGTTTCACGTTGAATTCAAGTAAACGAGCCGCGATAATCACTCTCGCCCCAGCAGGACGTCCTGCCGGGGCTTTTTTTCGCCCGCCCCGAAGGAATCACTCTCATGCGCCTCCTCCGCTCCCTCCCGCTCGCGCTGGCAACGCTGGCCCTCGCCGCCGGCCTCGGCTGGGCCGAACCGTTCGAAAACCCGACCTACAAGCAATGGGCGGCGTTCAAGCCGGGGGCCACGGCCACGGTGAAGACGGAAAGCGAGTTCAACAACATGAAGTCGGAGGTCACGATCATCTCGAAACTGGTCGAGGTGGGCAAGGACAAGCTCGTGCTGGAAACGACGACCGTGTCGAAGTTCAACGGCATGGAGTTCAAGCAACCGCCCACCAAGCAGGACGTGCTGAAGACGATCGACCTCCCGAAGACCCCCGCGACCGGCGACAAGCCCAAGGACAAGTCGGAAGACCCTAAGGGGAAAACCGAAGAGGGGACCGAAACCCTGAAGGTCGGCGGTCAAGACGTGAAGACCAAGTGGGTGAAGTACAAGAACAAAACGACCGACGGCGAAGTCGAAAGTCAGACGTGGATGTCCGACGAGGTGCCAGGACAAATCGTGAAGAGCGTCACCAAGACCGCGACCGTGAAGACGACGATGGAACTGACCGAGTTCAAGAAGCCGTAACAGTGGGGTGTGAAACGCAGAAAGCCCAGGGACGGCCGTCCCTGGGCTTTCTGCGTTTCACACCCTGAATCAGATCGACAGGACGCCGGTGCTGTCGCCGAACCGCTTGGTCGGGGCACCCATCCGCTCGAACATCGCCATGTACAGGTTCATCAGCGGCGTTTCTTTCGGGGCCTTGATGTGCCGGCCGCCGGCGATTGTGCCGCCGCCTTTGCCGATGAGCAGGATCGGTAGTTCATCGTGATTGTGGCGGTCGCCGTCGCCGATGCCGCTGCCGTAGACCATCATCGTGTTGTCGAGCAGCGACGTGCCGTTCGCTTCTTTCACCTTCGACATCTTCTCGACCATGTAGGCCAATTGTTCGATGTGGAAGGTGTTGATCTTCTTCAGCTTCGCCTGCTTCTCGGCGTTGCGGCCGTGGTGCGACAGGTCGTGGTGGCCTTCCGGCACGCCGATCGTCTTGTACGGCCGGTTGCTGCCGTCGTTGGCGAACGGCATCGTCGCCACGCGGGTCAGGTCGGTCTGGAACGCCAGCACCATCAGGTCGCACATTAACCGGACGTGGTCCTTGAACTCCGACGGCACCGCGGTCGGGGCGGCCATGTCCGGCTTCGCCACCGGCTTGCGGTCGGCGTTCAGCTTCTTCACCTTCTCGATCCGTGCTTCGACTTCCCGCACGGCCGACAGGTACTCGTCGAGCTTCCGCTGGTCGCCCTGGCCGAGCGACTTCGACAGCGACTTCGCGTCGTCCATCACGAAGTCGAGGACGCTCTTGTTGTACAGGTCTCGCTTGGCCCGCGACGCGGCGAGTTCCTTCGGGTCGTTGCCGCTGAAAAGGCGGTCGAATACCTGCCGCGGGTCCGTTTCCTTCGCGTTCGGCGTCGATTCGCTCCGCCACGACAGGTTGGAGGAGTACGCACAGCTATAACCCGAGTCGCAGTTGCCGGCCTGCGCACCGCGTTCAATGCCGAGTTCGATCGACGGGAAGCGGGTGCTGTCGCCGATGACGGTGGCGATGTGCTGGTCGGCCGAGGTGCCGGTGCGGATGTCCGCACCGTGCGTCTTGCGGGCCTGCCGGCCGGTGAGGAACGCCGACATGGCGCGGGCGTGGTCGCCGGGGCCGTCGCCGTTGGCGCGGGCCTTGTCCAGCGTCATGTTCGAGATGACGTTGACCGAGTCCTTGAACGGCGTCAGCGCCTTCAGGATTTCCGGCAGTTCGCCGAGTTTGCCGACTTCCTTCGGGAACCAGTCGGGGTTGTGAACGCCGTTCGGCACGTAGATGAAGGCCGCCCGCTTGGGCGAGGCGACGCTGCCCGCGGCGGCGGCAACCGGGGCGGCTGCGGCCGCGACCGACTCCAGCCAGGGCAGGGCGATGGCCGTGCCGACACCCCGAAGCATCGTCCGCCGAGAGATCGCTTTCATTTTATTCGCTCCGTTTGCCACGCCGTTTTTGGAATGCGTCCGTTTCGACAATCGCTAACACCAGCGCGGAGAAGTGGTCTTCCCCGGCTTTCAGTTTTTTCACCAAGTCGTCTAGCACACACCTGTCGT
Source organism: Limnoglobus roseus (assembly GCF_008254045.1). Lineage (GTDB taxonomy): Bacteria > Planctomycetota > Planctomycetia > Gemmatales > Gemmataceae > Limnoglobus > Limnoglobus roseus. The sequence goes on along the minus strand of NZ_CP042425.1, from coordinate 8,470,604 downwards.
AATATTCTAGCCCGCGTCCGAGGGAGTAGGTCAGCAATTTTTCCGAAAGACAATGGCGGAATTGGTCGGCCTTGCGCATCAAAACCTTGCGCAGTTCCGCGGGGCCGGTGAATTTTTCGCCGTCGGGCAAAACCCCCGAGGCGTCCACCTTTTGCCCCTCGTCGGTGTCCCGCCATTTTCCGATGCCGTCGAAATTTTCCAGCCCGAAGCCCAACGGGTCGAGCTTCGCGTGGCAGCCGGCACAACTCGGGTTCGCACGGTGTTGTTCCATCCGCTGCCGGAGGGTGCCCTTGAGGACGGTCTTTTCCAGTTCCGGCACGTCCGGCGGCGGCGGGGCGGGAGTGAGACCGAGGACGTTCTCGTAGACCCATTTGCCGCGCTTCACCGGCGAGGTGCGCGTCGGGTTCGAAGTCACCAGCAGTACGCTCGCCTGCGTTACGATTCCGCCGCGGCGGCTGTCGGGCAGTTTCACCTTGCGGAACTCGGACCCCTTCACGTTGGGCACGCCGTAGTGCCAAGACAGGCGGTCGTTCAGGAACGTGTAATCGGCGTCGATGAAGTCCGTGATCGGGCGGTCTTCGCGAACGATGTTCTCGAAGAACAGTTCCGTCTCGCGGATGACCGCGGCCCGCAATTGCTCGTCCCAGCCCTTGTAGGTGCCCGGGTCCGGCGACAGCGACAGGATGTTCCGCAGCATCAGCCATTGCCCGGCGAAGTTCGCCGTCATCGCGGCTGCCTTCGGGTCTTTGAGCATCCGCTGCACTTGTGCCTTCAGCACGCCGGGCTTGCGGAGTTCACCCTTCTCGGCCAACTTCGACAGTTCCTCGTCCGGCATCGTCGACCACAGGAAGTACGACAGCCGCGTGGCCAGTTCGTGTTCCGTGATCGTCTTGACCTCGGCCGGCGTCTTCGGGTCGTCCTCAATGCGGAACAGGAAGTGCGGCGACACCAGGACCGCCTTCAACGGTAGCTTGATCGCCTTGTCGAAGGAGTCTTTCTGCGCGTCAGCGAGGGCGAACAGCTTCATCAGTCGGGTGAGTTCGTCCGGCTTCACCGGCCGGCGGAACGCGCGGCGAGCGAATGTCTTCAGGACCGTCTCGGCCGTCTTCGTTTTGTCCGAATCGCCCGTCGGCAGCACCGTGAGGATCAGCTTCTCCGAGTCGGACAGCGGCTTCCTCGCCCCGCTGATCGGCCCTTCGATCTCGATGGTCTCGATGCCGAGCGTGCGGTTCTTCTTCGTTTCCTTATCGGTGAAGGCGTTCGTGAACGCGACCGCGATCCGCCGTTCGCCGGCCTGCACGGTCTGCTTCACTTCGTAGGTCTTTGCCTTGCTTTGCTCGGCCTCTACCGTGAACGCCTTCGCGTCCTTTCCGTCGAGGCGGACGGTCATCTTCGGGTCGTCGGTGCCGACCTTCGTGCCCCACGCCCGCACGCGGAGGGTGTACTCGCCGTCGGCCGGGAAGTTGAACTTCTCCAGGAAGGCCGAGCCTTCCTCGGTGAACACGATTTTGCGGACTTCCTGCCCCTTCGCGTTCGTCTCGCGGACGTTCGCGGAACGGGGAATGGCCCGGATGTTCTGCGGCCGGAAGACTTGGTTGGACGATTTGACCGGGTCGAGGTTGCCGATCGCCTGCTCGAGAATCGAGTCGGCGGCGGCCATGTACTTTTCGATCAGGATCGGCTGCACCGAGAGCACGTCGCCGATGTTGTCGAAGCCGTAGCCCACGTCGTCGGAGGGAAAATTCTCGGCCGGCTTGAAGTCGACGCCGCATAGGTCGCGGATGGTGTTGTTGTACTCGGCTCGGTTGAGCCGGCGGATGGTCACGCGGCCGGGGTCTTTCGGGGCGGTGCAATCGACTTTCTTGGTCAGCGTCGATTCGACCCAGCCGACGAAGAATTCCTTCTCCGCCTTGGTCGGTTGTTTGGCCTTCTTCTTCGGCATCTCACCGCTCTGCACCGTCTCCAGGACCATCTCCCACGTCTTGGGGTCCTTCTTGGCGTGGGCTTCGCTCAGGTACGTGTCGAGGGCTATGCCGCCGGCCTGCTTATCGCTGTTGTGGCAACTGGTGCAGTACGTCGTCAGGAACGGCTTGATCTTCGTTTCGAAGACCTTGTCGTCGGCCTTCGGCGGCTCGGCGGCCGAGGCAACGGGCGGCGAAACGGCGTCCGGTGCGAACCAAACCGCCGACATCAGCAACGCGATGCTGCCGAGGGCCAAAAACGAGGAGCGGATCGTCATGAAGTCCATCGTCCGAAGTAGAGCGGCCCGTTGGGTAGGTTGCGGACCGCCGTTCGGCGGTACGGGCCGGAGAAGTTAGTCTGGTCGTCTGAGTTATTGTATACGCGGAGAATCTTCCCCGCCAGCCTACCGTCCACCTTCAGCCGCGGCAACAACAGATTGGAGATTCCTCATAAGGTTCTCACGGAGATAAGTGCCGTTACGCCACCCATTGAGGGCTGTCGTCGATGTAGATTAAGCCGAACGGCGTCCAGATGAACCAAACGCGGCCGGCCCAACCGGATAGCGGGCCGGACACTGTCGCCACGTTGGTCACAACGACGAACGGGGTCGGGCACCACGGCTTCTCCACACAGCACCAGTGGGGATCGACCGGCATCGGCTCAGGCCCGAAGTTCAATCCCTGGCCCGTGAACCGGGCATTTGGGTGGAACGCGATCGGTTCGACGTTGCCCTTGAAGTCTTCCGTCGTGGAAAAATGACCGGCACAGAACTGGACCAAAGCAGGTGGTGCGAACGCCCATGTCACGCCCCAGCACACCACCAAGTACGCGGCAATGAGTCTCGCTGGCCACCGCCACCGTCGTCGGCGCGGAGGTTTTGGAGGGGGCTCGGGTGGAGGCGGCTCCGCCATGAAGTTCCTTGGCATGCGCTGTTCTTATTTACCTACCGGGAAATCGATGAACTCGACGGGCACCCGTTCGGTGAGCCAGACGCCGTTGGCCGACAGGAAGAATTGGTGCCCGGCCGCGAACATCTCCCCTGCCCGGACGATGAGGATGACCGGCTTACCGTGCCGCTGCCCGACCTTCGTGGCGGTTATAGCGTCGGGCGACAGGTGGAGGTGTTGCCGGTTGGCCGAGTGCAGCCCACTGGCCCGAATCGAATCGAGGAACCGCGTGGCGGTTCCGTGGAATAGCTCTGCTGGTGGTTCGGACGGCGGCAGGGCCAGATCGACTTCGACCGAGTGCCCCTGACTGGCCCGGATGCGGCGGCCGTCGTCGCTGAACGCGAACCGCTTCTTGTCGTTCTCGGCAACGACCTGTTCCAGCAGCGGGCGGGTCAACGAAACGCCGTGGGCGTTGGTGAGCCGGATTAACTCTTCGACATCGGCCCACCCATTCGCATCCAAGGTCAGGCCGATCTCCTCCGGCTTGTGCCGCAGGACCAGGCTGAGAAATTTGCTCGTCCGCACGATGTCGGCCATCGGATTCTCCTCCGCCACGCTCCCGCAGATCGGGACAGCGCCTATCAGAGGACGGACAGCCCCCGAAAGTTCGCTGTTACGATCGAGTTCCCGCGTGACGGGCTGGCCATTGGCCAACCCACGACGCCACACGTTCTCATTTCTTCCCCGCCGCGCTCAGGTCCACGACGGCCCCCGTGTCGCAGAAGATCGCGTACTGGCCGTCCGGGGTCAGTTCGAAGTTGTGGCCGAGGTTCACGCCGGGTTCGCCGGGTTGGTCGATGACCTTCGCGACGCGGGCCGAGGCGACCTTCGTGAAGCCGGTCCCGGCCTTCCAGTCGGACACGTCGTACACCTCGACCACCGGCTGACCGAACCGGCCGACCGACGACGTGACGAACCGCTTTCCGTCCGGCGTCCGGGCGATGTAACCGTGGCTCAGCGGTTGTTGGCCCGGCGTGTCCAGCGACGTGGCCTGGGCCGGCTGCTGGAGCGACCACAGGGCGTAACTCGTACCGCCGCCGATCGGAATGACCGACGCCACGAGACTGTCCGAAGACAACGGCACGAAGTCAAAAGCGGTGCCGGCGGCCACTTGATCGGTCCGCTCGACATGCCAGCGGGCGAGGTCCACCGTGACGATGTTCGTCGACCGCGTGTGCATCGGGGAGCCGGCCGCGTTCAACGGCACCTCGGCGGCGAACAGCTTCGATCCGTCGGCCGACAGGCGGGTACGCCACGCCGGCTCCGGCAGGTCGAGCGACCCTTGCACCTTGCCCGTCGCCGTGTCGGCCCGCGTCAGTTTCACGCGGAACGGCTTCGCAGGCGTCGTCCCTTTCGCGAGGCCGAGGTAATAGACCGTGTCGCCGTCCGGCGAGATTTCTAGCCCCACGAGCCGCGTGTTGGCGGGTTGCGTCAGAGTTGTGAGAGGCTTCAGTTCCTCTCGCTGTTGGGTCTTGCCGTCGAAGATCGGCTTCAGGTCGAAGAGTTGCACGTCGCCGACCACGATCGACCGCTCCCCGTCGGCGTAGCCATCGACACGGGCCAGCGTCGTGATCGCCAGCCGGTTCGTCTTGTCGCTGCCGGCGGCGAACGTGCCGGCGAACGGCAGCAGGTACGTGTTCTTCAGCTTGAAGCCGGGGTACTCGTAGCGGCGCAGTTCGCCCGCGGTTCGGCTGCCGGGGCGGAGGGCGACGGTGAACGCCTCCTGGCGGTCCGGGAACATGACGGCCGAGATGAACGGGTCGATCCGCCCCGCGAGTTTCAGCGAGCCGAGGCCGCCGGGCATCTGCCCGCCGAGGACGGGGAAGCCGGGATCGAACCCCGGCGGGACCGGGTTCGGGGGGAATCGCGGGTTGTTCCGCGGTCGCAGGGCCGGGTCCACCGGCGCGGGGGTGGCGGCGTCGAAGGTGATCGTGACCGAGTCGTAGAACGTCTTCTTCGCCTCCTCAATGCTGGCCTTGTCGCCGAATGCCTCCCAGCCAGTGAAGCGGAAGACGAACACGCGGCAGCCGACCTGCACCAGCCGTGTCGTCGTGACCCACGCCCCGCGTTCCTCGTATTCGAGGCCGTCCTTGCCGGCCACCTTGCAGGCCGTCACGCGCTCGGCTTGGCCGAACGGCTCGGCCACGACCTTCTTTAAGTCAGGGTTCATCCCCTGCGGGATGTCGACCGTGATGACCTCCATCTTCGCAGCGGGCGGCGTGTTGGTTTTCACCGACTTGCCGCGGGCGTGGTAGTCGAAAAAGGCGTTGTCCTGCATCCGGACAACGTGGACCGGGTTTTCGTGGGCCTGCGCGCCGAGTTTGACCTTGTACCCGTCGCCAGCGTACTCGAACCATTCCAGGCGGACCTGCCGATTCGGGAGCGCCGGGGCCGGAGGGAACGCCGGCTGTGGCATGTTGGGGAACATTTGCCCGAAGGCGTTCGGGTTGAACGCCGGGGCCACCGCTGGAGCGTCTGGGTTCGGCGGGTTAAGTTGAACCCCTCTGTCGGCCCGGGCGTTTGGCATCCCGCCGTTCGCGGGCGGCACGGCGGCCATGTCCGGCAGTTGCGGCTCCTTGCTGCGGAACGCCCGTGACAGGTAATAGCCCCCGACGCAGAGGACGAGGAAGAACAAGATGCCGCCGACGATCACCGCGATCATCTGGCCGTTCTTGGTCTTCCCGCCCCGCCGCGAGCGGCGGTCGTCATCCTCGTCGTCGTCATCGTCATCATCGCGGTGGCGGCGCTTGTACTGCGAACGAGATTCGCCATCCCGCCGGGATGACGACTTCTTCGATTCCTCCGCGACTTCGCCTTGCACGACCACCGGGCCGCTGGTCGGGGCAGGGGGTGCAGGAACCGGAGCGACGGGAACGGGAGCCGGCACGGGAACCGCGTCCACAACAACCGGCGACGGGAGTGGCCCGGAGTTCAAGGCGATGGGCACCACCACGGGCAGGGGGGCCGCGTTCGGGATCGCCTGCACCTCGACGGGCGGATGGCTCGGCGGCACGCGGACCGGCGTCGGCACCGGGGCTTGTGGGACCGGCACTGGCATCGCCGCCTGCGGGGCGGGCTTCGGCTGAATCGACGGGATCGGCACTGCCTCGGCCGCCTTCGGCTTCAGGGCCGCAACGGGCCGCGCGGTCTGAGGCGGCGTTGCCGCCGGCGGGCCGGCGAGTTTCGCCCCGGCTTTCTGAATCAGCCCTTCGAGCTTCGCCATGCCGGCCGCGGGCTTGGCGGGTGCGGCCACGACCGCCGACGGTCGCGCGGCCGGCTTGGGCGGCAGCAGTTGGGCCACGGGTTTCGCGGGCAACGGTTTCGCCGGTAAGGCTTGAGCCACGGGCAGGGGCGGGGCGGCGGGCTTCGTGAACAGCGTCACTTCCGACCAGCAGATGCCGCACCGGATGGTCGATTCGCCGTGGTCCCGCGGTATCGCAATCGGGGCACGGCAACCCGTGCAGGTGATGGTGTCGGGCATCAGATCCTCACGACGGACTGGCGTCGGAATCGTTTGATCTCTCACTTTAACGTCTTACCCTCGCGGGAGCAAACGTCAGTCCGGGTGAATCGCGTCAGGGCGTAACTCACCGCGAAAGCGAGCAGACCGGCGGCGATCATCCCCGGCCAACCGTGTCGCAGCAGCCAACTCGCGGCCCCCAACGTGTGGCCGCCCGCGAGGAGGTGGGCGATCACCGTGGCCCAACGGTCGGACGCGGTCAGGAGGACGGTCGTGAAGCCCGCCGCCCAGACGAAGGCGAGGGCGAGGAACAGCCACGGACTGACGGCCAGAAGGGCGTGGGCGAGAGGGTTCACTTCATCGACCCCGACGTAGTCACCAGCCCAGTACGCCGGCGGTTGCCCGGCGAACGTCAGGGCGATGTCCAACTGGTACACCGAGACTGCGAGGAGGGCGAGGGGCCACCGCGTCATGGCTCCGACTGTGCCTTCTTCGCCGGCAGGTACTCGGCCGCGAACACGGCGACGGCGGCGGCCAGGTCGGTGGCAAACGTGTCGGCGTTCGCCCGCGATCGCACCCGCGCGCCGAGTTCGAGTTGAATCGCGTCCACGCTGCCGTCGGCCTTACTGCCGTAGGTGGCGACAATGTACCCGCCGCCGAACGCAGGGTTCTCCCGTTCCCGGGCCGTGTTAGCGGGGGAAATTGTGTACCCGTGAGCGGCCAGTTGGCCGAGAACGCTCTTCTCGCCGGTGAAGGCCGTCTTGCCGAAGCGGTCGACGAGGTGCTGAACGGTCTTGCCGTCGTTGGTGCCGCGGAAGATCGTCACGGCGTCCCCGCCGTGGCCGTGCAGGTCGATGAGCAACCCGCGGCCCCAGTCCTTCTGGACCGCCGCCCGCGACTCCTTCAGGAAGGCGTGGTACGCCTCGTAGTACGGCTTGGCCGCGTCACTCTCGACGCCGTCGGCGAGCGAACGGTTCACGTCGGCGTACTTCCGCTCGAAGTGCGCGACCACGCCGTACGGCTTGGCGTGCATCTTCTTCTCGATGGCGGCGAGAACCTTTTTCGCCAGCTCGTCGGTGTTGGTGTCGTTGACGGTGGCGAACTTAGGGATGCCCTTGCCCTTCCGCTCGGGGCAGTTCGGGATCGGCTTCCGCCCGCCGTGCGGCGCGGAGACGATGATCGGCAGTTCGCCCTTTTGGACGGTGAGCATACCGGCGGGGATCATCGGCTTATCGTCGTCGGCGGCGAGCGACGGCACGACGAGGACGAACAGCAGGAGGGAGCGGGACATGGCGGCGGCCCCGGGAGACTGCCTGTGATCATGAGCGTTCGGGGCGAAAAGTCAACTTAATACTTTTTTCAGAAGTTCGTACATCGCCTCCGGGGAATCTTCCTCCGGCTTCAGTCGCAGGTAGCAACTCTTCTCGTCCACCGCCTTGAACCGGCCGCCGGATTTCTTCGACAACTCGTCCGCCTTCGCCCGGCTCTTGTAGCCGAAGACGAGGTCGCGGCCGTTGCGGTTGACGCTGCTGATCTGCCAGCGGACGCAGTGCAGGCGAATCTCGGTCGTCCGCAACAGCCACTCAGTTTCCGGCGGCGGCGGGCCGTAGCGGTCGGCGAGTTCGCTGCGGAAGTCGGCGAGTTGCTTCACTTCGCGCAACCGCGAGAGGCGGCGGTAAACTTCGATCCGCAGCTTCTGCCCCGGCACATAATCCCGCGGCAGGAAGGCCGGCCACGGCAGGTCGACGTGAACCTCGACCGGCACCTTCGGCGGCAGGTTCTTCAGTTGCCGGACGGCATTCTCCAACAGCGTGCAATACATCTCGTAGCCGAGGGCGGCGATGTGCCCGCTCTGCTCGGTGCCGAGGATGTTGCCGGCCCCGCGGATCTCCAAGTCCCGCATCGAAATCTTGAAACCGGCCCCGAGTTCGGTGAACTCCTCGATCGCCTTCAGCCGCTTCTGAGCCGTCGGCGTCAGCAGCTTCAGCGGGTTGACGATGAGGTAGGCATACGCCCGCAACTTCTGCCGGCCGACGCGGCCGCGGAGTTGGTGCAGGTCGGCGAGGCCGTAGTTGTCGGCGTCGTCGATGAAGATGGTGTTCGCGCTCGGGATGTCCAGGCCGCTCTCGATGATCGTCGTCGCTACCAGGATGTCGGCTTCTTTTCGCAGGAACGTGACCATCGCGGCTTCGAGTTGGTGCTCGTTCATCTGTCCGTGGCCGTAGACGACGCGGGCTTCCGGCACGAGCATCTTGATCTTGGTGACGACTTCGAGGATATCGTGAACGCGGTTGTGGACGAAGTACGCCTGCCCGCCGCGATTGAGTTCCCGCAGAATTGCGTGGCGGATCATCTGATCGTCCCAGCGGATGATCCGCGTCTCGATCGGCATCCGTTCCGGCGGCGGCGTCTCCAGGTTCGAGATTTCGCGAATGCCGAGGAGGGCCGAGTGCAGCGTCCGCGGGATCGGCGTGGCGCTCATCGTCAGCACGTGCACCATCGACCGCAGCCGCTTCAGCTTCTCCTTGTGTTCGACGCCGAACCGCTGCTCCTCGTCGATGACCACGAGGCCCAGGTCGGGGAAGGCCACGTCGCTGCCGACGACGCGGTGGGTGCCGACGACCACGTCCACCTCGCCCGCCTTCACCCGGCGGACGATGTCCCGCTGTTGGGCTGCTGAGCGGAACCGGCTGAGGCACTCGACGACGAACGGGTATTCCGCGAACCGCTGACTGAAGTTGCGAAAGTGTTGCTCGGCGAGGATCGTCGTCGGCACCAGCACGGCCACCTGCTTGCCGTTGTCGATGACCTTGAACGCGGCCCGGATAGCAACCTCGGTTTTGCCGTACCCCACGTCGCCGCAGATGAGCCGGTCGAGCGGCCTCGGCTTCTCCAGGTCGGCCTTCGTCTCGTTGATGGCGGCCAGTTGGTCCGGCGTTTCCTGGTACGGGAACGCGGCTTCGAACTCGCGCTGCCAGTCCGAGTCGGCCGGCAGCGGTGTGCCCGGCAGCGACGCCCGCACGGCCTGAATCTGAATCATCTCGGCGGCCATGTCGCGGACCGCTTCCGTGATCTGCGCCTTCTTGCGACCCCACGCCGTGCCGCCGAGTTTCGACAGCGTCGGCTCGGCCGTGTTGCCACCGACGTACTTCTGAATCAGGTCAATGCGCGAGGCCGGCACGTACAGAAACACGCCGTCGCGGAACTCGAGCATCAGGTTTTCTTCGACCGCCTGAAGTGCGTTCTCGTCCGCGTCGTCGAGCGGATCGTTGCCGGTCATGATCGCCGACGTTTTCTCCAGCACGCGCATCCCGCGGAAGCGGGCGATGCCGTGGGCGACGTGGACGACGTAATCGCCCTCGTTCAAGTCGAGGAAGCTGTCGATGGCCCGCGACTCGACCCGCCGCGAGCTCTGCGGCTTCGTCGGGTCTTTCACCCCGGGCGGCAGCAGGTCCTTGTGGAAGATTTCGTGGCTGCCGAGGACGACGACGTTCGGCCCGACGAGGCGGAAGCCGGTTTTGACGTGCCCCGTCACGAGCGCGAGCCGGTGCGACTCCGAGAGTTTGCCGGCCTTCAAGACGTCCGTCAGTCGGTGAACCTCGGCCTCCGATTGGCAGGCAATCAGCACGCGGCCGGCCGACCCGACGGTGTCGAGTTCGTCGCGGACGCGCTGCACGTTGCCGCTGAACCGCTCGACCGACTCGACGTGCAGGTGCCAGCTCGCCTCCACCGACGCCCGCGGCAGCACCGAGATGGTGACGGTCGCGAACTGCATGAGCTGTGAGAACACGCCCTCGACCGTGAACAGCCCTGCCGGGTCGGCGACGCGCTCGAAGAAGTGCTTGCCTTGTTCCTTGAGATCGCCCGGTTCCACCAGTACGATCCACGTGTCGGGGGAAAGGTACTCCGCGAGAAAGCCCACGGCCGGGCGGCCGTGTGTTTTTCCCGCTTCGATCCCGATGACGGTAACAGACTTCCTCTTCTCCAGGCTCCGTTGCGACTGCGCCGCGAAGAGGCGGATCGACTCCAATTCATCGCCGAAGAATTCCAGTCGCACCGGGTCCGGCGAATCGGGCGGGAAGAGATCGACGATGCCGCCGCGTTTCGCGAACTCGCCGGGGTACTCGACCGCTTCCACCCGCTTGTAGCCGTTGCCCACCAGCCACTCGGCGAGGTCGTCCACGTCCACGACTTCGCCCGGCGTGAGCGTCCGGCCGCGGTTGGCGAGGTCGGCCCGCGGCGGCACCGGCTGAATCACCGCCGCCATCGGCGCGATGATCGTCGGCGATGTGAGTTCGCCAGTTCCGAGTTTCTGCAACACTCGCAACCGTTCGGCCGTCTCCGGCGCGAGTCGCCCCTGGTGCGTCGGCGGCGGCCACGTTTCCCACGCGGGGAAGACGAACGGTCGTTCGCCGAGGAAGCACGCCAGGTCTTCCGCCCACGGCCCGACGTCCGTGACGTTCGGCACCACGATCAAGAGGGCCGGCGGTTTCTCCCGGGCCAGCGTTGCGGCGGCGAGGGCCGCCGATGACCCCCACGCCCCGTCGATGGTGCCGCTCTCGTGCTGGCCCAGGGCGGCGCGCAGGGCCGCCCAGCCGTCCGTTGCCCGCAGGAGGGTCGGTAGGTCGGCGAGGTGGAGTTCGGGTAATGCCTTCTTCTTGGCCAACGCCATCAATTCCGGGTGGAGAGAGAATTGTAGTCACGGATGGGAAGGGAAGAACAGCGAAGTAGGTCGGGAAGTGTTTGCCATTGCAACGACGAGCGGCCCGGCGTGAGCGGGCCGTGTCTGGAAGTGTGCCGTGTCTGGAAGTGTCAAGACACGGCCCGCTCATGCCGGGCCGCTCGCCATCGACTTTGAAGGAAGCCACCGGCCTACGGCAGAATCTCCCGGCCCACCTTTTGCGCGACGGCCTTCTGGTACACCTTCGCCGCGGTTGCCACGTCTTCCAGGCCGAGGCCGAGCGATTTGAAGATGGTCACGTCCGTCGGCGACCCACGGCCGGGCACGCGGCCGGCCACGATGTGCGCCAACTCGACTACGTCGGCCCAGCCGAAGACGTGCTCCTGCATCGCGGCGACGAAATCGCCCGCCTCGATCCGGGCCTGGTCTTTGTTGTCCGAAACGATCAGGCTGGCCCGGCGGAACAGTTCCACGTCCGCTTCCGTTTTCGCGAGGAAGTTCGAGCCGATGAGGTTGACGTGCGTCCCTTCCGCGACCCACTCGCCGTGCAACACCGGCTCGCGGCTGCTGGTGGCCGTACAGATGATGTCCAGCCCCCGCGCGGCCTCTTCCGGGGTGCTGACGGGGATGACCTCCGTGCCGCAGACGTGGCTCATCTCGGCGGCGAACGCCGTCCGCTTGGTTTCATCGCGGCTGTAGACGCGGGCCTTCTTGATCGCGCGGACCTTGCACACGGCTTCGAGCTGCGTGCGGGCTTGCTTGCCGGTGCCGATGATGCCGACGGTGGTCGCGTCTTTGCGGGCGAGTTTCTTGGTCGCGACCCCGCTGGCTGCCCCAGTGCGGACGGCCCCGAGGTGATCGGCTTCCAGAATCGCGATCAGGCCGCCGGCCTTCGAGTCGAACAGAAAGACCTGGAACTGCGCGCCGAACTTGCCGCTCGTGTAGCACTTGAGCCCGATGGCGTTGAGCGTCTTCGCGGCCCCCGGCAGGACGTGCAACATGACCTGATCGGTTTGGCACCGCGACCGCGGGATGGCGGTGGCCTCGTCGAGAGAAATCTTCCGGAAGGCCGCTTCCACGGCCTCCAGGGCGAGGTCCATCGTCAAGAGCGATCGGACTTCGGACTCAGTCAGGTACAGTGTGGGCATGGGGCACCGAACCTTTTTCCCCGCGGTCATCCACGGCTGGTTGTTAGGTCGCGTTCGCGAGCCAGTCCTTCAGCTTCGCGAGGCCGCCTTCGATCTCGTCCTTGCTCGTTGCGAACGACATCCGCACGAACCCCTCCGCGCCGAAGGCCGCCCCCGGCACGAGGTTAACGTGGGCCTGTTCCAACAGCGTCGTGCAGAAGGTCATCGAGTCTGTCACCTTCTTATCGCCGAAGGCTTTTCCGAAGTAGCTCGACACGTCGAAGAAGGCGTAGAACGCCCCCTCCGGTTCGAACAGTTTGACCCCCGGAATGGCCGTCAGCAACTTGCACACCACGTCCCGCCGGGCGGCGAACTCCTTGAGCATCGCGGCGACGCACTTCGGCGACTCCGGCGACTCCAGGGCCACGACCATCGCCGCCTGACTGACGCTCGACGGGCAGCTCGTTTCCTGGCTCTGGACGTTGTCCATCGCCTTGACGAGGTGGGCGGGAGCGACCGCCCAGCCGATCCGCCAGCCGGTCATCGCGTAGCTCTTGCTCGCCCCGCTGATCGTCACCGTGCGGTCCCGCAGTTCCGGCCGCAGGGTGACCACGCACGTCGGCTTCGCGGTGCCGTAACAGAGTTGCTCGTAAATTTCGTCGCTGAGGATCGTCACGTCCGGGTGCTTCAGCACCACGTCCACGAGGGCTTCGAGTTCCGCCCGGCTGTACACCGCCCCGGTCGGGTTACTCGGCGAGTTGAGCATGAGCATCCGCGTCTGCGGCGTGATGGCCGCCTGCAACTGCTCAGGCGACATCTTGAAGCCCTTCTCGATCCGCGTGTGGACCAGCACCGGCGTCGCCCCGGTCATGCTGACGAGGTCGCTGTAGCTGACCCAGTACGGCGACGGGATGACGACTTCATCGCCGGGACCGACGGTCGCCGCCAGCACGTTGTGAATGCTGTGCTTCGCCCCGTTGGAAACGAGCACGTGCTCCGACCCGCACTCGAAGCCGTAGGTTTTGCCGTACCACTTCGCGATGGCCTTCTTGAGTTCGGCCGTGCCGCCGGCCGGGGTGTAGTGCGTCTCGCCCTTCGCCATCGCCTCGTTCGCGGCGTCGCAGATGTGCTTCGGCGTGTTGAAGTCCGGCTCGCCGAGGCTGAAGTCGAAGACCTTAATGCCCTTCGCCTTCAACTCGCGGGCCTTCGCGCCGGCGGCGAGAGTTGCGGACGGCTTCACCGAGTCGGCCAACTTCGAAACGCGGATCATCGCTTGCTCGTGCCTCAACGGGGAGTGGTGCGGGTGCAACCCGGCCATCGGACATCGTATACATTTCCCCACCCAACGGAACCCCGCGAATGCACGTGGCCCATTTCGTCCAGCGGTATCCGCCCGCCCTCGGTGGCTCCGAGAGCTACTTCGAGCGGCTGACGAACCACCTCGCAGGGCAAGGGGACACGGTGACGGTGTTCACGACGACGGCCGTCGAGTTGGGGGAACTTTGGGGGAAGCCGGGGCACCCGACTCCAGAGGTCGCGACACCGGAAAAGGTTCGCGTCCGCCGTTACTGCCCGCTATTCTTCCCCGCCAGACGGTACGTTCTGAAGGCACTCTCGCTACTGCCGATTCGCCCGGTGCAAGCCCTGACGTTGCCGTGTAACCCGATCTGCCCGGCGATGTGGCGGGACGCCGGCAATTTCACCGAGCCGCTCGACGCCGTCCACGCGACGGCCTTCCCGTACACGTTCCCGATCGCCTGCGGTCTGCGGTTGGCCCGCAAGCGGAAGGTGCCGTTCTTCCTCACGCCGTTCCTGCACCTCGGTGACCCCGCCGACCCGCACGACCGCACCCGGAAGCAGTACACGCGGCCGGTGATGCGGTGGCTGCTGCAACAAGCCGATGGCGTCTTCGTGCAAACGGAGGGGGAACGCCGGGCGGTGATCGGCCTCGGCGTACCGGAATCGCGGGTGATCCTACAAGGGCTGGGCGTGGACCCGGCCGAATGCACCGGCGGCGACCGCGGCGCGGCGCGGGCGAAGTGGGGCGTCGGCGACGAACTCGTGATTGGCCACCTCGCGAACCTGAGCGCCGAGAAGGGGACCGTCGATCTGCTGCGGGCGAACCTGCCGAATCGCGTCGTTCTCGCCGGGCCGACGATGCCAAACTTCGAGCGATTCTGGCAGACCTACCCGCATCAGGACCGTGTCACCCGCCTCGGTGTTCTGACAGACGGCGAGAAGCGGGACTTCTTCGCCGGCATCGACGTGTTCGCGTTGCCGTCGCGGACTGACTCGTTCGGCCTCGTGCTGTTGGAAGCGTGGGCGAACGCGAAGCCGGTGATCGTCTACCGGGCCGGCGGGCCGGCCGAATTGGTCCGCGACGGCGTGGACGGGCGGGTCGTCGATTGCACGCCGAATGCGATCCGCGATGCCGTGACCCGTGGGGGATTTGCCGCGATGGGGGCCACCGGTCGCGAGCGGGTGGAGCGCGAGTTCGCGTGGGGGCCACGATTGGAGATCGTCCGGCGGGCGATGAGTCGTTAGAACCTGCTCGCTCGCTCGTCGCACTACTGGTATGCTAACGGCATTCGCCTCCGAACGAGACTCCTTCATGCGATACCTTCTCAGCCTGCTGCTCCTTGCCGTCGCCCCGGTCGCCTTTGCCCAGGACGCCAACGAGAAGGAAGAGCAGGCCATGAAGGCCGCGTCCGCGGGCGTCGCCCCGTCGGTCGTGAAGATCGAAACGGTCGGTGGCCAGGACGTGATGCCCAGCGGCCCGGCCGGCCCCGGCCCGCGGGCGCCCGGCATCCGCAAGGGCGTCGGCCCGACCACCGGCGTCGTCGTCGCCGCGGACGGCTACATCATCACCAGTTCTTTCAACTTCGCGAACAAGCCGTCCGACATCTTCGTCACGGTGCCGAACCGGCCCGGCCGCCTCGTCGCCAAGCAGATCGCCACCGATACCACGCGAATGCTGACGCTCGTCAAGATTGACGCGAAAGACCTGCCGGTGCCGACGGCCGTGCCGAAGGCCGACATCGCCATCGGCCAGTGGTCGCTCGCCCTCGGCCGCACGCTGATGCCAGACGTGGGGGCGATGCCTCCCTCGGTGAGTGCCGGCATCATCAGCGCCGTCGGCCGCATCAACGGCAAGTGCCTGCAAACCGACGCGAAGGTGTCGCCGGTCAACTACGGCGGGCCGCTCGTTGGCATCGACGGCCGCGTACAGGGCATCCTCGTTCCGGCGTCGCAGAACGCCGAGGGGGACGTGTCCGGCGTCGAGTGGTACGACAGCGGCATCGGCTTCGCCATCCCGTTCGAAGACGTCCTCGCCGTCGTGCCGAAGTTGCGCGAGGGCAAGAACCTCCGCCGCGGCCTCATGGGCATCACCCCGCAGAGCCAGGAACAGTACCTCGCGGCCGTCGTCGTTGGCACGATCTCGCCCGATTCCGCCGCCGCGAAGGCGGGCTTGAAGGTCGGCGATAAGATCGTGACCATCGACAAAAAGCCGGTCGTTCACATGGTCGGCATGCAACACATCCTCGGGCCGAAGTACGAGGGCGATGTCATCGACATCAAGGTCCTCCGTGACGGTAACGAGATGGACTTCCCCGGCGTGAAGCTGACCGGCGTCATCACCGCCGTCGCGTCCGGCTTCCTCGGCATCCTGCCGCTGCGCGACGACCCCGACCCCGGTGTGCCGGTTCGCTTCGTCTACCCGAAGAGTCCGGCCGAGATCGCAGGCTTGAAGGTCGGCGACCGCATCATGAAGGTCAGCCCGATTCTGCCCGGCGGACAAAAAGCCCCGCCGCCGCTGGAATTGACGCAGGGCCGCACGCAACTGAACGCGATCGTCGGCCGCACGCCGCCGGGCCAGGAATTGCAGTTCGAAGTGAAGCGCGCGGGGGGCGACAAGACCGAGACGGTGAAGGTGAAACTGACGGCCGTGCCGGACGAGGAACTGCCCGCCGCCCTGCCGCTGCCGTCCAGCGCCGAGCGTGCCCTCGACAAGCCGAAGGGGGCGAAGGACGCGCCGAAGCCGAAGGAAGAACCGAAGAAAGAGGAACCCAAGAAAGACAAGGACGACGAGAAGAAGGACGACAAGGAGCCGGAAGTCGGGATGTTGAAGAAGAAGAACGCCGTCCTCGGCCGCGAGTACTGGGTGTACGTGCCTTTGAACTACAAGCCGAGCGTGTCGCACGGGTTGATCGTCTGGCTGCACCCAGCCGGCAAGGGTGGCAAGGACGCCGACGAGATGGCGAAGATCTGGCGGCCGTTCCTGGAGGACTACCACTATATCCTCGTCGGCCCGAAATCGCAGAGCAACGACGGCTGGGTGGCGAGCGAAACCGAAGGCATCATGGCAGACGTGAAGGAAGTCATCGCCCAGCACACCATCGACCGTTCGCGCATCATCGCCCACGGCATGGGTGTCGGTGGGCAGATGGCGTTCTACCTCGGCTTCAGCGCCCGCGACACGATCCGCGGCGTGGCCACCACCGGGGCCAGCCTCGGCACGCAGCCGAAGGACATCGTGCCGGCCCAACCGCTCGCGTTCTTCATCGTCGGCGGCGAGAAAGACCCGGCGGTGAAGTCGATCGCCGACAGCATCCCGCCACTGAAGGACAAGAAGTTCCCGGTCATCTACCGCCAACTCAAAGACTTCGGCAAGGAGTACATGCTCCAGCCGACGCTCATCGAACTGTGCGTGTGGATCGACTCGATCGACAAGATTTGAGCGAACAAAAGGGCGGTGAACCTTCTGCGACTACCGCGTGTCTAGCCCGCCATGTCCGACCTCATCGAAATCGATGGATCGCAAGGGGAGGGCGGGGGGCAAATCCTCCGCTCAGCGCTCGCCCTGTCGATCCTCACGCGGCGGTCGTTTCGGCTAATCAACATTCGGGCGAACCGGCCGAAACCGGGGTTGGCCGCCCAGCACCTCACTTGCGTGCGGGCGGCGGCGACGATCTGCGGCGCGCTCTACAAGGGCGGGTCGATCGGGTCGAGTACGCTCTTCTTCGAGCCGGGCGAACTGAAGTCCGGCGACTACACCTTCAGCATCGGCACGGCCGGCGCGACGGGGTTGGTACTGCACACCGTCGCGTTGCCGCTCGCCCTCCGCGGGACCAAAACGAGCAATCTCACCATCACCGGCGGAACGCACGTTTCGCACAGCCCGTGCTTTCACTTCAATCAGACAACGTGGGCCGGCCACCTGGCGAAACTCGGCATCGACGTGAAACTCGCGATGATCCGCCCCGGCTTCTACCCCCGCGGCGGTGGCGAGATTCACGCCGCCATCACTCCGACGCCAACCGTCCGCGAGCTGACGCTTACGACGTGTCCCCCACTGACCACGGCCGGCGGGTTCGCGGCGGTGTCGGAGTTGCCGGAGAAGATCGGGAAGGAAATGCGGCGGAGGCTGACGCACAAGTTGAAGATGGCCGGCATCGAGAGCCACGTTGAAGAGGAAGAATGGCCGAACGGGCCGGCCGCACTCTGTACGGTGCTGTTCCGGCAGTTGGCCGTGCCGCCATTGTTCCTGGGGTTAGGCGAACGCGGCAAGCCGGCCGAATTCGTGGCCGACGAGGCGGCGGATCAGGCGATTGCCTTCCGTGAGAGCGGTTGCCCGGTCGACCCGCACTCGGCCGATCAGTTGGTGCTGCCGTTGGCGTTCGCCCCGGCGGCCTCCGAATTCCGCACGTCGGAAGTCACGCGGCACCTGCTCACGAACATCGACACGATCCAACGCTTCGTGAACCGCGACATCCGCTGCGACAGTCCGATCGGCCGGCCGGGCATCATCACGGTGTCGGCGATGGGCGGGTAATGTCAGTTCCCCCACCGCACCGGTACGACCACTTCCGCCCCTTCCGGTTCCGTGAACTTCACCTTCACGTCGGCCTTCCCGCTCGCGCCGGCCTTCTCCGAAACGACGACCTTGATCGTCCCGACGGTGCCGCTGCCGGAAGATGCCGTCACGGTCACGCCGGCCGTGCTGCATTCTGCGGAGGCAATCGCCACGGGCTTTGCGCCGGCCCGCCGGAACTGCACGAGGCCGGCGGTATCAATGAGGTCGAGCGATTCCGGGTGGGCGGTCACGGCGTTCTTCGCCCGCTTCACGATGCGGGCCGGGATTTGCAGTTCGGCGTAAGCGGGGTCGGTCGTGTACACCGTCAGCGTCTCATCGTGCGTGCCGACCGGCATCTCTGCGGCGACGGCGACATCAACGATGAGGTCGCCGGGCTTCATAGGTTGGCGGAGTTTAACCGCGAGGTGCGGCGACGAGGAGACGACTTTCGAAACCGTTAACGGCGTGCGGCGGCTGTCGGTCAGCGTCACCGTGGTCGCGGCCTCGACTTCTGTCGAGATCGACACCATCGGCGGCGACACGGTCACGTCGTGGCTCAGCTTCGCCGTCAGCCGGAGTTCGAGCACCTCGTCGGGGGCCGTCTTTGCGGCTGACGCGGGGCGGTGTTGCAACTTTAATAGCCATGCGTGGGGGCCGTCGGGTTGCGTCAGTGTGTTCACGTCGATGGCCACCTCGGCCGAGTCGCCCGGCTTCAGGTCGTTCTTCGACACCGACCGGCGGACGCACCCGCAGCCCGATTCGAGTTTGGTGATGCTCACCGCCTCGGCCCCCGTGTTCGTCACGCGGAACGTCTGCTTCAGCATCGGCCCGGCCTTGATCTCCCCGCGATCGACCGTGGCCTGGTCCGCGGTGAGAACCGCGGGCGGGGCTGCGGGGGCCGTGACGAGAGCGAGGAAAACCCCTAGCATCGTGTTCATGCCGACGGTCGTAGCGTCGGCCGTGCGGGCGGACAAGGTCAATCGGGGTGAAGGATGCTCGTTCAGAGTCGGGTACTGGCAGGGCAGGCTTCGATCACGATGCCGGGCGGGGCTGAGTGCCACGTCTGGTACTTCCCGCTGACACTCGTGGCAAGTGAGCGAGAAGAACTCTGGCAGAGCCTGACGCCAGACGAGCGGGAGCGGGCTAACCGCTACAAAGTCGCGCGGCCGCGCGAGCAGTTCGTCACGGCTCGCGGCCGACTGCGGCAGATTCTCGCGGCATATCTGGGTGTGTCTCCGGCTGCGGTTGAGTTGGTCTCGGAACCGGACGGTAAGCCGATCCTTCGCGGGGTGAACCTGCCGTTCAACGTCTCGCACTCCGGCGACCTCGGACTGATCGCGGTTGCCGACCGCCGGGTGGGGGTCGATGTCGAGCAACTGCGGGACGTGCCGAACGCCGCGGGGTTGGTCGAGCGATTTTTCGGTCCGGAGGAACGCGAGCAGTTCGCGCGGCTGCCGGCGGAATTGCAACTTCCCGGCTTCTTGCGCGGCTGGACGTGCAAGGAGGCGCTGCTGAAAGCGGTGGGCACGGGCATCCAGAACGTGAACAAGTGCGTCGTCGATCTCGACCCGCGGCGGGCACCGGCCGTGATCCGGTTCGATCACGCGGCCGAGATAGGGCGGTGGCAACTCGGCACGTGGTCGCCGGTCGTGGGGTATGTTGCGGCGGTGGCGTTGGAATGCGACGACGAGTTGCGACTGGATTCGAGCCGGGAAACGACATCGCCCGCCGGTTCGCGGCGGGCGACTTGATTGTCCGAGAACTGCGGTCTTACTTCGGGGCGTCCGGCTTGGCCGGATCGGCGGGCTTGGCCGGGTCGGCCCCTGGGGTCGGCGGGGCTGCGTTCGTGTCGGCTCCGGAAACCCGCAGGTAGTACGTCGCGGCCGAGTTAATCGCCGCTTCCGTGATGTCGAGCTTCGCGTTGTAGCCGATCCGCGGGAAGAAGTCACGCGGCCGCAGGATGCGGAGGCCCTTTTCCTTCGCCAGCCGCTTCACGTCGGCGAGTTCGGACAGAATCTTGATCTTGCCGTCGCGGTTGCCGTCGCCGATGCTCACCGACGGGTAGTACCCTTCGACGGCGAACGTCGTCTGGCTGGTGATCCCGCCGACCCACTGCATCTTCGACAGGTCGAAGTACCCGTCCACCGCGACGCCGACTTTCTGGAGGTTCTGCACGATCGTCTGGATGTCGTCTCGGCCGTCGCCGTCGATGTCGAAGATGCCGAACAGCACGATGTGCTCGGACGCCCCGCGGTTCCACACGGCGTTGTACAGCAGATCGTCGGTCAGGATGCGGTCGCGGATCGTAGACTCTTCCGACGTAATCCGGCACTGGGCGAGGTTCGAGCCGAGGACGTCCACCACTTCGATCGTGCCCTTCGGGACCGGCCGGGTGTAAGTCTTGCCGTCGGAGTCCCGGACGCTGCGCATCCGGGCTTGCATCCCGCGGGTCGGCGTGTCGGACGGGAAGATGCTGAACGTCTGGCCGGACCGGAGGTTGTCGGCCGAGCCGAGGTCCACGTCCACGAGGTTCTCACTGTACCGGCGGAGAATTTTGCCCTTCGGCTTGTCGTACTGGAACGGGTCGATGTTGGATTCGAGTTGGTCGAGGAGGCGGACGTTCCCTTCTTTGAACCGTTCGAGGTCCGACATCGTACGCTTATTCACGAAATCCTTTGCCACGTCACTTTCGTTCCACTTGTCCTTTTCCTTGCGGTAGTCGTTGGACGTTGCTTCGAACTGCTTCTTGAACCCATCGAATTGGGAGATGGCGGCGAGGACTTCCTTCTTCACGTCGTCGGGGTACTGCTTGTTCAACTCGTCCAATTTGGCCCTCGCGGCGTTAAACTGCGTCACGACGCCTTCGAGCGACTTCTTGGCGTCGTCGAGGGCTTTCACCTCTTGCTCGCTTTTCCGCACGGCCAACTGCCTCTGGGCGACGTTGCGGACGGCGGCGGAGATGAGGTTCTCCTTCGGCAGCGGCGGGTTCTGCTGGTTCGCCGGCCAGTTCCAGTTGAGGACGACGGGATCCAGGCCCTTCAGCCCGATGTCGTTCTTGGCCTCGGTGGCCTTCGAGGAGTCAAGGATGCCGTTGATCGACTGCATGAGCTTCGTGTACTTCTCGCGGAAGCCGGGCGGGTCTTTGAGGGCGGACTGGACCGTCGCGTTGTCCTCGGCGGTCGCGTTGCCGACGGCGACCTTGTACAGCAGCAACTCTTCCTGGGCCTGCGACTTCTGCTTGTCGGCGGTCGCCTTCTCGTCGTTCGCCTTCTTGGCGTCCTCCTTGGCCAAGGCCACGTCCTGCGTCAGGGTGTACGCGAATATGCCGACGCCGAGCGTCGCAATGATGAAGAACACCATTGCGATAATCACCGGCAGTTTTGCTTCGTTGGATGCGGGCTTGGCCATGGTGTACCTCGACGGGGGACCGGGCCGGCGGTGCAGACGATCGCCCGGCCGCGAGACGTTAGAGGAAAGCTCAGTCTTGAATCTAAACCCCGCCCGAATGCCGTCAACCCGAATCGTTGCGGTGTCTGCTAAAGCCGCGCGGATTGTGAGGACGGTGCGAGTGGCACGGAATGTTCGACGGCGAGTGCGAGTTCACGCCCTTGACAGCCCCATCATACGCTCCGTAAACTCCTAACACACTGTCATTGACTTCGTTGGCACGCCCCGACCGGTTCTTGCCCCTGATTCCGCCCCTGAAACGTCGGTCCCCCGCGGCGGAACCGTACCCCCAACCTTCGGCGGCACCGTGGTTCGCACCGCTCCTCCCCCGTCCGACTGTGAGCGCGTCTATTTGTTGGACGCCCACGGGTTGGTCTTCCAGATGTTCCACGGCATCCCGTCGATGACCGCCCCGGACGGCCGGCCGACCAACGCGGTGTTTGGCGTCACGCGGGCGATCATGAACCTCTACGAACACGGGGCGCAGTACCTCATTGCCGTGTTCGACCACAAAGACCCGACCTTCCGGGAAGCGATCGACACCAACTACAAGGCCCAACGGCCGCCGCCGCCGGACGACCTGCTGTTGCAAGAACCGCTCATCCACGAGGTGCTGACGGCGTTCCGCATCCCGATCCTCTTCTGCCCCGGCTTCGAAGCCGACGACGCGATGGCCACCATCGCCGCCACGGCCGCCGAGCGCGGGTGCGAGGTCTTCCTCTGCACGGCCGACAAAGACTGCCGGCAATTGCTCTCGGACAAGGTCAAGATTCTGAACCTGCGGAAGGACGAAATCCTCGACGCGGCCGGCCTGCACGCCATCTGGGGCGTCCGGCCGAACCAGGTGATCGACTTCCAGTCCCTCGTCGGCGACGCCGTCGACAACATCCCCGGCGTGCCCGGGGTCGGGCCGAAGACGGCGACGAAGTGGCTGCAACAGTACGACACCCTCGACAATCTGATCGCCCACGCGGACGAACTCGGCGGGCCGAAAGTGAAGGAGGCGTTCAAGGCCGCCATCGCGAACGGCAACCTGCAAAAGAGCAAGACGCTCGTAACGCTCCGCACCGACGCCCCGGTGGAGTTCGACTGGGAGAACTGGAAACGCCGCGAGTGGGACGGCCCGCGGTTGTTGGAACTGTTCCAGCAGTTCGACTTCAAGGGGTTCGCCAACCGCGTGCGGGCCACCCTCACCCAGGGCGGCCAGGAGAAGAACGCGGCCATCCTCGAAAGCATCGGTGAAGCGAAACCGACGAAGGCCGTCAAACCGGCCAAGGCGGGGAAGCCGCCGAAGGTTCAGGCCGGTGCGACGCTGTTCGATCAGATCGAATCCGACGGCGAGGTTCCGGTCGCGCCACCGAAGCCGCCGGACAACTGGAAGAGCGATTACCGCCTCGTCGCGACGGAAGCCGACTTCCAGACGTTCCTCGCCGAGTTGCGAAAGCAGAAGCGGTTCGCCATCGACCTGGAGACGACGAGCCTCGACCCGATCCTCGCAGAGATCGTCGGCATCGCCGTGTCGTGGAAGCCGGAGGAAGGCTTCTACCTCGCCATTCGTGGTCCGGCTACCGACCCGAAACTTGACCCGGCGGCGACGCTGACGGCGTTGAAGCCGATCCTCGAAGACCCGGCCGTCGCGAAGGTCAACCAGAACATCAAGTACGACTTGCTCGTCTTCCGCTCCAACGGCATCACGTTGAAGGGCGTCGCCGGTGATCCGATGATCGCGCATTACCTCTTGCACGCCGGCGAGCGGACGCACAACCTCGACGACCTGACGCGGACGTACTTCGGCCACGAGAACATCTCGATCACCGAACTCATCGGCAAGGGGAAGAAGCAGATCAGCATGGCCGACGTGCCGGTCACGAAGGCGTGCGCCTACGCCGCCGAGGACGCCGACGCCGCAATCCGCTTGGCCGACGTGCTCGAAGCGGAACTCGTCGAACAGAAGTTGAAGAAGCTGTACGACGATGTCGAGATTCCGCTGATCGACGTGCTCGCCGAGATGGAGTACCACGGCGTTCTGATCGACGTGGCGATGCTCGCCAAGATTAGCAAGGAGATGGACGCTCAACTCCGCGACACGCAGGACGAGATTCACGCCCTCGCCGGTCGGCCGTTCAACATCGCCTCGCCGAAACAACTGCGGGAAATCCTGTTCGATCAGATGAAGTTGCCCGTGCAGAAGCGGACCGGCACGACGAACGAGCCGAGTACCGACCAGGAATCGCTCGAACGTCTCGCCGCCCTGGGTTACGAACTGCCGACGAAGATCATCGACCACCGGCAGATTGCCAAGCTGAAGGGCACCTACGTCGATGCCCTGCCGGCGCTCGTGAACCCGAAGACCGGCCGCGTTCACACGTCGTTCAACCAGACGGTGGCGAGTACCGGGCGGCTGAGTTCGTCCGACCCGAACCTGCAAAACATCCCGATGCGGACCGATCAGGGCCGGCAGATTCGGCAGGCGTTCATCCCGCCGCCCGGGTGGGTGCTTCTGACGGCCGACTACTCGCAGATCGAATTACGGTTGCTCGCCCACTTCTGCGGCGACGAAGCCCTCCGCGACGCCTTCGCCGCCGACCGGGACGTGCACACCGCCGTCGCCGCCGAGATCTTCAAGGTGCCCGAAGCCGAGGTCAGCGGCGATCAGCGCCGCGTGGCGAAGACGGTGAACTTCGGGGTCCTCTACGGCATGAGCGCCTCCGGCCTCGCGGTGCGGCTGAAGATTCCCAGACAGGAGGCTGAGACGTTCATTGACGCCTACTTCGCCCGCTACGCGAAGGTGTTGGCCTACCAGGATAACCTGCTCGCAACCGCCCGGCAGACGGGGCGGGTTTCGACCGTTCTCGGCCGGTGGCGAACCTTCGACCCGTCGGCGATCCGGCCGAACTCGACCTACCAGCAGCGGAACGGGGCCGAGCGCGAAGCCATCAACATGGAGATTCAAGGCTCCGCCGCCGACCTGATGAAGCTTGCGATGCTCGCCCTCTACCGCCGTGGCAAGGCCGAGAAGTGGCAGTCGAAGATGCTGCTGAGCGTCCACGACGAACTGGTGTTCGAGGTGCCGCCGGCGGAACTGAAGGCGGTGGCCGCCGCCGTCCGCGAGGAGATGATCGGAGCGATGGCCCTGACCGTGCCGCTACGGGTGGACGTGTCCGCCGGCCCGAACTGGCTCGACGGGGAGGACGTGTGATGTCGACCGGGCTGCCCACCGCGGAGATCGAGTACCCGAGCGAGGACGGCGAACCGATGGCGGAAACCCCGATCCACGCCGAGGCGATGATGCTCCTGCACCAAGCCTTGCAAGACTTCTACGCCGATCGGTCGGACGTCTTCATCGCGACGGACGCCTTCTGGTACTGGGAGGAGGGTAACCCCGAGGCGCGCGTTGCCCCGGACGTGATGGTCGTGCCTGGCGTCGGGCAACGGGATCGGCGATCGTTCTTCTCGTGGGAAGACAACGGGGCGGTCCCTGCCGTGGTCTTCGAGTTCGCGTCGCGGGGAACCTATCAGACTGATGAAGAGGACAAGTTCTTCCTCTACGAGGAACTGGGGGTTCGGGAGTACTTCCTCTTCGACCCCGAAGGGGCATACCTCAGCACGCCCTTGAAGGGCTATCGACTCGGAGAGGTCTACGGCCGCCTACGGCCCACGGACGGCATGATCGAGAGCCTACTCGGCTTCAAACTTCGGGCGGAAGGGCGGATGCTGCGGCTCTACGACGCGCGAAACAACGTCCCCATCCCGACGCGGCTAGAACGGGCCGACGCCGAGCGGCAGCGGGCCGACGCCGAGCGGCAGCGGGCCGACCAACTCCAAGCTGAGGTCGAGCGGTTGAAGGCGATACTGGCCCAACGCGGCGAGAACCCGTCGTGAAGAAACTCACCATCGGCCTGATCGGCGCGATCGGGGCGGGCAAGAGTGCCGCCGCCGCGGTGCTCGCTCGCCTCGGAGGGGCTGTCGTTGACGCCGACGCCGTGGGGCACGCGGCCCTCGAACTGCCCGCGGTCCGCGAAAGACTCGCGGCCCGATGGGGGAATGTGTTGAAAGACGATGGCCGCGTGGACCGCCGCAAGATCGCCGAGATCGTCTTCCGCGACCCGGCCGAACGGACGGCCCTGGAAGCGATCGTGTTCCCGAGTATCCGCCGACTGTGCGAGGAGGCGATGGCGGCAGGGCAAGCGGACCCGGCGAAAAAAATCGTCGTGCTGGACGCCGCCGTGCTGATCGAGGCGGGATGGAAGGATGTTTGTGATAAGCTGATCTACGTGGACGCCCCTCACGAGGTGCGGGTGGCCCGCGTCGCCGCCCGCAGCGGTTGGACGGAGGCCGAGTTGCTCGCCCGCGAGGCGGCTCAGATGCCGGCGGAGGAAAAGAAGAAACACGCCCACGTCATCCTGAACAACGCGACGACCCGCGACGACCTGGCCGACGAGATCGAGCGAATCCTGCTCGCCTGGACTGCCTGACCCGAATCACGTCTTTACTGCTTTGAGGGGCTACGATGGCCGATACCAAGTCCGACCCGAAACCTCCCCGCGGCCGCCCGCGCCCGAAGTCGGATGCCGATGACGACGCCCACGGGTTTGGGGCCGGCATTGTCGAGGAACTCGTCCCGCCGCCCGCGCCCAAGCCCGCACCGCCGACGGCCGGCCCGCACTTCGAGCGCGGCTTCGACGCCGAGACGAACAGCCGGTACGAGGAGATCAAGCGCGGCAACACGTTCATCACGCAACTTCAGCAGATGACGCTCGCGCAACTCCAGCAGAACGCCCGCGACGACGGCATCCCGCGAGACGAGTGGAGTGGCCTGAAGAAGCAAGATCTGATCTTTCGCATCCTCAAGGAGCGGGTGAAGCAGAACGGTCTGATGTTCGGCGAGGGCACGCTCGAAGTGCTGCCCGATGGCTTCGGCTTCCTCCGCAGCCCGGACTACAACTACCTCCCGTGCCCCGACGACATTTACATCAGTCCCAGCCAGATCCGCCGGTTCGGCCTGCGGTCCGGGTCGGTCGTGTCCGGGCAGATTCGCCCGCCGAAGGAAGCGGAACGGTATTTCGCTCTCCTCCGCGTCGAGGCGATCAACTACCAGGACCCGGAACTGCTGACGCAGAAAGCGGTCTTCGGCGACCTCACGCCCACCCACCCGGACCAGCGGCTGAAGTTGGAGACGACCCCGGACGAAATGTCCACGCGGATCATCGACCTCATCACGCCGATCGGTAAGGGCCAGCGCGGCCTGATCGTCGCCCCGCCGCGGACCGGCAAGACGGTGCTACTCCAGAAGATGGCCAACGCGATCATCGAGAACCACCCGGAGTGCTACGTTATCGTCCTGCTCATCGACGAGCGGCCGGAAGAAGTCACGGAGATGAGCCGGTCGGTGAAGGGGTCGCGCGTGGAGGTGATCGCCTCCACGTTCGACGAGCCGATGGAACGGCACATCGTCGTCGCCGAGATGGTGATCGAGAAGGCACGCCGACTCGTCGAGTACGGCACCGACGTGGTCATCTTCCTGGACAGCATCACGCGGCTCGGCCGGGCGTATAACAACGCCGAGCAGGGGTCCGGAAAAATCCTCTCCGGCGGCCTCGACGCCTCCGCGTTGCAGAAGCCGAAGCGGTTTTTCGGCGCGGCTCGCAACCTCCTTGAGGGCGGCAGCCTGACGATCCTCGCGACGGCCCTCGTGGATACCGGCTCGAAGATGGACGACGTGATCTTCGAAGAGTTCAAGGGCACCGGCAACATGGAAGTCCACCTCGACCGCCGCCTGATGGACCGGCGCATCTACCCGTGCGTCGAAGTCAACGCTTCCGGCACTCGGAAGGAAGAACTGCTGCGGTCCGACGACGAACTGCGGATGGTGCACATCCTGCACAAGATTCTGTCCGACATGCACCCCGTCGAGGCGATGGAGTTGCTTTTGAAGCAGGTCGGCAAGCACAAGACGAACGCGGACTTCCTGAAGAGTGCGAACCTGACGTAAACGCCGAATGCTCCTTCCCGCCATCGCATCCGCAAGGCTCGGCCGTGCGGATCGCCGTTGTCACCCGCGGTTCGCCGTGATAACTCCACTGGTATCGATCCCGTTCCGGCCCCGGTGACGCATGATTTACGAAGGTGATTTCTCTTCCCCGCCCGGCCGGTTCGTGCTCGTCGCGGCCCGGTTTAACGCCTTCATCGTCGACCAACTCCTCGCCGGCGCGCAGGACGCCCTGCGGCGGCACGGTGTGCCCGATGACCGCGTGGACGTGGTTCGCGTGCCAGGGGCGTATGAGATTCCGCTGGTGGCCCAACGCCTCGGCAAGTCCGGGAAGTTCGCGGCCGTCATTTGCCTCGGGTGCGTGATCCGCGGCGACACTGACCACTACGACTACGTCGCCGGGGCGGCTACCAACGGAATCGCCTCGGCCGCTCTCAACTGCGGCGTGCCGGTGATCTTCGGCGTGCTGACGACCGACACGCTCGACCAGGCCATCAACCGGGCCGGGGCAAAGGCCGGCAACAAGGGGCACGAGGCGGCGGTCACGGCCATCGAAATGGTCAACCTGTTGGCGAAACTGCCGGAAGGTAGCCGATGAACCTCCGCCCGATCTTCACGCTGATGCTGGCCGTGTTCGCTGGGTGCGGCCCAAGTACGCCGACGGCCGACACCGCCCGTCCACTTGACGACTCCACCGCCCCGAAGGCCCTCGACCTGCCGCCGGTCGCCGGGCCGAAGCCGGACAAGTCGGAGCCGGCTGCCGCGACTTTGGTTAACGCCGTGCTGATGGCTCACACCAGCAGTCAGCCGTCGATGGTGGACAAGCTCAAAAAGGTCCACGTCAAGCGAAAGGGCGTCGTCCGATTCGCGGAGGTCCAATCGAACGCCACGATGGAGATTTTCATCTGGGGCGATCAGTACCGGGCGACGTACTCGGCCGAGGCGAAGGGTAACGCCGCGGACACCTTCTCGCTGAACGGCAACACCGGCTGGAAACTGCTCCCGGTTCTCGGCCCGCAGCCGAGCCAGATGACGCCGGACGACCTGGACACGGTGCTGCCGGACGTGCGGGGCGACCGCCTGTTGTTCCTCTTCCCGCTCGCGGACGAAAAGCTGACCGCCGTGACGGCCCGCGAATCGAAAGCCGGCAGCGACGCGGTCGTGCGAGTCTGGGTCGGCGACGCGCCGCCGGTCCTCCTGTCGGTGGACGGCAAGACGAACCGCCTGAAGCGAATCACCTACGAAGGAAAGGAGAGCGGTCAGGTTGCGACTCGCTCGCTGGAACTCTTCGACCTGGCCCCGGTTGCGGGGGTGTTGTTGCCGAATCGCGTCCAGTACGCGATTGGGACCGTGTCCCTGACGAATTGGACGAAGATCGAGTACGAAGTCCCCGGCGTCTTTGAGTTGAGTGTATTCGACAAGCCGTAACCCCTTCCGACATCGCGGCCGCCGCCGGCGGCGCGTTACTCTTTCCACCCCCAGAGGACACTTTCCCACCACGGCGGGCGTTCCCATGCTTCCGGGCGTGACCATCGTTGACGTTCTCGACATCCGACGCGAACACGATGGCGTCATCTTCGTACCGGCATTAATGGACTTCGACGATCGGGCCACTGTGTACAAGATCGAGGTTTTCGACGCCGCGACGCGGGATGACCCGCGGTTCCGTGCCGCCCAACAATACTGCGGTGTGACCGGCGATCTCTACTCGTTTCCATCAATCTGGCTACGGTCTCGCATCATGGCCGAGTTTCGCATGCGGCCGCTGGTCCCCGGCGATGATAACGGCGGGCTTCTGCAAGTTCCATTTCTTGCGGCCGTTAGAGATCTTTTCGGGCGGGTCGAGATTCATCCCTTCGTTTGCGACGATGTATCACTTGGCGGTGAACCACGTTTCGAGTTCTCGCGATCATGCACCTCGCCAGACATGCGATCGACAGTCATAGCAGCGTTTCGATCCCTGCTACTGGCCAGTCCAATTAGCCTCGTGCCATTTCAGGAGTTCGCTGCATGGGACGCAGATGATTACGGTGGGTTAGCCCAAGTTGGCATCGGCAATGACGGCCTAGCATTCGAACACGGCCTCGACGAAATCGATCCGGAAGAACCTGAGTTTGACCTTTATGAGTGGTTTGACGACATGCCCGGCCGTGAGGGCCATGATTGCGAGGCGTGCGGCGGCGAGGGGGAAGAAAACTTCTGCCCCGTCGGCGAGCCGTGCGAAATCTGCGGCGGGACCGGTCGGCTGAGTTGGCGTGCTCCGTGGCCTCACGATCTGAAGCGGCCGCGACGGTCGGTTTCTCTCGCTTTCAACCGAAGAAGCTAATCACCGCGGCGGCAAGTCCCCGCCGCTCCGCGGCAACAGCGGTTGGCGGTACGCTGGCACGATGGGGCCGACCGGCGTTGGCGGCAACGGCGTCGGTCGCAGAGCCTCTTCCCGCGTTGTGGCCGATGGTGATTCCTTCAGGCCGCTGTTCTGCTTCAGCGCACCGCCGACGCCGATGAGTTCCGGCCGACGGGCGACTTTGTCCGAGAACACTTGTAGATCGGCCGCGACTTTCTCGGCTCGCTGAAGAGTACGGGTCAGGGCCAACGCTGACTCGTTCAGTTGGTTGTACAGCGTCGGGTCGGTAATCACCTTTTGCAGGGTGCCGTCCGAGCGGTTGATGGCGTGGATCGTCGCCCGCAGTTCGACGAGCGTCTTCGCCAGTTCGTCGGACGCCGTCCCCACGTTTTTGAAGATCGGGCCGGTGCTCTCGGCCAGCGGCTTCGTAACCGATTGGACGTCCTTCATCGCACTGTCCGCACTCTTGAACGCACTGTCGGCCGACTTCACGGCGCTGTTGGTCGAGGTCAGAATCTCGTCGAACCGCGGCCACCGGCCGTTGAACTCCTTGAGCGTTTTCTCCCCTTGGTCGAGGAAGATTCCGGCGAGGCGGAGGGTCTTGATGAAGTCGTCGCTGGCGATCGACACGTTTTTGAGCGTCTCCGAGAACGCCTTCCGGTTGTCGACCGACAGCAAATCCTTCGCCTCCTCGGCGGTCGTGCGGACGGCCTTCAGCGTGGCGTTCAGTTCGGACTCGTTGTCCTTGATGACCTTGCGCAAGTCCTCCACCAGCGGCTTGGCCGTGCGGATCAGGTCGCGGAGGTCGTTGAGCGTCGTCTTCAGCCCGGCCTCGCCCGGCTTCTCGTTACCGCCCTGCGGATCGGCAAACGCGAGGATGGCCTGCACCTTCTCGTTCGTTCGACGCAGTTCCGGGACGAACTCGCGGCTGCTGCGGGCCAACCCGGCGATTTCGATGAACGCCTGCTCAACCTTCGGCACGGCCTGCTCGACCCGCTGCACCGAGTTGAGGATGCGGGCCATCGACTCCTGTGCGCTCGGTAGCACGCCAGACGCTTGGCGGACTAGTGTGTTCGGGTTGATCGGCGTTTGGCCGGTGATCTCGACGTTGACCGGGTAAGTATCGCCGCGCGTCGTGACGGGTTGGCCATCGGCCGTCACCTTCGGGATGAAGTCGAGTGACGTGTCGCCGCTGAGAAGGCCGCGGAAGATGGTCGCCTCTTCGTTCTGCCGCGGCAGGTATCGCTTATCGACGCGGATCGTCGCCTTCACCTGCCCTGTTTCCTGGTCAAGATCGAGGGCAGTGACTTCGCCGATGCGGACGCCGGACTTGCGAACCGGAGTGCCGGGGGCAAGGCCGGGGGCTTCGCCGAACGTGACGACGTATATCTCGCGGTTGTCGAACAGCCGTGGCGCGCCGCCGAACAGGATCGCCAACCCCGCGAGGCCGAACAAGCCCATCGCCATGAAGACGCCGAGCCGGAGTTTCGCGCTGCGCTCTGCCATGATGAATGTCCTTTCCGAAGCCGCCCGTGGTCGGGCCGATCTTCTTCCCTCGCCCCCGGCTTTGCGGGGGGAGAGGGTTAGGGGGAAAGCCCGCCTCCGTTCGAGACGAGTTTCCGAGGGGAGAAAGCTCGCCCCCTCACCCTAACCCTCTCCCCCGCAAAAGTCGGGGGCGAGGGGATTAAGCTCCCGCCCGGCCTTCGACGAACTGCCGCACGCGGGGGTCGGCCGCGGTCGCTAGGCCGTCGGGCGGGCCGTCGTAGATCATTTGCGGTTCGCCCTCGGCCAGCCGACTCAGCGGGTAGAACATCACCACCCGATCGGCGACCTTGTGGACCGTCCGCATCTCGTGCGTGACGATCACGCTCGTCACCGGCCGCTTGGTTCGCGTCTGCAAAATCAGTTCGTTAATCACGTCGGTCATCACCGGGTCGAGTCCGGTCGTCGGCTCGTCGTAGAGCATCACGTTCGGATCGAGGGCCAATGCCCTCGCCAACCCTACGCGCTTCCGCATCCCTCCGGAGAGTTCGCTCGGCATCTTCACCCGCACGCCGTCCGGCAGGCCGACTTCTTGCAACCGCTCGACGACGCGAGCCGAGACGTCCGCCTCGGCGACGCCCCCCTTCGCCTTCAGGCCGAAGGCGACGTTGTCGAACACGTTCAGGCTGTCGAACAGGGCCGCACTCTGGAAGAGAAACCCGACGCGCAGCCGCATCGCCGTCAGTTCTTTTTCGTTTAACGAGCGGAGTGATTTCCCCTGAAACAGTACGTCGCCGGCCGTTGGCTGGAGCAACCCCACGACGAGTTTCAGCAGGCACGTTTTGCCGCACCCGCTCTCGCCGATGAACGCGACCGTCTGTTGCGGGAAGATGTCGAGGCTGACGCCGCGCAGCACGTCGTGCGTGCCGAACCGGACGCCGACGCTTTGCAGTTGGATCAGGGGCTCACTCACCGCGGTTCCTCAGAAGGGCTTCGAGCCGCTCGGCGGCCAGATCATGTCGTGGACGCTGTTCGCCAGCAGGCCGAAGACGAAGTCGAGAGCCAGGATGACGATGAACGAGATCACGAACGACTGCGTCGCCGCCCGGCCGACGCCCTCCGCCCCGGCCGTGCCGTGGAAGCCGCGGTGGCAGGCGATCAGGGCGGTTACGCCGCCGAAGGCGACCGACTTCACGAGGCCGACGAACACGTCCCAGAAGCCGACGAACGCCCGCGTGTGCTCCCAGTAATGGTACGCATCGATGTGGTACACCCGCAAGCAGACGAAGCTGCTGCCGATCAACCCCATGATGTCCGCGAGGACGGTCAACATCGGGATCATCAGCACGGCCGCCAGGAACCGCGGGGCGACCAGGAACCGCACCGGGTCCACGCCGAGGCAGGCGAGGGCGTCGAGTTGCTCGGTGACGCGCATCGTGCCGAGTTCCGCCGCCATCGCGCTGCCGACGCGACCGGCGAGCATGACGGCCGTCAGCACCGGGCCGAGTTCGCGGACGACCGACATGTGAATGACGGCCCCGAGCGACGTGTCGAGGCCGATCTGGTGGAACTGACTGTACGCCTGCACGGCCAGCACCATGCCGATGAACGTGCCGGTGATGGCAATGACGCCGACGCTGTCGAGGCCGACGACGAGGCAGAGGTGCATCAACTCGCGGCGCTTGAAATGCCGCGTGAGCAACCCGGTGACGGCACGCCACGAGAACGCGGTCCAGTCGCCGAGCGCGACCAGCGAGTCGGCGATACTCGACACGATGCCGGGAGCGGGCTGGGCCGAGTCACTGGCCATCGGGGACAATCCTTGCCGGGCGAACGAGCCTACGGTGGCTCACCTTCGTTCATCGGCATTCGTGGCGGAGGAAGGATGAACCCGTCGCCGCCCCGCTAACGAATCCGGGCGATCCAACCGGCACAATCCGCACGATCGGATTCTACAGCAGCAGCCAACTCGCCACGGAGAAGAAGATGAAGATGCCGGTCACGTCCACAAACGTGGCCACGAACGG
This sequence comes from Limnoglobus roseus, assembly GCF_008254045.1. GTDB lineage: Bacteria > Planctomycetota > Planctomycetia > Gemmatales > Gemmataceae > Limnoglobus > Limnoglobus roseus. Next base: position 8,437,284 of record NZ_CP042425.1, on the reverse strand, counting down.
GCCGGATGCAATGGCCGGATCAAGGCCGTACCTGCGGAACACCAGCGGCAGCGTGGCCCCGACGAGCGTGCCCCAGATGCAGATGCCGAGGACGGAGATGGCGATGACCTGCCCGAGCTTCCACGCGCTGACCGCCTCCGTGCGAATCTCGCACTCGGCCGGGAAGTCGTAGACCTTCGCCGATCCTTCAGTGCGTTGGGAAGGCGGCGTGCCACTCTTCGGAAGACGGACGTACCCCGGCCGGTCGGTCGATCGGCTCAGGATCGACTTTTCGGGAACCACGTAGTCGCCCTTCCCGTCTTGTACGAGCGGGGCGTCCACTCGCACGGTGAACGGCTCAGCTTCCTTGCGCGGCCCGCCGCGCGTGTCGTCCGGCGTTAACGCCCCGCGGAAAAATGCGATGACGCCGAGCGTCACGCCGAGCGCAAGGCCCATCAGCAGTTCCCGGCGCAGGAGCCGCTTCCAGTCGGAGAGTTGGATTTCCCCCAGGGCCAGCGCGCGGGTAATCAGCGTGGACGCCTGCGACCCCGAGTTGCCCCCTGTTGAGATGCAGAGCGGCACGAAGAGGCTCAGCACGACCACGGTGGCGATCGCGTCTTCGAAGTAGGACATCACCGAGAACGTCGCGAGTTCCGCCACGAACAACAGCGACAGCCAGAACGCGCGGCTGCGCCAGATCTTGAAGAAGCTGGCGTCCATGTAGCTCTCGCCGAGCGGGCTGACGCCGCCCTGCCGCTGGAGGTCTTCAGTCGCTTCCTCCTGGATCACGTCGATCACGTCGTCGTGCGTCACGATGCCGAGCATCCCGCCGTCCGGGTCGAGCACCGGGATGGCGATGAAGTCGTACCGGGCGAGGATTTGCCCCGCCTTCTCGGCCGGGTCGTCGTACTTCAGCGACACGATCTCGTCGCTCATCATGTCGCGGATCAGTGCTCCCTTGGGCGCGAGGATCAGGTCGCGCAGCGAGATCGCACCGAGGAGTTTCCGCGACCACTTCCCGCCGTTCTCGCGGCGGACGAGTTCGTCGAGGACGTAGATGTAATAAATCGTCTCGCGGTCGGGGGCTTGCTGGCGGAGCTGTTCGATCGCCTCGAAAGCGTTCAGGTGCGGCGGCAGCCAGGCGTAGTCGGTCGTCATGATCGCGCCGACGGTGTTGAACCCGTACTCGACGAGCGTCGCGATGTCTTTGCGCTCGGCCTCGTCCACGACGCGCAGCAGTCGCTCGCGGACCTCGGCCGGCACGCGGCGCATGATGTCCACGCGGTCGTCGTGCGACATCTTGCCGATGATCGCCCCGGCTTGCGGCCGGTCCACCGACAGCATTTCTTCCTGAAGCGGGTGGGGCAGGTATTCGAAGATGCTCGCCTGTTTGCGGACGTCGGCGTGGCCGAGGATGTCCCAGAGTTGTTCCGGCGGGAAGCCGTCGAGAACGCCGGCCATCGTGGCCGGGTGCAGGTCTTCGCAGATGGCCCGGAGTCCGTCGGCGTCCTGCTCTTCGAGCATCAACCGCACTTCCGGCGTGAACAGCGGATCGGGCATGGTGCGAAAACCTGGGGATGTTGAATCACTCTACAGTCTACGGCCGGCGGCGGTCGGGTTCATCCGGCGCGCGGTTGTTCCACGGCCAGTTCGGGGGGGCCTGCCATTTGCCGATGCGATCTTTCGCGGCCTTCGCCAGCACCGCGTCGCCCGTCGACTCGGCCATTTTCCCGAGCAACCAGTAGACGCCGGGGGGCAACGGCGGCCCTCCCTCGGCGTACTCGGCCGCCCGCCGCAGCACGTCGTACCGTTCGGCGAAGGCCGGGTCGCCTGTTTTGACCACCGGCATGAATCCGATCGTCATGGCCGACTCTCGGAGTACCTCGGGCGAGTCTGAATACTGCCGCGACAGGTCGGTCAGCATCGCCAGGGACCGTTTCAGGGCCGTCTCGGCTTTCTCGTTCCGCTGGAGGAACGCATTCAACTGCCCAACCTTGCGGTACGCCCGTGCGGCATCGAGCTGAAACTTCAGCGACTTCGCGGCGTCCCCGTGGAGCGCCGGGTTCGCGGCGTTCTGCTCGGCGAACTTTTCATAGAAGGTCAAGACCGCCTCCAACATCGCGGCCGGATCGCCGGTCGGCATTGGGCCGCCGCCCCCGCCGAACGGCCGCCCCCGCTGACCGTCGCCGTCCGGTCCGCGGCCGCCTCCGCCTCCGTCGCGGGGCTGCCGGTTGCCGCCGCCCCCACGCCCGCCGTCGCCGTTTGGCCCGCCGCCCCCTCGTTGGCCGTCGCCGTTCGGCCCACCACGGTCGCCGTTCGGGCCGCCACGGTTCATAAACGATGGGCGATCCGGACCGAACGGTTCGCCGCCGGCCGCTTCGAACACCGACTCGAACGCGGCGAACGACAGGTTTAAGTTCTCGGCCAGCTTCTTGTTCGCATCGTTGGCTTCGTTCAACAACTTCGTCTCGTTCGCCAGGGCCGCCCGCGTGCGGCTGTAGCTCATCCAGCCGACAGCGACGGCGAAAACGAGCGCCCCCGCCGTGACCGCTGAGAGCATCGCGAGGATCGGGTTCCGCTTCGCCCAAAGCCAGCCGCGCTGCACGAACGACGACCGCCGCGCGCGGATCGGCTCGTCGTGGAGGAAGGCGTCGAGGTCTTTCTCTAACTCTTCGGCCGAGGCGTAGCGGCGGGCCGGCTCGCGGGCGATGGCCTTGAGGATGATCGTTTCCAGGTCGCGCGGGATGCGGGGGTTCAGCGCCCGCGGCGTCGGCGGGCTTTTCTCGCCGATGTTGCGGATCAGGATCGCCGGGTTCGAGTCGTCGAACGGCATCGTGCCGGTCGCCAGTTCGTACAGCGTCATACCGAGGCCGTACACGTCGGTCCGCGCGTCGGCGTGGCCGTGCAGGGCTTCCGGGGGCATGTACGGGATCGTGCCGAGCAGGTCGCCGGTGGCCGTGAGCGAATCGTGCTCGGTGAACTTCGCGAGGCCGAAGTCGGCCATCCAGACGGTGCCGTGGTGGTCGAGGAGGAGATTCCCCGGCTTCACGTCGCGGTGCAGGACGCCCTGTTCGTGCGCGTACTGAAGGGCGTCGGCGGCGGCCGCGCCGATGTCGGCGATCCGCCGCCAGTCGTTCGGCCGCACGAGTACCTTCGACGCCGTTAGCTCGTCCGACCTCGCCCGCCAGCCGGTGATGATGTCGTTCAGCCCGCACCCCGGGATGTACTGCATGACGAAGTAGGGCGTGCCGTTCTCCTCGCCGACGCCGAAGACTGGCACGATGTTCGTGTGGTGGAGCCGCGCGGCGACCTGCGCCTCGCGCAAAAATCGCTCGCGGCGAACCGCCTCGTTGCGGCCGGCCCCGGTCGGGAGCACCTTCAGCGCGACCCGCCGGCCGAGCGATTCCTGCACGGCCTCGTAGACGACGCCCATGCCGCCGCGGCCGAGTTCCCGCACGAGGCGGTAGTCGCCGAGCTTCTCCGGCATCTCCGGGGCGAGCGGCATCACCGTCGGCAGCGACGGACTGCGGTGCCGCTTCAACATCTCCATTTGCGCTACGGCCGGCAGCAGTTCCTTCAGGTCGTCGGCCAACTCCGGGTACTTCGCCGTGAACGCCCCGACGGACGGCGTCTCGCCGCGGCGGCAACGCTCGGCGAACTCCTCCGCCACGAGATCGAGCGGGTCGCGGTCGGTCGTGCTGTGCATGTGGTCGCTTCCCTGGGGTGCCTTCAGTCTAACGAAACGGTGACGGGCACACCAACGGGACTCATAAGCGGCTAACGAGTTCGACGAAACGAAGCGAGCGGGCGTTCGCCCGCTCGCTTCAGGGGTTGGCCCCAGGTTACTTCTCGGCGAACGCCCACAGGTGGTTGGCCGACCGCACGTAGAGGGTGTTGGCCGCAATCGCCGGCGTTGCCGCCACCCGCTCGCCGAGTGGCGGGTTCTTCGCCACCGGGTCGGGCACTTCCTCGCCAGCCTTGAAGACGGTGAAGGTGCCGTTGTCGAGGGTCACGGTGTAGATGTGGCCGTTGGCCGCGACCGGCGAGGCGTAGTACCGGCCGGCGGCGGCAACCCGCTCCTGCACGAAGATTTCCTTGCCGGTCTTCGGGTCATAAGCGGTCACGAGGCCGCCGTCCTTCACCATGAAGTACTGCCCCTTGTAGAGCACGGCGCTCGGCACGTAGGGCAAGCCCTTCGTCTTCCGCCATAGGACGTGCGTCTTGGTCACGTCGCCGGTGCCACCGGCCTTCACCGCGAACGCCCCGTTCTTGGCGGCGCTCATGAATTTGATCTGCGCGTCCCACTCGTCGCGGGTCAGCTTGCCGTCCTTGTTCGTGTCGTTGTTGTCGAAGAAACCCTTCAGGAAGGTGTTCTCCGACTCCTCCTTGCTGATCGCCCCGTCCTTGTCGGCGTCGCCCTGCTTCAACAACTCGTCGTAGGTCGGGAACTTGAACTCCTTGTCCTCAGAGTCGCCCGGCGACCACCCGGCGAACAGGAGTATGCCGTCGCCGACGACGGGCGTCGTACACGCGGCCGACGGCATGCCGGCCACGCTCCACTTCTCGTCGCCGGTCTTCAGGTCGTAGGCGACCATGCGGCCGTAACCGGGGGTGACGACTTGCTTGCCGCCGGCCGTGTCCCACACCGCCGGGGTGCCGTAACTCTGCGGCGACTGCCGCTTCTTCTCCCACACCCGCGACCCGGTCGCGGCGTCGATGGCGATGATCTTCGGGTCCTTGAGGTCGTCCCGTTGGAGCACCACCAGCCCGTCTACGAGGACGGGGGAAACGCCGGTGCCGAAGTCGGCGGCGGTCACGGCCATCGGCAGTTCGTACTTCCAGAGCGGCTTGCCGGCGGTGTCGTGGGCGAACACGCCGCACGAGCCGAAGTAGGAGATCACGACCTTGCCGTCCGTCGCTACGCTCGACGACGCCGGGCTGCCTTCCGTCTTGTGGTAGCCTTCGATCTTGGCCGCCGGCGATTCGGCCCGCCACAGTTCCTTGCCGTCGGCGATCGCGTAGGCGATCGTCAACAGTTTGCCGCCATCGAACGCCGTCAGGTAGAGCTTGTCGCCGAAGATTACCGGCGACGACATGCCCGACGGGACGGGCACCTTCCACTTGAGATTTTTTTCGGGGCCGAACTCCACCGGCGGCTTCTCCGTGTCGGCAACTCCCGACCCGTTCGGGCCGCGGAACTGCGGCCACACTGCCGGATCCGAGGCGGGCAATAACGATAGCGAACACGCGAACAGAACGACAACGGCCGTAGACTTGACCATCTCTCACCTCGCTCGAACCAGAGAACGGACGCGAACACCAGACATGGGCCGGGGCGTGGAGTCTCGGCCGGGAGAACGAAGAAGGTTTACCGGGCAGGGCGGCCGGCCCTTACACGGAAACTTCTCGGCCCGCGGGCCACAACCTTCGCACCCAGTCGTGCCGAATTCGTAAACCAACCGTGACCTCTCGTCCCACCTCTGGAAAGCCTACCATGCGTCGAACGAAGATTGTCGCCACGCTCGGGCCAGCGACGGACGACCCCGCCACGCTCGAAGCCGTGCTGCGGGCCGGGGTGGACGTGGCCCGGATCAACTTCTCGCACGGGGCGGCCGACGAACACCTCGCACGGGTGGCCCGCTTCCGCGACGCATCGCGGCGGGTCGGGAAGGTGACGGCCGTCCTCGCGGACCTGCCGGGGCCGAAGCTGCGGTGCAAGATCACGGCGGAACGGCCCCTCCCGGTCGGCGGCGAACTGACGTTCTCCCTGAGCGAGAAGGCCGTTCACCTGGACGACGTCGTCATCACCGAACCGGAGTGCCTCGCGGACGTGCGGCCCGGCCAACGGGTTCTGCTCGACGACGGGCGGTTGCAACTGGAAGCGGAGAAGGCCGACGGCGGGCGACTGTTCGCACGGGTTCTCGTCGGCGGAGTGCTGAAGCCGAACAAGGGGATCAACCTGCCGGACACGCCGTTGAGCATCTCGGGCGTGACCGACCGCGACCGGTTGGCCATCGAAGTGGCGGTGAAAGCCCAGGCCGACTGGCTGGCGCTCTCGTTCGTGCGGGAGGCGTCGGCGGCCGACGAGTTGCGGGAGGCGGCCGGCAAGTTCGGCTACCGCGGCCCGGTGTTGGCGAAGATGGAACGGCCGGAAGCCGTCGCCCGGGCCGCCGCGATCATCCAGGCGTTCGACGGCATCATGGTCGCTCGGGGCGACCTCGGCGTCGAGATTCCCCTGGAACAAGTGCCGATGGCGCAGAAGCAACTCATCCTGGAAGCCCGGCTGCGCGGCAAGCCGGTCATCACGGCCACCGACATGCTCGATTCCATGCAGAAGAACCCCCGGCCGACGCGGGCCGAGGCGAGCGACGTGTCGAACGCCATATTCGACGGCACGGACGCGGTCATGCTCTCCGGCGAGACGGCCGTGGGGCAGTTCCCCGTCGAGGCCGTGAGGTGTATGGCCCGCATCGCCGAGGAAACGGAGAAGCACCTGCAATCGAGCAAGTACATTCGTCCCGCCCGGAATCTGTTTCAGCCCGTCAACGACATCATTGACCACCTCACGCAGTTGGCGTGCGACCTCGCGGAATCGGTCGGGGCGGATGCGATCCTCACCCCGACGCTGACGGGGCGCACGGCCCGGCTGTTGGCACGGAACCGGCCGTGGGCGCGGATTGTCGGGCTTGCGCCGGGCGATGTGGTCCCGCGGCGGCTGTCGCTCGTGTGGGGGATCCAGCCCATCCCCCTCGGGTGGCTCGCGCCGGGTGAAGACCGGATGGAGGCGGCTGTCCGCGACGCTTACCGGGCCGGGGTCGTTGAAGTGGGCAGCCGCGTGGTCGTGCTGGCCGGCCACGCCGTCGAGGGGGGGCTGGGGTGTCCGACGGTGCGGGTCGTGAAGGTCGGCGAAGACGGGGCGTCCTGGGAGCCTTAATCCATCGCGGCGGTTCGTTCTCTTATCGGCGTCGAAGCGGGGTTCCGACAACGAGGTTGTCGGAACCCCGCTTCGTTTCCTGCGGACGTTCGGACGCGAACGCCGATTGCTATCAGAACACAGGATGGCAAGGACTGCCCCAAAATCTGACCGCACCCGTCGAGCAATTTGTCGGGGGGAGGGTCGGCGTTTGGGGCTCGCACCATTGATCGACACCCCAGGAGTCACGGATGTCGTCCACGACCGCCCGCCGGTTTGTGCCCCACTGCGCGCCGCTCGAAGCCCGCGAGACCCCTGCCGTCGCCTTTACCGAATCGTTCGACACTAGCCCATTCCCATTCGCCCCCGGCGGCTGGCAGGAGTGGTCGAGCAACGGCTCGGATTACGCCGCCGTCAACCGCGACCACGCCACCTCGGGCCAGCAAGCGCTCGCCCTCTACGGCACCCTCGGCGTTCAGTCCCGTATCTGGACGAGTACCGTGAACCCCGGCGACGTGTCGGTGCAAGCCTACGTCCTGTCGGACAACCCAGCCCCGATCTTGCTGTTCGCCCGCGGGGCCGGGTTGGACACGGCCGGCGCGTCCTACGTGGGCGTGACGGTCGGCCCGGTGGGAAGTGTTTCCATCGTGGAATCCATCGGCGGGATGGAACACGTGCTCGCGTCGAGTGCGGCCACGCAACCGATCGCGACGACGTGGCTGAACGTCCGCGTGCAGATGACCGGCGACCAAGTGTCGGTCCGTGTGCAGGGGGCGAACACCAGCGAGTTCCTCGCCCCGGACGGCCACTGGCAGGCGGACGCCGTGGACGTGCTGGCAACGGCCGTGAGCGTGCAGCCGAGTTCCGGGCTCGCCGGCATCGGCCGTCAGTCCGGTCCTTACGGCACCGGCTACGTGGACGACTTTAGCGTATTCTCTTCCGACGCCACGCCGGTCGTGGTGACGCCGATTCCGCCGCCGGTCGAAGTCCCGCCCGTCGTGACCGTTCCGCCGGTCGTGGTTCCGCCGCCGGTGGACGAAACACCGCCGGTTGATGTCAGCCCGCCCGCGGTTCCCCCGGTTGTGGAAGTTCCGCCGGTCGTGCCGCCCGCGGTTCCCCCGGTCACAGTTCCCGACGTGCCCCCGGTCGTCCCGCCGGTGACAGTCCCCGACGTTCCTCCGGTTACGGTCCCCGATGTGCCGCCGGTCGTTCCTCCCGTCACGGTCCCCGACGTGCCACCGGTTACGGTCCCCGACGTTCCTCCGGTTGTCCCACCTGTTGTCGTTCCTCCGACCGTGCCGCCTGCGGTTCCGCCCATTGTCGTGCCGCCCGTTGTCCCCCCAGCCGTTCCACCGCCGGCCGTGCCGCCGACGCCGGTTCAGCACTACACGCACATCCGACTCGCGGAGTTGGCCTACGACAACACGCCGATCGGTCAGTTCGAAAAAGACCTGGCGGCGAACTCGATCGACCTGATCGTGCCGAACCCGAAGTACTTCGACACCTTCGAACAGGTCGCCCCGGATTCGACGAAGTACCTCTACAGCAACGTCTCGAACCTCTACCAAGACCTGCTCACCAACTGGCTGAAGTACGCCGACGCGCACGGCCTCGACCGCGAGGCGGCTTTCTACCACGTCTCCAAGGCGACCGCCTTCACCGGCAGTAGTCCGTCGTCGCAGCCGGTGAACTGGTTCTGGAGCGTGTCCCGCGCGGCGGCCAACGGCAGCGGGGCCGTCACCGATTTGACCGCGAACGCGCGGGGTGGCCGGAACGTCGGCGTCACCTTCGGCGGCACGGGCGAAGCGGTCACCCTCGGTTTCCCCGACAAGTTCCGCGAACTGAACGTCACGCTCACCCGCCCGCCGCAGGCCGGTTGGTCCGGCGTGTGGGAGTACGCGGCCGGCACGAACGCCGCGGGACAGACCGTGTGGAAGACCCTGCCGCTGCTCGCCGACGGGACCACGGGGCTTCAAAAGGACGGGCAAATCACGTTCGATCCGCCGGCCGATTGGGTGGCGTCGGCGACGGCCGGTTCGACCAACCCCCTGTACGCCGTCCGGTTCCGCACGACGACCGGCACGGCGGCACAAGCCCCGGAGGCGAAGACGATCCTCGGCCGCGACTACGTCGGCGCGAACGGCAAGACGACCGGCACCATCCCCGCCTTCGACGCAAAGGCGGACGCCAACGGCGACGGCTACCTGAACGATCAAGAGTACGCCAACCGCCGCACCGGTTTCGACGCCCGGTTCACCTATGAGTCGCGGCTGTTCTACCCGTACTACGGGCAGATGCGGTTCATCACGAACCCGACCTCCGACGGCGTGAAGGCGTGGGCGGCTGACGTTCACGCGGCCCTGCTGGCGGCCAACCCGATCGCCGACGGCATCTTCATGGACAACGCCAGCGGTCGGTCCCCGGTCGGCACGACGCCGGTGCTGGAGTCGACGACGACGTACTCCGCGCAGATGGCGGGCGTGATTCAGGCGATCCGCAACGCGACGCCGGGCAAGGTCATTCTGGCGAACACCACTGGCGGTGGGACCGACGCGACCGGCGTGACGGCGGCGGCTGGTGCATCGCTGGAAGAGTTCCTCTTGCGGCCCAACGACGCGAACTGGTCGCAACTCGGCGACGTGGCCAACACGGTCCAGCAACGGCTGAACGCCGGCGACGGATCGACGCAAGTAATCCTCGACTCGCACCCTGGGTCGGTGGCGAATATGACCGACCCGCGGACACAGATCGGCACGCTGTCGTACTACTACCTGCTCGCCGACCCGGTGAAGACCTACCTGATGATCTGGGGTGGCTACGCCCCGGCTGCGGCGTGGTCGAAGAAGTGGATCCCCGCGGCAACCGTAGACGTCGGCCAACCGGCCGGCACGATGCAGGTCTTTGCCCAAGGGGCCGACCCGCAGAACGCGAAACTAACGTACAAGGTTTTCTCGCGGGAGTACGACGACGCGCTGGTGCTGTTCAAGCCGCGGTCGTACACACTGGGGCAGGGCACCGGCACGACCGACGACGCGACGGCGACGACGCACCAACTCAACGGCAACTACCGACAAGTGAACGCCGACGGCACTCTCGGCCCGGTGATTCAGTCGATCACCCTCCGCAACGGCGAAGGGGCGGTGCTGATGAAGGCGTGACCGCGGCTTCCGTCCGAATTCAACGGCGAGCGGCCCGGCGTGAGCGGGCCGTGTCTGATACTTGCTGACACGGTCCGCTCACGCCGGGCCGCTCGCCTTACATCTGGCAATCTCTTTACCTCGACTTCCGTTTCACCGACTCTTCATCACAGAAGTGACTATCCCATCCGCGAGGCATTTCCCCCGGCGCGTCAACCGCACGGATGAGTCGTCGTCGAGAAGCAATCCGTTCGCCGTGAAGTCCCGCACCCAGTCGCCGATGAGTTCATCCAACTCGAACCCCGTCTGGTCGCGGAAACGATCCCGCCGCACGCCGTCGGCCCGCCGCAATTGCGTGGCGATTGTTTCGAACGCCCGCTCGCGCGGGTCCAACTCTTCGCTCTGGTACGTCGGCGTCTCGCCGGCGAGAACGCGGCGGACGTAGAGCTTCGTGTCGCGGACGTTCAACTCGCGAACCCATTGCACATACCGGGCCGCGCCGACGCCGACGCCGAAGTAGGCTTCGTTCGCCCAGTACCGGTCGTTGTGCCGGCACCTCTTCCCGGGCTTCGCGAAGTTCGAAATCTCGTAGTGCTCGAAACCGGCCGCTGCCAGCCGGTCCATCGCGTGCTCGTACATCGCGAGTTCGTTGTCCTCGTCCACCGTTCGCACCGCCCCGCGTTCGCGGTCCTTCCAGAGCGGCGTGCCCTTCTCGTAGGTCAGGCCGTAGGTCGAGACGTGGTCCGGATCGAACGCGAGAGCCGCGTCGAGGTCGGCTTCCCATTGTGCCAACGTCTGGCCGGGGGCGGCGAAGATCAGGTCGAAGGAGATCGCGGGAATTTGTTTGCGAACCATCTCCACCGCCTGCGGAATCTGCTCTACCCCGTGCCGCCGTTCGAGCGCCGCGAGCAGGTGCGGGTGGAACGACTGCACGCCGATGCTGACGCGGTTCACGCCGAACGCGGCGAGGAGGTGCACCTTCTCCGCGTCGAGGCTTTCCGGCGTCGATTCGACCGAGAACTCGTGTGACCCCGGCGAAATGATCGGCAGCCACTTGTGGATCGCTTCCAGCAACCGGCGGAGTTGCTTCGCCGTCAGGTACGTCGGCGTGCCGCCGCCGACGAAGATCGTTTCGACCGGCTGCGGTTGGCCGAGCGCGGCGAGTTCGAGTTCGAGGGCGTCGAGGTACAGTTCGATGAGGTGGTCCTGGCCGGCCGTGACGGCGAAGTCGCAGTAGCCGCAATGGTGGCCGCAGAACGGGACGTGCAGGTAGGCGGTTCGCGGTTGCAGCCACGGCGGGTCGGTGAACATGCGGGCATTCTAGCGGATCGCCGACGAGCCGAACGCCGTAAGGAGTCGGGTGAATGGCCCTCACTCGACTCCTTACGGCGTTCGGCTGGCCACGATCAACCGCGAGGCCGAGCCGGTGCCAGCGTCACCGGGCGTTGCGAGCGGTTCTCCGCCGGCGGCGGCAGTTCATCAATCATCGGCGGGGCGATAGGCGGTGGGACCGACGGTGCGGTCGGAACAGCGGGGGCCGGAATCCACGGCGTCGGCCCCCCCGTCGGCGGAAGTGGGCCGGGTTGCGGGCCGAAGACCGGCGGGCCAGGGTCGCGGTTACCGGGAGCGACGCCGGGGAGGACGCGGACGGTGATGTCCTTGTCGGCCTCGAACGCCCGGCCGTCGAGGGTTTTCATCTGTACGACCAACCGTACCTTCTCCGTGGCCGGGAGTTGGTCCCATTGCAAGAGGACGTAGTAACCGGTGGCGAACAGGCCGCTCCGCCACGTCTTGTGAAGTTGGTCCGCGGATACGTCCCACCGGCCGATGGCGGTCTTCGTGCCGCTTCGTGAGACTTCATACGCGAGGACCGTGACGGTGGCCGGCACCTTCACGGCGGAGTTGTCTTCGTCCCGCGGGACGAGCACGACCTGCAACGCCTCATCGCCGGGTTGGCCGTCGTTGTCCGCACCGCCGGTGCCGCTGCCGAGTATCAGTTCCTTCAACGGTTGAAACGCACCGCCGACGCAGTCCTCGCCGGTGACCGGACCGCGGGACTGACGTTGATAGGCTTCGTTCAACTGACGGCTGTTGCGGAGTTCCGACTTGGCGGCCGCGAGTTCGCGCTCGCGGGTCCGCAGTTCCGCTTCGATCAGATCGTACCGCGGGCTGGACTTGCACCCGGCGGTGAGCAGCACACATAACAACATGAGCCGACGCCACCGCGAAAAATCGCGACGGGGTCGGCTCATGTTGTTTGCGTCCGTGGTGTGCATCCTGCCCCGCCACGGCTCTCGCCGCGGTCAGTCCGTTTTGGGTCGGCCCATGCCGTCGGGCATGCGCTCCAACACGTTGTCGATCAGCCCGTATTCTTTCGCCTCGACCGACGCCATGAAGTTGTCGCGGTCGGTGTCCTTCTCGATCTGCTCCAGCGACTTCCCGGTGTGGCGCTTCAGAATCTCGTTCAGCTTCTTCTTGGTCTTCAAGAACTCCTTCACGTGAATCTGAATCTCGGAACTCGTCCCCTCCATGCCGGCGAGCGGCTGGTGGATCATGATCCGGGCGTTCGGCAGGGCGTACCGCTTGCCGGCGGCCCCGGCGGTCAGCAAGACCGCCCCCATGCTCGCCGCCATGCCGATACAGTAGGTCGAGACCGAACAGGTCAAGAACTGCATCGTGTCGTAGATCGCAAGGCCGGCCGAGACGCTGCCACCGGGACTGTTGATGTACAGGTGGATGTCGGCCTTCGGGTCCTCGAACTGGAGGTACAGCAACTGGGCGACGATCAAGTTCGCCATGTCGTCTTGGACCACGCCTTGCAGGAAGACGATCCGGTCTTTCAGCAGGCGGCTGTAAATGTCGTAGGCCCGTTCCTCGCGGCCCTTACTGTCGATCACCATCGGTACTAGCGGCATCGTCGGACCTCCTCGCAGACGGCCGCACCCGTGTTATCGGCGGCCGGTGCGTTCTGGTGTGAGTGGGGTCGGGCGGGGGTTCCGCCCGATTGTCGCCGGGCGTCGGCCCGACGGGAATGTTCGGTCCGCGGGCGTCAACCGCGCGGGTCGGAATAACCGTTACTTCTTGCCATCCACCGGCTTCGTCAGCACGTCGTCCACGAGGCCGAACTCCTTCGCCTCGAAGGCCGTGAAGTAGCGGTCGCGGTCGCTCTCCTTGGCGATGACGCTCAGCGGTTGGCCGGTGTGGTCGGACATGATCTGGTTCAGGCGGTCGTGCGTCTTGATGAGTTCGTTCGCCTGAATCTCGATGTCCGAGACCTGCCCGCCGACCTGGCCGTAGGGCTGGTGGATCATCACCTTGCTGTTCGGCAGGCAGTACCGCTTGCCCTTCGAGCCGGCGCACAACAGCACGCTGGCCATGCTGGCGGCGAGGCCCATGCAGTACGTGTGGATCGGGCACTCGACGAACTGCATCGCGTCGTACAGCGCGAGGCCGGCCGACACGCTGCCGCCGGGGCTGTTGATGTACATGTGGATGTCGGCCGTCTTGTTCTCGGTGACGAGGAACAAGAGCTTCTGGATCGTGATGTTCGCGAGGTAGTCGGTGATGACCGGGCTGCCGCCGGTTTCGGGCGAACTGCCGATGAACACGATGCGGTTCTCGAGGAGCAGGTCGCCGAGGGTCATCGTCCGCTGGCGGGAGTACTGGCCGCGCTGGGCGACCGGGTCCATGACATTCGCGAGCGGTCCCATCGCGCCGAGCGGGTCAAATGGCGGGAGCATGAAGGTGCCTTTCGTGGGCGAAAAAAAATGGGGGGCTGACGCCCCCCTTCGTGCAACCGAACGTCTTTAATACTGTACGCCGGGCGTCAACAGATCGCGTACGAAAGTGGGTCACACTTTCCGCGGGTGCTCGACACCCGTTAGCCCTTCGCTTCGCCTTCGGCGGCTGGGGCCGGTGCGGCGGATTGTTCTTCCGTGATCGTCTCGTTGGAGATGGTGGAAACTTCGTCCTGGTCGTCGGCGGCCGGGTTCCACTCGTACTCGTCGTAGGTCGCGTCTTGCAGCACGAGGTCGAGGGCCTTGCGTTCCAGCAGTTCCGTGGCGAGGGCTTCGATCAGGTCGTCCTTTTCCATGCGGGCCCGCACCTTGCGGTAGCTCTCGCCGCTTCGCTCCGCGACTTCCGCGATTTCGTTCTCGATGTCCGCGTCTTCGATTTCCAGCTTCTCGACTTCCGCGATCTTCTGGAGGACGAAGTGCTCCTTCAGGGCCTCTGAGGTGCTGCGAATCGCGTCGATTTCGAGCATCCGCTGGCGGCCGGCGATCTGGTCGTCGGTCATGCCCGACGACCTCATTTCCATCACGCGGCGGGCCAGGGTCTTGCGGGCTTGTCGCTTCAGCAGGTCTTCCGGCAGATCCCACTTCTGTTCGCCGGCGAGTTGCTTGAAGACTTCCGTCCGGGCCGCCTGGCGTTGGACGTACTCCATTTGCCGTTCGAGGCGGACGCGGATCAGTTCGTTGAATTGTTCGACGCCCTTGACGCCGAACTCCGTGACCGTTTCCGCGTTCAACTCTGGCAACTTGATCGTCTTGACGTCGAGAATCTTGAAGGTCGCCTGCACCGTCGCACCGGCGAGGGCCGGGTTCTGGATTTCCTTCGACAGCACGATGTTCACCGTGCGTTCTTCGCCGACCTTCGCCCCGCTGAGCGTCTTGCCGAAGTCTTCCGCGACGCCGTCGGCGAGGGCGAGCCGCTTCTCGACCTTCATCCGCGTTTCTTTGATCGTGTTCAGTTCTCGGCCGTCGTGCTTGATCGTCAGGTCGACGGTGATGATGTCGTTGAGGGCGACCGTCGGGTTATCCCCTTCCTTCGGCACCACTTGGCCGTAGGGTTCGAGGATGCGGGCGGTTTCCCGCTTCACGTCCTCGTCGGTGATCGCGTGGACTGGCTTGCGGAGCTTCAAGCCCTTGAAGTTCGGCAGGTCGAACTCCGGGCGGACTTCGATGTCGAACTCGTAAATGAACGGGCCGCTCTCGGGGATGACGATGGTGTGCGGGTTCAGGTCGGGCGGGGCGAGCGGCGAAATCTGCTGCTCGTCGGCGAGTTGTTCGAGGCTGGCCATCAGCACTTCGGTCTTAATTTCCGAGGCGACGGCCTTCTTGTACCGCTGCTCGATCATCTTCCGCGGAGCCTTCTTCGGCCGGAAGCCGTTGATCTGCACGTCGTTGCTGCGGACGATGTCGGTGAACTTCTCGTCGAAGCGGGTGTCGATGACCGCGCGATCGACGGTCACCTTGACGTGCTTCTTGCACGGCCCGGCGTCCTTGATCTCCACCGTCTGCGGCAGCTTCTTGTCCATCGCGTCCGGGGCGGTGATGGAGTCCGTCTTCGTCGCGGTTTCAGTTTCGCTCATCGGCCCACCATTTCGGATAACGCCACGGCATTCTGCCGCGGTTTTGGTAATCGTTGAGGTTATGGAAAACCCCGTACCGGGGGAAGCCCCGGAACGAGAAAGCCCAGCGACGGGTGTCGCTGGGCTTTCGGAGAGCGGGTGATGGGACTTGAACCCACGACAACCTCGTTGGCAACGAGGTACTCTACCACTGAGTTACACCCGCGAATCTTGTGGGGGAATACTACGGCCGGCGATCGAAATAGCAAGGGCAACCGTCGGCGAAATTTTCGTTCACTTCCCGGCGGCCGCTTCCGTGTACGTACTCTCGAAGACGAATTTCGTTCCTTCACCCTGGTGATTGGCGATCGTTTTCTTCGCGGTCAGCTTCGCCCCAGCGTACCGGCCCTTCTCGATCTCGACGAACACGTCGCCCTCCCACAGCCACGGGATGAGCGGTTGCTGTTCGGCCGCCGCAATCGGCAAACTCTTGAACGCCGTCGTCAGGCCGATGACGGCGTAACCGCCGTTGGTGGCGCGGTGTGTGTAGGTCTGCTTCGCCTCGTGGGCTTCGCCGATGCCGAGCGGCGGGTCGAGTTTCACGTTGAACGTCCGCTCCCACGTTCCGTTGACGGCCACCGCCTGCTCCGGCAGTTGCACGCGGAAGGGCAGTTCGGCCTGGAGGCGGTTGGTCGTCGATTCGCCGGCCACCGCTTTCGCTTCGATCACGCCGCCGCGAGCATCGACCTTCGCCGTGAGAATTGGTTTGTTCAGGTACTCGGCCATTTCCTTCGCCCCGTCGGGCGTGGCCGAGTCCATCACGATCGTGTCGAGGGCGATTTTGCCGTCTTTGCCGACGAGCGGCTTCGAGATTTCTTGCTTCATCGCCGTGATGGTCAGTGTCAGCGTGGCCGTGCCGGTGGCGTCCACGTCTTTCACGTCCCATCGCTTGCCGATGGCCAGCTTCGTGGTGGTCGTCAGCGTCTCCGGCTTGCCGCCGGTTTGCAGAGGGGCCGTCTCGCTGATCGTGGTGTCTTGCACCACCGAGAACGCGAGTTGCTCCCCCGCCTTCCATTGGAACCGAAGTAAGTTTTGGGCGAACGCCGACGAGCCGAGCGAAGCGAACAGGACCGCGAGGCCGAACCGAATCATTGCAGAATCCTCCGACTTTGCGCAGCGTGATACCATTCGCGGCGAAAAAGCGGAAGGTCGCTTGGCCGTCGTCCGTAAAACAACGTCATGGCAACTATCCTCGACCGCATCGTCGAAACCAAGTGGCAGGAAATCGCGGCCGCGAAGGCCCTGCTGCCGGCCGCCGACCTGGAATCGCGCATTGCAGACCTGCCACCGACGCGGGACTTCGTTGCCGCCCTGAGCCGACCGGGCGAGGTGCGAATCATCGCCGAGGTGAAGAAGGCGTCGCCGTCGGCCGGCGTCATCCGGGCGGACTTTGACCCGGTGCGGATCGCCACGACTTACGCCGAACACGGGGCCGCGTGCCTCAGCGTGCTGACCGACGAACAGTATTTTCAGGGCCATCTCGACTATTTGGCCGCGATCCGGCGGGCGGTGAACGTCCCGTTGTTGCGGAAGGAGTTCATTCTTGACCGCTACCAACTGCTCGAAGCCCGGGCGGCCGGGGCTGATGCGGTGCTGCTGATTGCCGAGATTCTGCCCGGCACGCGGCTGGGGGAACTGCACTTCGAGGCCCGCGAACTCGGCCTGCACGTCCTCGTAGAACTGCACGACGCCGAGGAACTGCCGCGAGTGCTGGATTCCGGGGCCGTCTTGGTCGGCATCAACAATCGCGACCTGCGGACCTTCACGACGCGGCTTGACCACACGCTCGACCTGATGCCGAGGATTCCGCCGGCGGTAACGGTTGTGAGCGAGAGCGGCATCAAGACGCGGGCCGACCTCGACCGCCTCGCCGCGGCCGGGGTGCGGGCCGTTTTGGTGGGCGAATCGCTGATGCGATCGCCGGACATCGGGGCGGCGCTGGACGCCCTCCGAGGCGGGCCGCGGTAGGCCGATTCTTCGCCTCAACTAACCGGTACAAATCCCCGGAAATTTCAGCGTTATTCGCGTCTCCAACGATGGTTCGAGCGGGCGCATTTCCATAGAATTTCCAGACGCTGAACCCTCTCGGAGGCACGCCGTTGGCCAAGGATAAGAAGCCCCCCGTTCCGCCGGATGACGGCACGACCACGGCCCTCGTTCCCGACGCCCCGATCACGCCCATCGACATCGCCGACGAACTGCAATCCAGCTACCTCGCCTACGCCCAGTCGGTCATGGTCAGTCGGGCGCTGCCGGACGTTCGCGACGGCCTGAAGCCCTCGCAGCGGCGTATCCTCGTCGCGATGAACGACCTCGGCCTCAGTCCGTCGTCGTCAACGAGCAAGTGCGCCGGCATCATCGGCGAGACGATGAAGCGGTACCACCCGCACGGCGACGCCTCGATCTACGCTACGCTCGTCCGCATGGCCCAGGATTGGGTGATGCGGGCCAAGCTCATCCACGGCCAGGGGAACTTCGGCTCGATCGCCGGCCTCCCGCCCGCCGCCCACCGGTACACCGAAGCCCGCCTCACGAACGTCGCCGCCGACATGCTCGACGATCTCGAAAACGAGACGGTCGACTTCATTGACAACTACGACGGCAAGTACCGCGAACCGCTCGTGCTGCCGAGCAAGTTCCCGAACCTGCTCGTCAATGGCTCGGATGGCATCGCCGTCGGCATGGCCACCGACATCCCGCCGCACAACCTCGGCGAAGTCTGCACCGGCCTCATCCGCCTCATCGACGAGCCGGACGTGCCGCTTATCCACCTGCTTGAGATCATCCCCGGCCCGGACTTCCCGACCGGCGGCATCATCATGGGCAAGCAGGGCATCGCCGACGGCTACCGCGGCGTGCGCTCCCGCATCCAGCTCCGGGCACGGGCCGACATCATCGAGGAGGGGAAGGGGAAGTCTCCGAGCATTCTGATCCGCGAAGTGCCGTACTCGGTTAACCGGAACAAGCTCGCCGCTGACATCGGCGAACTTGTCAAGAACGACCGCATCGCCGGCATCACCGGCATCCGCGACGAGTCCAGTGCCCGTAGCGGCGAGCCGGTCCGGCTTGTGGTCGAACTCAAGAAAGGCACCGACCCGCACCTCGTCCTGAACCAGCTTTACCAGTACTCGCCGCTGCAATCGACGGTCAGCATCGGCCTGCTCGCGCTCGTCGAGGGCCGGGCGCACATGCTCTCCCTCAAGGAGATGATGCAGAAGTTCCTGGACCACCGCGTCGTGGTGATCCGCCGGCGGACGCAGTATTTGCTCCGCGAGGCGAAGCGCCGCAGCCACGTCCTCGAAGGGCAACTCATCGCGATGTCTTCGCTGGACGAGGTCATTCGCATCATCCGGGCCGCCCCGAGTCGGGCCGAGGCGAAGGTTCAACTGCAAGAGATGGTTGTCGCCGCCAGCGTGCTGCAACGCGCCCTCGGCGACGAGGGGTTCGCCACGCTGCAACGGGAACTCGGCCTGACCGAAACGTACCAGATGACCGAGCAACAGGCGGAAGCGGTCGTGCGGCTGCAACTCGGCCAACTCGCCAACCTCGAACGCGACGAGATTCTGAAGGAGTTCAAGACGCTCCGCGACCAGATTCGCGGGTACGAGGAACTGCTCGCGAACGAGTCGCTCGTGAACGCGATCATCCGCAAGGACCTGGAAGACGCCCGCGACAAGTACGGCACGCCCCGTCGCACCGAGATTTCGAACGAGGGCGGCGACGTTGACCTCGAAGACCTGATCGTCGACGAGCCGAACGTCGTGACGATGACGCACGAGGGCTTCCTCAAGCGGATGCCGTTGGACACCTATCGCGTGCAGGGCCGCGGCGGCAAGGGCGTGCAGGGCGGCACCCGCGAGAACGACTTCGTCGAACACTTCTTCGTCGCGTCCACGAAGGCGTACCTGCTGTGCTTCACCGACAAGGGTCAGTGCTACTGGCTGCGGGTGTTCAACATCCCACTGGCCACGCGCACGAGCGCCGGACGGTCGATCGCGAATGTCCTTCAACTGAAGACCGACGAGAAGATCACGAGCATCATTCCCGTGCGGAACTTTGAGGGGGACTTCTCGCTCACGATGGCCACGCGGCGGGGTCTCGTGAAGAAGACGCCGCTGGCCGACTACAGCCGCCCGCGGGCCGGCGGGATCATCGGCATCAACCTGGAAGACGGCGACCGGTTGATGGACGTGGCCCTGACGAAGATCGGCGACGAGATCGTCCTGAGCACCCGGAACGGCATGGCCATCCGGTTCGCCGAATCCGACGCCCGCGAGGTCGGCCGAAACTCGAAGGGCGTGAAGGGGATCAACGTGGTCAAGGACGACGAGGTCGTCGGCATGGTCGTGGCCGACCCCGACGGCTACCTGCTCACCGTCTGCGAGAACGGCTACGGCAAGCGGACGCCGTTCGGCCCGAACACCGCCGGCGAGGCGACCGAGGACGAGGTCGAGGAAGCGCCGGCCGAGACGGCCGACGAGAACGCGGAAACGTCTCCGTCGGCGATGCGGTACCGCAAGCAGCGCCGCGGCGGTAAGGGCGTCCGCGACATCAAGACGAGCGAGCGGAACGGCAAGGTCATCGCCGTCGTCGCCATCCGCGACGGCGACGACGTGATGCTGATCTCGAAAGACGGCATGGTCACGCGGAGCAAAGTCGAGGACATCCGCATTGTCGGCCGCAACACCCAGGGCGTCCGCGTGATGAACCTGAACGAGAACGACAAGCTCGCGACCCTGGCGAAGGTGGCGAGCGAGAACATCGGCGAAACCACCGCCGTCGAAGCCGTCAACCCCGTTTAACACCCCTGGCGAGCCGAGCGGCGTAAGTATCACCGACATTCACCCGGCGGCTTACGCCGCTCGGCTCGCCAAAATTCATCTTCCTCTCGGAACCTCTCCATGCGCGTCCTCATCACCGGCGGGTACGGCTTCATCGGCGCGTGGATCGCGCGGAACCTTCTGAACAAGGGGGCCGACGTCCTCGTCTACGACCTGAAGGAAGACCCCCGCCGCCTGCGGTTGATCCTGCCGGAAGCGGACGTGCAAAAGGTGCAGTTCGTCCCCGGCGACGTGTGCGACCTGCCCGCCCTGACGAAAGTGATCGCTGACGAACAAATCACGCACGTCATCCATCTCGCCGGGTTACAAGTGCCGACGTGCCGGGCCGACCCGATGCTCGGCGCGAAGGTCAACGTCCTCGGCACGCTCGCGATCTTCGAGGCCATCCGCGCGACCGGCGATCAGGTGAAGCGGTTGGTCTACGCCAGTTCCGCGGCCGTCTTCGGCGGGCCGGATAAGTACAAGTCGAACGCCGCCCTCGGCGATGACGTGCAACTCATCCCCAGCACGCACTACGGCGTCTTCAAGTGCTGCAACGAGGGGAACGCCCGCCTCTACTTCCAGGACAACGGCGTCAGCAGCGTCGGCCTCCGCCCGTGGACCGTCTACGGCGTCGGCCGCGACCTCGGCATGACGAGCGAGCCGACGAAGGCGATCAAGGCGGTTGTGCTCGGCCGGCCGTACTCGATCAGCTTCGGCGGGTGGACCGACTACCAGTACGTGGACGACGTGGCGAAGACGTTCGTGAACAGCCTCGAACGGCCGTACACCGGGGCGAAGAGTTACAACCTCCGCGGCCAAGTCGTGCCGATGAGCGAGTTCTACGCGGCGTTGGTGCGGGTGCTGCCGCAGGCGGAAAAGCTCGTCACCTACGGCACTACGCAGATCGCGATTGCCTACGACCTGTCCGACGACGGGTTGCAAAAAGACCTGGGACCGATGCCGAAGACGAAGCTCGACGACGGCATCCGCGAGACGGTGACGATCTTCCGCCAACTGCTGGCCGAGGGGCGACTGGATGCGAGCGATCTGGACGCGCCGAAGGCCCCGCCAGTGACGGTGGAACCCTAAAGGTCACTGGACTTCAGACGATTCGGAACTCTGCCTCGGCATGCCGGCCATTGGATTCGGCCGTGAGAACTGCGGCGACGGCTTCGGCCCAATCATTGGCGTAGGCGGGGTCGGCCGACGTCCCGTCTGCTAATACCGACAGGCTACCGAGCAAGCCTCCAATCTCATCCGTCGGCCCTCGCTCGTAGTGGCGACGGAGAAACTCGAACATGGCCAGATAAGCCTGACGGGATGTGAGTTGGTTTTCGTCGGTCATACGTCCCACACCTGCGGACCCTTTTTCTTCTTCCGTGGCTTCGGCTCTGGGGCGGGTTCCGGCTCAATCGCTTGCGGTTCGGCCGGCAGTTCGTCCTCGACTTCCGCGTGGAATTTGCTGTCGCCGGTCGTTTCGCCCTTCGCCCGCAGCAGGAACTTGATCGACACTTCGCCGAACGGCCCCTGGTCGCGCAGCACTTTCGTCAGATAGCGGAGGTAGGTTTGGTCGAAGGTGTCCGGGCCGTTCGTCACCAGGGCGATCGTCGGTGGGTTCGTGCCGACCTGGGCGGCGTAGAATATTTTGCCCTGCTTGTTGTGGTGCCGCACCGGCGGGGCGTTGGCGTCGGTGGCTGCCCGGAGGATGCGGTTGAGTTCGCCGGTCGGGATGCGCTCGCCAGCTTGCTTGTGCAGTTCTTGGGCGAGGTTGAACACGCGGAACGTGTTCTTGCCGGTCTTCGCCGTCACGAACGCGATCGGCACGTGGTCGAGCATCGGGAAGACCTTGTGGATGTAGTCCGCCATCTTCTCGGTTTCCATCGCGTGGCGGACGAGATCCCACTTGTTCACCACCACGATGGCCGGTTTGTTGTTCTCGGCGATGTACTCGGCTAACTGCTTGTCCACCCGGCTGACCCGACTGCGGGCGTCGAAGAAGTGCAGCACCACGTCGGCCCGCCGAATCGAGCGTTCCGCCCGGTGCAGGCTGTAGAACTCCACGTCGTTGTCGAACTTTCCCTTCTTCCGCACGCCGGCCGTGTCGATGGCCAGGTACGTCTTGCCGTCCCGCTCGAACCGCACGTCGATACTGTCCCGCGTCGTGCCGGGGACTTCCGAGACGATGACCCGTTCTTCCTGGGCGATGCTGTTGATGAACGTACTCTTGCCGACGTTCCGCCGGCCGACGATGGCGATCTTCAACGACGGATCGACCGGGGCCGCTTCGACCACCCCGGCCGGCAGCGCGTCAAGGATCTTGAAGACGAGTTCGTCCTTGCCCCGCTTGCTGTTGGCGCTCACCATCACCGGCTCGCCGTAGCCGAGGCGGAACAGGTCGCTCACGGCCGTGTCGTGGGTCATCTCGTCGGCCTTGTTCGCCACGAAGATGACCGGCTTCCCAATGACCCGCAACCGCTCGGCCACCACTTGGTCGAGCGGGGCCGCCCCTTCGCGGATGTCCACCACGAACAGGACGACGGCGGCCATCTCGATCGCCACGCGGATTTGCCGCTCGACGTCTTCCGTGAGGTTGTCCACGTCGAGGATGCCCATGCCCCCGGTGTCGATCAGTTCGAAGTGCCGGCCCTCGGCCTCAAGAATGGTCGAGATGCGGTCGCGGGTGACACCGGCCGTCGGGTCGACGATGCTAATGCGGCGGCCGGCGAGCATGTTGAACAGGGACGACTTGCCGACGTTCGGCCGGCCGACGATCACGACGATGGGAAACGCCACGGGAGCACCTGCGAGAAAGAACTTATCTGAATAGCATACCGAGATGGCACGCTGTGACGAAGGTTATCGTTGCGAAGTCTGCGGCCGCGACGTGGAAGCGATCACCGAATCGGACCTGTACCTGCGGTACGTCCTCGGCGAAGTGCCGTTAGAAATGCTGCACTTACAGCCGGAACGCCACATCGCCTGCAACCCGGGACTGGCCCAGTACATTGTGGGCGAAAACTTCCCGCCGGTGGCGTGCGAGGGGCCGTTCGACAAGCGACAATTCGACGCCGAGTACCGCCAAGCGGAAGAAACCCGCGTCACCCGCGGGTGGCGGCGGCTACTTCAAATTCCCACGCTCGGTCTCTCCATCGCCGAGTACCCGTTGTTGGTGACCCCGGAGGAGTGACGATGAAAGCGTTCTCGATGCTGGTGCTGTTGACCGCCGCGGCCGCGTGCCAGGCGGACGTGGAGTCCGGCCCGAAGGCGGGCGAGAAAGTTGGTGAAGTGAAGGTCACGGTGGTCGTCGGTGAGAAGGAAGGCAAGGAGATCGACTTCGCTGCCGAGCGGAAGGACGAGCCGACGGTCTACCTGTTCGTGAACGCGGAGAAGTTCGGCCGGCCGGCGTTCCGCTTCCTGAAGAAACTCGACGAGAAGATCGGTGACGCGGCCGATAAGGCCGAGGTGGTTGCCGTATGGGTCGGCGACGCGGCGAAGTCGAAGGAGTATCTGGAACGGGCGAAGGGTTCGCTCAAATTCGGGAAGACGGCCCTCACCGTGTTCGACGGGGTCGGCCCGAACGGGTGGGGCATCAACGCCGACGCCCACGTGACGGCAGTCGTCGTGGTGAAGGGGAAGGTCGTGAAGTCGTTCGCGTTCGTTTCGCTGAACGAGAAGGACGAGGAAGCCGTCACCGCCGAGTTGACAAAAGCCATCAAGAAGTGACCGAAAGCCCACCCGTCGCTTCGACGGGTGGGTCTGCCACCCCCTACTTCGCCCCGACGCAGTACAACGCCTTGTTGGTGCGGATGATGATCGCCCCGGCCGCAACCGCGGGCGTGCCCAGAATCTCTTCCCCCAGATCATTCTCCGACACAATCTCCATCTCGCGGCTGGCTTTGAAGACGGTCGTCTTCCCGCCGTTCGAGAAGACGTACACCTTTCCGTCGGCCCCGATCGGCGACGCCGACGCCTTGTCCTTGCTGAACCGCTCGGACCACAGCGATTCGCCGGTCTTGGCGTCCACGGTGTTCATCACGCCGTCCTTCGCCGCGTAGACCATGCCGTCGTACACCAGCGGTGAGGTCATGCCGCTGCCCATCTTGGCCGACGCCCACACCTTCTTCGGCTCGCCGCCCTCGAACTTCAGCGTCGTGACGCCGCCGCTCGGCGCGTAGACGATGTCTTCGCGGATCGTCGGCGTCGGGATGTCGCCGTTTACGAGCTTCGAGTTCCACAGTCGCTTGCCGGTGGCGGCGTCGTAAGCCGACAGACCGTCGCGGCCCGGGAACAGGATTTCGGCCGTCCGCCCGTCCGGCGACCGAACGACCGGCGTCACCCAGTTACTTTCCTTGAACCGCGGCGTCTTCCAGACGTTCGTGCCCGTCTTCGGGTCGAGCGCGGCAATGAACGAGTCGCCGCTGTTGTCCATCGGCACAATCAGCTTGCCGTCGGCCAAGACCGGCGACGAGGCCATGCCGACTTGGTTCGTGATGCTCGGGTAATCGCCGACCAGCGAGCGGTACCACCGGAGCGTGCCGTTGGCATCGAACGCCGCGAGGTCGCCGGTGGCAAAGAGGGCATAGACGCCGGTCTCGTCGGCGACGGGCGTCGGAGCGGCCATGCACGTCATCGGGTGACAGTTCGTGCCGCCGGTGGCCGCGAATTGGCGGTGCCAGAGTTGCTTGCCGGTCTTCAGGTCGAAGGCGAGAACGTGCAGGCGGTCGTCGCGGACGCCGGACGACGCCGTGAGGTAGATTTTATCGCCGAACACCACCGGCCCAGACACGCCGCGGGCTGGCAGATCGGTCTTCCAGCGGTGCCCCTCGGTCTTGGACCACTTCTCGGGCAGGTTCTTCTCGTCGGACACGCAGGCCCCGCCCGGCCCGCGAAACTGGCTCCACTCGGCCGCCGACGCGGTCCCCGTGAGCAGGAACAAGAGCAGAAACTTTCGCATCACTTGGCCTCCGGCGAAAGGAGCTTGAACGGGATCGCGCCGCCGGTGGCGTCGCACACGCGGAACTGGAACGCCCAGCTTTGCGCCCACGGTTCGGTCATGTTGTTCTGGCAAATCTTCACGAGGAGTTCGTTCTTACCCGTCTTCAGCGTTGCCTTGCCGACGTGCTGGTCCATTTTCATGCCGTGGTGGTACTCGTCGCGGTCGAAGACTTCTTTGCCGTTCACGAACATCTTGATCGACGTGATCGACCCGGCCCGCAGTTCGACCGGCGTTTCCTTCGCGACTTCGATCACGGCGAAGCCGTAGGCCACGGCGTCCTTGTGCTTCGTCAGTTCGGCGTTCAGGTCGACGAGGGCGTACTCCTTGTCCTTCGCCTTCGCCGTGGCGGCCTTCCAGGTGACCTTCGCGCCGCCTTTGCCGTCGTAGGTCGCCTTCAGGTCCACGCCCTGTTCCGGCGGGTACGCCTTCGCAAAGCCCTCGCCTTTCGTGTTGTCGAACGGGCCGACGACGTGCCACTTCGGGATGAAGCCGAAGTGATTCGTGATGTCCGCCTCAGACTTGTTGAGCCGTTTGCCGATCTCCTCGACTTGGTCCTTGTCGCGGGCGGCGGTGAACAGGCTTTCGGGCACCTTGTCGCCGTCCTTGAGCGTTGCGATGGCCTTCGCGATGGCGTCGCGGCGGAGTTCGACGCTGGGGTCGTCCCGCAGGCTCAGGATGATTTTCTCGGCCGCGGTCGGGTCGGCCTTCGCCAGCACTTCGTAAGCGATACGGCGGGCCGCCGGGTCGTGCGTGGTCGTGGTCAGGAACGTCCTCAACGCCTCGGTCGGGAGCTTCTTCCCGGCCTTCTCTTCACCCTCGGTAATCGCGTCCACGGCCGACCGCAGCCAGTTGGCGGCCGTTGGGTTGGCCCCGGCAAATGCTTCCAGGGTGGGCAGCAGGGCCGCCTCGCCGGTCGCCACAAGCCCCTTCCAGCAAGAGGCGGCTACGTCGTTGCCTTGCCCTTCGCGGCCGACGGCCTTGATGCCCTTCAAATAATCGGCCGTCGTCGGGATTTGCTGGCCGGAACCGCGACCCGCCACCGCCGCCAGCACGGCAACGGCCAGAATCAGTCGTTTCATCCGCTAACCTCCTTACGGGAGAAGACTGACAGTTTCGCAGATTGCCCCAGGTTCGTCGAGGCATGGCAGGCAGTTTCTGCGTCCTACAATGACCCCACTTCCACCCAATCTTGGAGCCTCTTCAACATGGCCGCGACGCGAATCGAAACCGACACGATGGGCAAGATCGAGGTGCCGACCGACCGCTATTACGGCGCCCAGACGGCCCGCTCGCTGATTCACTTCGCCATCGGCGACGACACGATGCCGCGGGCGGTCATCCGGGCGTTCGGCACGCTCAAGAAGGCGGCCGCGATGACCAACGCCGGCCTCGGACTTCTTCCGAAAGAGAAACTCGCGCTCGTCGAGAAGGCGGCCGACGAGGTGATCGCCGGCACGCTCGACGGGCACTTCCCGCTGCGCATCTGGCAGACCGGCAGCGGCACGCAGACGAACATGAACGTCAACGAGGTCATCTCGAACCGCGCGATCGAGATGGCCGGCGGCGAGATGGGGTCGAAGAAGCCGATCCACCCGAACGACGACGTGAACATGTCGCAGTCGTCGAACGATACCTTCCCGACGGCCATGCACATCGCCGCCGCGGAGGAAGTCGTTCACCGGCTCATCCCGAGCGTGAAGGAACTCCGCGAGACGTTGCACAAGAAGGCCGAGCAGTTCAAGGACGTGGTAAAGATCGGCCGCACGCATCTGATGGACGCCGTGCCGCTGACGCTCGGCCAAGAGTTCAGCGGATACGTCGCGCAGATCGACAACGGCATCAAGGCCATCGAGCAAAGCCTGCCCGGCCTGTCCGAACTCGCCCTCGGCGGCACGGCCGTCGGCACTGGGTTGAACGCCCACCCGGAGTTCGCCGTGCGTGTGGCGAAGCAGATCGCCGACCTGACGAAGCTGCCGTTCGTGACCGCCCCGAACAAGTTCGCCGCCCTCGCCGGCCACGAGGCACTCGTCTTCGCCAGCGGCGCGTTGAAGGCCCTGGCGACGGCCCTGATGAAGATGGCCAACGACGTGCGGTGGCTGGCGTCCGGTCCCCGCTGCGGCCTGGGCGAGATCACGATTCCCGAGAACGAACCCGGCTCGTCGATCATGCCGGGCAAGGTGAACCCGACGCAATCGGAAGCGATGACGATGGTGTGCGTGCAGGTGATGGGCAACGACGCCGCCATCGGCTTCGCCGCGTCGCAGGGGAACTTCGAACTGAACGTGTTCAAGCCGGTCATCATCCACAACTTCCTGCACTCCGTCCGGCTCATCACCGACGCCTGCCACATGTTCACCGAACACTGTGCGTCCGGTATCGAGCCGAACAAGAAGCAGATTGCCGCCCACCTGAGCAACTCGCTGATGCTGGTGACGGCGATGAACCGGCACATCGGCTACGACGCGGCGGCAAAGATCGCGAAGACGGCCCACCACAACGGCACGACGCTCCGTGACGAGGCGGTGAAACTCGCCCCGCCACTCAAGGACGGCAGCGGCGTGCTGACGGCTGAGAAATTCGACCAAATCGTGCGGCCGGAGAAGATGGTCGGCCCGGGCACCGACTGAGGGCGAGCCGAGTGGCGTCAGCCGCCGGGTGAATGGCAACGAGATTCACCCGGCGGCTGACGCCGCTCGGCTCGCCTGCCTACCATAACGCCATGAACGTCTTCATCACTGGCGCATCGGGTCTCGTCGGGTCTCGCCTCATCGCGGCCTTGCGGGACCGCGGCGACTCCGTCGTCACACTCTCCCGCAAGCCGACGCCCGGTGGCCTCGTCGGCGACCCCGCGCAGCCGGGGTCGTGGCAGGACGCACTCGCTGACTGCGATGCCGTCGTGCACTTGGCCGGCGAGAACATCTTCGCGCATCGGTGGACGGCCGCGTTCATGCAGCGGATTCGCGACAGCCGCGTCAACAGCACGCGGCTGATCGCTGAGACGCTCGCAAAGACTCCCGGTCGCACAAAGGTACTGATCTCCGCGTCCGCCGTCGGCTACTACGGCAACCGTGGCGACGAGGTGCTGACGGAAGCCTCGTCGCCCGGCAGCGGCTTCATGGCCGACGTTTGCCGTGAGTGGGAAACCGCTGCCGACCCGGCTCGCGCCGCCGTTCGGGTCGTCCACCCGCGGTTGGGCATCGTCCTCGACCCGAAGGGCGGGGCGCTGCCCACCCTCCTTCGGCCGTACAAACTGTTCGCCGGTGGCCGCATCGGGTCGGGCCGGCAGTTCTTCAGTTGGATTCACCACACCGATCTGACCCGCCTCTTACTCTTCGCGCTCGACACGGCAACGCTGACCGGCCCGTGCAACGCCACTTCGCCGAACCCGGTCACCAACGACACACTCGGTCGCACCATCGGCAAGGTGCTGCACCGCCCGCACTGGCTGCCCGCCCCCGGCTTCGCCCTCCGCCTCGCCCTCGGCAAGATCGCGGAATCGATCCTCGGCGGACAGCGTGTCCTCCCGCAGCGGTTGACGGACGCGGGCTTTACCTTCCGTTTCGCCGACCTGGAAGCGGCGCTGCGGGATGTCACGGGACGGTAACACCTCGGCGCCGGGTATCCGCGACGGATACACTACCGGGACACCTTCCGCCCGGAGAATGGACCATGTTCCGCCGTTTCCTTGCCGGCCTCGCCTTGACGCTCACGATGGCCGCGGTTCACGCCGAGGCGTTTCTGAAGGTCGCGGCCCCGCCGGGGGTCGCCATCCGGGCGGCGTCGGCTGATGTCGTCGTGACTGGTAAGGTCACGGCCATCGAGAAGGACGAGGTCGAACTGCCGTCGTACCCCGGTTCGTCGCAGAAGGTGAGCTACAAGGTGGCGGTGGTGAAGATCGCCGACGCCCTGCACGGGGCGAAGAACGAGACGCACATCAAGGTCGCCTTCCAACCTGCTGCCGGGGGCGGTCGCCGCGGGGCCATGTCGATGTTCGACTTCCAAGAAGGGGCCGAGGGGTTGTTCTTCCTCGCAAAGCAAGCCGACGCGGGCGTCTATACTTTTAACTGGAACAGCCAGCCGATCGAGGCGAAGGCCGAGAACTATAAAGCCGACCTGGAACTAGCGAAGAAGGCCGTGGCGGTGTTCGAAGACCCGATGAAGTCGCTGAAGACCAAGGAGAACGCCGACCGCTATTTCGCGGCCGCGATGCTGGTGGCGAAGTACCGCACGGCCCCGGCCGGCGGCGCGAAGACCGAACTCGTTCCGGCCGACGAGAGCAAGCTGATCCTTCAGACGATCCTGGAATCGGACTGGTCGAAGGCCGATACCGGCGTGCCAGCCCCGTACCAGACGTTCACCCGCCTCGGCATGACGGCCGCCGACAAGTGGAAGCCGGCCGCGTTCAACGGCAACGGCGACTTCAATGCGCACATGAAGGCCGAGTTTCAGACATGGCTCGACGGCGACGGGGCGAAGTACCAGATCAAGAAGTTCGTCGCGAAGTGAAACAAGTTGGGAGGGCCGCAAGGCCCTCCCAACTTGATTTGAGTCGACCCCGAGGTTACACCTTCGCCAGTTCTTCGTCCACGAGCTTGCGGACCACGTCGTTCGGCGCACCCTTGTTGTTCTTCATCACGAAGCCGACGATCGCCATCTTTGCGGAGTCCTTGCCGGCCTTGAAGTCGGCGACGGCCTTCGCGTTCGCGGCAATCGCCGCCTTCGCCGACTCGCGCAACGCCGACTCGTCCACGGCCTTGATGCCGGCGGCCGTCTTCGCGTCTTCGACGCTCACGCCCTTCTCCAGCACGATCTTGAACACGTCCACGCGGTCTTGCTTGTTCAGGCTGCCGGTCTGCTTCACGAAGTCGGCGTAGGCAGCGGCGGTCACGGGAAACTCGTCAATCTCTTCCTTCCGCTCGTTCAGGGCCGGGAAGACGAGGTCGCTGATGCGGTTCGCGGCTGCCTTGCCGTCGCCGACGATCTTCGCGACTTCTTCCAGGTACGCGACGGTCTTTCGGCCCTTCGCCACGAACACTTCGGCGTCGCTCGGCGAGAGGCCGTACTGCGTTTGCAACCGCTGTCGTTGGGCCTGCGGCAGTTCGCCCATCGTCGCCTTCACGGCGTCGAGTTGCTCCTTCGTGACGATCACCGGCACAAGGTCCGGTTCCGGGAAGTAACGGTAGTCGGCGGCCTCTTCTTTGTGCCGTTGCACTTCCGTGCGGCCGCGTGGGTCGTCCCACCCGGCGGTCGTCTTCAGCAGTTTGTCGATGCGGTAGCCGACCGGGTCTTTCTGGAACTGCTCGTACTGCCGCTTCGCCTCGTAGGTAATCGCCCGGCCGACGGAGCGGAAGCTGTTCAGGTTCTTGATCTCGACTAGCGGCGTCGCGGCGTATCCCTTTGGCTCGTCGGCCTTCGGGATGTGGACGTTCACGTTCGCGTCGCAGCGCAGGCTGCCCTCTTGCATTTCGCAGTCGGAGACGCCGAGTTCGCGGAGCATGAGGCGGATTTCTTCCAGGTACGCGATCGCTTCCTCCGGGCTGTTCATGTCCGGGTGCGAGACAATCTCCAGCAACGGCGTGCCGGTGCGGTTCAGGTCCACACGGGTGTCGCCGCCGCGGCCGGACTCGTCGTGGATGTTCTTGCCGGCGTCTTCTTCGAGGTGCGCCCGGATGATGCCGACCTTCTTCGCCGTGTACCCCTTCTTCGGGTCGGGGTGGACGTTGATGTCCAGGAACCCGTCGTGGCTGAACGGCAGGTCGTACTGGCTAATCTGGTAGTTTTTCGGCAGGTCGGGGTAGTAGTAGTTCTTGCGGTCCCACTTCGTGAACCCGGGCTTCTGGTCGGCGTGCGAGGCGATTTGACAATTCAGCGCGAGTGCGGCCTTCAGCGCCAGGTCGAACGCCTGACGGTTCATCACGGGCAGCGACCCCGGCAGGCCGAGGCAGACGGGGCAGACGGCCGAGTTCGGCGGCAGGCCGAACTTGTTCGGGCACGAGCAGAAGAGCTTCGTTTTCGTCAGCAGTTGCACGTGAACTTCCAGCCCGATCACGATCTTGTACGGCTCGGCCATGACGGCTCCCTGTAGGCAATGACGGTTGTCGCTTCCATTTTACGAGAAATCAGACATCGTCGCCCGGCACCAGAGTTGCGACGGGAACGAGGTACATCCTCCCCTTGTTCCCGAGGCTCTCATGGCTGACACGTCCAAGATCGACCGCAAGCAACTGATCGCTCACCTGAACGAAGACCTGTCGCGCGAGTACCAGGCGGTCATCGCATACGTCGTGTACTCGCAGGTCATCAAAGGGGCCGAGTACATGCACATCGCGAAGGAACTGGAACAGCACGCGAAGGAAGAACTCGACCACGCCCTCAAGATTTCCAAGCAGATCGACTACCTCGGTGGGCAACCCACTGTGACGCCGAAGCCGGTCAAGACTTCCGACGAGGCCAAGGCGATGTTGCGGTTCGACCTGGAAGCCGAAGTCGAGACGATCAAAAACTACCGCGAGCGCGTCCGGCAGTGTGAGGGGTTGGGCGAGTACGCGATGGCCGAGGTGATTCGCGAGATTCTCATCGACGAGCAAGACCACGCCATCGAACTCGCCACCGCTCTCGGCGAAGACGTTCCCGTGATCGGCTAAAAGCCGAGCTTCTGCCGGATGTTCTTGGCAATGACCGCCGGCGGCGGGGTCACGTCCACGCGGATCGCGTCGGTCGGCGGTTCCAGCGTTTCGAGCTGGCTTTCCAGCAGTTTCGGGTTCATGAAGTGGCCCTTGCGGGCTTCCAGCCGGCTGCGGAGCAGTTCCTCCGAGCCGTGCAGGTAGACGTAAGAGACGCAGTCCGGTTCGTGCTGTTCCAGGTAGTTCTGGTAGGCGTGCTTGAGGGCCGAACACGCCAGGACGACGTTCTCGCCGCGGCGGCAGGCTCCGTCGATTTCGTGCCGTAGGGCACCCAACCAGGAGCGGCGGTCGTCGTCGGTCAACGGCGTGCCGCCCTTCATCTTCTCGACGTTGGCGGCCGGGTGGTAGTCGTCGGCTTCCACGAACGTCCAGCCGAGGTCTGCGGCCAGCAGCTTGCCGACTGTCGTTTTGCCCGAGCCGGACACGCCCATTAGAACCAGCACCATGATCGCACCTCACTTCCCGAGTTTCCGTACTGAAGCCGCGAACGGTGTGCCGTGAGGCGGGGAAACTCGCAACGGCCGACGTGTCGCCCCGTCTGTACATTAACCGGCGTCCGCTCTCTCTTGCCGAGGATTGCCGAATGACGAGTTTGCCGTGGTGGGCTTACGTGATTATCGCCGGGCTGGCGTGGGGTACGTACGTCCCGATCATCTTCTACGGCGGCACCGAACTCACCACCAAACCGGGGACCATCGGCGGGCGGCTGGCGTCGATCCTGTGCGTCGGCATCGCGTACTTCGTCATGGCCGTCGTCATCCCGGTCGTGATGATGCTCCTCAACAGCGAAGACAAGCCGGACTGGAAGCCGAACGGCCTCGTGTTCAGCGGCCTCGCTGGCGTGATGGGGGCCATCGGCGCGATCTGCGTGATCTTCGCCAGCAAGGCCGCGACCGAAACTGCGAAGGGCGAGTTCGACACGCAAGTCACCGCCCTGACCGCCAGCATCCAGGCCGAGCCAGACCCAGTGAAGCAAGAGAGCATCAAGGCCGAGTTGACGGCGTTCCAGGCCGAACGAAGCACCTACCTGGCCTCGTACCGCATTTACATCGCACCGCTGATTTTTTGCCTCGCCCCTCTGATTAACACGCTGATGAGCCTCGTCTGGCACCCGAAACCGGGCAACCCCTGGCACTTCGATTTGGTGATCCCGTCGTGGCACCTGCCGCTGGGCATCTTGTTCGTCGCCGTCGGGACGTTCCTGGTGCTGTACTCGAAGGAAGCGTCCGAGGCGAGTAAGGCCGCACCCGCGCCGAAGCCTGCGGCCGCGAAGCCGGCGGAAGCCGGGTCGTGACGCCGGACGAGGCGGTCGCCCGGCTGAACGCGGTGCTGGCCCACGCCTGGATGATCCGCACGTTCCTGAAGCACGCGGACGAAATTCAGGACAACGCCGAAATGCTCGACGTGCCGCGGACGCTGTACGACACCGTCCGGGCCGTCGAACCCGCTCACCAGCGAGGTGACGTGCCGGAGTTCCTGCGGCGGTTGAAGGGCAAGGTCGGGAAAGTCCGCCGCGTGGCCCATTACTTCCGCGACCACTTCAGGGAGTTCTCACCGCACACCAACTTCGAGATGGCAGCCGCGTCGCTGCTCGGCGTGGTGCAATCGCTGGACGAGATTTTCGCGAACGTGACGATCCCGCCGCCGCTGCCGAAGCCGCCCGGCGACCCGATTGACGAGTTAGAGATTCCCGACGTTTAACCCCGGAGCTTTCCGATGGCCTCTCAACGCCTCGCCCACAACGTCTTCTTCGGCCTCAAGGACAAGTCCCCCGCGAAGGTCGCGGAACTCGTCGCGGCCTGTCACAAGTACCTGAACGTGCAACCCGGCATCGCGTTCTTCGCGGCCGGCCCGCTGTGCGCGGAACTAACCCGCGAGGTCAACGACCGCGACTGGGACGTGGGCCTGCACCTCGTGTTCGAGACGAAGGCCGCTCACGACGCCTACCAGGACGACGCGACGCACAACAAGTTCATCGACGAGCAGAAGTCGAACTGGTCGAAGGTTCGCGTGTTCGATTCTTACGTATGATTCCGTGGAACCCGGAGCAGAAGCGATGGGGTGGTGAAGACTGTCGCTCGACCCCCGTCGCTTCCGCATCGGTTCCAAAGAGCCTGACACCCATGAACAAGCTCATCCCGCAAGACCTGCCGAACTTCGCCCGCCAGTTCAAGTTCGCCGGAGCACGCTTGCTCCGCGTGAAGCAGGCGTACCGCAAGGGGCAACTCGTCGTGGACGTATTTCTGCGGCTGATGCCGGCGATCAAGAACCTGGACGACGACCCGCGGCCGGTGAGGTTGCACTTGCGACTCGTCGGCGTGGACGAGATGCGGATTTTGAAGCGGCCCGCGGGCTCGCCGGGGAAGGTTCCCGACGCGCACTTCGGCTACTTCCAGTCTCAGTTCTTCATCACGCTCGATTCCTGGTCGCTCCAACCCGGCGAGCGGGCCGGCGTCCACGACTTCCGCGGCTCGGACCTGTACTTCGGCTGCCGCGACCTACTGTGGGAACAAGTCGAGAAGCCGACGAAACCCGAATAACCTTTCGAGAACCTCTCCATGCCGACCGACATCACGCCGCCGGACCCGTCGCTAGTTCTCGACTACATCGAAGCGTTCCGCCGGTCGAAGACGATGTTCGCGGCCGTCTCGCTCGGCCTGTTCGACGCGCTGGCCGGCGGCCCGAAAACCGGCCCCGAACTGGCGCTGACGACGAAGACGCACGAGGACACCTTGATTCGCCTGCTGAACGCCTGCGTCGGCCTCGGACTTCTGACGCGAGACGGGCAGAAGTACGCCAACACGCCCGCCGCGACGGCCTACCTGACGACGACCAGCCCGCTACGGATGACGGGGTACATCAACTACTCGAACGACGTGGTCTGGAAGCTGTGGGGGAACCTCGAAGACGCCGTCCGCGAGGGGACGCACCGCTGGAAGCAGACCTACGGCACCGACGGACCGATCTTCAGCAACTTCTTCGAGAACGAGGGCCGCAAGCGCGAGTTCCTCATGGGCATGCACGGCTTCGGCACGATGAGTTCGCCGGCCGTCGCCAACGTCTTCGACCTGTCGCGGTTCACGACTGTGGCCGACCTGGGTGGGGCGACCGGCCACCTGACGATTGCCCTCTGCAAGCGGTGGAAGCACCTTAAGGGAATCGTCTTCGACCTGGCCGCGGCCGTGCCGTTGGCGAACGAGATCGTCGGCACGAGCGGCGTGGCCGACCGCATTCAAGTCGTGGCCGGCGACTTTTTCGAGGACAAGATTCCGTCGGCCGACCTGTACACCCTCGGCCGGATTCTGCACGACTGGTCGGAAGCGAAGTGCGTGAAGTTGCTAACGCGGATTTACGAAGCCTTGCCGAAGGGCGGCGGGCTACTGCTGGCCGAGAAGCTGTTACTCGAAGATAAGAGCGGCCCGCGGTGGGCGCAATTGCAAGACTTGAACATGCTCACCTGCACCGAGGGCCGCGAGCGGACGTTGGGCGAGTACGAGCAATTGTTGAAGCAGATCGGCTTCACCGAAGTGACCGGCTGCCGCACGACGACGCCGATCGACGTGGTGCTGGCGGTCAAATGACCGAAAGCCCAGGGACGGCCGTCCCTGGGCTTTCGCCCCATCAGATCGGTTTCGTCATCACGTCCGGGTTGTGGAACACCACTTTCCACGGCCGCACATCCCACCGCACGAAGATGCCGGCGGCGTGGAACGGGTCGGCCCGGATCAGTTTCTCGGCCGCCTCGACAGAGTCGGCTTCGTACACGATGAGCGCCCCGAAATCGTCGAGGAACGGCCCGGCACACGCCAACTGCCCGCCCTTCAACAGCGAGTCCAGGTACTCGCGGTGCTTCGGGCGAATTTCGCCGACTTTGGCGGTGTCCTTGATGTACTCGATCACGGCGGCGTAACGCATCGCTTACTCCAGGTGGTTCAGTTTTTCGGCGGCTCGATGCCGAAATCCTTGATGGTGAAGATGGGCCGGAAGTCGTACTTCGCCAGCGCCTCGCGGGCACCCTGCAGGCGGTCGCAGATGCACACCACCCGCAGCACTCTCGCTCCCAACGCTTCGACGGCTTCGATGGCCTGCACGACGCTGCCGCCGGTCGTCAGCACGTCGTCGATGACTGCCACATTGTCACCGGCCTTCACTTGGCCTTCGAGCCGCTCCTTGCTGCCGTGTTCCTTCGCCTGCTTGCGAACGAAGAACCCTTCCAGCGGTCGGCCGTGGCGGTGGAAGGCCGTGAGAGTGGCAGCGGCCATCGGGATCGCGCCAACTTCCAGGCCGCCGATGGCCTGAATGTCCAGGTCGGCCGTCGCCTCGTACAGCAGTTCGCCGAGGAGGGTGATCGCCTCCGCGTGGAAGAGCACCTTCTTCGAGTTCACGTAGTACGACGACTTCTTGCCGGACGCGAGCGTGAAGTCGCCGAACTGGAGGGCCCGTTCGCGGAAGAGGATTTGCAGGCGGTCGCGTGGTGTCATGGTATGTTGGGTGATAGGGGAACCGCGGTGGAGGAACAACGATGGCCGAGAAGAAAACTTATTCCGACGAGGAAGTGGCGGCCAAGTTCGCCGAGCACGGCCTGACCGAGTGGTACCTCGAAGACGGCTGGATTCGCCGGAAGTACAACACCGACGGCTGGCCGCAGACGCTGATGGCCGTCAACGCCGTCGGCTACCTGTGCGAAGCCGCGTGGCACCACGCCGACCTGAGCGTCAGTTGGGGCAAACTCTGGGTGAAGCTCAAGACGCACGACGCCGGCGGCATCACGGATAAGGATTTCGCGTTGGCGAAAGAGATCGAAACGCTAGTATTGTGGCGACCGCACGGCGGTCCCCTCGGCACGGGTAACCCGAAGAAATTCGTCTTCAGCAAGTGAGCACCATGAAACGTCTCTCCTACTCCCTGGGCGCCTTATTCCTGAGCATCGGCCTCCTCTCGGCACAAGCGCCGAAGGACGCCTTCCACTTCGAGGAAACGAAGGGCGAGTACGTCGACCTGAAGTACGGCGACCGCGAAGTCCTCCGCTTCGTCAACAAGCCCCGCGACGGCGCGACGAAGGACACCCACTACATGAGCTTCAAGCCGTTCCACCAGGTCTTCGACCCGAAGACCGGCACGGTGAACCTGAGCAGCGGTGCCCACCCGCTCACAAAAGACTTCCTCTTCCCTCACCACCGCGGCATCTTCTTCGGCTTCAACAAGATCACCTACGGCGAGAAGCAGACGGCCGACATCTGGCACGGCACGAACAACGTCTACAGCAACGTCGACAAGATCGTCGAGCAGAAGGCGGACGCGAAGTCGGCGACGCAGGTCGCGGACATTTCGTGGCACGGCAGC